>JAZUIU010000027.1:0-5751 GCA_045642405.1 Oscillospiraceae bacterium
TCATTCATTATTCCGCCTCGGTAAAGGGATGCAAAAGGGGACGCGGATTCCCACGGCAACTTCGTTGCCTCGGAATGACGAAGGTTTTTCATACATTGTGCGTTTATTTCCCGTAGGGGAGGGGCTTGCTCCTCCCGCCTCCCCGCGCAAAAAACATTCAACATCGTCCCCTACGGGGAAAAGATTTATGCTTTTGCGTAGGGGCGAACTGTGTTCGCCCGTTGACGGAGTGCGAATTTTTGCAAGCGGGCGAACGCAGTTCGCCCCTACGGGACGGGGGACGCAGAAACTTTCGGGAAATAAAGAGCGATTTGATATTGAAATTTTGAAAATACTGTGATAGAATACAACAATACAATATTTATTGCTATTACAATAAATATTGTATTGTTGCGCTCCGGCGATTCGGATGCAAAAAAATAGAGGTGAAAATATGAAAAAAGAAAGTAAAACATTTGGGGAATGGATCAGTGATTTTCTCTCCTCTGTGTGGAAAAGATTTTTGTTTGGTGCTGTTATTTTAGCAGCTGGTATTTTGTTAGTAATGTGTGTTCCGGGTCTACTTGCAGTAGGTGTTTTAATGGTCTTTTTCGGAATGGGGACCGTTGTCTCATTATTCGATAGTCAAAAATGTTATTATGTAAACTCATTGAGTCTGCCGCTCAGTAGCGATGAAAAGGCAACATGTGTTGTTTTCAAAGAAAAAAGTTTTATGACTAGCATGTTCCCCCTTTCTTTGGTGTGTTTGTTTAGCCCGTTTTTTTATTTTCCTTATAAAACCCGGTATGTAATAGTAAAAAATATGACGATGTCCAACACTCGACGCAATACAAGGGTTTCTCTTGACTTTTTGAATTTGGGGTTATTGGATGTTGAAAAAATTACTCCGAGAGAATACGGCAATGTGTGCCATAACCCTTCCATACTGTCTGAAAAGTTTAATCCCTATTTGGGGCAGAAACGCGATATTTTTGAAAAAGAAACCAAACCGTTTTTCGAAACCGGCGTAATGACGGAGATATTTCATAACAATCAGTTGTCTATATGTAAACTACCAGATGATGAATATATGATTTTTCATTATCAGAGTTATTCGGGAAAACAGTGCGGAATGCTTATTAATGGGGACTTCGTTGATAAAATAATACAAGACCCCGGTTTCTTGCTGGAATCATATTTATCAGCACAAAATCCGATTGTTGTATTATTGACAGATGAACTACTTGAAAGAATATTGATCGAAAAAAACAAGGCGGGCGAAGCCAATAATGAAAAAGCCGAAGAATTTATTATGCAACAAGAGAACGATCGCCCGGTTTTTACAAAGCAAATGATTGAAAAAATGGTAGCGGACACTGGCAGAAAGAAGAAAACGGGCGGAATCGCATTATTGATATCAGGGCTTCCCTTCATTGGAATCGGAATGATGGGATTGACTGGGGGCGGAATTGTTGGTGTGTTATTCCTTGCCGGCGGTATTGTTTGCTTGTATTTTGGAATAAGGAATATCAGAAGAAACAGGATGAACAAGAAAAATGCATTGCAGGGAAACTACAAAATTATCAAAACCAAATGCGTAGAACATAGAGAAATTCAGGAAACCGATGACGGCTTCGATACAGGCAGAGTGACCCATATCTATGAATTTGCTAACGGAGATAAAATTGAGCTGAACTATTTTTTCGCTGCCCCTAATGATACTGCCTATCTTGTTTATTTGGAAAAGTCAAAAAAAATAAATGCTTGCTTTAATGCAAAAAAGTACAAGCCGGCACCGGATCTACAAATTATTGATATGACAGAATAAAGACAGAGTTCCGCTTATAACGGACTTGAAAAAATGACGGGTCATTGAATGCGTTTTACCCCGGCACGGCATAAAAGAAAAGAAGAAAAACAATGCAGGAACAAAGAAAAACCATGGGTTCTTGCCACTGATGCTGTTGCTTTGCGCAATGGTACTGACCGTGGCGGTCAGCGCGGCACAAGAAGGCGACTATACTTATGAGATGAATGAAACGGGAATTCGCCACATTCAGATGGAAAAGCAGTATAAAAAGGCAAAGTCGTTTGGCTTGTTGGCGGCGATGCTCGGAGTGGCAGCCGGAAAGCCCGGCGTATCGGGCGCGGGACTTCTTGCCGCAACGAAAAACGAACTGACAACGGAGTTCAGCAAAGTGAAACGCATGCGTTCTTTGAGAGTATTTCATGCGATCAAGTTGGATGGCCTTTTGAATCATAACCAAATCTATGTAGAGCCGGAAGATTATGATTTTGTTCTGGAATACATATCCAAGCGTATCAAATAGGATTATATAGTCCTGTATCAAACCGTGAAGAGGCTCTGAATTTGCGCACCGTTTGGCCGTGCTTTTATCACAAAAAACAACTTTTGTCTCCCGAGGCAGAAGTTGTTTTTTTTGTTGGCTTTTCAATATTTCATGATAAAATCGAAAAACAAGGGTACATACGCAACCACGGGTTGCGTGCAATTTCCGAAAATGTATGCTATACTGTTATAAAAGAGGGCAGGAGGTGTTCTTGTGGAAACAAAAGATGTTTTATATGAGCTTCGCACAAAGCATAAGCTGACACAGGATGAATTGGCGGAAAAAGTATTTGTGACCCGTCAGGCGGTGTCCCGCTGGGAAAAGGGCGAAACGGTACCGAATTCCGAAACATTAAAGCTTCTGTCAAAATTCTTCAATGTGTCCATCAACACACTGCTCGGCTCCCCGCATCCGCTGATCTGCCAATGCTGCGGTATGCCGCTGGAGGACGCGATCATCAGCCATAACAGCGACGGGACGCTGAACGAGGACTACTGTAAATGGTGTTACGCCGACGGTACTTATACTTACAGCAATATGGATGACCTGATTGATGTGTGCGTAAAGCACATGGCAGCAGACGGCTTTTCTGAGGAGCAGGCGCGTTCTTATATGAGAGCAACGCTGCCGAAACTCGATTACTGGAAGCACTACGAAGAACTCAGCGATCACGGGGAATTCGAAAAATTCAAGGCAAAGCTGATCGACGAAATCAACGCGCTTGATATTGAGGGTATGCCAAAACTGGAAAAGCTGAATGCACTTGTCGGTGCGTATGTGAATCTTGAATACCGGCTTCCGAACGGCACCTGTGTGAAGTTCCTGAACGATCAGACGACCTATTTGGGCAATCAGCTCGAAAGCGAATTCGGCGAAGATCGCTGTTTCGGCGTCCTTGCAAATATGGATTTTATTATGGTCTGCACCTATGGGCGGGACGGAACAGATCCGGAGCTGATTTTATATAAAAAAAGATGACCTTCACAAAGAGTTCATCGAAAAAGCGGTAGGCTTTTTCGATGAATTTTTTCTTTGCATATCAGGGGTAAATCGGGGATTTTCGAGCATTTCAATGACCGTTTTCCTTTTGCCTATAATTGTCTTGCAAAATGGCAGATTTGTGCTATAATAAAAGTAAGTTTGAATTAGTGCAAAAAGGAGAATTTATTATGCAAAAGATAATTGACAAATTTTCGGCGGTTTTTGCCTGCGAAGGTTTTCTCACAGGATCGGTCGCGGTGACACTGTTGCTTTACGCGGTCAATCTTGTCGCAAAGTTGCTCTGCGGGCTTTTTTCTCTGTTTATTGTTGACCTCGTTTTCTTCCTGTGCGTTGCCGCACTGTTTGTTGCCTACCGCAAGCACAGTAAAAATGTGCAGAAAGGGCTGCTTGGTGCCATTTTGATGTGGTATCTTTATGATGAGGTCAACTATGTAGTTGCCAACATCATTTTTGACCGTGAGGTTTTTACCGTTTACAATAACTTCTGGGGACGCGGATATATCTATATGAGCATTGCAACGATGCTGCTTTTTGCCGCGCTGTTTGTCAATCATTTCGTCATCAACGGCGATCACCACAGCCGTTCGGTAAATGTATTTCTCAATCAACTGTTGGTTATCACCATTGCGGTTATCAGCATCGTTTCCATGTGTTTTCAATGCGTTGTTTTTGAGGGTAACTTTGCCGGCATTCTGGAAGCCATCAGTTGGCATACGGGGCTTGCCGCGCTTGTATTGATGATTGCCGCCTATGAGTCCCGGTTCAACGCATATAAACTCAAAAGAGAATTGCGCGAGGAATAAAAGCGAAGGATCACTATGATCTGTAAATGCTTATTTGCGATGAGGAAATGCCGATGAAGAAGATTTCAAGGATAATAATAGCTTTGTTTTTGACCGTGATATTGCTCTCGCTGTCCGCTTGCCGCAAGGGGCAGACGGCGGATTTGCAAAGGGCGGAGACGGCAAAAGAGCAGACGGAAGAGTCAACCGCTCAAAAGCAGGAAAAGTCAGATGAGGGCGATGCGCAAAGCAAACCTGCGGATGAAAAAGCAAACGGCTCTTTGCATTCGGACTATATGCTGCCCGAAGTCAGTCTTTTGGGATGAATACTTGTTTTACGGTCAGGTTTTCCGATTTGGACATCGGTATCGAGAGCCGATATGCGTTTATGCGCGGCTTTTGTCGGGATTATCTCTCGGATGCTCCGCCTTGCTTTACCGTTCGTGCTGACGAGGCGGATGTCAAGCGGCAGGCGGCGGAACAGAAAGATGTCACGGAGGAATATGCGGAAGCATTGCAGCTTTACCGTGAAATCGCGGAAAGGATTCCTCTTTATGACCGCGCTGTATTTCATGGCGCCGCAGTGGAATACAACGGAAAAGCGTACTTGTTCACCGGTGTCAGCGGAGTCGGTAAAAGCACCCACATTCGTTTGTGGCGGCAATATCTGGGCGATGCCGTGAAGATCATCAACGGCGATAAGCCTATTTTGCATGCAACACCGTCCGGTGTTACCGTCAGCGGTACGCCGTACGCCGGGAAAGAGGGCTGGCAGCGCAACGCATCCGCTCCTTTGGCAGGGATATGCTTTTTGTCGCAAGGTACGGAAAATAACATCTCTGCGATGACACAGGATGCGGCGTTTACCCATTTACTCGGACAGATCTATCAGCCGAAAACGGAAACGGCAATGTTGAAAACCGTTGCAATACTGCGCACTTTATCCGCCGTGCCGTGCTATGCGTTTTCCTGCAACCGTTCCGAAAACGCGGTCGAAGCGTCTTTTTCGGCACTGACGGGAAGAAAGTATAAGGGGAAATGACGATGAAAATCAAGAAGAATTTTATCAAAACAAATGCCATCGGCGATACCTTTGTGGTCGTACCGGTGGGGGAGGAAAGCGAAAAATCCCACCATGTGATCACACTCAACGAGACTGCCGCCCTCATTTATGACGGTATTGAAAAAGGCTTGGATGAATGCGGTATTGCCGCAGAACTTACAGAGGAATACGGAATTGGTTTGGAGCAGGCGCTTTCGGATGTGAAAGCCATCATCGAAAAACTGATTGCCGCCGGCGTGGTGGAGCAATGAATAAGAAATGTTGGGAGAAAAAGCACGGTTGTCAAATGACAACCGTGCTTTTTGAGTTGTACCTATCAGGCACCTTGTGTAAAGGAAAGATTATACGGGAATGGGCGATTGCAAAATAAGCGTCATTCCGAGGCGGCTTTGCCGCCGTGGGAATCCGTAAAAAGCCTCTCTTGCAAAGCGGACATCAGGGGGATTGCAGAGGCAAAGTTGAAATTGTGCGGTCAGTATTTCATTTAAAATGTTCCCTTATCATGAAAAACGCTATGCCAATATTGACAAGAAAGGTGAAATATATTATACTCTAAAATGTATGAGTATTATTG
>JAZUIU010000028.1:0-100122 GCA_045642405.1 Oscillospiraceae bacterium
AGTTAGCAACATCCTTGACAAGTTGATCAACATCTGAATCAATAAAACTATACATGCTATCCAACTCTGACATATCGGCAATTTTTGCTGCAACTTTTTTGTTTTCTTCCTCTTGTTGAGACATCTTTTTGAAATCAAGAATTTCAAATCTTTCAATCAAAGTTTCCAAGCCACGAAATTTCGTATATTCCACTACTTGATTCTGCAAAACCTTTGGATTTGCCAAATTGAATAACGGTGTAACATTTGCATCTACAACTTTAAAATTATACAAATTAAAATAATTTGCATCATTGTATTCGCTATTGTTATATAAAGCATTTGTCAAAAAACGATTAACCATCTGAACATACGACTTGTTCTTTTGATCATGAACGCCAAGATTTTTTTCGAAATACTTTTTGAATGTTTTTTGTACATCCTTATCGTTTATGGCAAACAGTCCGTATTCATCTTTTAATTCGATGTCATAATTAGATATCGTGCTATATGCCGCTAAATCTCCGGCTTCTTGTACTATTGTTTTGGCAGACTGGTATCTTGCACCATCTACCATTAATACAGCAGAGGAAAATAAAGGAAGCATAATAATAATCAAAAAAACGCTGATAACACCTTTTGTTTTTTCAAAAAAGCGCATTTCCCTCACCTCTTATACTCATTTTATATTAAGTTTTGCATTAAATTCTTTAATCTTTTCACTTGCATTTGATAATACTGTTTTTGCTTTTCCCACAAATTCAAGCCTGTTGAGCAAATCACACGCATAATCAATGTTTCTTATATTTTCCGGCATATCCAAAATGTATGCAGTCGATGTTAAATTCAAATTAAACATTGAATTATCAATGTCAAACACTCCGACAAAAGGCACATTAAACTGCCTCTCCGCATTTACTACAACTTTTTTTGTAAATAGTCCTAAATCAATTTGAACACTTGGAGTATCCGCATCGGTACTTGATATGATATTACCGGAACCAAGTGCTGACTTTAATGCACCACTTATCGCCTCTTTTGCAGATTCTTTATATACTCTATCCGGGAAAAAGTACCGATATGGATCACAATTCAGGAAATCGTCTTCACTCTTCTTTGCTGTTTCCATATCTGTAGTTCTTGTTGCATACATCATTGCTCCGCGAGATGCAATTCTATCCGTTGCACTCTGCAAATGAACATGCTGATACATTACGACGCCAATATACAGCATCAAAATAATCGTCATAAATGATATTGTAAAAACTATTGTAGCTTCTACTGTAAATTCGCCTTTTTCATTTTCTAAAAAACGCACCTATTTCACCTCAATTACTGCTACTCTTGTTGCAAACTCAAATATCCGATTAATCAATCTCGTTATTCTTTCAATCAGATTTTTAAAAAAGCGCACTATTGGATGAAACAAATGATTTTCAAGAATCTTTGACACTTTCACTTCTAATTCATGATTATCCGGATCGAGTATAGTATCAATATCGCCAAAAACATCGTCTTCATCTATGTCAACTTCTGCTTCTATTTCACTATCAGCAAGAGTATTATTTTCAAATCCATTTTCTGCATAAATATTGCAATTTGTTGACAATGCAAATGCAACAATTAAAAAAAATATAATTCTTTTCATACACCACCAACCTTGATTATATGACAGAGAGCGGTTTTACTCTCTGTCATATAATCAACCTTTTTATTATTCTGTTTCAATGTCTGTATTGGCGTCCTCAAAAATCTTGCCAATGGTATTTCGGACCCAAGTGGTAATTGCATTTCTGAAAATCAATGCAATTGATACCAGAACGGCAATAATGACAACGATTTCTACCGTTCCCATGCCACTCTCTTCTTTTAAAAAGCCCTTCACCAAATTCAGCATACTTTAACCTCCTTTCCTCAAATTATATGTAAATTTTACATACCCGAACTAAAACTCAGTATTGCAGGAGTTACAACGATTAAAATAATACCGATAAACATAATAATCATAGGTATTAAAACTTTTGTTCCTGCCTCTTCACCAAGTTGCTTAGCTGCCGACTTTCTCATTTCCCAACATTCCATTGCTTGTAATTTTAGAACAGGAACAACCTCTGCTCCGCCTTTTTTCAGATTAAGAACCACAACAGATACAAATTTTATGATTTCTTTTATTTTGCATCTGCGTCCAAACTCTTCATAAGCAACCGCCTCCGGCTTTCCTGCGCTGATTTCCGCGAGAGCATATTGCATTTCTCTAAACAATGGTGTGTCCTTTTTACTGTCTGTTGCAATTTTCTCCCACGCTTTTGAGATCGTCATGCCGGCATTGACCAAAATTGTCATTTTATTTACAAATTCAGGAAACTCCATGCGGATGGATAATCTCCTTTTTTGGATTTTGTCGTCTAACCCCTTGTCAACAAGGAGGGGCATACCAAAGAAAGCTATAAGAGACAACAAAACAAACATATAACTTGTACCTGCATCCCCAGTTGAAGCGATTATTATGCCAAATAGAGAAGCACCCGCTGCAATTGTCACACCCATTGCAGTTCTGTTGGCGTTGTGAAGCAGCAAATAATAATCGCTATACTTGATACCGTACACCTCTATAACATTTTGGGCAATTTTCATCTGATGCTTATATATCAAACGATATATTTTTTTAGGGGTCATTTTTTGCAACAAATTCAATTCATTAAGCCAAAATCCAATCGGAAAGAAATCCTTAAACGCATATTCTTTTTTATCAACCGATTCCAAATACTCATCGTATACACCTTTAGATTTCAAAAATGCAATCAAAAAAATCAAAACAAAAATTGCGCAGTTAATACCTGATATTATCGTTGCAATCATTTATTATTTCCACTCCTCAAACTTCAATCGTCATAATCTTATTGCCCACAACATACGCAACCGCAAATAAAGCAATCGCAATTGTCATAACAATATGTCCTAAAGCAGTTGTAAAAACTGGCTCCATATAATCTGCAGATGAGACCGACAATAAAAGGATCAAGAAAACTGGCATAATCATCAGTGCCTTAAACTCAAACTTTTTGCCCGAAATCATCGTGTTGATTTCTTGTTTGATCTCTATTTTTTCACCAATGGTCTGTGATGTTGTTTTTATTACTTGTACCATATCACCACCGGTTCTTTTACATGTTCTGAAAATATCTACAAAATTTTCGATATCCTCGTTATGCGCTCTTTCAGAAAACTGTCCAAACATACTCTCAACGGTTTCATTCATTTCAATTCCGCGTACAATATACGACAATTCTTGAATAATGTATGCATTCTCGTCGGGATAAATAATTCTTAAATCCTGCAAACTTTCTTTTAATCCCGTTTCAACAGATTTTCCTGCCGATAATGATGAAGATAAAGAATAGAGCATATCCTTAAACTGAATAGCAAGTTCGCTATGCCTTTTTGCTATTTTTTGTTTTACCCGCATTTTCGGCCACTTTAGCGCAATAAATGACAATAATACGGATAAAATAACATTATGATAACACATATATCCAATTGCAAAAACGATAACGGCCGCAATAATTATGTTAATTATTTTTTCGTCTTTGCTCATCACATAGACATCGTAATCAATAAGCCCGTCTTCCCTTTCGACCATTTCAGGCTCTTGCTTTTTCTTAAATATTCCCAAATTGTTCGCCCTCCCTACACTGCCGTTGATAGTCCGGCGGATGCAAATTTTTGTGTGTTCACCATTTTGTTTTCCGTTCTTTGCAATGAGCCGATGATCTTGTGATTGGCATCTTCTCCGGTTTCAACAAACTGATAAATCGGATTGAGTTTGATCTCTCCGTTTTCAAAGCCCAGAACTTCCGTGATCTCAACAGTTCTCCTGGATTTATCTCTCAACCGCGAAAGCTGAATGATAATATCGACCGCCGATGCAATTTGCTGTCGGATCGCTTCAAGCGGTATTTGCGCACCGGTCAAAACCATTGTTTCAAGACGGGAAAGCATATCCTTGGTCGAGTTGGCGTGACCGGTTGAAAGCGAACCGTCATGACCGGTATTCATTGCTTGCAACATATCAAGTGCTTCCGCGCCACGCACTTCGCCGACCACAATCCTTTCCGGTCTCATACGAAGAGAAGACTTGATCAAATCACGAATGGTGATCTCGCCCTTCCCCTCCATATTGGCGTTTCTCGTTTCCAATCTGACTAAGTTGTCAACTCCTCTGATTTGGAGTTCGGCTGAGTCCTCAATTGTAATAACACGCTCATCATGCGGGATAAAATTAGACATTGCGTTGAGAAATGTCGTCTTACCGGAACCGGTACCGCCGCTGATAAAAATATTGTACTTGGCTTTTACGCATCTCTCTAAAAACTCCGCCACTTCCGGGGTAATCGACTTATAGGCGATCAATTGTTCCACGGTCATGGGATTTTCGGGGAATTTTCTGATCGTCACCGTCGGTCCGTTCAATGCGATCGGCGGCAAAACGACATTGACACGCGAACCGTCCTGCAAACGGGCATCCACGATAGGCGTCGATTCATTGACCGTTCTGTTGACTTTGGCAACAATATTTTGGATCACATTTTGCAGTTTCTCTTCGCTGTCAAATCTAACATCCTTCTTGAACAAGCGCCCGTTCTGTTCGATAAAAATATCATCTGGTCCGTTGATCATGATTTCTGTTACGGAAGGATCGTCAACGAGCGGTTGAAGTGCATCAAGCCCTCTCATTGAGTTAAAAATGCCATCCATAATCTGCTTTTTCTCATTTAAGGACAGATACTTTTCATGAGATTTTTCCGCGATAACCTGCGAAATCACAGATCTGATCTCGTCATCATCCAAATCTCTTGTCAAATCAAGCCGTTCCGATACGATTGCCCTCAATTCGGCAATATAGAGAGACATGTTTTCAATCACAGTCTGTCACCGCCTCAAATATTTCCGATAATTCCCGAAAGAATTTGAACCATAGAATCTCCTGAATGAAATACATTTTCAATATCCGCAAAAATGGGCGAAAAAGAAATATTGGCAAAAATACTGCATATATCACTTAAACCGCTGTTTTGCAAAACAGAAATACTTCTCGCGTCCGACTTATTCAAAACAGGTCTGACCTTCTCGACCAATTCACCGAATTCATCGTACATTTTGATTTCTTTCATCATAAGACTCATCTTACTGACGGACATGGTATCCGCAGAAAACGGCATAAACACCACATCCGCAGCAGAAAGCATAAATGCCTTATCTTTATTGAATTCCGCATCAAAATCCAAAACCACCACATCGAATTCGCCCAATTTGTCAAAACTTTCGATGATATTCTTAAATTCCTTTCCGGTCAATTCATTGATTTCCAACGAACTTTCGGAAGGATTGATGTAGGAGAAATTGCGCTCTGCATCAAAATACTTATTCGCAATAATTCTCAATCCGATATTTCCGCCTTTTGTTTTTGCAGTCAAATAAATATCCGACATATTGCCGTTTGAAGCATCGTTCAAAAAGTCGGCAGTTGAATTGATCCGTTCAACATTCAGGTAAAATACCCGTTTGCCCTGCAAGCCCAAAGCATACGCCGTAGAAAGTGCAAGTGTTGTTTTTCCGCATCCGCCGACAGGAGAGAAAAAGCCGACGATCTTTGTGTTCTTATCCCCTGCGGAAACGGCTTCGATATGCCCTGTTTTTTCCGCAAATACCATCAAAATATCGTTGATAAACTTCTCTGCTTTTTGGTATTTGTTAACGCTGGCAAACTCGTCCAACATCGAAATAGAGCCATCCCCCATTACGATCTTAGCCGGAATATTTGCCGAGGAAATAGTTTGGTCCATTAAATCTTCGGTAAAAGCAATAATATCGACTTTATTTGAGCGATCCGAAATGTAATTGACCAGACTGTCCTTTGTTGTAAAAGAACAAATGTCCAAATTATTCATGTGTCCGATGAGATAATTTACCAATTGCTTCAAAAACAGTTCATCCGAATCGGCAATTACAAAATTGATTTTTGCCATGATCTGCACTTCCTTCCGCTTTCTTTATACTCTATTCAAAATATTTGTCGTTTGACAAACAACAGTTTTCAATTTTATTCCGTAAATGTTTCCTTTTCCCGTTGCCCATATTTAAGTAATATGGGCAACGGGAAATCATCTGTTACCAGATCTTATAGAAGAGTCTCATAATGATCAGCGCAGCATCGCCACGAGTCATATTTTCGTTTGCGTGAATGGTATTATCCGATGTTCTGGTGATAATGTTCGCCATTGTTGCCAATGCGATATCTTGTTCCGCCCAAGCCGCAACACTCGACGCATCTGCAAATGTGATCCAGTCTTTCGGTTGTGTGGGAACGATGTATTTCATCTCTTTTTGCAGGACACGAGAAGAAATGGTAAGAATTTGATCTTTTGCAATCGTATCATTGCCGCGGAAGGTATTATCTTCAAAACCGACAATCATGCCGTATGCTTTGGCAGAACCTGCCGTGCCAAAGAACCAATCCGATTTCTTGACATCTGCAAATCCGCCGTCTGCATTTGGATCAACCTGCGAGAGAAGTCTGAGCAAAAGTGCGGCAACTTCCGCTCTGCTGATGGAATCCGCAGGACTGAATTCTTTTTCCGAGGTACCTTCAATGATACCTTTTGCGGCAAGAATTTTAATGGATTCCTGCATTTCTTCACTGAGATTTTTGATATCCTCAAAGTCTTTTTCGTTGTTCTTGACCTGGTAAACACCGCTTTCGGAAATCTTTGCTTCAATCGCGCCGGTCGCCGGGTTATAACGACCGCCGACCGGATTGCCGTTTTCATCGACAATCGCCATATACTTGGTATCTCCGCTCAAACCGGGGAAAGAGATCTTGACCGATTGGACTTTATTCGTATCAAAATTGACGGTGAGTTTTTTTGCGGAACTTGCCATCTTGGATGTATCGATCTCAAATGACGCCGATTCTTTTTCCCCGAGCATTTCTTTGAGTTCCGCAATAGAATACGAAATACGGAAATTGCTGTTGTCGATCGTCAGCACTTCGATTCCCATTGTTTCGAGTTTATCCACAAATCCTTTATGGACGGTAATCACAGCCTTCTTGGAAGTGTTGAAATTTGTGTGGATGATATACTCTTTCGTCAACGTTCTGTTCAGGTCGATTTTGTTATCTTTCAACGCTTTGTCCAGAGTTTTTTCGGTATCCGCATACTTATTCGCATCCGAAATGCTGATCGAGGATTCCTGCAAAATGAGCTGATTATTCGTCCTGGATATATTGACGCTCTTGGATGCGATATTTGCCATCATGGTTTCCACGGAAACAGCGATCGTGTTTCTCGTGCTCTCCCATGCCATCGCCTCAGGCGCCGTTCCTGCCGTTGTTGCTTTGATATATGCGGCACCTTCTTTTGCAGTTTCCTGCTTTGCAGCGCCCTGAATTGCTTTTTCATTCAAGGGTTCAATCTGTGGCGGATTATCACCGGGCGGAGTGGGATCATCGGGTTTCGGTTTATCTATCCAACCGGGCTCGTCCTTCGAAGGCGGATCACCTTTGATGACGGTGCTATGTCCATCAGAACCTTCATATTTGGTAACGGTAAATGTCTTTTCTTTTACCGCCGAAGATTCGGAAACGATCAATTTGTATTCATTAAATCCGATATCTTTCTTTTTCAACACAATATCCGTGATTTTTACGGCGGTATCTGTTCCCTCCGGGACGGTGTTATTTTCGCCTTCCGGAACAACATCCAAATAAATCACTTTGTTGTCTTTCACATCCAGGATTTTGATCAGCAAATCCTTGTTTGCCGTTGATGTGATCTTGATCTCTACTTCGCCTTCGTTGTCTGCCGTACTCGCTGATTGTGCACCTTTAATCTCCACACAAATCGGCGAATCCAAAGCAACTACATTAACTGCAAAAATCTGAAGCACGAGGACGAATAGCATGATGTATGATAATATTCTCTTCAAAATTTGGCCTCCTATCGTGGCACGGGAAACGGTCGGGCGGGCTTTGCCGCCCGACTGTTCCCACGCAAATTAGTCGTTGCTTTCTTACTGCTTGGCTCCAATCTCAGAAGCGGTAACCGTGTCTGCCAGCAGATTAAAGTCAGGTGTACTTTGTGTAATGGCTTCAATAGAAGTATCGGTAACATAGACATCAACTTTTCCGACTTCTTGCGCTGCAAATTTACTTTGAAGTTCCGTTGTTTGAACAACGCTCATATCCAAACGCACTGCATTCATATCCGTAACAAGTTTTCCGTCCTTATTCCAGATCACGAATGTGACATACGCAAAACCGTTATAGTCGAGATCCTGCTTATTCAGCGTTACCGTTACAGCCGTATAGCCGTCTTTCACTTCAGTTTTTAAGTCTTCGACTTTTGCTTCACGACCGTCAAAAGAGCCGGTAATGTCAATAGAAGCGGAAGAAACCGTTCCGAGGCCATTTGCAAATTTGATATTCTTGAATGCAACCGTCGCACCTTCTGCAAGATTCTTGCCATCTATCAATTCGGAGTCTTCTCCCAACTTGATAACAAGTTTCGTTGCAGTTTCCCAAGTCATCGAAGCATTTGTGCCGAGTTTCTTATTGCATACGATATTTTCGATCTTACCGTCCATATTGGTGGGCTTATTGAAGATAACGGTCAGATAAGCACCGTCTTCCCTTTGATTGACTCTTGCCGCAACTACTTCCAATGTGTCATTGGGAAGTTCGCCTTCCGAAATGAAATACTGTCCAACAACTTCTTCCTTATCAAATCCGTTGGTAATGCCCATACCGTTGAGCACAATGTATCCGCCGCCGACCGAAATCGTTCTGTTATTACCGAGTGTGATCTCCAGAGTACAACTGTCGAGCCACTTACTCGTTGCGCCGACACCGAGAGATGCACTTTGTGAAGAGAAATCAATCGATTCTTTTTGATTTGTCTTAGAGGAAAAGACGATCTGAAGTTTGCCGTTTTCCCCATCGTTTACAGCAAGAACTTTTTCAACAACGGGCTTTCTCAAAACTCCCTTGACTTCAACAGTCTGACCGCCGGGCATCTTTGCATAACCGTCTTTTGAACAAATCTCGTAAGCGTCGTCGATATGGAGCAAACTACCTTGTTTGATCGTATAGTCCTCGCCGAGTATGATTCTGTAAAGATGATCCGTGATCCACTTTCCGGAAGGTTCTGTACCCAGGAAACCGCTGTCGTTTTTGAAAATCATAATGCCGTCTTCATGGCGCTTCACGGCAACATTGAACGCAATATCAATATAATCAATGCCGTCTTTGCTATAAGCTACCGCATCAAGTATTTCCGGTGTAATGCTCTCACCAAAAGTACCGTTCAAGGCATTTACCGCATACTCTTTCGGAGTCGATATGCTCTTTTCATCTTGAATGCCGGCACTTGCGGGAATGACAAGTTTAATTCCGTCCTGCATTTTCGGGCTTTCGCCGAGGGTAATTTCATAGACATTCTTTTCTACCCATGCACCGGTTGCGCCTTCGCCGAGTACAACAGTAACCTCTCCATCGAGTGTCTGCTGGATCTTGCTGATCAAATCCGCAACTTCATTCGTGCTGATGCTGAAGATAAATCTCAACTTATCGCCCTTTTGTGCGCCCATATCGGCAGATGCTTTCACAATATCGACTCTGAGAAGTTCCGGCTGCGGTGCAACGGGAACCACTTCAACGCCAAAGGAACCGATCAGTTCAATGTTGTTGATAATAGCAGGTGTACTGTATTCCTTCTTGTCTTTCAAGGCAGCGTCCGCGCTGACAGACAAAACGGTAGTATCCGTAACGGTAGCATTCATACCCAAAGTTACGGTATAGATATTGCCTTCGGCATTCCACTCGCCTGCCGCACCTGCGCCGAACAATGTGCTTCCGCCGAGATCGGCAAGCAGATCAGCCTTGTTTGTTGCCATATTGAACGCAAATACAATTTTATCACCCTGCTGCGTTGTGCCGCCCGTATTGCCGGTTCCCTTCACGATGGTTGCGCTCAAAACGGCAGGTGCAATGCTCTCCGGCGTAATCGTTGCGCCGAAGGAGCCGATCATCGTTCCCGTCGTAAGCGTCACGGCATTGTTGATGCCGTTCTTATCTTTAATCCCGGCTTCAACACTGAACTCGACCACATTTGAATCTGTCACTGTGGCGTTTGCGCCCAACACCAAGGTGTAAACCGTATTTCCATTGGACCATCCGCCGGTGAGTCCCGTGCCGAAAATACCTTTGGATGTAAAGTAATTCACAAGATCAACACCGTTCGTTGCGACATTGAAAGCAAATACGATCTTATCGCCTTCCTGCGCTCCTGCAACTGCCGTTGTCTTTACGATCGTTGCCGTCACACTTGAAGGAGAAATACCGACCGCTTCTGCTTCAACACCAAAGGAACCGTTGAGTGCCAGAGTGTTGGTCGCGGCTTTCTTCTGATTATTGATATCTTTCAATACGCCGTCTGTATTGGTAAACTTGATGGATGCGTCATTTTTGACGGTCGGGTTTTCGCCCAATGTAATAGTATAGATGGTGTTGTTATTCATCCACTCACCGTCAAAATTATTACCGAAGGTTGCACCGTCAACCGATAACAAACTTGCAATATCCGCACCGTTTGTCGGAACATTGAAGAGAAGAACGATCTGGTCACCTGCCTGAGCGCCAACCTTCACATTTCTCTTAACAATAGAAGCACTGATCAAATTCGGGGCAATGGATGTGCCGAATGTACCCGTAACAACACGGTTATCAAGCTGATTCGCAAGGCATTTACAAATTCCGGACTCTTCGTAAAGATCTTTCAAAATTGTGATCTTTGTCGTACCCGGAACAACATTGGCATCTTTACCGAGCGTAATAATGATGGTGCTGTAATGCTCATACTCAGAATAGCCGAATTCATCCGCTCCGGCGGAAGCCCATGTAACCGTCGCTCCCGTACCGTAGTCACCATTGACAAACACGAAATCCTTTCTGAGGTTAAGCGTATCTTCTTTCATCTTGACATTGAATGCAAGATAGATTTCATCGCCGGCACTCGGTGCGCCCTTGCCCTCTTTGCTGATTGCCGTAAGCGTCAGCAAAGCAGGTTGAATGGCTACGCCGAAAGAACCTTCCAAGTAAATTTCGTCGGCATCCACATCTGTCTTATTATAAAAATCACGAATGCCCAAGGAAGTAAGATCAATCTTGTTTGTTCCCTGCGCCTCATCGGTAAGAGTGATCACAAGTGTCTGATTGTCAATCCACTTACCTGTCGCACCTGCCAAAGTGCCGGTGAAACCGCTTTCGGTAGCGTCTGCCGTTTTATTGGTGGGTGCATTGAAGAATACATGAATTTTATCGCCTACTGCCTTAGCGGTACCGTCAACATCCTCGATCAAAGCGCGAATTACTTTGGGGACGACCGGAGTACCGAAAGAGCCGGACAAAGTTGTGGTGATATCACCATATTTAATAGTATTACCGGGCTGAATGCTGTCCGTTGCCTTCAAAGTCACTTTATAAATCGTGTTGTATGTATCAGCAACCAGACTTGCGGTAAAACCGTTTTCCAGCGTAATACTATCGGGGAAACTATACACGGGAGCATTGAAAACCAAAACGATCTCATCACCTGCAACCATAAAAGGCTCGGGATGTTTATCAACAATGGATGCCGTCATGGCAGTCGCACTGACTTCTTCATACGCCTCTTCCAAGTTACCGGCAATCGTTGTCTCAAAGGTTTTGAGGACAAAATCGCTGACAGACTTTACCGCTTCATTTTCAACAAATTTGATCTTCGCATCGTTTTTCAATGCCGCGTCATCTTTTAAGGTAAGGCAATAAACCGTATTATCAATCCACGCGCCGCCGCCTTCCGCGACATAATTGTCCAATGCAGTTTTGTAGCCTGTCGAATCGTCAACACAGATCGAAAGGTCGCCCAAAATATCGACGCCGGTATCAACAGGTTCGCTGAAAACAAGATAAATCTTGTTTGCTTTCATATAGTCTTTTGCATCACTGTCATCGTCAACACCAACGGCGGTAAATGTAATTTCTTTTGCTTTCAGCAAATTCGCGACAGCAGTCTCGATTGCGTTTTTGCATTCGTCAATCGTAGATTGTTCGTCAAATTTGAGTGTTCTGTCAACTAAACCGGCTGCGGTCAAAGCCTGCGTAAGAGTGGCAAAAGAGTTGACGGAATAATCTTCTGCCTCATACACTCCGGCATTACTTACCGCATTATCCAACGCGGAATAATCCGCATCGTTTTTTTCCAAGGTGACATCAATATCAACCGTGGTTCCAAGATCGCTCTGATCAACAACAAGAGAACCCGTTTCCTGTACATAGTTCTCTCTGGTTACGGTATAGTTGAAAGTACCGGTTCCGACGGATGTCGGAAGAGTTGTATAACCTGCAATGGTGACTGTTGCATCGGAGGGAACGATCTTAGTATAATCAATCGTAGCGCAATCAAGCGATCCTCCGATTTCAACATCGCCATTGAAGAAATCCGTTTCATCTCCGGCATTGGCAACTTTATCATTTGCAAAAGTGATACTGTCGCCCACCTCGACATCGGCATCATCCGCAAGTGTGATCACGATGCTTTGCGCCGTTGCAGACAAAGTGGATGCGCCGAATGTCTTATCGGCAACGGAGATATCGGTATCGAGAGTTGCACCTTCATCCAAAGTGATCTCTTCCGCGAACGAAACCGTAATGGTTTTTGTTTGCGCCACTCCTTCTCCCTCTTCGGCCACAGTTGCCGTCGCCGTAGGAGTTGTGATTTCAGCAAACACGCTGATGGGCAAAATGCTCGTAACAAGCATTGCAATCGTCAAAAACAACGAAAGCGTTTTTTTGTACTGTAATGTTTTGTTCTTCATTAAATTTGCCTCCTAAAATTTGTTTGTATTTTAAAAATTACAGTATTTAACCACTATCTAACTCAATTGTCTGTGCCATAGATATCACCTCATCATTTTTATCTGCATTTTTAATGTTAATCTGAATAAAAAGCGTAAAACTTCCTTGCTTTTTCTACGACATAATTTGCATTATGTTGTCAATGGGTAAAAACACTACACAATATCAGCAAGAATATACTCCTATATATACCATCTTTGTCGAAATTTGTCAATAATTTTTATTTGCTTGTTTTCAAGTTTTTTGTTGTTTTTAATGGGCAATTTTTGTCTTATATTGCAATAATAAATTGAGTTTTGCATTAAACCTCAATTGTGCATTTCTACTCTTATAACAGTTTTGATTTGCAAAAATGATTTAAAAAAATGATTTTGACAACATAATGCAAATTATGTTGTCAATGGGCTTTTCAGCAAAAAAGTAAACCGAGTTTTTGAATCTGCAAGCGGTGCACTTCACCCGTCTCCATAGTGTATACTCTCGTTGTGTTGACACTGGAATGTCCCAAAATATCCGCAAGTCTTACAACATCTTTTTCGATGGAATAATAGGTGCGTGCAAACAGGTGCCTGAAATTATGCGGAAATACTTTGTCTTTTTCGACGCCTGCCGATTCACATAAATTCTTCATCATTTTCCAAATGTTACTTCTATCCAATGCCTTTTTATTTCTGCTGATAAAGATCGGACCGCTTTCAATTTTTTGTTTCTTTGCGTACGCTCTTAATGCTGCTCCGAGTTTTTCGGGTAATATAACAATTCTCATTTTGCCCTTGCAATTGATACACGCCTGACCTTTTTCCACCGCTTCCCTTGTTATGTATTGCAATTCCGACACCCGAATGCCCGTGCTGCAAATGGTTTGCATCAAAAAAAATAACCTTTCATCATTCTTTCTTTTTGCCGTTTCCAGCAGTTTCTCATATTCTTTCTTCGTTAACTCTTTTTCTTTCTTTGCAAATATTTGTTTTTGTATTTTAATTGTCTTGACTTTGCACTCATACCAGCCCATATACATGAAATAATGATTGATGGAAGATAGCATAGAATTGACACTGGTCGGTGCGTAAGAACAAATGATGCTGTTCTTATACTCAATCACGATCGCTTTGCAAATTTTTTTCCCGTTGAGCCAATTTCCAAATGCAGTAATATCGCGCATGTACTTTTCAACAGTTGCCGAAGATTTCTCTTCTTCTATCAAATAGTTTTTAAAGTTCTTAATTGATTTTTCAGTTACGGTTTTCATTTTATATTCCTTTCAACACTAAAATTTTGATAGCGGCAATCCGCTGCATTTAAAATACAACTTTTCGTTCTGATAGGCAAAATAAACCATAGCAGTAAAAAGAGGCAAAATACCATCGTAAACAAGCAAAAAAGGAACCTGAGAAAACTCAGGTTCCTTTTTTGTTTGAATTGGATTACAGTCCGTTTTTGATGCGGTTTTCCGCAAATCTCTGTGCGATGACGCCTTCCGGCTCGCCGCTGGATTTCGACTCTTCGAGGATGTTGTAGACGGTGTTGTAGATGTTGTGCACCTGCTTCAAAACATTCTCGCGGTTGTAAGTCGTGAAGGCTTCCTGCGCCGCATTGATAACGCCGCCGCCGTTGATGATGAAGTCCGGTGCATAAACGATACCGCGCTTTTTCAGTGCTTCGCCGCAGGCATCATCCAAAATGACATTGTTCGCCGCACCGGCAACGGCCTTGCAGCGCAACTGCGGAATGGTATCGTAGTTGATGACCGCACCCAGTGCGCAGGGAGCAAAAATATCGCAATCCACGCCGTAAATCTCGTCGGAAGAGACTTCCTGTGCGCCGTATTCTGCCTTGACCTTTTCCATTACCGCACGGTTTGAGCGGTTGCAAACGATCAGTTTCGCACCTGCCGCGTGCAATTGACCGGCAAGATCCAAACCGACCTTACCGAGTCCCTGCACCGCGATCTTCATCCCGTTGAGGGAGTCGGAGCCGGTGAGGAACTTTGCCGTTGCGCGGATACCGTCGAAAACGCCGATGGCGGTCATCGGAGAAGGATCGCCGCTGACATTGGCACGGCCGACAACATAATTCGTCTTGCGCAGCATGATGTCGGCATCGTGGGTATCGGTGTTGACATCTTCCGCGGTCAGATATCTGCCGCCGAAGGTCTCCACTGCCTCGGCATACGCCTCAAAAAGTGCATCGGTCTTCTGGGACGGATCGGCGATGATCACGCCTTTGCCGCCGCCGACAGGCAGACCTGCCGCCGCATTTTTGAAACTCATACCGCGTGAGAGGCGAAGCACATCAAAAAGTGCTTCTTCTTCGTTCTTGTACGGCCACAGACGGCATCCGCCGATCGCAGGGCCGAGTTTGGTGCTGTGCACCGCAATGATGCACTTCAAACCTGCTTTTTCGTTGTTGAAAAATGCAACTTGCTCATGTCCGTATTCGCCGATCATTTCAACTGTATTCATAGTATTTTCCTCCATTTTATTTATCTGCTTGCGCAGAAGATTTGATTTGTTCGGTGAGTGTTTCCCGTATGCGGTATTTCAGCACTTTTCCCGCCGCATTCATCGGAAAAGACTCGACAAAAAAGATATATTTCGGCACTTTATGCCGCGCGATGCGCTCGGTGATAAACCGACGCATCTCCTCTTCACTCACGCATTCACCGTCGCGCAGGATAATGCACGCCGCCGCCTCTTCCCCGTAGGTTTCATCGGGGATGCCAACGACCTGCACATCTTTGACGGCAGGATGCGTATAGATAAATTCTTCGATCTCCTTAGGATAGAGGTTTTCGCCGCCGCGGATGATCATATCTTTGAGTCTGCCGGTGATACGGTAGCACCCGTTTTCATCGCGCATCGCAAGGTCGCCCGAATGCAGCCAACCCTCGCTGTCCACGGCTTCCGCCGTAGCACCGGGCATCTTGTAATAGCCCTTCATGGTGTTATAGCCTTTGGAGCAGAATTCGCCGTTTTGATTGTCCGGCAACTCTTTGCCCGTATCGGGATCAATCACCTTGGTGCGGATATGCGCAAACGCATAACCGACCGTGTCACACCGCAGATCAAGCGGATCGGTCCATGCGGACATCGTACTGCCCGGTGAGGATTCCGTCTGCCCGTAAACACTGACGATGCCGCGCATATTCATCTCTTTCGGGTCTGCCGCGCGGCGCATCAAAGCCGGCGGACAGCCTGCTCCTGCCATAATACCCGTTCGCATATAGGAAAAGTCCGTTTTGCGGTAGTCGGCGTGATTGAACATGGCGATAAACATCGTCGGCACGCCGTTGAAGCAGGTGATTTTTTCCTGGTTGATACACGCAAGCGATGCCTTTGCCGAAAAATACGGCAAGGGACAAATGGTCGCGCCGTGCGTCATCGCCGCAGTCATAGAAAGCACCATACCGAAGCAATGGAACATCGGCACCTGGATCATCATACGATCTGCCGTGGAAAGCCCCATGCGATCGCCGATACACTTACCGTTGTTGATGACATTGTAATGCGTGAGCATCACGCCTTTGGGAAAGCCTGTCGTCCCCGAAGTGTACTGCATATTGCAAACATCGGTCGGACGCACCTGTGCGGCAAGGCGCAACACCTGCGAAAGCGGCACCGAGCGGCTCTTTTCCGGCAAATCTTCCGCCGAAAGGCATCCGTTCATACGAAAGCCGAGCGTCACGATATGGCGCAAAAACGGCAAGCGTTTGCAATGAAGCGGCTCTCCTGCCGTTGCCTTGTCAAGTTCCGGGCAGATCCCGCGGATAATTTCCTTGTAGTCCGTATCTTTGGTAGACGAGATCATGAAAAGCGTATGTGTGTCCGATTGACGCAGAATGTATTCGACCTCGTGTATCTTATAGGCGGTATTCATCGAAACGAAAACGGCTCCGATCTTGGTCACCGCCCAAAACGCGATAAACCATTCCGGCACATTCGTCGCCCAGATCGCGACCTTTGTTCCCTGCCGGACACCCAGCGCGATCAATGCCTGCGCCATACGGTTGACATCGTCCCGAAATTCCGCGTATGTCCTGCTGTAATCCAAAGTGGTATATTTCACGGCAGGGCGATCGGGAAATTCCGCGGCAAGCCGATCGAGTACACCGGAAAAGGTCAGGTCGATCAATTCGTCCTGCTTCCAGATGTATTTGCCCGTTCCGTCATAATTGAGATACAACCGCTCGGCATTGCTCTTGTGCTCATAGCAGTTCATAAATGAAATGTAGTGCGCGAAAACGGCACTGTGATCGGAAATACCCAGAAAATCCGGTTCCCATTCCAGTGAAATAAACCCGTCATAGTCCACCGAAGAAAGCGAGCGCATCACGCGATCCATCGGCAAAATACCCTCGCCGATAACTGCCGGATGTCCGTCTTGGTCGGTGTCGCGGATATGCACATGGCGAATATAAGCACCGAGCCGCTCTACGGTCTCCTCGGGCGTTTCGCCGCCGACACGGAATGTTTTCTCCACTTCCCAAAGGGCATTGAGATGATCGCTGGCAAAACGATCCAGCAAACGGCAAAGCCTCTTTGTATCGGATAATGCGCCCGTCGTCTTCACCAAAAGAGTGACACCCTCTGTTTGCGCATACGAAAGCACCTCACCGAGAAGCCGCAGCAGCGTTTCGTCGGCATCGTCCGCAACGGAAAAGGCAAGAAACGGGATCGACAGGTTATCGGCATAGCGGATATAGGCGCAAAGCGTTTCTTTTTGTGCTTCATCCGCAAATACGATCGAAGTGTCAAGACAGCAAAGCGTCAGATCGTTCTCGCGGAACATTCTTTTCAATGCGTTACTGTTTTCCGCCCGCACCGCAGGATTTTTTTCGCAATAACCGTCTTGCGGCGTATCGCAGAATTCCAAACCGTCAAAGCGGTTTTCGATACTTTCGCGAAAGAGCGTCTCAAACGGCACTTGCGACCAGCCTCGCATAGAAAGCGATAGTTTCACGCCTGCTCCTCCTCATAAACAATTTTGTTGAGTGCGTTGAGATAGGCTTTGATCGCGGAGATCACGATATCCGTGGAAACGCCCTTTCCGGAGTAAACTTTTCCGCGAGAGCGCAGTTTGACCAGCGTTTGTCCCATTGCCTCTTTGCCTTCGGTGATCGCCTGGATCTGGAAATCGTCCAATTCGTAGTGACAACCCGTAATTTTCTCAATGGCGAGGAAAGAGGCATCCACCGAACCGTTTCCGATCGAAACACCATCGAGCATCTGTCCGTTGCGCGAAAGTTTGATGTGGGCAAAGGCATCTTCCTTGTTGCCCGTCGTCACGATGGAATTCTCCAAAATGAAACTGCGCGGCACCTGCAATGCCTCGGATGCGACAATGACCTCCAATTCGTGCAGATCAATGCGGTTTTTCTTGGATACGATGCGCAAAAAGGCTTTGTAGACTTTCTCCTCATCGTCCTTTGAGAGCGTATAGCCGAGTTTGGCGATCTCGCCCGAGACCGTCTCTTGGGAGTCCTGCTCGGTGAAGAAAATATCGTTTGGCAATGCACGCACGCCATCTTCAAACGGGGTGTTCCCCTCTGCCGACGGATTGCAAAGACGGGTGATGACCATCACCGGCTGTCCCACATTTTCCGTACTGATATCCGCCTGCATCGGGAAGGTGCCGACTTTCATATTAAGAATGCGTAAAATGCCCGAAAGCGAAACTGCATCAGGATGGCAAGCCGAAACTTTGATCTCACCGACGCCGTTTTGCATTGCCGCCACCGCGCAGGCATCGGCAAGTCCCAGCGTATTTTGGCACAACGCACCGAGGGTGACATTTGCCGTTTCCGGCACTTCCTCCCTTACGCGCTTACAAAAGGCGGCAAATTCGTCCGGAAGCGCCGTACCTGCCGTATCGCAAAGGGTAACGGTGGTCGCGCCGGCGGCAATGACCGCAGAGAGTACCGTTTTGAGATAGGCAAAATCGGCACGCGTCGCATCATCGGCGCAAAATTCGACATCGTCGCAGACGGCGCAGCAGGCTTTGACGGCTTCCACTGCGCTTTCAAGCATCTCGCCCGATTTCTTGCGAAATACATATTCCATTCGTGCCGTACTCAATGCCGAAACCACTTGCAACCGTGCATGTTTCGCCGCTTTGAGGTTTTCCATGCAAGGCGCCGCCAAACTCGCGTCCAACCCGATCGAAACGGCAAGGGTACTGTCTTTTACACTTGCGGAAACGGATTGGATGAGCAAGCGGTCTTCAATCGCATTGCTGACCTCTCCGATTTCAATAACGGGCACTTTCATCCGATCGAGCAGTACCGCAATATCGACCTTTTTGCGAAAAGTCAATTCGTTATGGTAAAGTCTGATCGTTCCGTCACATAATTTCATCGCACTCATACGGCAAAATCCCGTCCCAATTCCAAAGCACGGATATTGGCATCCAGCATATCGGCATGGCGTGCGGAGATATTCTTTTCGAGCGCCGCGCGAATGGTCTTTTCCGTAAATTCGCCGCGATCGGCGAGAATCTTGCCGACAATGATCATATTGGCAAGTCCGTCCAGACCGTTTTGCTTTGCCAATGTCGTCGCCGGAATGTAAGTGACTTTGACATCCGTGCGTTCGACTTTACGGGCAATGAGGTCGCAATCCAGATAGATCGCACCATTGGGTTTGACCGCATTTTCATAACGGTCGAGAGACGGAAGATTCATCGCCACAAGTACATCCGGCTCCAATACGATCGGAGCGCCGATCGGCTCATTGCCGATGATCACACCGCAGTTTGCCGTACCGCCGCGCATTTCGGGACCGTAGGACGGAAGCCAACTGAGTTTTTTCTCTTCCATCAACGCCTTATAAGCGAGAATTTTGCCTGAAAACAAAATGCCCTGTCCGCCGAAACCGGCAAAAAGAAATTCAGTCGTCATGCCTGCACCTCCTGCTCTGCCGAGCGGTCTTTATATACGCCGAGCGGATAATACGGGATCATCTTTTCGTCGATCCATTGCAATGCCGCCGTCGGCGCAAGTCCCCAGTTGGTCGGGCAGGCGGAAAGCACCTCAATGAGGGAAAAGCCCTTACCGTCCATCTGATTTTGGAATGCCTTTTTAATTGCTTTTTTCGCCTCGCGCACGCGGGACGGAGAATTGACAGTGACGCGCTGTAAAAACTCGGGTCCTTCCAATTCGGAAAGCATCTCGCAAACTTTCACGGGATAACCGCAGAGTTTGGGATCTCTGCCGTAAGGCGAAGTCTGCGTCACCTGACCGGGCAATGAGGTCGGTGCCATTTGTCCGCCGGTCATACCGTAAATGGCGTTGTTGATGAAAACAACGGTGATATTTTCATTGCGTGCCGCCGCATGGACGATCTCCGCCGTACCGATCGAGGCGAGGTCACCGTCACCCTGGTAGGTAAAGACGATATTTTCGGGAATGGAACGCTTCACGCCCGTTGCAATGGCAGGGGCTCTGCCGTGGGCGGCTTCGATCATATCGCAGTTGAAATAATCATACGCCATCACCGCGCACCCCACCGGAGCAACACCGACGGTCTTCCCTTCGATCCCGAGTTCGTCAATGGCTTCCGCCACAAGGCGATGGATGATACCGTGCGTGCAACCCGGGCAATAGTGAAACGGCACATCGGTCAAAACTTTGGTTTTTTCAAAAACGATCATAGTTTACCTCCTTTACGCGCGGCGAATGGCTTCCAGAACTTCACGCGGTGTCGGTACGATGCCGCCGGCATGATGGCAAAGCGTAACGGGTACGCGGCAATCGCTTGCAAGGCGCACATCGTCGATCATCTGTCCCATAGACAGTTCCACGCATACGATCTTCTGTCCTTTTTTTGCCGCCTCTGCAAACGGTTTTTTGGGGAACGGCCACACGGCTTTCGGACGGATCATACCGACTTTCAATCCCTCTTTGCGGGCGGCAACGACCGCATTTTTGGAAATACGGGCGGCAATGCCGAATGCCGCAACGACCACATCGGCGTCCTCGGTCATAAATTCTTCCCACATCGCCTCGTGCTCTTCGATATAGGCATAGCGTTCAAAACGCTCAAAGTTGGTGCGCTCCAACTCGTCCGGACTCAGATAGAGAGAGTTGACGATATTGTGCTTGCGAGCACACTTTGTACCCGTCGTCGCCCAAGGCTTTTCGGGCGCAGGATCAATCGTCAGATCCAGTGATACGGGCTCCATCATCTGTCCGATCGTACCGTCGGTCAAAAGCATAACGGGCATCCGGTATGTATCGGCAAGGGCAAAGGCCTTCACCGTCAGTTCCGCCATTTCCTGCACGGAAGCCGGTGTCAGTACAAAAATATGATAATCGCCGTGACCGCCGCCTTTGGTCGCCTGGAAATAGTCGCCCTGACTCGGCTGGATACCGCCGAGACCGGGACCGCCGCGCTGTGCGTTGACGATCACACACGGCAGGTCAGAGCCGGCAAGATAGGAGATACCCTCCTGTTTGAGCGAAACACCGGGGCTGGAAGAAGAGGTCATCGCACGCACACCTGCCGATGCCGCACCGTAGACCATATTGATAGCGGCAAGTTCGCTTTCCGCCTGCAAAAACACACCGCCGATCTTCGGCATTCTCTTCGCCATATAAGCGGCGATCTCCGTTTGCGGCGTGATGGGGTAACCGAAATAGTGTCTGCATCCGGCAATGATCGCCGCCTCAGCAATGGCTTCATTGCCCTTCATCAAAACTTTTTCCGACATATCGTTCACCTTACCTTTCGACCTTGATAACGCAGTCCGGACACATCAATGCGCAGGAAGCACAGCCGACACAGGCGTTTTCGTCCGTCAAAACGGCGATATAGTGTCCTTTCTGATTGATGATCTCCGTGGAGATTTTCAAAAGATTTTTCGGGCAGGCACTCACGCAGAGTCCGCACCCTTTACAGTAGTCTGTCTGAAATGTCAATTTTGCCATAGTTTTCTTCCTTTCTTTTTCAAATCGGCACATTGTTTTGTAAGGTCAATGCAAAGAGATCGGGAATTTCGGACGACAGTCCTTCATATAAGTCCCGATGCACGGCGGTCGCAACGATCGGAAGTTGCGAAAGGTGCGACACCTCGTTTGCAAACGGGAGCGAATCAAGCACCGTTTGTTCGTCCGTTTCTCTCCCGAGATTGGAATTGTTGATCAGTCCCGTAACGGGAATTCCGCCCGCCGCCTCGATCTCCGCGATCACTTCCATCGCTTCTTGCGGTGTCCGTGTCAACGGGCGGTAGGCATTGAGCACGAAAAGCATCGCGTAATCGTTTTCTTCAAGCAGTCTTTCGCGCAGTCTTCCCAATGCCAGAGCACCGCGGTCATCGCCGCCGAGGTCGATCACGGCATGGGATGTCTTATCATCGCAAAGCGTATACATTTCCGGCGGCAATGCCGGCACATCGAGATTGGTATTGACAAAATCGGATGCAATGAGCCGAATGCCCTGCGTTTGCAAATATTCCCGACTGTCAGCCGAGCGGAAATACGGATTGACGATATCCAGATCCGCAAGCGCGACACGCGTATGGCGCTTTTTCAAGTCAAGTGCCAGATTGACTGCAAGATTGGATTTGCCGCTCCCGTAATGACCGCACAGTATGGTTATGCGTTTATCGTCCATAAAACACCTGCTATCTCAAAGCTGATTGCGGATGATCTTGCCGCTGATCGTCTTGGGCAGCGAGTCACAAAATTCCACGATGCGCGGGTATTTATACGGCGCGGTATTTTTCTTGACATACTCCTGGATTTCGCGTTTGAGTTCTTCTGTCCCATCCGTTCCCTTGACCAAAACGATGCTCGCCTTGACCACTTGACCGCGCACGGGATCAGGGGCTGCCGAAACGCCGCACTCCAAAACATACGGCAGTTCCATAATGACATTTTCGATCTCAAACGGCCCGATACGGTAGCCGGAGGACTTGATCACATCGTCGATACGGCTGACATACCAATAAAAACCGTCTTCGTCTTTCCACGCAAGATCGCCCGTGTGGTAATATCCGTCGTGCCATGCCTCTTTCGTTGCCGCTTCGTTTTGATAATAACCGAGGAACAAACCGCACGGTACATTTTCGGATGTTTTTACACAGATCTCGCCGCTTTCGCCCATCTTCGCTTCCGTTCCGTCCGGAAGAAGCAATTTGATATCGTACAGCGGAGAGGCTTTGCCCATTGAGCCGACTTTTACGCGGTCTCCGATGAGATTGCCGATCGCAAGCGTCAATTCCGTCTGACCGAAGCCCTCACAGATGTGAAGCCCCGTTGCATCCAAAAACTGTTTGTATACTTCGGGATTGAGCGCCTCCCCTGCCGTGGTGATATGCACCAGCGAGGAAAAATCGTATTTTGAAAGGTCTTCTTTCACCATCATGCGCAGCATCGTCGGCGGTGCGCAGAAAGTCGTGATCTTGTATTTGGGGAACATCGAAAGGATCGATGCCGCATGGAAACGGTCAAAGTCGTATGTAAAGACCGCGCCTTCACAAAGCCATTGCCCGTAGAGTTTGCCCCAGAGTGCTTTACCCCAGCCCGTGTCGGAAATCGTGAAATGGATACCGTTTTCACTCACACCGTGCCAATACTTTGCCGTAATATAATGACCGAGCGCATATTTGTAAGAATGTAGTGCCATTTTCGGATAACCGGTCGTGCCGGAAGTAAAAAACAACAGCATCGGTGCATCGCCGCACGGCGTATCAGCGGTACGGTAAAAATGGACATTGAATAATTGGCTCTCTTCATCGTAATTGTGCCAACCTTCCCGGTCATGATCGAGCAAAATCTTCGTCAGATCGCCGTCATAGTCCTGCGCCGCAAGATCGACCTGATCGGCAGTTGCGTCATCGGCGCAAAGGATATAACCGACCGATGCGGTTTGGAAACGGTAGAGAAAATCATGCGCTTGGAGTTGATTGGTCGCCGGAATGGCGATCGCGCCGATCTTATGCAAACCCAAAATGGCAAACCAGAACTGATAGCGCCGTTTGAGCACGAGCATCACGCGATCTCCTGCACGCACGCCGATGGATTTGAAGTAATTTGCCGCCTGTGCAGAGGCGCGTTTGATGTCGCGGAAGGTAAAACGGCGTTCGGTCAGATCATCGGCAACATGGATCATGGCAAGTTTATTCGGCTTTGTTCTGCCGAGTTCATCCACAATGTCAAAGGCAAAATTGAACTGATCCTCGTTTTGGAAACGGATGGACTGCAAAAGTCCGTTTTCGTCTTCCTCCGTGGTGATGAATTTGGAAACTGCCAATTTTCCTTCCTGCTGTTTGTAAGGGCGAAGGAGCGTATTTTTGACAAAATGCTCTTCTTGCTTTTCACCCGGCAGCACCACCGCCAAAAAGACGCAATCCGCACCGTCCACGGCGACCATACCGTGCTGGGTGGAACTGTTATAATAGATACTGTCGCCTTCACTCAGATACTCGATATTCTCGCCGATCTGCACTTTGAGACGGCCTTTGAGGATATAGTCAAATTCCTGACCTGAATGGCTGGTGAGCGCAATGGGCTGATCCTGCAATTCTTGCTTGAATTCATAGCGGACAAAATACGGCTCGGATATCTTTTTGAGAAACATCGGCGCAAGGTTGCTGATTTCGATACCGTTTTCCTTGACCGTCTCCTGTCCGTTCCCCTTGCGCGTAATCGAATAGGACGAAAGATGCGCCGTATGCCCTTCAAGCAAATCGGTAATACCGACGCCGAAGGCAATGGAGCATTTATGGATAAAGGTAAAGGGAAAATCCTCTTTGCCCGATTCGTACAGTCTGTAATCCGCAAGAGAGACTTCCGTCTTCCCCGCCATTTCATCTTCGGAGAAGCCGCAGATCTCGCGCATCGTGCGGATACGCATGGCGACCGCCTGCAATCGTTCGTTTTCAAACTCAGCCATAATAACCTCCAATAAAACAAAAAACCGACAGACCCCGCAAAAGGAAATCTGTCAGTTATCTATAACTTCAGATTGCGTTAAAAAACGCGCACCCTTTGGGGGAATTGGGAGCCCTTTTCAATAATTCGAGCAATCAAAAGGCCCATAATTCGCAAAGAGCGCAAAATAATAGCGGACACCATAACGGTATCCGCAAGAAGAGCAGTATTGCAAGAGGCACAAGCGCGCACGGAAACGCCCGTAGCACCGACTACGGCAGAGGTACGAGTATTGGCAAAAACCGTACGCATTTCCGATATCCTCCTGTCTTTTTTCAAGATTATAGCACACCTTTCGCCATTGTCAACCGTTTTCAGCCAAAAATACTTACAATTTTTATGAGAATTTGTGCGTCATCATTGTGCCATATTCACACATTTGCGGCAAAATGGGGAAATAGACAAGAAATGTATTAGTTTTTATTGCAGTTGCAAAAAAGCCGTGATATAATGCTTACTAATATTTTTCGGAGGATTGCAAAGATGAAAATCGAAACCAAATGCGTCCAAGGCGGCTATACGCCGAAAAACGGGGAGCCGAGACAACTCCCCATCGTCCAAAGCACCACATTTCAATATGCGACGAGTGAGGATATGGGTAAACTCTTTGATTTGGAAGATGACGGTTATTTTTACAGCCGTCTCGCCAATCCCACCAACGATGCAGTCGCGGCAAAAATCTGTGCGTTGGAAGGCGGCAGTATGGCAATGCTGACCTCTTCCGGTCAGGCCGCCAATTTCTATGCGGCATTCAACATTGCGCAATGCGGCGACCATATCGTCGCCTGCTCCGCCATCTACGGCGGCACTTATAATCTCTTTGCGGTCACGATGCGCAAAATGGGTGTGGATTTCACATTTGTCTCCCCCGATTGCACCGACGAAGAACTCGCCGATGCGTTCCGCCCGAACACCAAAGCGGTCTTCGGTGAAACGATCGCCAATCCCGCGCTCGCCGTTCTCGACATTGAGCGCTTTGCCGCTGCGGCGCACGCACACGGTGTGCCGCTGATCGTGGATAACACCTTTGCAACACCGATCAACTGCCGTCCCTTTGAATGGGGCACGGATATCGTCACACACTCCACCACCAAATATATGGACGGGCATGGCGCCGCGCTCGGCGGTTGCATCGTGGATTCGGGCAAATTCGATTGGATGAAATATCCCGAAAAATTCCCCGGTCTTTGCACGCCGGACGAAAGTTATCACGGCGTTGTCTACGCCGAGCGATTCGGTATTGAAGGTGCTTTTATCAATAAATGCACCGCACAGTTGATGCGTGATTTCGGCTCGGTACAGTCTCCGCAGAATGCGTTCCTCCTCAATCTCGGTTTGGAAAGCCTGCATGTGCGCGTCAGGCGTCATTGCGAAAATGCGCAGAAAATCGCGGAATTTTTGCGGCAGGATGCGCACATTTCCTTTGTCAACTACTGCGGTCTGCCCGGTGACCGGTATTACGAGCGTGCGCAAAAGTATCTCCCCGACGGCTCTTGCGGTGTGGTCAGTTTCGGCATCAAGGGCGGCAGAAAAGCCGCAGAGACTTTTATGAAACACCTCAAAGTCGCCGCGATCGAAACGCATGTTGCCGACGCCAAAACCTGTTGTTTGCATCCGGCAAGTACGACGCACCGCCAGATGAGCGACGAAGAACTGCTTGCCGCCGGTGTATCGCCCGACCTCGTTCGTCTTTCCTGCGGCATTGAAAATGCACAGGATCTGATCGACGATATCCGTCAGGCACTTTCCGAAATCCAATAGTAAAGAGGTATTAAAATGCCGATTAAAATTCCCAACGAGCTGCCTGCTTTCAAGGTTTTGACAGACGAAAACATCTTCCTGATGAGCGAGACACGCGCCATCACGCAGGATATCCGTCCTTTGCAGATCGCCGTTTTGAATTTGATGCCCAACAAGATTGAAACCGAAACCCAGCTTTTGCGTCTGCTCGGCAACACACCTTTGCAGGTGGAAGTGGAACTGCTTCACACGAAAACGCACCGCTCTAAAAATGTATCGGAAGAGCATCTTCTCTCTTTTTACAAGACTTTCGACGATGTGAAAGACCGCTTTTTTGACGGCATGGTCATCACCGGCGCTCCCGTGGAAAAACTGCCCTTTGAAGAGGTGGAGTATTGGGATGAACTGTGCGAGATCATGGAGTGGAGCAAAACGCATGTTCACAGCACCGTCCATATCTGTTGGGGAGCGCAAGCCGGTCTTTATTATCACCACGGCATCCAAAAGCACGCTCTTGCAGAGAAACTATTCGGCGTTTTTGCCCACACGGTCGATCATCGCTCCTCGATCCTCTTTCGCGGATTTGATGATGTTTTTATGGTGCCGCATTCGCGTTACACAAGCGTGGATATCGAGGATATCAAAAAGTGCAAAGAACTGAAAATCCTTTCCACATCGAAAGAGACCGGCGTTTATGCCGTTTCCACCGATGAGGGCAAGCAGATCTATCTGATGGGGCATGTGGAATACGATGCCGCTTCTTTGGGAAAGGAATACCGCCGCGACAAGGAAGCAGGGCTTCCCATCGCCGTGCCGAAAAACTATTTTCTCGATGACGATCCGAGCAAAGAGCCCATGGTCACCTGGCGCTCCTGCGCACACATGGTGTTTGCGAATTGGCTCAACTATTTCGTCTATCAGACCACGCCCTACGATATTACCGACATCCGTTAGGAGATTGCGTTATGAAGATCATCGAGCAATTAAACGAGAAAAAATTCACCGTTTCCTTCGAAGTATTTCCGCCCAAAACCGACGCAAATTTCGACTCGGTCAAATCCGCCACCGAGCAGATTGCCGCACTCAAACCCGGTTTTGTCAGCGTAACTTACGGTGCCGGCGGCGGCACGAGTCAATATACGCTCGCCATCGCCGAAAACATCAATGCGCACTACGGTGTGCCGTCTTTGGCACACCTCACCTGCGTTTCCTCCTCCAAAAAGACGGTCAAGGAGCGCATCCGGGCTTTGAAAGCCTCGGGCATTGAAAATGTCATGGCACTGCGCGGCGATATTCCCGAGGAAATGCAGGGACAGGATCGCAGTACATGGGACTATCAATACGCCTGTCAACTCGTGGAGGAACTGAAACAAGCCGGCGGTTTTTGCATCGGCGGTGCGTGCTATCCCGAGATCCACCCCGAAAGTGCCGATCAGCGCGAAGATATCCGCCATCTCAAAGAAAAAGTCGAAGCCGGCTGTGATTTTCTGACCACGCAAATGTTTTTCGACAACAATCTTTTTTATAATTTCCTTTTCAAAATCCGCGAAGCCGGCATCACCGTACCCGTTTTGCCCGGCATTATGCCCATCACCAATGCAAAGCAGGTGGCGCGTGCTGTCAGTCTCTCCGGCTCTTTTGTTCCGCAGCGTTTCAAAAGTCTGGTCGACCGTTTCGGCTCCGATCCCGAGGCAATGAAGCAAGCCGGCATCGCCTATGCGACCGATCAGATCATCGACCTTTTCGCAAACGGCATCTACCATGTGCATATCTACACGATGAACAAGCCCGATGTCGCCGAAAATATCCTCAAAAATCTTTCGTCCATTCTCGGTAAATCGCTATGATCTCGCCGCAATACCGAACGGTCTCTTTGCCCGATTTTGACACAGCCGAGATCCTGCGTTATGCCAAAACCAAAACGGCAGAAGGTCTCCCCCTCGCCGAGTGTCTTGACGATCTGCGCAGTTTGGAGGGAAAAGCGGCATTTGCCGAGTTTCCGATCGAACATACTGCCGAAGGACTTGATCTCGGATTTGCCAAAACGGCATCGAAGGATCTGCAAAAGGCTTTGGGCGAGTCGGAAAAAATTCTGCTTTTTGCCGCAACGGTCGGCATTCTGCCCGATCGTCTGACGGCGAAATACTCGCGTCTATCCCCCACACGCGCCGTTTTGATCCAGGCGATCGCAACCGAGCGGATCGAAACCCTTTGCGATGCCTTTTGCCGCGAGCGCAAAGCGTACTATGACGCGCAGGGGTTTGTCTTAAAACCCCGATTCAGTCCCGGATACGGTGATCTGCCGCTTGCGATGCAAAGCGATATCCTCTCCGCCTTGGATTGTCATCGTCTTTTGGGCATTTCCCTCACAAAAAGCCTTTTGATGATGCCCTCCAAATCGGTCACTGCCATTGCGGGAATTTGCCGCAAATAAAGGAGAAGTCCCATGACACTCAAAGAATTCATCCAAAACCGCATTTTGGTGCTTGACGGCGGTACCGGCACGCTCTTGCAAGCCGCCGGTCTTCCGGCAGGGATGCCGCCCGAAAAATGGAATACGGAAAATCCCGATGCCGTCATTGCTTTGCATCAAGCCTATTTTGATGCCGGTAGCAATGCCGTCGTCACCAATACTTTTGGTGTAAATGCACTCAAATACAGCGTGAAAGAAATCGAAAAGACGGTTTCCGCGGCAGTTTCTCATGCGAAAAAAGCCGCCGCGCTTTCTTGCGGCGAGCAGGAAAAATTCGTCCTTTTGGATTTAGGCCCGACCGGAAGACTGCTTGCGCCGTTGGGTGATCTGGATTTTGAAGATGCCGTTGCGGCGTATGTCCCTGTCATTTCCGCCGGTGTCAAAGCAGGTGCGAACGGCATTTTCATCGAAACGATGAACGATTGCTACGAGACCAAAGCCGCGCTTTTGGCGGCAAAAGAACACTCCGATCTCCCCGTTATCGTCTCCAATGCCTATTCTCAGGACGGCCGCTTACTCAGCGGCTCGTCGCCTGCGGTGATGGTGGCGATGCTTGAAGGAATGGGAGCCGATGTGATCGGCGTAAACTGTTCTTTCGGTCCCGACGGTCTGATGCCCGTCGTCAAAGAATATCTGTCGCTTGCTTCCGTCCCTGTTTTGATGAAGCCCAATGCCGGCATTCCGAAAGTTACGGACGGCAAAACTGTTTTTGACATCACGCCCGATCAATTTGCCGATGAAATGCGCACGGCGGTGAAAATGGGTGTGCGCTGCGTCGGCGGCTGCTGCGGTACGACACCCGAACATATTGAAAAAACCGTCTCGGCGATCCGCGACCTCTCCCCCGTCGCCGTGACAAACAAGCAAAAAACCGTGGTCTGTTCTTCCACGAAAGCAGTCGATTTTGACCGTTATCCCGTCCTCATCGGTGAGCGGATCAATCCTACGGGCAAAAAGCGGCTCAAACTCGCGCTTGCCGAGCGTGATCTCACTTACATTTTGAATGAAGGCATCACCCAGCAGGAAAAGGGCGCGCACATTTTGGATGTGAATGTCGGCATCCCGGACATCAGCGAAGCGGAGTTACTGCCGGACATCATCGGCGAATTGCAAAGCGTCTGCGATGTTCCGCTGCAAATCGACACTTCCGACTATACGGCGATGGAAAAAGCCATGCGCCGCTACATCGGAAAGCCTTTGGTCAACTCGGTCAACGGCAAAAAAGAGAGTATGAACGCCGTCTTTCCTCTGATCAAGAAGTACGGCGGCACCGTTATCGCGCTCACGCTCGATGAAAACGGCATCCCCGACACAGCGCAGGGGCGTTTGGAGATCGCAAAGCGCATTTTAGCGCGTGCCGAACAGTTCGGCATTGCAAAAAACGACATCGTTTTCGACCCTCTTGCACTCACCGTGAGCGCCGACAAAAATGCCGCAATTGTGACCTTGCAAGCCATTTCCCTCATCACCCAAACGCTGGGATGCCGCACCTCTTTGGGCGTTTCCAATGTATCGTTCGGTCTTCCCAACCGCGGTGAGATCAATGCCGCATTCTTTACCGCCGCTCTTTATGCCGGTCTCACCGCCGCCATAATCAATCCCAACTCCGGTGAAATGATGTTGGCTTATCATACATTCCGCGTTCTCAACGCGCTGGATGAAAACTGTCTTGACTTCATCGCCTATGCCGAAGGCACCGAAAAAAAAGCGGAAGCGCCGGTTGAAAATACCGCTATGACGCTTGCGCAGGCAATCGTAAAAGGGCTCAAAACAAAAGCCGGTGAACTCGCCAAATCCATGCTGCAAACGCTCGATGCCATGGAGATCATCAACGCGCATATCATTCCCGCGCTTGATCAGGTCGGCATCGGTTTTGAGCATAAAACCGTCTTTCTCCCCCAACTGCTGATGAGTGCGGAAGCCGCTTCCTGCGCCTTTGAGCAGATCAAAGCATCCAACACCATTAAACGCGAAAAAAACGGTATAAAGATCGTGCTTGCGACCGTGCAGGGCGACATTCACGATATCGGGAAAAATATTGTGCGAATGCTTCTTGCCAACTACGGCTTTGAGGTCATTGATCTCGGCAAGGATATCAAGCCGGAAATGATCGTCTCTGCCGCCATAGAACAACACGCCGCCATCGTCGGTCTCTCGGCTTTGATGACCACGACTGTTCCTTATATGGAAAAGACCATCCGTCTTTTGCGTGCAAAAGCACCCGATGTCAAAATCGTGGTCGGCGGTGCGGTTTTGACGAAGGAATACGCCGAAAAGATCGGTGCAGACCATTACGCCGTGGATGCAATGGAAACCGTGCGCTATGCCGAGCAATTTCAATAAGTGATTAGAGAAACAAAAAGAGCCTTCAATCGCCGAGTGTTCGTAAAGACACTCGGCGATTGAAGGCTCGTTATTCCATTTCCAAAAGCCAGTTGACGGTTACTTTCAGAATTTTTGCCAAAGCGCGCAACTCATAATCCGCGACAAATCTTGTGCCGATTTCAATGCGTGATACGCTGTCGCGCTCCATCGTGATGCCCATCACTTGCAGTTGTGCCGCGACATCACTCTGCGTCAGCCGGTGCTTGCATCGCGCCTCATGGATACGATCACCGCAGACATTTTTTCTCCCCTCAAAATCGTATATTTTCACAATCTTCGCCTCCGTTTGTGTTAATAACAAGAATTTATCTTGACATTAGCACACTATTAGGATAGGATTGTGTTAAAGATCAGAATTTATACAGAGAGGGGAACACTATGTCTATTGCCGAAATCATCAAATACGAAGGGGATAATTCCACCTTCATCTGGAAGCATCCGTGCGAAGATTTCAACTCGCTGACGCAACTCATTGTCCACGAAAGTCAGGAAGCGATTTTCTTTATGAACGGGCAGGCACTTGATCTGTTCGGGGCGGGACGCTACACGCTGGAAACGCAGAATATTCCTAAGATCGGAAAACTGCTCAACCGCACGACCGACGGAGAAACGCCGTTTCATTGCGAGGTTTATTTCATCAACAAGACCGAGCAGATGTCTCTTAAATGGGGCACGGACAGCAAAGTGCAGTATGTTGATCCCACTTACGGCTTTCCGATCTCCATCGGCGCAAGCGGTGAAATGTCACTTCGCGCGGCAGACAGCCGCAAACTGCTTTTGAAATTGGTAGGAACGGAAAACTATTTGGGGCAGGAAAAACTGATGTCGTTTTTCCGCGCCTTTTTGATGACAAAGGTCAAAACTTACATTGCGCAGGTGATGAAAGCCAATGCCATCAATATTTTTGAGATCGACGAAAATTTGACCAATTTCAGTGAAAACATACACAAATTGCTCATTCCCGATTTTGCGGATTACGGCGTTTCATTAGAGCGTTTCTTTGTCACCTCCGTTGTCAAGCCCGACGGCGAGCGTCAGTACGAAAAATTCAAAGAATTGCACTTCCGTCAGTACGCCGACATTGCCGAGGCAAAACTCCGCCAGCAGACCGATATCATCTATGCGCAGACCGAAGCGCAAAAAGTCGTCATTGATTCGCAGGCACAGGCGACCAAGCGTGCGCAGGAAGGCTACACATACGCTCAGGAGCGTGGCTTTGATGTTGCCGAAAAAGTGGCGCAAAACGAGGCAGTCGGGCAATTTACCAATATGGGTGTCGGACTCGGCACGATGGCAGGTGTCGGCGGTGCGGTCGGCGGTGTGGTCGGTAATGCCGTAAACGGTGCAATGAACGCGGCGGCAGAAACTCCTGCTCCTGCTTCCGCCGCTCCGACAGATGATATGGCGGCTTTCAAAGCAAAAATCGAAAAACTGACCGTGATGAAAGATGCCGGACTTATCACCGAAGAAGAGTTTGCAAATATGAAGGCAGAACTTCTGAAAAGTATTCTTTAATGTGAGGGGAAAACTATGAAAAAAGGTTTCAGATCATACACGATCGTTTGGGCGATCCTGCTTGCACTTTTTAATGCCGTTGTCTTTTTGGTGCGTCCGATCATTCCGGGCTTCACCGTTGTTTACGATGCCCGCTTTTGGGTAGTCTGGGCATTTGTGATTGCTGCGTTTATCGGCAATCTCATCTGCGCCGATGCCGCGTTCAAAGCGGAAAACGCGGAAAAACTCTTTTACAATGTTCCGCTGATTTCGATCAGTTATACTGCCGTCATTTTGATGCTTGTTTTCGGCGCGGTGCTTCTGCTGATCCCGAACTGCCCCGGTTGGATCGCCGCCATCGCCTGCCTTGCGATCCTCGCCTTTAACGCCATCGCCGTGGTCAAGGCATCCGCCGCCGCGGAGGTGGTCAGCAAAACGGGGGAAACAGTCAAAGCACAGACCTTTTTCATCAAATCGCTGACGGTCGATGCCGAAACACTTCTTGCCAAGGCAAAGAGCGAAGAAGCAAAAGCCGCGTGCGAAAAAGTCTTTGAGGCGATCCGCTATTCCGACCCGATGAGCAATGATGCCCTCGCCGATGTTGAAAGTCAGATCACGCTGAAATTCAGTGCGTTTTCCGATGCCGTGACCGGCGGTGCGGACAGTATCGGTAATCTCGCGGATGAGGTTGTTGTGCTGATTGAGGATAGAAATAAGAAATGTAAGTTCTTAAAGTGATATAAGGAGAGAAAATTACAAATGTCAATCTTCAAGTGTAAAATGTGCGGCGGCACGATAGAATTTGAGCAGGGAGCGACCGTCGGTGTCTGCGATTCGTGCGGAACGAAGCAAACGCTTCCCCGTCTTGATGACGACAAGAAAGCAAATCTTTACGACAGAGCCAACCATTTCCGCCGAAGCAATGATTTCGACAAGGCAATGTCGATCTATGAGCAAATCTTAAACGAGGACAACACCGACGCCGAGGCGTATTGGTCGCTCGTTCTCTGCCGTTACGGTATCGAATATGTGGAGGATCCCTCCTCGCACAAGCGTATTCCCACCGTCAACCGTGCGCAATTTACCTCGATCTTCGCCGATGAGGACTACAAGTCCGCCCTGCAATACGCGGACGGTTATCAGAAAACCATCTATGAGGACGAAGCGAAAGCGATCGACGAAATACAAAAAGGCATTTTAGAAATTTCCTCCAAGGAAGAGCCGTTTGATGTTTTCATTTGCTACAAGGAAACGGATGCCAACGGTCGCCGCACGCAGGACAGCGTTCTTGCCAATGATCTGTATCATCAACTCACACAAGAGGGCTTCAAGGTCTTCTTCTCCCGTATCACACTTGAAGACAAACTCGGTACGGCTTATGAACCGTATATCTTCGCCGCGCTGAACTCCTCCAAAGTTATGGTCGTACTCGGCACAAAGCCCGAATATTTCAACGCCGTATGGGTAAAGAATGAATGGAGCCGTTATCTCGCACTTATCAAAAACGGCGCAAAGAAAATGCTCATTCCCGCATACCGTGATATGGACCCCTATGATCTGCCGGAAGAATTTTCACATTTGCAGGCACAGGATATGGGAAAACTCGGCTTTATGCAGGATTTGATCCGAGGTATCAGGAAAATCATTGAATCAGACGCACCGAAAACGACCGTAAAGGAAACGGTCATTGTCGGTGCCAATAGTGCCGAAACTGCTCCGCTCCTTGAAAGAGTCTTCCTCTTCCTTGAAGACGGCAAGTGGCAGGATGCCAATATCTACTGCGAAAAGGTTTTGGATATCGACCCGAAGAATGCAAATGCCTATCTCGGCAAACTGATGGCGGAATTGCAGGTAACGAACCGCAAAAAATTAGCCGACTGTGCCAAACTGTTTGATGATAGGGATAATTTCGCAAAGGTCATCCGCTTCGGCGACGAGGCACTTGAAAAAGAAATGCGCGGGTATATCGCGCAGATCAACGAGCGCAACGAGACGGCGCGCAAGAATGAAATCTATAACGAAGCCGTCAGCGAAATGACGGCTCGCTCGGAAGAATCTTTCCGTGATGCCGCAAAGGCTTTTGCAAGCATCCCCGGCTTCAAAGACGCAGACACTCTTGCCGAACAATGCCTTGAAAAGGCGGAGGTTTGCCGCAAGGATGCCGTATATTCTTCTGCCAAGTTAAAGATGAGAGGCGAAAAGGTCGTTTATTATGAAGAAGCGATCAAAGTATTCCAAATGATTTCCGGTTGGAAGGATGCAGACAAGCAGATCTACGCTTGCCAAAAGAAAATCGAAGAAATCAAAGCAAAGGAAGAAGCCGACCGACTGGAAGCCGCGCGCAGAGCCGAAAAAGCGCGGATTGCCGCCGAAGCGGCAAAGAAAAAAGCGATCAAGATCGCCAAGATTGTGACTCCGATCGTTGCAGCGTGTATCGCGTTTATCATCGTGCTCAATACGGTAATCATACCGACTGCTAAGTACAATGCCGCCATCGCGCTGATGAATGAAGAAAAATATGATGAAGCAATTTCTGCATTTGCGGCAATGGAAGGATATAAGGATAGTGTTGAAAAGATTGATTCCTGTAAGTTTGAAAAAGCAATGAAACTCATTGATTCCGAAAACTATGATTCTGCCTATGCGTTGCTTGAAGAAATCGGCAACAGCGAAGTCATCGCATCAAGTAAATATGACAGAGCAATAAAACTCGTTGATTCCGGCGATTATGAGCCTGCTTATATGCTTTTGACCGGGCTGGAATATAAGGATAGCGCCGAAAGACTAAAAAGCATAACGCAGATCCTTTTATCAAAAGCAAATGTTGGCGATAAAGTGTTTTTCGGGACTTACGAGCAGGACAACGATGCTTCAAACGGGAAAGAAGAAATTGAATGGATCGTGCTTGACAAACAGGAAGGCAAAGCGCTGCTTATCAGCAACAAAGCACTCGAAGCGCGCGAGTACCATACGGAATGGGATGATATTACTTGGGAGACCTGTACGCTTCGCAAGTGGCTGAATGAAGACTTTTTTTATACCGCCTTTCACGATGCGGAAAGGGCAATGATTGCCGACACATGGGTATCCGCAGATGCGAATCCAAAATATGCTACCGATCCGGGCAACGCAACGACGGATAAAGTGTTCCTGCTGAGTATCAATGAAGTTGAGAAATATTTCAATAGTGACGAAGCAAGAATGTGTGCTCCGACTGCCTACGCAGAAGAACAGGGTGCATATACAAACGATGATTATAGAACAGCAAGTGGCGAAGCCGCGTGCTTGTGGTGGCTCCGGTCGCCCGGCGGTGCTCAGGATATTGCCGCCTATGTCTTCTATGGCGGCTCGGTCTATTGCTATGGTTACACCGTCAGCCATGGTAATGACTGTGTTCGTCCCGCTTTGTGGATCAATCTGGACTCTTAACTCTTCGCACTCGCGCTGCCTTCCCCTAAGGGGAAGGCTAAGAGGTAGGAAATTTTTCGGATTACCACATGGGAGGAGCAAGCCCCTCCCCTACGAATGTTCTATCTGAAATTCCCTCGTTCAAAGAATGGATTCCCACGGCGGCGAAGCCGCCTCGGAATGACGAAGAGTTTTACACATCCGAATATTTCGTCATTGCGAGGTGCGCAGCACCGTAGCAATCCGCGTCCCCCTTCCCCTTATGGGAAGGCTAAGAGGTAGGAAATTTTACGGATTACCACATGGGAGGAGCAAGCCCCTCCCCTACGAATGTTCTATCTGAAATTTGCCTTTTTCCGCCAATCCCTCCGGTTTTCGCCCCTACAAGGGATGCAAAAGAGGTAGCGACCTCATCGGTTACATGCGGCTTTATACAAAAATACGCCTTATGTGAGATCACATAAGGCGTTTTTTCTTATTGTTCGCTTTTCGCTTGCTGTTTGGCGAGTTCTTCCTGTTCCAAAACACGGTAGGCGACTTTGCCGACCAAAGTCTTGGGCAATTCCTCGCGGAATTCGATCTCATAGGGCATTGCGTATTTGGCGATATGCTCTTTGCAGTAAGTAAATAAAGTTGCGCGTGTATCTTCCGTCGCCGGAATACCGGGTCTGAGTTTGACGAACGCTTTCACCTTCTGCATTTTATAAGGATCGGGCACACCGATGATACAACTCATCTGCACGGATGGATGCGCGTCGATGATACTTTCCAAATGCGCCGGATAGACATTGTAGCCGGAGGAAATGATCATGCGCTTGGCTCTGCCGCGGAAGTAGACGAAACCCTCTTCGTCCATCACGCCCAGATCGCCCGTATAAACCCATGTCAGACCGTCATCATGCTTGCGCAAAGTCTGCGCCGTCTCTTTGGGACAATTCATATACTCCTTCATCACCGTCGGTCCGGCGAGTAAAATCTCGCCCTCTTCCCCGTACGGCAATTCCTTGTCGGTATCGGGCTTGACGATCTTGATGAAGGTATCGGGGAACGGAATGCCGATCGAGCCTTCTTTATAAGTCGTGATCGGCGTCAGACAGCACGCCGTCACCGTTTCCGTCATACCGTAACCTTCACGCACCTGGATGGCGGCTTTGTGGTCGTAAAGAAATTTATCGAATTTCTTTTTAAGCGCAACGGAAAGTGAGTCTCCGCCGGAGAAAACGCCTTTGAGGCTGGAAAGATCGGCATGATTCATGCTCGGCAAACGAAGCAAGGCTTCATAAAGCGTCGGCACACCGGCGATGAAGTTGCATTTATACTTCACGATCTGCTTGGCGTAACTCTTGGCGGTGAAACGCGGGATCAGAATACATCTGCCGCCGTTGGCAAGCATGGAATGAATGCAAACGCCCAGCCCAAACCCGTGGAAAAGCGGCATGGCGGAAAGCATACGGTCACCGGGGCGGAACATCGGATTGGTGGCAACGATCTGCGCTGCCATCGCATTGAAGTTTCCGTTGGTCAAAACGATGCCCTTGGAGGTGCCGGTCGTTCCGCCGGAATACAGCACCACGGCAGGATCGTCGCTCTCGCGTTTGACTTTGAAACTCTTATAATAGCAAGCTCTGCTCAAACGCATAAAATCTTTCCACATGATCACCGGTGCATCATCGGGAATTTTGGCGATTTTTCTGCCCGTGGTGAGCATATAGCCGGCGCGGATCGGTTTGGACAGTTCATCTTTCACGCTCGCCAAAATCACATTGATAACTTTGGTGTTTTGGCGAACATGCTCAAACTTATGGTAAAACTGATCCAGCGTGATCGCGGCAACGCTCTCGGAGACATTGAGATAATACTCGATCTCCTTTTCCGCCGAAAGCGGATGGATCATATTGGCGACACCGCCGACCAGATTGACGGCATAAAATGCGTAGATCGCCTGTGGGCAGTTCGGCATCGCGATCGTCACGCGGTCACCGGCACGGATGCCGATGGTTTTGAGTGCTTTCGCGCAGTTTTCCACTTCCTGCACCAACTTGCGATAGGTCGTCGAACGCCCCATAAAGTCAAAAGCGATCAACTTGGGATTTTCCTTTGCGATGTTCTCGACCATTTCAAACATGGTGCCTTTGAAATATTCCATGTGCATCGGCACATCGCCCATGGCTGCTTTCCACGGTGTTTTGACCACGGTGTTACTCATAGATTACTTCCTCCGCCATCGGTTTTTCCAATTCTTCGGGATGTGCAAGCAAATACTTCAAAAGGCGAATGCTCTTGGAGTAATAATATCCGTCTGCCAACCGTTCGTCGATCGTCAATCCCAGATCCAGCGTCTCGCGGATCTCCGTCTTCCCGTCTAATGTATGCGTTGCCGTCGCCTTTTTTTCGCCGACCACGCAAAACATCGAGCAAGTGCCCCAATTCGTCAGATGATGATAGCCCGAGCGCAATTTGATCGAACCGAGGTTGGAGATCAGAACGGTACTGTAATACGGATCGCTTGCCACCATACTCTTAGGGACCAGACCGTGACGGTCAAGTACGCGCATAAAGCGGATCAAACTCTTGGAGAGGAAACGCGGCAAGCGATTGATGATGTCCATACTCTTATCCGTTGAGCCGCTTTCTCCGCCGCGCACCGCAGTCACCTGACGCTTGATGTCCGCGTGGATGGTATTGATGCTATCCTCGTCCTTGACATGCAGAAATGCCATTCCCTCTTCACTCTTATCGGAAAACTGCTTTTTGACAATAAAAGACGCTGTTCTTTCATAGCGCTGATAGTAATTGCCATTGACGATAAAGCGGTTGAGTTTCGGGCGAAGCGTAACAGTGCGCATCAGCGCGGCGATGATCACATGCAAAAAAGTATACTTAAAATCATCGCCTTGGGCATTCTTCTTTTCAAGATAGGCATTGATCGGCGTGAGGTCGATCCGCTCGGAGATGAATGCTTCATTATCGCACCGATTGGGGTAAAGCGTTCCCATGATAAAGTGCATCGCATCCAAATCACGGATCAAAGCACCGTCCACACGGTCACCGAAGCGGCGTTTGGGTTTTGCCATAGGTATCCCTTCTTTCCGATTTGCGCAAATACGCACATCATTTTGTGTATCATACCACATCTTTGGGTAAGATGCAAGGAAAAACGCAAATTATTGTATTTTTTGTCGAACGAAGGGCAAAAAAACACTTTTGCGTAGTGTTCTGAAAGGCACTGCGCAAAAGTGTTTCTTTTTTATCATACGGTCAAACATTAAAGCGGAAATAGATCATATCGCCGTCGCGCACGACATATTCCTTGCCTTCACTACGCAAAAGTCCTTTTTCCTTTGCCGCCGCCACGCTCCCGTGCGCGATCATCTCATCAAAGTTGATCGTCTCGGCGCGGATAAAGCCGCGTTCGATATCGCTGTGGATCTTCCCTGCCGCCTGTGGCGCTTTCGTGCCGTTTTTGATCGTCCATGCGCGGCATTCATCCTCCCCGTAGGTGAGGAAGGAGATTAAGCCGAGGAGCGAATAGGAACATTTGATCAAACGATCCAAACCGGACTCGGAGATACCCAGATCCTCCAAAAACATAGCGCGGTCTTCCCCATCCAATTCGGCAATTTCAGATTCCAATTTGGCGCAGATCGGCAAAACCTGCGCGCCCTCTTTTTCGGCAAGGGCTTTGACCTGCTTGATGTAATCGTTGTTCTCGTGGTCGGCAAAGCCGTCTTCGCTCATATTGGCGGCATAGATAATGGGCTTGTTGCTCAAAAGGTCTGCCGTGGCGATCAGTTCCGCCTCATCGGGGGTGCAGTCAAAGGAACGGGCACTGTTGCCTTCGTTCAGATGTTCCGCCAAACGGGAGAACAGATTCGCTTCCTGCAAAAATTTCTTGTCGCCTTTTGCGGCTTTTTGCGCCTTTTCCACGCGGCGTTTGACCATTTCCAAATCAGCCAGCACCAACTCGGTCTCGATCGTTTCGATATCCCCTGTCGGATCGACGGGGACATTTTTCGTTGCATCCTCCACCACGTGCATGATGTTTTCATCGTCAAAACAACGCACCACATGGACGATCGCATCCGTGCGGCGGATGTTTTCCAAAAACTGATTGCCCAAACCTGCGCCTTTGGATGCACCTTTGACCAAACCTGCGATATCGACAAATTCGATGACGGCAGGTGTCTTTTTCTTCGGGTGATACATTTCCGCCAGGCGATCCAAACGCTCATCCGGCACGGTCACCATACCGACATTCGGCTCGATCGTGCAAAACGGATAATTCGCGCTTTCCGCGCCGGCGTTGGTGATGGCATTAAACAAAGTGCTTTTGCCGACATTCGGCAATCCCACAATACCCAATTTCATAGAGTGATCCCTCTCTTATCTGATAGATATACTGATTGTAGCACATTTCAAAAGCAAGTGCAAGACTTTGCTGTTTTCGATATTTTCCGAATTTTTTTAATATCGGGGTTGTTTTTTGCAAAAAGCGTGTTATAATAACCAAACCACAATGAAAGGGGTAATACGATGAAGCGGTTTTGGGCAATTTTTCTTTGTATGATTTTGACGCTCGGGCTTCTTTCCGGCTGCAAGACGAAAGATGCCGTCTCCAAGCCAAAAAAGTCGGAGGATGCGCCGAAAGTTGAGCCGTACGAAGCCGTCAAAACTTATTGGAAGGACGAGCAGTTGACGCAAAGTTGGCCGAAGACCGAAGCCGTCGAGCATATTTTCTTCCACCCCGTCATTGCCTATCCGCAATGGGCGTTTCACGACTGTAAGATTTCGACCGCCCAGCGCAACGGGCTGGACGATTGGATGCTCACCGCTGAAGAATACAAAAAAATTCTCAACGCCCTTTACGAAAAGGATTATATTTTAGTCGCCATCGAGGATGTGTGGCACGAAGAGGATGGGCGCATGGTGCGCAGTGATCTGCAACTGCCCGAAGGCAAAAAGCCGCTCATTTTCTCCTTTGACGATGTCAATTATTACGATTATATGCTTGCTCAGGGATTTACCTCCAAACTGACGCTTGGGAAAGACGGGGAAATTTGGGCGGAATGCACCGATCCCTATACCGGTGAGACTTCTTTGACGCAGGATCTCGATGCCGTAACGATTTTGGACCGTTTCGTTCTGGATCATCCCGACTTCTCTCTCAACGGCGCAAAAGCGATCCTTTCGCTCACGGGCTACCAGGGCATTTTGGGCTATCGCACGCAAAATGACCGCGATATTGCGCCGGACTCTCCCGACCGTCCTGCTTTTGAAGCGTTCCGCGACGGTGAGATCAAAGCGGTCAAACCGATCATCAAACGCCTCAAAGAAACGGGCTGGACATTCGGCTCGCACACCTGGGGACACATCAATCTTGCCAATAAACCGTTTTCCTATATTGTTCGGGACACCGAGCGTTGGGCGGAAGAAGTCGGCTCTTTGGTCGGCGAGACCGATATTCTCTTTTATCCGCACGGCGCACGACCGGACGGCAACGATTGGAAAAAAACGGGCGAAACTTTCACATATCTGCAAGAGCAGGGTTTCCGCGTGTTCTGCTCGGTCGGCACTTCGTCATTCACTGCGATCAAGCCCGACATCTGCGCGGTCATCTGCGACCGTCTGCATCCCGACGGAACAACTTTGCGCCGCGCACGCGACAAATATCTGAAATTCTACGACGCCAAGGACATCATCGACCTATCGGTGCGTCCCGATTTGGGCGTTAAATGGTAAGGAGCAAAAAATTATGGTAGTGATTGATGATGCTTTGCTGATCAAAAAGGCGATCGCCATTTCCGGTCTCGCCTATGTGCCCTATTCCCACTTCCCCGTCGGCGCGGCACTGCTCGGAGAAAGCGGCACGGTCTACACCGCCTGCAATGTGGAAAACGCAAGTTACGGGCTTTCGCTTTGTGCCGAACGCGGCGCGGTGATGCGTGCCGTAGCATCGGGCGAGCGCAAATTCCGCCGCATCGTAATTTCCGGCAACAGCACCGATTTCTGCTGTCCCTGCGGAGCGTGCCGACAGGTACTTGCGGAGTTTTCACCCGATATGGAAGTGTGGTGCCTCAACCGCGACCGCGAAGTGATGAAAACAACGCTTTCGGAACTGCTCCCCCACAGTTTCGGGCCAGACAATCTGGAAGAATAAAAAAACGGTCTGTCTCTTGACAGACCGTTCTTTTATTCAAATTAAATAACACCGTGCAAAGAGCCACTTTTGACCTCGTCTGCCGCGGCAAGCAAAGTATGCAGATCCGCGCCGTCCAAAAGCATCTGATAGTAGCGCAAGATCAAGTTTGCCAATGCGCTGTCTTTTTCAAGTTGCGAAACTTCGGCAAGGACTTTTTCCGCCGCTGCCGTTCCCTGCTCCATTCCCTCTGCTTCGTCGATATAGCGAAGCAGACCTGCCGCCGCACCGAGTGCGATATAAGCCGGCGTGATCCCCTGCTCCAAAGCCAGCACGGAAGAGCCGATCATACGGTCACTCGGGGAAAGTTTACGCGCCGGATCGCCGCCGACGCGCGCGCAGGTATCTTTGAGCGCGGCATTGGTGAAGCGGTGCAAAAGATCGGTAATGTGCATCTGGATATCCGAAAGATTTGCACCATACTTTTTGGCAAGCGCCATCGCACTTTCGAGCATCGCATTTTCCACGATCACGCGAATTTCCGCCACATCAATGGACTGGTAAATGTATTCCAAGCCGATGAAACCGCCCAAATAGGCACAAGTCGCGTGTCCCATATTGTGAACGAACAGTTTGCGCTTGATGAAGAAATCAAACGGCGCATACGGCACCATATTCTGAATTTTCGGTGCTTCGCCGACAAAAGCGTCCTTATCCACAGGCAAAAAGCCGTAACGCTCCACGCAAACGCGCATCGGCTCGCCGTCTTTCATCTCATCGGTCTGCACCGGCACCATACGGCCGATAGACGCTTCCACCAAACCGACGGTCTTGTCAAACATTGCTTTCTCATCGTCGGAGAGTTGCTCTTTGAGCATCCCCTCCAAAATCTTGTTGGCATCGTTGAGATTTTCGCAAATGATGATGTTCAAAGGCTTGCCGCCCATCGCCCAACGCTTGCGAAGACCGGCTACAATGTTGGGCACGATGAATTTCAAAATACGCGCGCCGACGGCAGTCGCCATCATATCGCACTGCGCGATGACATCGCTTGCCGCCTCGGTATCGTTGCCGTTGACCGCCGTCACATGTTCGATCATCACATCCTCAAACCCCTGAGAACTGACATAGCGCACGGGATAGGACTTCTTTTCCTGCAAGGATTTTACGACGGGCTCCGCCACATCAATAAAGGTAACTTCATAACCGGACTGACTGAGCAAAGCACCGATAAAACCTCTTCCGATATTGCCGCCGCCATACATAACCGCTTTCATAGTATATAACCTCTTTTCCAATTAGTTTGCATATAAATCATAAAGTTTCAGCACTTCTTCCACGGTCTTTACCCCGTCCGAAGCGTTTGCCTCGCTCAAAGATGCCGCCGCGGTGCAAGCACCGATCTTCAATGCCTCTTCGAGTGTCTTACCGCTTTCGGCGGAATAGAGCACTCCGGCGCAAAACGCATCGCCTGCACCGACCGTACCGGCAATATAGCCTTTGGGCAGATGCAAACTCGGCAGTTCGAAATAATTGCCGTTTTCGTCCATACCGGCGCCGATTTCGGGGCAATGGATGACTGCCCATGTACTCACGCCGAATTCGTGCATTTTTTGCAATGCCTCTTTGAGATTTTCCGGATGGAACGTGCCGTCTTCTTCGCGCAGCAGTACACCCGTGGTCTGCTGGGCTTCAAGTTCATTGATGATGCAGTAATCGCAATACCGCATCGCAGGCTTGACCAGGCGTTTGAAGCGGTCACCTGACTCGGAAACGACATCAATGGAGGTCTTCATCCCCTTTTCCTGTGCGCGATGGAGCAAACGCGCCATCTTCGTGCCGTATTCGCTGTCCTCTTCATCCAAAAGCGGCAAAAGCAGAATATAACCGATGTGGAAAATATTGACATTCAGCGTATCCCACGGAATATCGTCTTCGCCGAAATGCGCATTGGCTCCGGCATGCTGGAAAAAAGTACGCGCCTTATTCTCATTGTTGCTCATCACAACGGTAAAGGAAGTGCGCCCGTCACGGCGAACGGCGGAAAGGTCGATATTCGGATAGCGTTGCATCGTCTCCATGACGAGATCGCCTTCCGTATCATGACCGGCAAAGCCGGATGCGACCAGGTGCATCTTCGGGTCCAATTTCGCCAAGTCGATAATGGTGTTGCAGACCGCGCCGCCGGTGGATTGCGCGATCCCTTCGGTGATATGCACCAATTCGCTCTCTTTGGGCCACTTGCTGATCGGATATAAGTGGTCTACGATGATATTGCCTGCACAACAAATCCCTTTTCTCATTTTTCTTCTCCTTTACCGGTATTCCATCAAAAATCCGCCGACGACCGCGGCAAACTCTTCCAAAATATCGCACTCAATAAATTCATCGGGACGGTGCGCGCCGCCGTAGAGGAAGAAATCGCGCCCGACGCCAAAGGAAATCGCACGGGGACTGCCGTACTTCATCAAAAGCGACAAATCGGAAAGGCAGGATGCCTTCGGCTCGACTTTTCGCCCCGACACCTTTTGGGCGGCACGGGAGAGAATTTGGATGGCGCTGTTATGCTCGTCCCCTTCCATGAAGTGGAAAAAGCGCGTCGTCATCACTGCGCGGTCGAAATGCAGTCCCAGCGGTTTGAGTTTTTCGTTCAGCGCAGGTTTGACCACCGTCTCGATCTCTTCGCGCCATTCTTTCTCGCCCTTGTCGGTATAGAATGTCACTTCGGCAAACGCTGTATCCAAATCCATGCCGCCGCTGCCGGCGCGAATCTCCGTAAAGCGCATGGATGTGGACGGAATGATCGTGCCGCGATAGTTTTCGTGGGAATTGAGTTCTGCTTCGCGGCGTTTGCGGAAATCGTCCATCACTTCGCTCATAGCGACCAAACCGGGCAACATATCGCCGGCAGAGTCTTTCCCTTCATCGGCTTTGATGTAAAGATTGAACATTCCGCCGCCGGACGCCGTATGCCATATTTCAAAATTTTTGCAATCCAAATTCAAAATATCATCGCACGGATAGCGCAAACAAGCCGCCAATGCGCCGTTGCCGCCGCCCATTTCTTCATCGCAGTAGGCGGTGAAGACAACATCGTATGGCAATACGATCTTTTCATCGTGCAGTACGCGCAAAAGGAATAATATAGTCGCCAAAGCGTACTTATCGTCGCACGCACCGCGCCCCCATATCTTCCCGTCGCGGATGATGCCTTTTTGCGGCTCCACCGTCCAATTCGCCAAATCGCCGATGGGCATCGTGTCAATATGACCGCAAAGCATCAAACGGCGCGAATGATCGCTGCCCGGGATCACGCAGGAGACATTGATGCGATCCTCCACACCGCGACCGTCAAAAAAGTCCGGATGATCACGAAACCCCGGAATGTCCATTGGCGAATAGACATCCGGCTCCACACCGAGAGCGCGGATCTGCGCGCAGAGATATTCCTCCGCGTTCTTTTCCAGACCGCTGTGCATAAAATCCTGTGTATCAATGCGAATAAGTTCGCAAAGCAAATCAAAAAGTTCCTGCTTGCGCTCTTTGAGTTTATTGATAAAACCGTTCATATTCCGTTTTCCTCCGTCCGTTCGGCCCTCGCTATTCATACTCTGTTCATTATAGCACCGCCGCCATAGGATTTCTATAACTATCGGGAAGTTTTTTTATAGTTTCCGCACAAAAAAGAACTCCGATAAAATCGGAGTTCTTGTAGTATTCAGATTTGAGGTGCAGAAAGCATCTGCATAAAAAATACTATCAACAAAACAATAAAAAACTGCGTACAAAGAAAAGCCGGAATAGAATTCCTGAACTGTCTGTTGCGCACTTTGTGATGAAATGCCGCCATGCCGATCAAAGCGCCGATCGCGCCGAACATTGCCGCACAGACCAAAAGCGTGCTTTCGCGGATCCTCGGTCCGTCATCCATTTTGGAAAAGAATTTGTCCAAACCGAAAAGGAAGCAAACGAAAGCATTCCATACTACGAAAATGATAATAAGAAACAGAACAATTGCAGGCATAATGACCAACTTTCTGACAAAGCAATCGCTTCGTCAATATATTACGATTTTTTATTTTACCTGCATTTCTGAAATAAGTCAAGATTTTTTACAGAAAGTCTTGAAAATTCTTTTCACTTATCATATAATATGAAACGGTATTGTAAAAACTATGCAAAAGAGGTAATAAACTATGGATCGAATGAAAATTGCCGCTCTTTATGCCGACAGTGATACACTCGGCGGCAAAGAGATCGTTGTCTGCGGCTGGGTGAAAACCATCCGCGATATGAAGACATTCGGCTTTATCGAGTTGAATGACGGTTCCTGCTTCCGCAATCTGCAAGTGGTGATGGATGCCGGTGCGCTTTCCAACTACGCCGAGATCGCTGCGCAAAATGTCGGTGCCGCTCTCATCGTGCGCGGCACGGTCGTCCTGACGCCCGATGCCAAGCAGCCGTTGGAACTCAAAGCGCAAAGTATTGATGTTGAAGGCATTTCCACACCCGATTATCCTTTGCAGAAAAAGCGCCATACGGTCGAGTATCTGCGCACCATCCAGCATTTGCGTCCGCGCACCAATCTCTTCTCCGCCGCATTCCGCGTGAGAAGCGCCGCCGCCTATGCCATCCATGAGTTTTTCCAATCCCGCGGTTTTGTCTACATCAATACGCCGATCATCACCGGCTCCGACTGTGAGGGTGCAGGCGAAATGTTCCAGGTCACCACATTGGATCTGGACAACCTTCCCCGCACGAAAGACGGCAAAGTCGATTATTCACAGGACTTTTTCGGCAAGAAAACCAGCCTGACCGTCTCCGGTCAGCTCAATGCCGAAAACTTCGCCATGGCATTCGGCGATGTCTACACCTTCGGTCCGACCTTCCGCGCCGAAAATTCCAACACCGCGCGCCATGCCGCCGAGTTCTGGATGATCGAACCGGAAATGGCATTTTGCGATCTGGACGGCGACCTCGTGGTAATGGAAGCCATGGTCAAGCACATCATCCGCAGTGTAATGGAGCGTTGTCCGGATGACCTCAATTTCTTCAACAGTTTTGTGGATAAAGGTCTTTTGGAGCGTCTCAACAGCGTCATCTCCTCCGACTTCGGCCGTGTCACCTACACCGAAGCCGTCAAGATTTTGCAAGAGAGCGGTGAAAAGTTCGATTATCCCGTCTCCTGGGGCATCGACTTGCAGACCGAGCATGAGCGCTATCTCACCGAAAAGGTCTTCAAACGCCCGATTTTTGTCACCGATTATCCGCAGGAGATCAAGGCATTTTATATGCGCCTCAATGACGACGGTAAAACCGTTGCCGCCGCGGACTGCCTCGTTCCCGGTATCGGCGAGATCATCGGCGGCAGTCAGCGCGAAGAGCGTCTGCCCCTTTTGGAAAAGCGCATCCGCGATCTCGGTATGAATCCCGATGATTATTGGTGGTACAACGATTTGCGCCGTTACGGTTCCTGCCGTCACGCCGGTTTCGGTCTCGGCTTTGAGCGCATGGTGATGTACCTCACCGGCATCACCAACATCCGCGATGTGGAACTGCATCCCCGTACGGTCGGCAACGCATTATTCTGATCTATTTGACAAAAGAGACATCCCAAGTGTATTTGGGATGTCTCTTTTTGCTTTTGCTTATTTTTCGTTGATATTGACAAGATGCGTATTCGTCTGGTCGTATTGCGCGCTGACCACATCGGCAAGTGCCAAAGCGGTGTCGATCGAAGTCATACACGGAATGCCCAAATTCATCGTTTTGCGGTGCAACTGCCGGAAATCGCCGACCGAACTGTCCATCACGGCACCGGTATAGACCACATAACTGACCTCTCCGCTTTCCAAAAGGTCATAAATATCGTTGTTCTCCCAAACATTATGGGCAGTCGTCACATCCATACCGCGCATTCGGATCGCATTTGCCGTATCGGGTGTGGCATAAAGGCGGATCCCCAAATCCGTAAACTTTTCGGCAAGACGGATGGCATCCGAATAATCGTAATCTTCCACCGAGATCAAAATCCCGTTTTTGCGGTTCGTCTCCTCCGACCGGACATCAATACCGCTTGCGGTAAGTCCTTTGTAAAGCGCCTCGGTTTTGGTACGCCCGATGCCGAGCACCTCACCGGTGGATTTCATCTCCGGTCCCATAATTGAGTTGGCATCGGATATTTTTTCAAAACTGAACACCGGCACCTTGACGGCATAGTACTTTGCCGCCGGCGCAAGACCTTCACGATAGCCCATATCGGAAAGTTTCTCACCGAGCATCACGCGGCCGGCAAGCTCCACCATCGGGATCCCCGTCACTTTGCTGATATAAGGCACCGTGCGGCTGGCGCGCGGATTGACCTCGATCACATAGAGTTTGTTTTCGTAGACCAGATACTGGATATTGACAATGCCTTTCGTTCCGAGCCCCCTTGCCATTTTGACGGAGGCTTCGCACACACTTTTGGTCATCGACTCGGAGAGATTGTACGGCGGATAAACAGCGATTGAATCGCCCGAGTGGACACCGGCGCGTTCAATATGTTCCATAATGCCCGGTATCATTACCGTCACTCCGTCCGAGATGCAGTCCACTTCCAATTCCGTACCCGGCATATATTTGTCCACCAAAACCGAATTGGTAATACCGCCGGAGAGGATTTCCGACATATAGGTTTTGACATCTTCCGCGCTGCGAACAACGCTCATCCCCTGCCCACCGATCACATAGGACGGACGAAGCAGCACGGGATACCCGAGTATTTTGGCGGCGATGAGGGCTTCTTCCACCGTGTTGACGGATACCGCTTTTGGGCGGCGCATCCCGATATCTTCCAAAAAAGCATCGAACTTTTCCCGATCCTCGGCAATATCAATCCCTTCGGCGGAAGTACCCAATATGGTAACACCGTTGCGATCAAGGTATTCCGCCAATTTGATGGCGGTCTGACCGCCGAAAGCCACCACGACGCCAAGCGGTTTTTCGGTGCGGATCACATTCATCACATCTTCCGCCGTCACGGGCTCGAAATAAAGTTTGTCGGCGGTATCATAATCAGTGGAGACCGTTTCGGGATTGTTGTTGATGATGATCACTTCATATCCGAGATTGCGAAGCACCTCAACGCATTTGACGGAACTGTAATCAAACTCGATCCCTTGTCCGATCCGAATGGGACCGGAACCGAGAACGAGTATTTTTTTGTCGTTTCCGGCAACTTCTGCGCTCTCTTTCGTCTCATCAAAATAGGAATAGTAATACGCCGTCGGTCCGAATGCCCCTTTGCAGGTGTCGACCGCACGGTAATGCGCGTCGAGATGCAGCGGAAGTTCGGATTTTGAAAGTTCACGCAGGGCTTTATCCGTATAACCGAGTTTCTTTCCTTCGATATACTGCTCTTTTGTAATGCCGCCTTCGATTTTCTTCTCAAAATCGGCAAGATGCTTGATTTTTTCGATAAAGAACGGGTTGATCATCGTAATACGGCAGATCTCTTCCACCGAAATGCCGGATTTGAGCGCCTCAAACACCGTAAAGATACGAACATCGTTGACTCTGTTGAGTCTCTTTTCAAGAGGTGCACCGCTCATAGAGGTCCTGTTCATGGTTTCCTGCTTGATCTCCGCGCCGCGGACCGCCTTCATCAGTGCCTTCTCGACCGTTGCGCCGATCGCCATCACTTCGCCGGTGGCTTTCATCTGCGTGCCGAGTTTGCGGCTGGTATTGGTAAATTTATCAAAAGGCCAGCGAGGGAATTTCAAAACGATATAATCCACATCCGGCTCCGTTGCCGCCGTTCCCTCGGCATTCGGATCAAAGGTGATCTCATCAAGATGATAGCCGAGCGCGATCATTGTCGTGACTTTAGCAATGGGATAGCCCGTTGCTTTGCTTGCCAGAGCGGAGGAACGGGAAACGCGCGGATTGACCTCGATGACATAGTATTGACTCGTCTTGGGATCGTAGGCAAATTGACAGTTGCATCCGCCCTCGATCTTCAACGCTTCCACGATGGCAAAAGAGGCATCTTTCAACATCGTCAAATCTTTTTCCGGAAGTGTCAGCGCAGGTGCTACGACAATGGAATCTCCGGTGTGAACACCGACCGGATCAATGTTTTCCATACTGCAAACGATGATCGCCTTTCCTGAGGCATCGCGCACAACTTCAAACTCGATCTCTTCCCATCCGACGATATATTTTTCAACTAAAATCTGATGGATCGGTGATGCGTCCAGTCCTGTCGCCGCCGCCGTTACCATTTCCTCATGGGAATAGGCGACCCCGCCGCCGCCACCGCCGAGTGTGAAGGCAGGGCGAATGATGACGGGATATCCGATCCGATCCGCGATAGTGAGCGCATCTTCCAACTTTTCCGCCGTACCCGAGGCAATGGTGGGCACGCCGATCTCCGCCATGCTGTCTTTGAACAGCTGTCTGTCCTCGGCGCGGCTGATGCTCTCGGCATTGGTGCCCAAAAGGCGCACATTTCGGCTTTTCAAAAAGCCGCACTTATCCAGTTCCATCGCCATGGTCAGCCCCGTTTGCCCGCCGAGTCCTGCCAAAACGCAATCCGGCTTTTCCGCATCAATGATGCGTTTGAGCGTTTGGATGGTAAGCGGTTCAAGATAGATTGCATCCGCCATGGATTGGTCTGTCATAATCGTGGCAGGATTGGAATTGACCAGCACGATCTCCAGATTTTCTTTTTTCAGTATTTTGCACGCCTGCGTGCCTGCGTAGTCAAACTCAGCCGCCTGTCCGATGACAATCGGGCCACTGCCGATGACCAACACTTTTTTTATATTTTGATCTCTCATCTTTACACCGGCTTCGCACACACCGCTTTGATCGTCGCAACGGCATTTTTCAAATCGTCCCATGAAATATTCAAAGCAGGAAGCAGTCTCACTTTATCTTTTGCCGTGAGACACAAAACGCCTTGTTCCATGCACGCTTTCACAACATCCGCGGCAGGTGCAACGGGTTTCACACCGATCATCAATCCCATACCGCTGACACATTCGATCCCCTTTGCGCCTCGGAAGGCTTCCAAGACAAATTGACTCTTTTCCCGCACTTCGGCAAGAAGCGCATCATCGATCCTTGAAAGAATACTGACCGCAGCGGCACAACAGACGGGGTTTCCGCCAAATGTCGTGCCGTGATCGCCAAAGCCAAACACATCCTGCACCTTTTCACTCAGCAGCGTAGCGCCGAGCGGAAGTCCGCCGGAGAGACCTTTGGCGGTGGAAACAATGTCGGGATGAATACCGAAATTCATATAGGAGTAGAGTTGTCCCGTACGCCCGTTGCCCGTTTGCACCTCGTCAATGATCAAAAGCGCACCGTTATCACGGCACCATTGTTCCGCGCCCTTGATAAACTCCGCCGGAAGAGGAAGCACTCCGCCTTCCCCTTGGATGCACTCCATCATCACGGCGGCGATTTTCGTCGTTTTGCCCAAAGTTTCCAACGCGCCGATCTCCGGATCAATGCTGACGAAGCCCGGCGTAAGCGGTCGGAACAGTTCGTGATAATGCTCTTGCCCCGTCGCCGCAAGTGTAGTGAGGGTACGACCGTGGAAACTGTTGTTGATCGTCACGATCGTATAACGATCCTCACCGTAAGTGTCGGACGCATATTTTCGCGCCGCTTTGATGGCGCACTCATTTGCCTCGGCACCGGAATTGGAAAAGAAGACCTTTTTCATACCGGTTTTTTGACAAAGCAGTTCCGCAAGATTGACGCACGGATCGGTATAGTACAAGTTCGACATGTGCTGTACTTTTGCGATCTGTTCCGTGATCGCCGCCTGCCATCTGTCGTCAGCGATGCCGAATGAAGTCACGCCGATGCCCGATCCCATATCAATATATTTTTTCCCGTCGCTATCGTAAACAACAGAGCCTTTTCCCTTTACGATATTCACCGGAAATCTGTTGTAAGTTCCTGCGATGTATTGTTTATCGCGCTCAAATATATTGTTCGCTGCCATATCATTCATCTCCATATACCATTGTTCCCACACCTTCGTCCGTCAGCAATTCCATCAAAATTGCGTGCGGAACTCTGCCGTCCATCACGACGACTTTTTTTACACCTTTTTTGACCGCAGTCACACAGCAATCGATCTTCGGGATCATACCGCCGGCGATCACGCCCTTAGCTTTGAGATCCAATGCCTCGTTCACCGTCAAAGACGCAACGAGCGATGAAGGATCCTCTTTATCCATCAAAACGCCGGCAATATCGGTCATCATGATCAGGCGCTCGGCTTCAAGTGCACCGGCAATATATGCCGCGACCGTGTCACCGTTAATGTTATAGGTATTGCCCTGTTTGTCGCACCCCAAGGTAGCAACCACAGGAATATAGTCCTTTTCCAAAAGGTCGCTTAAAAGAGAACTGTTGATCTTTGTGATCTCCCCGACATATCCGAGCCGTTCGTCTTTCGTCCTTGCCTCGACCAGCCGTCCGTCCATTCCGGAAACGCCGATCGCTTTCCCTCCTGCCGCTTCGATCAAGTTGACCAGCGACTTGTTGATCTTACCGGCAAGTACCATCTGCGCAATATCCATCGTTTCCCGATCGGTCACGCGCAGTCCGTCTACAAATTCGGCTTTTTTGCCGAGTCGGTTCATCAGATCACTGATCTCGGGACCGCCGCCGTGTACCAGCACGACCTTCACACCGATCAAGCGAAGCAGTGCAATATCCTGCATGACCTGTTGCTGTAATTCGCGATTGATCATGGCGTTTCCGCCGTACTTGATAACCACGGTTTTCCCGACATAGCGTTTCATATACGAAAGTGCCTGTGTCAGCACTTCCGCCCGTTCAAAATTTGAAAACACTTCACTCATATCCGTTCCTCCGATCAAGTGCGGTAGTCGCCGTTGATCTTGACATAATCGTATGTAAGGTCGCAGCCCCACGCCGTAGCGGCGGCATCGCCCTCACCGAGGGAAACCAGAATGTCGATCTCATCTTGCAAAAGGATCTCTTTCGCCTTTTCTTCGGAAAAATCGACACCGGCACCGTTCCGGCAAACCTCGATCGTGCCTTTCACGCTTTTGAACGACACGCCGATCTTGTCAACATCGACTGCCGCACCGCTGTACCCGATCGCACAAAGCACTCTCCCCCAGTTGGCATCGGCACCGAATAACGCCGCTTTCAAAAGGTTGGAGCAGATGACGCTTTTTGCAACGGTTTTTGCCGTCTTTTCGTCTTTTGCACCACTGACTTTGCATTCCAGAAGTTTTGTTGCACCTTCTCCGTCACCGGCTAACATACGGCACAGTTGAACGGTCACGGTATTGAGTGCTTTCATAAACGCGGCAAAGTCCTCGCCCTCTTTTGTGATCTCGGGATTGCCTGCCATTCCGTTCGCCATAACGGAAACCATATCGTTGGTCGAAGTATCACCGTCGATACTGACCATATTAAAGGTGTTTTGCACATCGGCAGAGAGTGCCTTTTGCAGCATCTCGGGAGAAATGGCGACATCGCTCGTAATGAATACCAGTGTCGTTGCCATATTCGGATGGATCATACCGCTCCCCTTGGCAATACCACCGATGCGGCACTCCTTGCCGCTTAATGTAAAGGAAACGGCAACGCTTTTCATAATGGTATCGGTCGTCATAATGCTCTCGGCGGCATATTCATTTCCGTCTTTTGAAAGTGTTTTGACAAGTTCCGGAATTCCGTTCGCAATGGGTGTAATATCCAGCGGCTGACCGATCACGCCCGTTGAAGCAACAATAATGTCGCTCGAAGATACGGAAAGTGCGTTTGCCGTCAGTTCACTCATTTTTTCGGCGATCTCAATACCGTTTGCGTTGCAGGTATTTGCGTTTCCGCTGTTGCAGATGACTGCCTGTGCCTTTCCGTCAGCCAAATGCGCCTTGGTCACGATCAAAGGGGCTCCCTTCACCAGATTGGTCGTATAGACAGCGGCGGCGCTTGCCGCCTTTTCACTGAAAATAAGAGCAATGTCTCTCTTGGTCTTATTTTTGCGAATGCCGCAGTGAATTCCGCTTGCCCGAAAACCTTTTGCGGCACAAACGCCGCCTTGTATGATCTCCATGATTATCCTCCTATGTTAAGTCCTGTGGTTTCCTCGATACCGAGTACAATGTTCATATTCTGAATAGCGGCGCCCGAAGCACCTTTTCCCAGATTGTCAAATCGGGACACAAGGGTGATCCGCTCTGCATTGCCGAAAACGCCGATCTGCATATCGTCACGCCCCGACAGTTTTCCTGCGGACAAAAATCCGTTTTCATCGCCGTCTTCGCAAAAACGCACGACCGGACCTTGATAATATTCCCGATAAACGGATCGGATCGTCTCCAAATCGCCGTCCGCCTGCGATGCAAAAAGCGATACGACCACTTCCATCCCCGAATAGAAGGAGGAGACGATCGGAGAGAAAACAGGCGGCGTATCAAGTCCGCACACTGCCGCCATCTCAGGCAGATGCTTGTGTTGTTGATTTAATCCGTATGTCCTGGGCGGAGATAAGGCCTCGCCGTTTTCGTCCGCCTGATAATCTGCGATCATCTTTTTGCCGCCGCCGGAATATCCGGTCAGCGAAAAGCAGGTGAGTTTTTCCGTCCGCGCGATCACGCCTTTTTCAACAAGCGGTGCGACAAGCGAAATAAAGCCGCTTGCATGACACCCGGGATTTGCAATCCTTTTGGAATTTGCAATCTTTTCCCTTCTTTTGCCGATTTCGGGAAAACCGTAAGCCCAACCTTCCGCCGTCCTGTGTGCAGTTGAGGTGTCAATGATCACGGTTTCGGGGTTATTAAGCAGATCGACCGCTTCTTTGGCGGCAGCATCCGGAAGGCACAAAAATGCAACATCGGATGCATTGAGTGCCTCTTTTCGCGCTGACGGATCTTTTCGCAAAGCATCGCTGAGCAAAATGAGTTCGATATCCTTTCGCTCAGCAAGTCTTTCATATATTCTCAGCCCGGTCGTTCCGGCACTGCCGTCAATAAACACTTTTGTCATAATTCGATTTTCCATCCTCCGTCCGTTTTCATTGCCTTATGAATAATTATTCTTTATTCACTGAATATTTACGCACTTATCATACTACCGTTTCCATTCTTTGTCAATCGTTTTCTTTTATTTTTAATGAATTTTTTACATTTTTTGAAAATTTTGCTTTATGCAAATCCATCAACTTTTTTGTGAATATTTTCTCTTTTGCTTTTTCACAAAAAATGCACTCCGAAAGTCAAAGACTTACGGAGTGCATTTTTTCATCTTCTCACTTTTTATTCAGCTGCTCGTCAATGGACTTTGCGGCAAGTTTGCCTGCGCCCATTGCCAGAATAACGGTCGCGGCGCCGGTCACGGCATCGCCGCCGGCATATACACCGTCATGAGAGGTCATACCTGCCTCGTTGACGATAATGCCGCCTTTTGGATTTACTTCCAACCCTGCGGTCGTGTCTTTGATGAGTGGATTGGGCGAAGTGCCGATCGCCATAATGACGCAATCAATCGGCAAATCGAAGTCGCTGCCGACTTTCTCAACAGGACGGCGGCGACCGGAAGCATCCGGCTCACCGAGTTCCATTTCCACACAGGTCATCGAGGAAACATAGCCGTTTTCATCGCCCGTGATCTTCACGGGATTGTGCAGTGTCTTGAAGTTGATCCCCTCTTCGACGGCATGCGCCACTTCCTCCTTACGGGCAGGAAGTTCTTCCATACCGCGACGGTAAACTACATAGACATCCGCGCCCAAACGCTTGGCGCAGCGCGCGGCATCCATTGCCACATTACCGCCGCCGACCACGGCGACTTTTTTACCGTTCAGATCCATCAAAGGCGTGTCCGCTCCCTCGCGGTATGCTTTCATCAGATTGATACGGGTGAGAAATTCGTTGGCAGAATAAACGCCGCAGAGATTTTCACCGGGAATGTGCATAAAAACAGGAAGCCCTGCGCCCGAGCCGATAAACACCGCTTCAAAGCCGTACTGTTCCATCAATTCATCCACGGAAATAACGCGCCCGATGACCATATTGGTCTCGACCTTCACGCCCATGGCGATGAGAGACTCCACTTCCTTCTGCACGATCGCCTTTGGCAGACGGAATTCGGGAATACCGTACACCAAAACACCGCCGGCAAGGTGCAATGCTTCGAAAATCGTAACTTCGTAACCTTTTTTCGCCAAATCTCCGGCGCAGGTCAAACCACTCGGACCGGAACCGATGACCGCGACTTTGTGACCGTTGGATGCGGCTTTTTCCGTTTTCTGCTCGCTGTGCGCATTGTGCCAATCGGCAACAAAGCGTTCCAGATAACCGATGCCGACCGGTTCACCCTTTACACCGCGGATGCAGTACTTCTCGCACTGCTTCTCCTGCGGACAAACACGACCGCAAACGGCAGGCAGAGAACTCGTCTCAAAAATCGTCTGATATGCGCCTTCAAAATCACGTTCGGTGATCTTTTGGATGAATGCCGGAATTTTCACCTGCACGGGGCATCCTTCCATACAGGGATGATTTTTGCAGTTGAGGCAGCGCTGTGCTTCCTCGACCGCCTGTTCTTCCGTATAGCCCAACGCAACTTCTTGGAAATTGCGGTTGCGGACATTGGGGTCCTGTGTGGGCATAACATTCTTTTGTAAAGACATATTCGCCATCTTACTTGACCTCCTTATTGAGCAGGTTGCAGGTTTCTTCGCGCTTGTGACGCTCCCACTCACCGTACATCTTGGCGCGTTTCATCATCTCGTCCCAATCGACCTGATGACCGTCAAAATCGGGGCCGTCCACGCAGGCGAATTTTGTCTCGCCGCCGACCGTCAAACGACAGCAACCGCACATACCGGTACCGTCCACCATCAAAGGATTCATCGAAACCGTGGTGCGAATGCCGTAAGGCTCGGTGGTCTTGGCGATAAATTTCATCATGATCGGCGGTCCGATGGCGATGACTTCATCGTACTGATTGCCGCTGTCGATGAGTTCCTGCAAAGCGGCGGTGACCAATCCTTTCTGACCGTACGATCCGTCATCCGTGCAGAGTTTCAGTACATCGGACGCGGCTTTGAATTCGTCTTCAAGGATGACGAAATCTTTATTTTTGAAACCGACGACCGCATGGACTTCCGTGCCGTTTTCGTGGAATTTCTTCAAAACAGGATAGGCAATGGCACAGCCGAGACCGCCGCCGACCACGCAGACTTTTTTTCTGCCTTCCGTTTCAGTCGGGCGACCGAGCGGACCGACAAAATCCTGCAAAAACTCGCCTTGTTTCTTCCGGCTGAGTTTTTCGGTCGTCGCACCGACTGTCTGCACGATGATGCTGACCGTACCCTTTTCTATATTGCAATCGTGGATGGTCAAAGGAATGCGTTCGCCATTCTCATCCACACGCAGAATGATAAACTGACCGGGTTGTGCTTTCTTTGCGACCAACGGCGCTTCGATCTCATAGAGAATGACCGTCGGATTGAGCACTTCTTTTCTGACAATACGGTACATAGTTTCCTTTCCTCTTTTCTGCGGTGTCCTCACCGCAAACATTGTGAATATTATAACACACATCTCTCGCAACTGCAAGAAAAAAACGCATTTCTACATTATAGACAAATCCATTCGGCAAAACTACTCTTTCTCTGTATCATTTGATTGCTGCGCGTACCCTTCACTACTCTTTTCGTACAATCCCCGTTCGGTTCCGCCCTTGTTGCAACTGCAACTATTCTACTGATGAAAATTGTTTTTGTAAAGGGTATATTTTCTTGACAAGGCGTTTTGGATTTGATAACATAGTGGCAGTCGATACAAAAGGAGCGTGAAACTATGATTCAAGATGTGATGAAGTTTCTTTCCGCTTATGACAGCGAGATCGGAACGACCGTTGAAAAGGAATTTGCCCGTCAGCAGCGCAATATTGAGTTGATTGCTTCCGAGAACATCGTTTCTCCTGCTGTGATGCTCGCAATGGGCACATGCCTGACTAACAAATATGCCGAAGGTTATCCCGCGCACCGATATTACGGCGGCTGCTACTGCGTAGATGAAACAGAAGAATTTGCCCGTCAACGCGCCTGCAAACTCTTCGGTGCAGACCATGCCAATGTCCAGCCTCACTCCGGTGCAAGTGCAAACCTTGCCGCGTTCAAGGCCCTTATGCAGCCGGGCGACACCTATATGGGTATGAATTTGGCGCACGGCGGTCACCTCAGTCACGGCAGCAGCGTGAATATTTCCGGTCAGTATTTCCATCAGGTTCCCTATTCCCTTGATCCCGAAACCGAAATGCTCAACTACGACGAGATCGCGCGCATCGCACAAGAGTGCAAACCCAAGATGATCATCGCCGGTGCTTCCGCCTACCCGAGAAAGATTGATTTCAAGCGTTTCCGCGAGATCGCCGATTCCGTCGGAGCCTATCTGATGGTCGATATGGCACACATTGCCGGTCTGGTCGCCGCAGGGGTACATGAAAGCCCCGTCCCCTATGCCCATGTCGTCACGACGACCACACATAAGACACTACGCGGTCCGCGCGGCGGTTTGATCCTTTGCAAAGAGGAACTCGCCAAAAAGATCGACTCCGCGATCTTCCCCGGCACGCAGGGCGGACCTTTGATGCACATCATCGCCGCGAAAGCCGTCTGTTTGGGTGAAGCACTCAAACCCGAATTCAAGGCTTACGGCGAGCAGATCGTCAAAAATGCCGCCGTACTTGCCGAAGAACTCAAAAAACAGGGTTTCCGCCTGGTCTCCGGCGGTACGGACAATCACTTGATGCTGCTTGATGTCCGCTCGTTCGGCATCACCGGCAAGGAGTTGGAAGAGCGTTTGGATGCGTGCTATATCACCGCCAACAAGAATTCCATCCCCAACGATCCCGAAAAGCCGACCGTCACCTCCGGCATCCGCGTCGGCACACCTGCGGTCACAACGCGCGGTTTCAAAGAAGCCGAAATGGTGCAGATCGCCGCAATGATCGGCGCTGTGGCAAAAGACTTTGAGGGCAATCGCGCCGCCGTCACCGAACAGGCGATCGCGCTGACCAAAAAGTTCCCGATCTATCAGTAATGATAAAAAATAAACTGCTCGAAATCGAGCAGTTTATTTTTTACACGAACAGGTCAAAAAAGTGCATTGTTTTTTAGGATTATTCGCTCTACAATAAAAGCAGAAAACGCATCAAAAAGGAGAGCATAATCATGAATGAGATCAAATTTCTTGCCTTTGGTGACTGTCAGCACCAACCCGGCATTTTTTATCCGCCTGTTTTGCCGATCGTCGAGCAGATCAAAAAGCACGCGATTGAAGAGAATGTCGATATGTGCATCCATGTGGGTGACTTCAACCACTCCCCCGGTCGCTGGACCGATGTGATCGACGCCTACCATGCATTCCCGATGCCCGTTTACCATACGCTCGGCAACCACGAGTGCGACTTCGGCACATATCAGGATGCTTTGCAAGCCTATCGCCTTGATAACGGCTACTATTATTTCGAGCGCAACGGTTTCCGCTTCGTGGTGCTGGATACCAACTACTTTATCGCCGGTGACAAACTCGTTCACTATGAAAACCGCAACTACCGTCTGCCTGAATTCAAAGACAGTATCACCGTCCATAACACGCTCGGCAAAGAGCAGACCGACTGGATGGAGCAAACGATCATGGACTCTCCTTACCCCGTCGTTCTCATCTCGCACGCGAGTCTGGAACGCTGCTACGGCGAAACGGAATTCCAAATGGATGAGTTACAGCGCATCTGGGATCTGCTTGACCGTGTCAATGCCGACCGCCAGCGCGTGATGATGGCGATCAACGGTCACTATCACCGCGATTTCCTCCGCATTTTCAAAAATATTGCCTTTTTCGATCTCAACTCCACCTCGTTCGAGTGGCTGGACGATGCACAGCCCAATTACGGCCCCGAACTCAAAGAGACTTATAAATACATCGACCACGAGGTTGCTTGGGATGTCCCCGTCCACGCGATCATCACACTCAAAGAGGATGGCAGCATCAAGATCGAAGGTATGAAAGGTCACTTCCTGCAAGGCAAATCGCCCAAAGAAGTCTGCGGCCGCTATCTGATCGACTACGACGGCCGTCCCTGCACGCCCGATGTTCTCTCCTGCGACATCAAGATCAATATGAACCGCTGATGATACAGTAAAAGCCGAGATGCAAATTTTTGCATCTCGGCTTTTTGTTGCTTTATGTGTGGCGCTCAACGAAATCGACAATGAGCTGCTCCTGACCGGGCAGTCCGTGCGGATGATGATCTCCGCCGGGCTTGACATGAAGTTCAAACTCAATGCCGGCTTCTTGGTAGGCTTTTTCCAGATAGTAACCGTTTTCCCGATACGGCACGACCGTGTCCGAATCGCCCGTGGCAAAAATAACGGGAATACGGGCTTCGAGCAATTTGGGAATGCAGTCGTACGGCGTGTCGCGCCAAACCATAATATCCGAAACATTTTCAAGGTGATATGCGTCAAGAAATTCTTTTATCATACCCGGAACGCTTGGAGTGGTGGCAATGCCGAAGCCGCAGGGACAACTCATATAGTTGACCACCGCCGCATCCAGATACATACAGGAGATCAATTCGGGATGCGCCGCCGCAAGTTTGATGGCAAACTGACCGCCGCAACTCATCCCGACCGGCACGCACTTGGGTGCAAGGTGATATTCTTTCGTCACGAATTCGACAAAATGGGCTTGACGCTCCGTCTCTTCTTTTCTGCCCCAACGGTTCGGATTGGCAACATAACCGAGCGTATAGCCGCGTTCGACCAAAGCGATTTCCGCTTCGGGGAATGCGTCAAAATATTCTGTCTTCAAAATAAGTGTGGGATTTTCGCGATGCTTTTTCGGTAACACCACTTTGGCAGGTTGTCCCTCAAAAGTAAAGTCGATACACTCGAAACCTCTCCATTCCATGGTATCTTCCTCTTTTCTTTGTATTTTCTATTTGGTATGCCGCTCAACAAAGTCGACAATGATCTGCTCCTGACCGGGCAGTCCGTGCGGATGATGGTCTCCGCCGGGCTTGACATGAAGTTCAAACTCAATGCCGGCTTCTTGGTAGGCTTTTTCCAGATAGTAACCGTTTTCCCGATACGGCACTATGCCGTCGTTATCGCCCGTGCAGAAAATAACGGGAATACGCGCTTGCACCAATTCCGGAATATGGTCATAGGGAGAATCACGGTAAACCATAAGATCGGCGATGTTATCCATGCGAAATGCGTCCATGAACTCCTTGATCACCGAAGCCTTCTCTTCTTCTTTCCTGCGTGAAATGCCGAAACCGCAGGGACAACTCATATAGTTGACCACCGCCGCATCCAAAAACATACAGGCGACCAACTCTGGATGCGCCGCCGCAAGTTTGATGGCAAACATACCGCCGCAACTCATCCCGACCGGCACGCACTTGGGTGCAAGGTGATATTCCTTCGTTACAAACTCGACAAACCGCGCCTTACGCTCCACATCCTCCGGAGCGCCCCAACGGTGTGTGTTTTTAATGTAGCCGAGCGTATAGCCGCGCTCCAAAAGCGCAATTTCCGCTTCGGGAAATGCGTCAAAGTATTCGGTCTTCAAAATAAGCGTAGGATTTTCGCGCTGCTCTTTCGGAAACACCACCTTGGCAGGTTGTCCCTCAAAAGTAAAGTCGATACACTCGAAACCTCTCCATTCCATGGTATTTTCCTCTTTTTCTTTATTTTTCCAACGCCTTTTGTAAGGCGATCGCAAGTTGATCGGGGCAGGAAGTCGGCTTGAAGCCGCAGCGGATCCCTTTGAGTTTTTCGATGGCGTCGCTCGCCTTCATCCCGATCACCAAACGGGATATCCCCTGCAAATTGCCGTTGCAGCCGCCGAGAATTTCCACATTTTTGATGATCCCGTCTTCGACTTCGACCGTCATTTGACGCGAACAGGTACCTTGCGGATGATAAGTCACTTTCATCGCTTTGATCTCCTCTTGAATTTTTCTCATTGTAGCACAATGCATATCACTTTGCAACCGCAAAAGCACTAAAATTGCCCACAAAAAGCACTAAAATTGCCTTGTTTGTTTTTGACGGTCGGCGGCTTTATTGACAGCCTGAAAAAATCACCTGTCCGATCGGGCAGGTGATTTTTCATTATGCTCTTGCTTTTTGTCTCAGCCGAATGCGGTCGGCGATCATGGCAATAAACTCCGAATTGGTCGGCTTGCCCTTTGCGGAATTGACCGTATAGCCGAAATATTTCTGCAATGTCTCCAAATCGCCTCTGTCCCAAGCCACTTCAATGGCATGGCGTACGGCTCGCTCCACACGCGAAGGTGTAGAGGAAAAACGGTGCGCAACTTCGGGATAAAGCACTTTGGTCACGGCGTTGATGACATCCATATCCTGTACGGCAATGATGATAGCCTCGCGGACATATTGATAACCCTTGATATGTGCCGGAATCCCGATCTCATGAATGACCTCGGTGATCTGACGCTCCAAATCGGGATAATCAGCCTGCGGCTCTTCCTTCGTGCAGCATTGGCGCATCCGCTCCAAAAGCGATTGCGGCTCAAACGGTTTCGGCATGAAAAATGCAACATTTTTCGCCATCGCCTGCGCCACGATCTCATCGCGATAAACCGCCGAGAGTACAATAGTGGCCACCGGATCATTCTCTTTTGCGAGTTGATCCAACAAACCAAAGCCGTCCAATTCCGGTAAAGCAAGATCCGTTAAAAGCAGTTGCGGTTTGTGTTCACGCACCAACTCCAACGCCTCTTTCCCGGAAGTTGTCATACCCACCACTTCAAATTCACCCGTTTTTTCTACGGTATCTCTGAGCATCGTGCGAAATGCTTCATTGGCATCCGCCATCACGACTTTGATTTTGTCCATTTTCCTGACCTTTCCTTTTCCAAAGTATCGGCTTTATTGCGACGAAAAAACCGGCGCTTCGTTTTGCCTTGGCAATAAGTTACCATAACATCGCTTCATAATCAAGAAGAAATGTGTCGAATTGCTTAAAAACTTTTCGGCTTTTTTCGACAAAATCAGTGTTCTACCATATTTCTGCAAATTTTCCTTGATGTTTACATAATTTTATGACTGTGCAAATCCCGCCGCACGGAGCATGTGGTCGACAAAGATACCGTAACCGCGCTGAGGGTCATTGACGAGAACATGAGTGACGGCTCCGACGAATTTACCGTTTTGCACGATCGGGCTTCCGCTCATTCCCTGCACGATACCGCCCGTTTGCGCAAGCAAACGCGCATCGGTCACGCGCAGTAACAAACTACGCTCTTCATTGTTCGGAGAAAAGACCTTTTCGATCTCCACCTCGTATTCACACACTTCGTCTCCGGTACAGTTTGCCAAAATACTCGCCTTGCCTGCTTTCACTTCCCCGGGCGCGGCGATCGGGATCGCTTTGCCCAAAGTTCCGATACACGCAAGGTCCGACATCTGACCGAAAATGCCCTGTTCGGTATTGGCTTGCAGTACGCCGCTGTCTTCTTTCAGATTAAAATGACCGCGCAATTCGCCCGGCACACCTGCTTTGCCCTTTTGCACAGCCTTGACGGACGATTCCATGACAAAGCCTTTTTCAAGCGGCATCAGTTCCGCCGTGTCCACATCGGAAATGCCGTGACCGAGTGCGCCGAAAACACCGCTGTTGGGCTCATAAAAGGTCACCGTACCGATTCCTGCCATACTGTCGCGAATCCACGCGCCCAAACGGTACACGCCGTCGCTTTCCTTTTGCGCCGCCGCCGTGATCGTCAGTTCTTTGCCGTCACGCTGTACTTGGAGTTCGGCGCTTTTTGCGCCATTTTCTTGCAAAAGTTCCTGAAAATGCTCCGTCGATGTGATTTTTACCTCATTGCAAGTCGTTATAACATCTCCGATTTGCAATCCGCTTTTCTCCGCCGGTGTTTTTTCTTCCGTATCGCGAGAAAAGTCAACTACCATCACACCGTCTGCAAACAACTTGACACCCACAGTGTGTCCCACGGGAATCAATTCTCTGACGCTCGGATATCGGCTCGGTTGTGTCTCCACCGCATAGGCACTACCGAGCAAACCGGTCAACAGGCAAATCAAAACCGCGTAAAGCGGTGTTCGCGGTGAAGGAAAATGTTTGATCCGTTTCTTTCTCACACGCATCCCTCCGCTATTCAAATTTGCCGCGTTTTTGCGGCTTTGATACTTTTTGCAGTTTTGCGGAAAATTAAACGATACAGTTTTTGTTTTCTTTGAGAAATTTCGACAAAAAAACCGCAGGTATCACTACCTGCGGTTTTTTGCTATATATATATTACTGTTTGTCTTTGAAGAGTTTGAAAATATCGTCGAACGGATCGTGTTCTTCTTCCTTCTTCTCTTCCGGCTGCTCCGGCTTCTCTTCCTGATCAAAGTCAAGCGGATTGACCTCAATGCTTGAAGCAGGCGTTGCCGTCGGCACGGAAGTGGCAGCGGCGACCGTCGCCGCCAAAACTTCATCGGGCTTCTTGTCGAAACCGGTGGCGATCACGGTCACGCGGATCTCGTCATCAAGAGACTCGTCGAAGGATGCACCAAAAATGGTGAGCGCATCGGGATCGACTGCCTGCTGGACCAGGCTTGCCGCCTGTTCGACTTCTTCCAAACCGATATCCAAAGAACCGGTGATATTGATGAGGACGCCATGCGCACCGCTGATCGAAGTTTCCAAAAGCGGACTGGAAATCGCCATCTTGGCGGCTTCTTCCGCCTTGCCCTTGCCTGCGGCACGACCGATACCCATGTGAGCATAGCCGGCATTTTTCATCACGGCAGTCACATCGGCGAAGTCCAGGTTGATCAAACCGGTGTCACGGATCAAATCGGAAATGCTCTGAACGGCTTGGCGAAGCACATCATCTGCAATTTCAAATGCGTTGGAGAAGGTGATCTTCTGATCGGTCGCATATTTCAAACGCTCATTGGGGATGATGACCAAAGCATCCACCTTGTCACGCAGTTCCTCAATACCGGCTTCTGCGGCGCGCATACGGCGAGGACCTTCAAAGGGGAACGGCTTTGTCACGACACCGACAGTCAAAAGACCGGCTTCGTGTGCAATTTCGGCAACGATCGGCGCACCGCCCGTGCCCGTACCGCCGCCCATACCGGCGGCAATAAAGACCATATCGGTGTTTTCCAATGCCTTTGCGATCTGTGCGCGGCTCTCTTCGGCGGCTTTACGACCGACCTCGGGATCCGCACCGGCACCCTGACCGTGCGTCAGTTTTTCGCCGATTTGAATTTTATAAGTAGCGTTGGAAACAGTCAACGCCTGTTTATCCGTGTTGACTGCCACAAACTCGACACCGCGCGTGCCGCTGCGCAACATACGGTTGACCACATTATTGCCGCCGCCGCCGATACCGATCACTTTAATATTGACAACATTCTCCGTTGTGTTTTCCAATTCAAACGCCATAGTGCAATCCTCCTAAGTTATCATCGGTATGATGAGCAGTCTCCGAAACTGCATTGATTACAAATATCTCTTCTTATTTTAGTACGAAATCCTCTTGCGGTCAAGTAAAAGATGCAATTTTTTTGAAACTTTTCGCAATCAGGACGGAATAAAACTTGCTTTTCCGTCGCTTGTAAGGTCGATCACGCCGACTTCGTTTGCTTCCAAAGAGTCGGTAACGGCGGAAAGTGTCTTGATTTTATAATCAAAATCTGCCTTCCACGGAATGCGCACGGTGAAGCGGTTGAGATAGGTGAAACTGATCACGCTGTTACTGCTGACATCCACCGCATTGATCCCCGAGATCACTTCGTGGTTTCGCGCTTCGCTCAAAAAAGCGATCAGCGCCTCGCATTTGCCGGCATCTTTTTCGCCGAACGAAAGCATTTCACAAACCTTGGGATCTTCCGCCGTAACGCCTTTGATCAAAATGCACTTCGGCTGATTTTTGCAAGCCTGCAACACCCGACCTCCGGCGCTGAAAAGCCACCACTTGCCGTCTTTCGTGCGTACTGCCGCATCGCCCTTGCACTCCTGAACATCAATAACGATCGTATCGGGCAATGCGCGGTGAATGCTGACCTCTTCCACATAGGGAAGCGTTTGGAATATCTCCTGCGCGGCGGCATACTTATTCATCAAAAACAGGTTCTTCCCTGTCTCAATTCCGGATGCCTCCACGATTTTTTCCTTAGTATAGATCTCGTTGCCGTTGACCGCAAATTCTTCAATGCGGAAAAAAAGCGTAATGGCGAAAATAATAAACGCGATCGGCAAAAGAAAGAGCAGTTTATTGAGGAAGTTCAGTCTTCCCCTTCTGCGCCGATATGCATTTCTGCGCTGTCCTGCCATGTTGTCTTTCGTCCTTTCGTATCGTCGGCGCGCACGATCATGCCGCCCAAATCGGTAATGTCTTTTTGTAAATCCGCATAACCGCGGTCAATATGGGAAACGGATGTGATCTGCGTCACACCCTCTGCCATCAGCCCTGCAATGGCAAGTGCCGCACCGCCGCGCAGGTCGGTGCATTGCACCTTTGCGCCGTAGAGCCGATCCGTGCCCGTCACAACGGCTACCCTGCCTGCCACGCGGATCTGCGCCCCCATACGGGAAAGTTCATCCACATAGCGAAAGCGGTTTTCAAAGATATTTTCCACCAACACCGTACTGCCCCGACTCTTCAAAAGTGAAGCGAGCAAAACGGGTTGGGCATCGGTGGGAAACCCGGGATACGGTGCAGTATGTATCGCGTGAATGGCATGAAGCGCGCCGCTGCTTTTCAAAATAATGCGCCTTTCCTCACTGAAAACCGTACAACCGGCTTCCTGCAAAGCCGCCGTCACCGTTTTCAGCGCCGCCGTATCCACATCATGCAATGCGATCTCGCCGCCCGTGCCCGCCGCCGCGCAAAGATATGTCGAAGCGACAATGCGGTCGGACATCACGCGATAGCATCCGCCGTGAAGCGTTTTCTTTCCGCAAACGGTCAGAATGGAACTGCCGGCGCCTTGTATTTCCGCGCCCATTGTGTTGAGAAAGTGCGCCAGATCCACAATTTCCGGCTCTCGCGCGGCATTATAGATTACGCTCACACCGTCGCAGGTGCAGGCGGTCAAAATCGCGTTTTCCGTTGCGCCGACGCTCGGCGTAAGCAAAGTGATCTCACCGGCGTGCAAATGTTGCGCCGTGCAGGTAAGCGTCCCGCCCTGTTCCGAAATCTCCGCGCCCAAATCACGCAAAGCCTTCAAATGCAGGTCGATCGGCCGCGGTCCCAACTCGCATCCGCCCGGATAGGAGAGTTCCACCTCTTTGCACCGCGCCAAAATCGCGCCGAGAAAAATTACGGATGAGCGCATCGCACGCATCAGTCCGTCCGGCACCATACTGCACACCATCGTAGAGGTATCCACCGTCAGACTGTCGCCGTTCCACGCCGTTTTGCACCCCAAATGCCGCAAAATCGCGACCGACGCCTCCACATCCCGAAGGCGCGGACAGTTTTCGATCACGCAGGTATCCGCGCACAAAATCGTTGCCGCCAAAATCGGCAAAACGCTGTTCTTTGCGCCTTGCACGCGAACCGATCCGTATAGTGAACGCCCACCTTCGATGAGCAACTTTTCCATCCTCATCCCTCCGCATCGATGAAATACTCACTTCATCTTATGCAAAAGGATATTTTCGGTCACAAGGGCATATATAGGCACTATTACATAATACAGTATAGCGCATTTTTTGATTTCGTCAACTGTTTCTTTTAAAATAAAACAGTCTTCTAAATAAATATCGGGGCCAGGCAACAAGCCCGTCCCCGACATTTATCGGAAAACCGCAATTTTTAAGTAAAGGAGTGTCTGCTCTTTTTTCTCTTCAGCCTATCTTCTCAAATTTTCGATCAAAGTGGAGACACCGAGTCCGCCGCCGCAGCAAGAGGTAAAAATACCGTATTTACCGCCGCGACGCTCGAGTTCGCGCATCGTAAACATACAGACACGGGCACCGGATGCGCCGTTGGGATGACCGTAGGAAATGGCACCGCCGTTGGGATTCCAGTTATCCTCGTTGATCTTGCATCCGCTCTCTTCTTCCAAGCCGCGAATGACGCCGATATTCTGCGCGGCAAAGGCTTCGTTGCATTCCCAAAGGTCAATATCGTCCACTTTGAGACCTGCACGGCGGATGGCATCCAAAGAGGAATAGACCGGTCCGAGTCCCATAAACTTCGGATCGACGCCGGCATTGCCGCCCATCACGATACGGGCATACGGCTCGTAGCCGAGTTCCTTTGCCTTCTCTTCGGTCATCAAAAGCACCATACCGGCACCGTCGTTACGGCCGGAGGCGTTGCCTGCGGTGGTCACGCCGCCGGGTTTAACGGAAGGAAGCGCCGCGAGACCTTCCATCGTTGTCGTCGGACGCATAAATTCATCGTCCGTGAATTGGATCTCGGGTGTCTTGCGCGTGGCAGGAAGCGTAACGGGGAAAATCTCCTCATCGAAATAACCCTTTTCGTGCGCCGCTTTCGCGCGCATCTGACTGCGCAGGGCAAACGCATCGCACTCTTCGCGCGTGATGTGATATTTTTTGGCAACATTTTCCGCCGTCTCGATCATATCAATGCAATCCTCCGGATTGGGGGCATGGCACTGCTTGTACGGCATAGGCATAACCATCTTGTTCGGCACGACATTGTTCATCGGGAATTTACAAAAGAATGTACTGTAAGATTCCGCACCGCCGGCGATCATAATATCCGCCTGACCGAATGCGATCGCCGCCGCAGCGTGGTTGATCGCGTCGATCGCGCTGCCGCATTGACGCTCAACCGTACTTGACCAGACATAGTAACCCAAACGGGAGCAAAGTACGGAATAACGCGCCTGCGCCAAAGTCTTGCAATCGCCCAAAGCACTGCCGATATAAACGCCTTCGACTTTTGCGCCTTTCTCCAAAAGTTTTGTTTTGTCAAGCAAAGCGTCGATCGCCTTACCGGAAAGTTCCGCCATGGTAAAATGGCTCAAAGAACCGCCGATTTTGCCGAAACCGGTGCGCACACCGTCTACGATCACAATATTTCTCATAGAAAAGCCCTCTCTTTTGTTTTTTTGGATCTGTCAAAATTATAACACGAGCGCATTTGATGTCAACAAAGTCCGATTTGGAAATGCACAATTTTTTCGTTTTTTACACAAAAAATCGAATTTTATATTTATTATAATAAATATTTCTCAAAAAAAAGCGATTTTTTATTCCGCTTCGCAGATACTTTTGACGCGAAGTGTTTTTTCCGGCAACACGCCCGATTGTAAAAGTGCGGCAAGAAGGGCTTCCTCCCGACCGTCGGAGTATTCAATCCGCATCTTCTCATCCCACAGTGCGAGGCAGGGGACCTCCGCCCCGTTCGTTTGTTCCGAAAAGCAAACACAAAGCGTTGCCCTCTCATCCACCTTTTGCATCACGCGTACCGCCACACCGTAAGACTTACAAAGCCAATTCGCCGCCTCCTCTGCCCCGTAGGAAAAGCAAAGCGAACAGTATCGCACGGTACGGCACAGTTTTTCCGCACAACGCAGTACATTGTCCGTAACATATTCCCCACACAACACCAAATGTGCCTTAGATGCGTCGATTTGCTTCGTGCGCAAATAAGTACGCACGATCTCCCCCGACATCCGATCGCGCAGCGGTGCGGTCGAGATCGGCAAAAGGCGGTATTTCTGCCACAGTTCCGACGGCATATCCTGTGGCAAAACGATTTGCCGCACACCCATACGGCGTAGTTTTTTTGCGGCTCGGCGAACGGAGTGCGGCTTTGGTGTTTTTTCTTTTGCAAAGCGCACGACCGCAAAGGCAACGCCGTCGATCGCGATGATTTCCTCGCGCGGTTTTCCTCCCTCTTGCCACTCAATTTTCCCGAACATACGCTCCTCCAAAAAAAAGACTTCTTTTCAAGATATGAAAAGAAGTCTTTTTTTATTTTCGATTACCAACCCTGGATATAGCCTTTGAGATATTTCAAGGGATCGATCTGCACGCCGTTTTCGGTAATTTCAAAATGCAGATGCGGACCGCTGGAAATGCCGGATGCACCGGTCACGCCGATTGCCTGTCCTTGTATGACGATATCGCCGACATTGACCGCACGAGAGGACAAATGCTGGTAGAGCGTGGTATTGCCGCTGCCGTGATTGATGACAACATAGTTGCCGCGTGCGCTGTTGTATCCGGAGATCATCACCGTACCCGACTTTGACGCCACCACTTGAGAACTGTAATAAACGCGGCCGATATCAATGCCCTTATGGTTTGTGGAAGCACCTTTGATGCCGGTATTGCGGCCGCCGAACGGCGATGTGATATAGTGGCTGGTGGTCGGCCAGATGTAGCCACCAAGTGTCGTCGCCATACCGTTTTGCGCGGCAAGTTCCTGCGACATCTTCACGATCCGGCGCTGTTCCGCTTCCTGTTCGGCTTGCGCCTGTCTCAAAAGTTGATTGTAATACGACTCGTTGCCCTTGATCTCCTTGACGACCGCTTCCGCTTCAGACTGGCGTTTTTTCAATTCCGCCTTTTTCTCTTCCAAAACGGCTTTTTGTGCCTTCACTTGATTTAAGGAGTCTTCCAAAGTCGCCTTTTTCGCTTTGATCTCTTCCTGCAAAGCCAGCAACCGGTCGATCACCGCCTGATCGCTCTCGGCGATCTCATTGATGAAATTGAGTGAACTGAGCAACTCCGGAAAACTGACCGAATGGAACAGTACCGACCAATAACTGATCGTGCCGCGCTCTTCCATCGCGCGAATGCGCTTGTTGAAGATCGCCGTCTGCTTTGCCTCTTCCTCTTCCGCTTGCGTCAATTCTTCCTGCGTCTGCGTGATCAGGGCATTGTACTGATTGATCTGCTTTTGCACCTGATTGATCTCGGCGTTCGCCGTTGAAACTTGCTGGTCGATGATGTTCTTTTTCTTCATCGCATCGGTCTTTTGCGAGGATATGGCAGAAAGTTGCTTTTTGAGTTCCGCCTGTTTGTTTGCCAATTCGTCCGCACGCTTTTGCGCCTCATCGATATCGGCTTGCGTCACCGCCCAAACATTTTGCACGGGCTTTGCCGAAAACGGAGTCAGTTCCGCGAAAAGCAGTACACACGCAAATGCAAACGCGAGCACTGTACGCCATACTTTTTTCTTCATCTCTTCGCCCTCACACGCGCAGGAATTTACGCACCGCCGTCACACTTCCGCCGATACCGACTGCCAAGCCGATCCCTGCAAAACTGATGCCGACCGGAACGATGATCCTGGAAAATTCCACAATGTTGAAAAGCTGCAAACGGTCGGAAGCCGCAATACTTTCGGCGACCGTAACATAGAGAAGCCATTGAAGCAAAAAGCCGATGACCGCGCTGATCAGCCCGATCGCCATGCCTTCGTAAACGAAGGGCCAGCGGATAAATCCGTCCGACGCACCCACCATTTTCAAAATGGCGATCTCCGTTTTCCGCTCATGCGTCGTCAAACGGATGGTGTTGGAAATGATAAACGCCGAAATGACGAAAAGCACCAGCATCAAAGCCGCACCGATCACACTTGCCACATTGCGCAGCGTGACAAATCCGCCGGCGATATCCTCATCCACACGGACTTTGGCGACACCCTCGATCTGCCCGACTGCTTCCGCCGTAGCCTTTACCTGCGTCAGATCCTTGACATAAACGGCAAAGCGGTCGCGGAAAATGGTAGGATCGAGATCCTGCATGATCTCCTCGTCCCTGTGTTGCTCTTCAAAGGATTTTGTCGCCTCTTCGCGCGAAATGTAGGTGATGTTCGCAACATTGTCCTGTCGATCGATCGCACGCGCGATTTCGTCTTGCCGGCTATCGTCCGCGCTCTCGTCCACAAATGCCAAAATCTGATAATCGCTGGTAAGGTTTTCCAGCATCACTTCGGCGTTATAAGCGACCAAAGAGAATGTACCCATCACCACGAGGCAAGCGACCGTAACACCGATCGCGGCGAACGGGCGGAACCCGTGACTGAAAAGATTGATAATACCTTCGCGCAGATAGTATCCAAAGCCTACATGTTTCATTCCGCACCTCTGATTCCGTAGCCAATGCCGTCGCTGACCACTTGACCCTGCTGTAAATAGACCACTCGCTTTTGGAAACGGTTGACCAATTCTCTCTCGTGCGTAACGACCAAAACCGTTGTTTCCAAATCGTTAATCCGCTCGAGCAGTTTCATGATCTCCTCGGAACGTTCCGGATCAAGGTTACCGGTCGGCTCATCGGCGATGATCGTCTGCGGATTGTTGACCAAAGCACGGGCGATCGCCACACGCTGCTGCTCACCGCCGGAAAGTTCGTCCGGATAGCTGTTCGCCTTGTTCTCCAAACCAACCAAATCCAACACATACGGTATGCGCTGGCGAATTTCGCGTGTGCCCTTGCCGCAGGCATACATCACGGTACTCAGATTGTCATATACCGTCTTGCGTTCGATCAAGCGGAAATCCTGGAAAATAATACCGAGCGTGCGGCGCAGTTTCGGTATCTGCCTTTCGGATATCTTGTTGAGATTGAAGCCGTTGACCATGACCTGACCGCCGGTGGGCATGATCTCACCGGTCAAAATCTTGATGATCGTGGACTTGCCGGAGCCGGAAGGCCCGACCAAAAAGACAAATTCCTTGTCCTGTATTTCCAAATCAACGCCGCGCAATGCAAGCGTTTTATTCGCATATTGCTTTTCTACTTGTTTGAGTCGAATCATTGCCGTCCTCCTGCCAAGTTTCTTTTCCTCTCTATTATACCTTCTTTTTCGACAAAACGCAAGAAGTTTTTATGTAAACAAATTGTGTACAAAAAAAGAGAGAGGGATATCCCTCTCTCCGTATCAAGCCTCAATTCCGCGCGATGCCAGATATTTGCGCACCATCAAAGCGACTTTGAAGGTGATCGCATCGTCAAATTGGCGCAGATCCAAGCCGGTCAGTTTTTTGATTTTTTCCAGGCGATACACCAAAGTATTGCGGTGTACGAACAGTTTTCGTGCCGTTTCGGAAAGCACGAGGTTGTTTTCAAAGAATTTGTTGATGGTGAACAGCGTCTCTTTGTCCAGCGCATCAATCGGGTTTTTCTTGAACACTTCTTGCAAGAACATCTCGCAAAGAGTCGTCGGCAGTTGATAGATCAAACGACCGATGCCCAAATTTTCATAATTGATGACATATTTCTCAATGTCAAACACTTTGCCCACTTCAATGGCAATCTGTGCTTCCTTGTAAGACTTGCCCAAATCGCGCAAATGCGTTGCAATCGTGCCGATACCGATGACGATTTTGCCGTCATTGCGTCCGTCGCAAATCGCCTTTTCCACGCGCTCGGCAAGTTGATAGAGTTCCTTTATCTCCTTGTCATCTTTCACGGGGACGATCAAAACGACATCGCTGTCCCCCATCGTGAGTGCAAAAGAAGACTGCCGATCGGGTACGGCGGCAAGCACCGCTTCCGGCGTGATCGCATCCAGACGGCTATCCACACGGCGAATGAGCAAAACGCCGCGGCTTGCTTCGGTATCCACATGCAACTCTTTTGCGCGGATATAAACATCATTGTGCATAATGTTGTCGGAAATGATGTTTTTGATGAAAGATGACTTGTCATGCTTTTCCTCATAATAGGTCTTCGCAACATTCAAAGCGACCGACGCCATCATACAGATACTCTGTGCAGCGGCATCTTCCCCATCCGTAAAAACAGCAAAATCAAACTGCCCGTCCCAATGTCCCAACGGACGATAGGTACGGCCGTCTACAAAGACACATTCCCCGTCGGCGCGGTTGATTTGCGCAACGGCATCGGGGTAACGCTTTCCGATCTCGGGTAATTCCGTACAGGCAATAATCGTACCGTCAGAATCAAGTACGCCGACAAGCGCAGAAGTACTGTCCTTAAATTGGAGTACCACATTCTGAAAAATAATTCCGGACATCGTCTGATTCCTCCTACCGTGGATAGATCAATTTGTTTTGTGCAAGTTGACTAACGACAATTTGTATTATACTTGTTGTTTTGACATTTTGCAAGATATTTTTTTGTTTTTTTCACAAATTTATTAAAAATTTTTGTGCTATATGCAAAAAGAATGACCAATCTGCATAAAAAACGGCTCTTTTTTTTGTGATTTTGGTATTGGGCAAAATGTGCATAATTTTCCGGTTTTTTACATATCTTGTGGCAGAAAGGGTGACGAACATGCTTATCTTGTCCGCAAATTTCTCGCGCAAAAAAAGAATTTGTCTCTTATTGAGCATTGCATTTTTGATCATTGCCGCGATCATCGTTTCCCGCATTTCCGCTCAAAAAACGAAAAAAGATTGTTGCTACGCACCGCACAATGAGCAACGCATTGCGTTTTTGCAGTCTTATGGCTGGACGGTGAAAGAGCAACCGATCGAAACGCTCAATCTTCCCATCGGTGACACCTTGCAAGAGCCCTTTCTCTCCTATAACAAACTGCAACTGCGGCAAGGGTTTGATCTGAGTGCGTGCTGCAACAAAACTTTACAGCGTTACAGTTATCAAATCACCAACTATCCGGGCAGAGCGGATTGCCTGGCTAATCTTTACCTTTGCGAAAACCGCATCGTCGCCGCCGATATCATCTGCCTCGGAGATAATGGGTTTATGCAGGATCTGCAATTTCCGAGTGGTGAAAAAGCTTGATTTCGGTCAGAATTCCCCGAAAATCAACACATAAAAAAGAAGTGTTGCAAAAGCAACACTTCTTTTTTATGGTTTAATAGAATTAAAGCGTCTCGATAACAACGCCGGAACCAACCGTACGGCCACCTTCACGGATAGCAAAACGGAGACCCTTTTCGATAGCGATCGGGGTGATGAGTTCCACATTCATATCAACGTTATCGCCGGGCATGCACATTTCGGTACCTTCGGGAAGGGTGATAACACCGGTCACATCGGTGGTACGGAAATAGAACTGGGGACGATAGTTGTTGAAGAACGGAGTATGACGGCCGCCTTCATCCTTGGAAAGGACATAAACCTGACCGACAAACTTGGTGAGGGGGTGAATGGAACCGGGTTTAGCAAGAACCTGGCCGCGCTCGATGTCGGTCTTAGCGATACCACGGAGCAAAGCACCGATGTTATCACCGGCTTCAGCGAAGTCGAGGAGCTTGTGGAACATTTCGATACCGGTAACAACGCTCTTCTTCTTCTCTTCGGACAAACCGACGATTTCGATTTCCTCGTTGAGATTCAGAACACCACGCTCAACACGGCCGGTAGCGACGGTACCACGACCGGAGATCGTGAACACGTCTTCAACGGGCATCAAGAAGGGCAGGTCATCGTTACGGGCAGGAGTGGGGATCCAAGTATCAACAGCGTCCATCAATTCCTTGATGCACTGATACTCGGGAGCTTCCTGATCCTGGGACTCGGAAACGAGAGCGTTCAAAGCGGAACCGCGGATGATCGGAGTATCGTCGCCGGGGAAGCCATACTCGCTGAGCATTTCACGAACTTCCATTTCGACGAGCTCGAGAAGCTCTTCATCGTCGACCTGGTCGCACTTGTTGAGGAAAACGAGCACGGAAGGCACGTTCACCTGACGGGCGAGCAGCAAGTGCTCGCGAGTCTGAGCCATAGGGCCGTGGGATGCGGGGGTAACAAGGATAGCACCGTCCATCTGAGCAGCACCGGTACTCATGTTCTTGATATAGTCGGCGTGGCCCGGGCAGTCAACGTGAGCATAGTGACGGTTGTCCGTCTCATACTCAACGTGAGCCGTATTGATGGTGATACCGCGTTCGCGCTCTTCGGGAGCCTTATCGATGCAGCTGTAATCAGTGTAGTCGGCATAGCCCTTGAGAGCAAGGAACTTGGTGATGGCAGCGGTAAGAGTGGTCTTACCATGGTCAACGTGACCGATCGTGCCGATGTTAACATGGGGCTTATTGCGGTTAAACTTTTGCTTAGCCATTGGATTATCCTCCTATAAACATTTCGTACTTTTTGGGTTTTTTAACCAATTAACATTGGTATTTTAACATACATTTCGGACTATTGCAAGTCCTATTTTTTCTCACTGGCGAGCAGCCATACGCTTCTCGATGATCTTCTCCTGAATATTCTTCGGGATTTCGATGTAGTGAGAGGGCTCCATGGTGTACTGACCACGGCCCTGCGTGCGGGAACGAAGATCGGTCGCGTAACCGAACATTTCCGCAAGAGGTACCATCGCGTCGATCTGTTGGGCACCGCTGCGCGCTTCAAAGCCCTGGATCTGACCGCGGCGGCTGTTGAGGTCGCCGATGACATCGCCCATATACTCATCGGGAACGGTCACGCAGACCTTCATGATGGGCTCGAGCAATGTGGAACCTGCCTTCTGGCAGGCTTCTTTGAACGCCATGGAACCGGCGATCTTGAATGCCATTTCGGAAGAGTCGACTTCGTGGTAAGAACCATCGTACAAAGTGACCTTCACATCGACGACGGGATAGCCTGCCAAAACACCGGAGAGCATGGCGCCCTGAATACCGGCATCGACCGCAGGAACATATTCCTTGGGGATCGCACCGCCGACCAATTCGTTGAAGAACTCGTAGCCCTTGCCGGACTCGTTGGGTTCCACGCGGATCTTGACATGGCCGTACTGACCTTTACCGCCGCTCTGACGGGCGTACTTGGTATCCTGTTCCACACTCTTCTTGATGGTTTCCTTGTAGGCGACCTGCGGTGCGCCGACATTGGCTTCCACCTTGAATTCGCGGAGCAAACGGTCCACGATGATCTCCAAATGGAGTTCACCCATACCGGCGATGATCGTCTGACCGGTCTCTTCGTCGGTCCAGGTGCGGAAGGTCGGGTCTTCTTCTGCGAGTTTCATCAAAGCGATGCCCATCTTCTCCTGGCCTGCCTTGGTCTTGGGCTCGATCGCCACACGGATAACAGGATCGGGGAATTCCATACTTTCGAGGATGATGGGATTCTTTTCGTCGCAGAGCGTATCACCGGTCGTGGTGTTTTTCAGACCGACGGCAGCTGCGATATCACCGGCGTAAACCGTTTCGATATCTTCGCGGTGATTGGCGTGCATCTGCAAAATACGGCCCATTCTCTCGCGGACATTCTTGGTGGCATTGAGAACGGTAGAGCCCGTTGCCAATGTACCGGAATAAACGCGGAAGAAACTCAAACGACCGACAAACGGGTCTGTCATAATTTTGAATGCGAGGGCGGCGAACGGCTGATCGTCAGAGGACTCACGGGACTCTTCCTCTTCCGTCTTGGGGTTCACGCCCTTGATCGCTTCGATATCGGTAGGAGCGGGCATATAGTCCACAACGGCATCGAGCAATTTCTGAACGCCCTTGTTGCGGTAGGATGTACCGCAGACGATGGGGATCATCTCAACGGAAACGGTCGCCTTGCGGATCGCCTTGCGGATCTTCTCCGTCGGGATCTCCTGACCGTCAAGGTAGAGAGTCATGATCTCATCGTCGAACATGGAGATGGCTTCGAGCATCTTGCCGCGGTATTCCTCGGCAAGGTCTCTCATATCCGCAGGAATTTCTTCCACGCGCATATCCTTACCCATCTCATCGTAATAAACATCTGCGTTCATCTCGACTAAGTCGATGATGCCGCGGAAATCGTTCTCCTTACCGATGGGGAGTTGGATGGGCACTGCATTGCACTTCAAACGCTCGTCGATCATGCGAAGAACATTATAGAAGTCAGCACCCAAAATGTCCATCTTATTGATGTAGATCATACGAGGGACATGATAGTGGTCTGCCTGACGCCAAACGGTCTCGGACTGAGGCTCAACACCGCCCTTGGCGCAAAGCACCGTGACACTGCCGTCGAGCACGCGCAAACTGCGCTCCACTTCAACGGTAAAGTCAACATGTCCCGGAGTATCGATAATATTGATGCGGTGATCACGCCAAAAACAGGTGGTTGCAGCGGGAGTGATGGTAATACCGCGTTCCTGCCCCTGCTCCATCCAGTCCATGGTCGCCGTGCCGTCATGCGTTTCACCGATCTTGTAGTTCACACCGGTGTAATACAAAATACGCTCGGTCGTGGTGGTCTTACCTGCATCAATGTGAGCCATGATACCGATATTTCTTGTTTTTTCCAAAGTAACCTTTCTCGGCATACAAAACTCCTTATCTTACCAGCGGAAATGGGCGAATGCCTTGTTGGATTCTGCCATTTTGTGTGTATCTTCGCGTTTCTTGACGGCACTGCCGGTATTGTTGGCAGCATCCATCAATTCGCCTGCCAGACGCTCTGCCATCGTGCGCTCATTGCGGGCACGGGCATAGACCGTCAACCAACGGAGACCGAGAGTCTGACGACGCTCGGGGCGAACTTCCATCGGCACCTGATAGGTGGCACCGCCGACACGGCGGGATTTCGTTTCGACACTGGGCATGATGTTTTCCATCGCCTGTGCGAAAACATCAAGCGGTTCATTACCGGTCTTTTCCTTGATCAGATCGAAAGCACCGTAAACCACTTTCTGCGCGACACCCTTCTTACCGTCAAGCATAATGCTGTTGACCAACTTGGTCACCAGAATGCTATTGTACATAGGATCGGGCAGTACTTCTCTTTTGGGAACATTACCTCTTCTGGGCACTTTGCTTCCCTCCTTCATTAAATAATGATTTCATAGGTACTCACAATGCGGACTGCTCCGTCACTGTGTTTTGCCTGCCAAAGAGGTATCTATATCAAAACCTTTTCGGCAAAGCACATTTGCATTGCAGATCTTACTTCTGTTTCGGGCGCTTGGCACCGTACTTGGAGCGAGACTGCATACGGCCGTTCACGCCTTGGGCGTCGAGCGTGCCGCGGATGATGTGGTAACGCACACCGGGGAGGTCCTTAACACGGCCGCCGCGGATCATCACCACAGAGTGTTCCTGCAGGGAGTGACCGACACCGGGAATGTAAGCGGTAACCTCGTAACCGTTGGTCAAACGCACACGAGCGATCTTACGCAAAGCCGAGTTCGGCTTCTTCGGCGTAGCCGTTCTGACTGCGGTGCAAACACCACGCTTCTGCGGAGATGCAAGGTCGGTTTCACGGTTTTTCAGCGTGTTGAGACCATACTGCAAAGCAGGAGAATTGGACTTGTAGCTCGCCTGGGTTCTGCCTTTGCGTACCAATTGGTTGAAAGTAGGCATTCTTGATTTTACTCCTTTCTTCAAAAATTTTATGTTTTACGAAATGCGAACATTTCGGCAAAACCGAAGTTATGCTTGCAAAAGCGTGACAACGGCGGCACCGACGGAAATATCGCCCAGCGCGCCGAGTTCCTGCATCGTGTGACCGCGTTCAACGGCGACACGGTTTTGTCGGCAAAGCGCCTCGATCGACTCGGTCAGAAGCGGATCGGCATCGTCCGCCAACAGTACCGACAAAGCACGACCGGAAAGGATCGCCTTTTTTGACTGCTTCACGCCGACAACTTTGGGTGCCAAAGAAAATTCGGACAATCGGCACCCCTCCAAACGGCATAACAAAACTCGCAGGGTATACCCACGCAAAATGGAATTATAGCACAGGAAACATTGGCAGTCAAGCCTTTTTCGGATATTTTTTTGTGTTTTTTGCGCAAGTAAAAGAGCAGGCAAGAAATTGCCTGCTCTTTTGATGCAATTAAAGTGCATTGGTGATGATCTGAGGCTCTCTTTCCTCTTCTTCCGGCTCGGGTACGATCTTCTCTGCGAAGTCGCGATAGGCGTTCAGACCTGCGCCGGCAGGAATGAGTTTACCGATGATAACATTTTCTTTCAAACCGGTAAGGTGGTCGATCTTACCCTTGATCGCCGCTTCGGTCAAGACCTTGGTGGTCTCCTGGAAGGACGCCGCGGACATCCAGGAATCGGTTGCAAGAGATGCCTTGGTGATACCCATAATGAGTTGCGTCGCTTCTGCTTCGCGCAGCGGCTCGCCCGTTTCGGGATTGACTTCACCGGCGGCATTGCGTGCGCGGATGGCATCATTGGCATCGGTGAGTTCAAGAACATCGACCATGGCGCCGGAGAGAAGTTCCGTATCGCCTGCATTCTCCACGCGGACCTTGCGCATCATCTGGCGGACGATGACTTCGATATGCTTATCACTGATATCAACACCCTGTTGACGGTAAACCTTCAAAACTTCCTGGATGAGATATTCGTGAACGGCGGAAGTGCCGCGGATGCGAAGAATATCGTGCGGAGAAAGTGCGCCGTCCTGCAACTGCGTACCCTTCTCGATCACATCACCGTCATTCACGCGCAAACGCGTATGCGGCAAGGAATAGGTGCGGGTATCGCCGTCGTCGGCGGTGATGATGATGTTGAGCAAACTGCCCTTGGTGGCTTCCTCGAAATGGACTTTGCCGCCGATTTCGGCGAGCGTTGCCATCTTCTTGGGCTTGCGCGCTTCAAACAACTCTTCCACACGCGGAAGACCTTGCGTAATATCGCCGCCGGCGACACCGCCGGTATGGAAGGTACGCATCGTCAACTGCGTACCGGGTTCGCCGATGGACTGCGCGGCAATGATACCGACTGCTTCGCCCGGGGAAACGGGCTTGGATGTGGCGAGGTTCATACCGTAGCACTTGGCGCAGACGCCGGAGTGTGCCTTACAGGTGAGGACCGTGCGCACTTCCACTTCGTGGATGTCAAAGGATTCAAGCACCTTGGCATCGTCGTTTCTCAAAAGCGTATCCTTGGAGAACAAAACTTCGTCCGTGCCCGGCTTGCAGATATCGCGGACAGGATATCTGCCGTGGATGCGATCTGCCAGCGTTTCGATGGTCTGACCGTTTTCCACGATCTCGCGTGCCACAATACCCTTGTCGGCGCCGCAATCGTCGGAGCGGATGATGACTTCCTGGCAGACATCGACCATACGGCGTGTCAGATAACCGGAGTCCGCCGTTCTCAATGCGGTATCCGCCAAACCCTTACGGGCACCACGGCTGGAAACGAAGTATTCCAGAACGGAAAGTCCTTCGCGGAAGTTTGCCTTGATGGGAATTTCGATCGTCTTACCGGCGGTGTTTGCCATCAAACCGCGCATACCGGTCAACTGACGGATCTGCTTCATCGAACCACGGGCGCCGGAATCAGCCATCATAAAGACCGGGTTGTAGCGGTCCATATTCGCCTGCAAAGCGTCGGTAACATCGTTGGTGGTCTTTTCCCACTCATGCACAACGGCACGGTAACGCTCATCGTCGGTCATAAAGCCCATCTTGTACTGCTCTTCGATCTCGACGACGCGCTCTTCCGTCTCGGCGATGAGGGTATATTTTGCCGGCGGAATGGTCATATCCGCAACGGAAATGGTGATCGCCGCGCGGGTGGAATACTGATAGCCGGTCGCCTTGATGCTGTCGAGCACTTCGGCGGCAACGGTAAAGTTGTGCAGTTTGATGGTGCGGTCAACGATCTTGCCGAGCAGTTTCTTGCCGCACACATCGGTAATTTCGTAATCGAAATACGCCTCTGTCGGGTTGCCGTTTTCGTCCACACGCTTGACAAAGCCGAGATCCTGCGGAATGTTGCGGTTGAAGGTGATACGGCCGATCGTCGTGCGTACGACCTTTGCGCCCATCGTGCCATCGGGCAGTTCACGCTCATGGCGGAGCATAATGGGCTGATGGATGCCGATGAGATGGTCGTTATATGCGAGCATCGCTTCGTCTTCATCGCGATAGACATGGAGATGTACGCTTTCCTTCTCCTTGTCACTCAACTCGTCATAACTCTTGCCGGCGAGCGCGAAATCAACATCGGCAGGCCAGAATTCGTCATTGGTGAGTTGGGAAACGCCGTTTTCAAAGCGTTCGATCGTCAGATAGTAAGAGCCGAGCACCATATCCTGCGTCGGCACGGTCACGGGACCGCCATCCTGCGGACGCAAGAGGTTATTCGCCGAGAGCATGAGGATACGGGCTTCCGCCTGCGCTTCGGCACTCAGCGGAACATGGATCGCCATCTGGTCACCGTCGAAGTCCGCGTTGAATGCGGTACAGTTCAGCGGATGCAGTTTGAGGGCGCGGCCTTCGACCAAAACCGGCTCGAATGCCTGAATACCGAGACGGTGGAGCGTCGGCGCGCGGTTGAGCATCACGGGGTGGTCTTTGATGACCACATCGAGTGCATCCCAAACCTCTGCCTTGCCCTTATCGACCATCTTCTTGGCGGATTTGATGTTGTTGGCAACACCGTCTTCCACGAGTTTCTTCATAATGAACGGGCGGAAGAGTTCCAAAGCCATTTCCTTGGGCACACCGCACTGATAGATCTTCAATTCAGGGCCTACGCAAATAACGCTACGACCGGAATAGTCCACGCGCTTACCGAGCAGGTTCTGACGGAAGCGTCCCTGCTTACCTTTGAGCATATCGGACAAAGATTTCAATGCGCGGTTATTCGCGCCGGTAACGGCTCTGCCGCGGCGGCCGTTATCAATGAGGGCATCGACGGCTTCCTGCAACATACGCTTTTCGTTGCGCACGATGATATCGGGCGCATTCATCTGCATCAGTTTTTTCAGACGGTTGTTGCGGTTGATAACGCGGCGATAGAGGTCGTTGAGGTCGCTGGTGGCAAAACGACCGCCGTCAAGCTGAACCATCGGACGGATCTCGGGCGGAATGACCGGCAGGACATCAATGATCATCCATTCGGGCTTGTTGCCGGAGACCAAAAATGCGTCCACAACTTCCAAACGCTTGACGATGCGCGCCTTTTTCTGACCGCTCGCCTCTTTGAGTTCTGCGTGGAGTTGTTCGGAAAGAGAGGGCAGATCGACCTTTTGCAAGAGTTTCTTGACGGCTTCCGCGCCCATACCGGCATCGAAGTCATCTTCATACTTCTCGCGCATATCGTTGTACTCTTTTTCCGAGAGGATCTGATTTTGCATCAAAGGTGTTTCGCCCGGATCGGTAACGATATAGGAAGCGAAATAAAGCACCTTTTCCAAAATGCGGGGGCTGATATCCAAAAGCAAACCCATACGGGACGGGATGCCCTTGAAATACCAGATGTGAGACACGGGCGTACCGAGTTCGATATGTCCCATACGCTCACGGCGCACCTTTGCGCGTGTGACTTCCACGCCGCAGCGGTCGCAGATCTTGCCTTTATAGCGGATCTTTTTATACTTACCGCAATGGCACTCCCAATCCTTGGTCGGCCCGAAAATGCGCTCGCAGAACAAGCCGTCGCGCTCGGGTTTGAGTGTGCGGTAGTTGATGGTTTCGGGTTTTTTCACTTCGCCGTAAGACCACTCACGGATCATCTCCGGAGAAGCGACCCCGATTTTGATTGCATCAAACGGTACATAACTCATAGTATTGCTCCTCCTTCTTATTCTTCATCCATGCCGTCTTCGGCAAAGTCTTGTTCGATTTCCGCTTCATCGACCATACCGAAACCGAAGCCGTCCAATTCGTCTTCTTCGGCATAGGCACGGCGATTGCGTTCCTCATCGGCATCCATACGGGCGAGGTTGAAAGTATCCATAGCATCCTCGTCCTCTTTGAGTTCGATGATGTCGCCGTTGCGGTCAAGCACCTGGACATCGAGGCACAAAGCCTGCAATTCCTTGACCAAAACCTTGAACGATTCGGGTACGCCGGGTTGCGGGATATTGTGTCCCTTGACGATGGCTTCGTATGTGCGGACACGACCGGTGACATCGTCGCTCTTGACCGTCAAAATCTCCTGCAAGGTATAAGCGGCACCGTAGGCTTCCAAAGCCCAGACTTCCATTTCACCGAAACGCTGACCGCCGAACTGGGCTTTACCGCCGAGCGGCTGCTGCGTAACGAGAGAGTACGGGCCTGTGGAACGGGCATGAATTTTATCATCGACCAGATGGTGCAGTTTGAGGAAGTAAACATAGCCGACGGTGACCTTGTTGTCAAAGCGTTCGCCGGTACGGCCGTCGTAGAGCCAACTCTTGCCCTCGGGATCCAATCCCGCCTTGACCAATTCACCGCGGATCTCGTCATAAGTCGCGTCATCGAAAATCGGCGTTGCGACCTTATAGCCGAGCGTCTTGGCGGCATAGCCGAGGTGGACTTCCAAAACCTGACCGATATTCATACGGGACGGAACGCCCAACGGGTTCAACACGATATCAAGCGGTGTACCGTCCGGCAAGAACGGCATATCCTCCTGCGGCAAAATGCGGGAAACAACGCCCTTATTACCGTGGCGACCTGCCATCTTATCACCGGGCTGAATCTTACGGCGCTGGGCAATGTAAACGCGCACGACCATATTGACGCCCGGGCCGAGTTCATCGCCGGCGGCACGGGTGTAAACTTTGGTATCCACCACGATACCGCTTTGACCGTGCGGCACTTTCAGAGAAGTATCGCGCACTTCGCGTGCCTTTTCGCCGAAAATGGCGCGGAGCAAACGCTCTTCGGTGGTCAGATCCGTCTCGCCCTTGGGCGTCACTTTACCGACCAGAATATCGCCGGCGTGGACTTCCGCACCGATGCGGACGATGCCGCGCTCATCGAGGTCTTTGAGTGCGTCTTCGCCGACATTGGGGATATCGCGTGTGATCTCTTCCGCACCGAGTTTGGTATCGCGTGCGTCGAGTTGATACTCTTCGAGGTGGATGGAAGTATAGAGGTCTTCGCGCACCAAACGCTCGTTGAGCAAAACAGCATCTTCGTAGTTGTAGCCTTCCCATGTCATAAAGCCGACGAGGATATTGCGGCCGAGCGCGATTTCGCCGTGGTCGGTCGCAGGACCGTCTGCCAATACCGTGGGATCTTCCGTAATGCGGCCGTTCTCATCGTACTTGCGTCCGTGCACGCGCTCGCCGACATTGACGATCGGGTGCTGGTTGATGCAGGTGCCGTGGTTGGAACGAAGATATTTGACAAGGGGATATTCCTTCACTTCACCGTTATCGTAAGCGACGGTCACGCTGCGGGCATCCATCTTGGAAACCACACCGTCACCTTCGGCGAGAACGGCAACTTCGGAGTCAACGCAGATCTTATGCTCCATACCGGTACCGACGATCGGGGCTTCCGGTTTGAGAAGCGGCACTGCCTGACGCTGCATGTTTGCGCCCATCAAGGCACGGTTTGCATCGTCATTGGGCAAAAACGGGATCATCGCCGTAGCGATAGAAACCATCATACGGGGAGAAACATCAATAAAGTCAACGCGGCTGCGATCCACTTCGACGATTTCGTCGCGGTGGCGGCAGGTGATACGCGCATTGACCAGGCAGCCGTTTTCATCCACGGGCTCGGCAGCCTGACCGACGATATACTGATCTTCCACATCGGCGGTCATATAGACGATCTCATCCGTCACGCGGCAGGTCTCGTGATCGACCTTGCGGAACGGGGCTTCGATGAAGCCGTAATCGTTGATATGCGCATAGGTGGAAAGATAGGAGATCAAACCGATGTTCGGACCTTCCGGCGTTTCGATCGGGCACATACGGCCGTAGTGGCTGTAATGCACGTCACGCACTTCCATGTTGGCGCGTTCACGGGAAAGACCGCCGGGACCGAGTGCGGACAAACGGCGCTTATGCGTCAGTTCCGCAAGGGGGTTGGTCTGATCCATAAACTGAGAAAGCGGAGAAGAGCCGAAGAATTCCTTGATCACGGCGGTGACCGGACGGATATTGATGAGGCTTTGCGGCGTCACGATATCCATATCCTGAATGGTCATTCTCTCGCGGACAACACGCTCCATACGGCTGAAACCGATACGGAACTGATTTTGCAGCAACTCACCCACGCAGCGCAAACGGCGGTTGCCCAAATGGTCGATATCGTCGCGCGTGACGATGTTGTTGGCAAGGGAATTCATATAGTTGACGGTGGCGAGGATATCATCTACCAAAATGTACTTCGGCATCAAAAGATCCACACTGTTGCGGATGGCATCTTTGAGTTCTTCCGTATCCTTGTGCTGTTCCATCAATTCAAACAGTACACTTGCGCGTACGCGCTCTTTCACACCGCATTCGGCTTCGGGATCGAAATCGACAAAGCGCGACATATCCACCATGCGGTTGGAGAACACGCGAAGAGGCAGATCATTGACCTCAATGGTCACTTCGTTGACACCGATGGCATCCAACTCCGCCGCTTCATCGGCAGTGACCACATGACCGGCTTCAAACAAAATCTCACCGGTACGGGGATCGGCAACGGGATAGACCAACTTCTGGTTGCGGATACGCGCCCAGAGGGAGAGTTTCTTGTTGAACTTATAACGGCCGACCATGGAAAGGTCATAGCGATGGGGATCGAAGAAGAAATTGCTGATGAGCGTCTCGCAGGCTTCCACCGTGGGCGGCTCACCGGGACGCAGTTTCTTATAGATCTCCACCATAGCGGCTTCGTAGGTCTTGGCAGGATCCTTTTCAAGTGTGGCAACGATACGCGGATCGTCACCGAACATATCGAGGATCTCTTTGTCCGTTTTCAGACCGATTGCACGGATGAGCTGTGTGATGGGGAGTTTGCGGTTTTTATCAATGCGCACCCAGAACATTTCGGATGTGTCGGTCTCGTATTCGAGCCAGGCGCCGCGATAAGGGATCACCTGTGCCGCCATCAAGGGAAGGTCGGTCTTCAAGTCGATACTCTTATCATAGTAAGCACCGGGAGAACGCACGATCTGCGACACCACAACACGCTCTGCACCGTTGATTACAAAGGTGCCGGAGGGAGTCATGAGCGGGAAGTCGCCCATGAAGATCTCCTGCTCTTTGATCTCGCCTGTCTCCTTATTAAAAAGACGGACATTGACTTTCAACGGAGCGGCATACGTGGCATCGCGCGCCTTGCACTCCTCCACGCTGTATTTGGGCTCTTCGTCCATTCTGAAATTGATGAAACTCAGTTCCAGACTGCCGGAGTAGTTGCAGATCGCATCTACATCCTCAAAAACTTCCTGTAACCCCTCATCCAAAAACCATTGATATGACTTCTTCTGCAATTCCAGCAAATTCGGCATATCCATGATTTCATGATGTCGGGCGAAGTTTTTGCGAAGGGTACTTCCGTAATACTGATCTTTCGCCATTTTTACTCTTCACGCCTTTCTTTGTTGGCGGGCATGCCCGCTTTTATGAGTTGGCACATTTCCGATACGCGTGGGTGTGTTGTCAGAAATATTGCCTTTGTGCTTGCTTTTTGTTTTCGCCTGTGTTACACTATGTGTAAGCGGTGGGAATTCGATTTCTCCCCACTATTGCGATATTAACGCCTTATTCTACATTATTTCTTTTTCAATGTCAAGGCTTTTCTTTGCTTTTTTTGAAAAATTTTCTGTTTTTTTTTGCGTGCCGGTATCCCGGCGCGTTTTTTTATTGTTTTTTCGCAAATGACTTGCAATTTACCATGTATGTGTGTAAAATAAAAGCGTTCAGAATTTCAGAAAGGATCAACTGCTATGTATTATATCGGTGTCGACCTCGGCAGCACCAACTGGAAGGCTGCCGCTTACAACGAATCTATGGAATGTGTCGCCTGGGAGAGCATCCCGGTTATCTACAACCGTGAAAACGGTGCGGTGGAATTTGACGCGTGGCAATGCGTCAGCGATCTTTGCGGCATGATCAGAAAACTGACCGAAAACGGTATTGCGCCAAACGAGATCGCCGAGATCTCCTTTACCGGTCAGGCAGAATCTTTGGTCGTCCTCGGTGAGGATCAAAAGCCTTTGATGAATGCGATCTCCTGGATGGACGAGCGTCCCGGCGCAGAATGCAAAGAACTTGCCGCAAAATTTCCGCAGGAGGTCTATGAGGGGATCACCGGTCAACTCGCCGTCCTCCCCACCTGGCCTGCCACCAAGATTTTATGGCTCAAACATGAGCATCCCGAAATTTTCGGCAAAGCCAAAACCTATATGCTGCTCAAAGACTACATCGTCTTCGCGCTCACCGGCAAAATGGAAGCCGATCCCTCCATCGCCACTTTCACATTCTATTTTGACATCTACCGCAAAGCCTATTGGGATGATATGCTCGCGGCGATCGGTATCACAAAGGCGCAGCTGCCTCCTCTCGGTGAGCCCTGCACCTGCGCCGGTACGCTCTTAGCGGACATTGCGCAAAAGATGAATTTGCCCGAATCGGTCAAGGTCAATCACGGTACGCTCGATCACTTTGCCGGTATGATCGGCACGGGTAATGTCACGCGCGGCGGCGTCAGCCTTTCCACCGGTACGGTGATGGCGCTCGCCACCATCGCAGGCGACGGAAAACTCAAAGACGGCGGCGTTGCCATGCACTACGGTTTCCGTCCCGGTCTCTATGTGGCTCTCCCCGTGATCGAAAGCGGCGGTGCAAGTCTGGAATGGTTCAAAAGAACCGCTTTGGACAATGTTTCCTACGATGAAATCAACCGCGTGATCGCCGAGCGTCCCATCCCCGGCTCTCCGGTCTTTCTCCCCTATCTGGTCGGCACCAATGCGCCCGAGTTTGACTCCCGTGCGACCGGTGTATTCTGGGGCTTGCGCCAGGAACACGACGCTTTTGATATGGCTTGCGCCGTAATGGAAGGTATGTCCTGCGTTTTGCGCAAAAACTGTGACGATATGCTCAAAAAGGGCATCAAACTCGAAAGCATCATTGCCACCGGCGGCGGCAGTAAAAGTGCTGTGATGTGCCAACTGCAAGCCGATTTCACAGGTCTCCCCGTCATCATCCCCGTACAGAAAGAAGCCGCCTGCCTCGGTGCGGCGATGATCGCCGCCATCGACTGCGGTCTGTTCTCCTCCTTTGAAGATGCCGCCGCGAAGGTCATGCGTGAGGAAAAGCGCTACGAGCCGCATCCCTCCGCTCTGATTGAAAAGAAATACCGCCGCTTCTGTGCCTTGTACGAATCAAGCGTCGCCATTGCAGACATTCAATGATCCGAAGTCAAAAAGCACGGTTGTCATTTGACAACCGTGCTTTTTTCGTTTGAACTTATGCGTTTTCCGTTTCCCCGTCATTGCACACGGGTGGAACAAGCGTCGCCTCTTCAAAACTTTTTTTGCAATCTTCTGCCTCGGAATAACACTTTTTTGCTTGACATTTGTTAAATTTTTTGTTATATTCTATGTTATAAGATGATAAATAACATAAAAGGTGTTATATTATGAAAATTGAACGCCGCGAACGCATTCGCGCCATTTTGAAAAAGAAAGAATTCATCAGCATCCGTGACTTGCAAGCCATCTTCCCCGATGTCTCGCTGATGACCTTACACCGTGACTTGGACGCCCTGGAACAAGAGGGTGTTTTAGTCAAGGTGCGCGGCGGTGCGCGTATGGCGCACCTCACCGCCGAGCCGATGCTCGACATCCGCAGTCAACTCAATATCCGCGAAAAGCAAACGATCGCAAAAAAGGCGCTGTCCCTCATTCCCGAGGGTGCTTCCGTCTTTTTGGATGCCGGTTCGACCAACCTTGTCCTCGCCGGTATGATTCCCGATGTCAATCTCAATGTCTTTACCACGGGGCCGAGCATTGCGCTGGAACTTTGCCATTTGGTCAACCCGTCCATCAACCTTTGCGGCGGCAACATCAACCGCGCCAATCTCGCCGTCTCCGGACAAAGCACGCTGGATAACCTTGAAAAAATCAACATTGATATCGCCTTCATCGGTGCTTCCGGTCTGGCGAACGATTCCGGCTTTATGTGCGGCAAAGAAAGTGAGATGCTCGTCAAGCGCCGCATCATCCAAAAAGCGCGGCTGTCCGTTGTCCTTTGCGACAGCAGTAAGTTCGGCAGGCTCCTCCCCTATACTTTCGCCACTTTGCAGGACATCAATGTTCTCATCTCCGATGCGCCGCTCCCCGACGATCTTGCCCGATCGGCATGGGCGACCGGTGTGGAAATCCTATGATATAAAAAAACGGTACGGAAAATCCGTACCGTTTTTTTATATCTCACTTTTTGTTCAGACGCTCGCCGACCGCTCCGCCCGGATGGATGAGAGCGAACTGCTCGTTTTTGTAGTCGGTCTCTTCGATCAAAGCCGTCTGCAATGCGTGGAAAATCACACACAAAGCCGTGGTCGAAGTCGTACCCTGGGAGTTATATTTATCGGTTTCCTTGTTGACATACTGTTTGAGTACGATGTCGGCACCCTGCGCCAAAACGGATTCCATATTCTCCGTCACGGTGATGATCTTCACACCCTTTGCCTTGCAGATATCCATAATGGGAATGAGTTCCTTGGTCTTGCCGCCACGGGATGCAAACACCATCACATCGCCCTTTTGCAGGTATCCGGTCGCGCCGTGTACCGCCTCTGCCGGAGAGATGAAACGCGCCGGACGCTCGATGCAGCAGAGCAAATGCGCCAGATGCTGGCAGATGATGCCGGAGTGGCCGCAGCCGGATGTGCCGATGCGCTGTGCGTTTTTCAACGCTTCCACGGCGGCGGAAAACTGCGCCTCGTCCAGATATTCCAATTCTTTTTGAATGCACTCCGCTTCGATCGCGTAGGCTTCTTTCGCCATTTTCAAGGCTTCTGCTTTCATATCATTTCCTCTTTTCAAAGTTTTTTCTTCTCTTGCATGATTTGCAATGCCTATGTTAACAAAAAGCGAAAAAAAAGTCAAGCAAAGTAAAGCGTAAATTTTCTTGATATTTCTTCGCCTCAGCCGTTGACAATATATTCCTATGCGTGTATAATACATTTAGATTTGAATGGAGGTTTGGAATATGCATCTTCCCTGTACGATCAAAGCACCGTTTTTTGAAATCGGTCCGAAATCCTATTTATACGGTGATGATGTTTTGGATCTCGCTCTGGCTGCCGATGCCGCCGCCGCGAAATACAATGTTGACATCATTTTTACCACGCCTTATGCCGATATCCGCCGTGTCGCAGAGGCGACCAATCACATTCATGTGTTTGCGCCGCACATGGACACATTACAGCCCGGTCGCGGACTTGCGGATGTTCTGCCGGAGTCGATGAAGGCTGCCGGTGCGGAGGGCGTTATGCTCAATCACTGCGAAAAGCCCCTTTCCGTCTCCGAATTGCGCGCCTCCATTAAGCGCGCCGATGAAGTCGGTCTGATGAGCATCGTGTGCGCTGACTCGATCGCGGAGGCTTCCGCCATCGCGCATCTCAACCCCAACATCATCGTCGCCGAGCCTTCCGAGTTGATCGGTACCGGCAAAGCGAGCGACATTGAATATGTCGAGGCCTCCACCCGTGCCGTCAAGGATGTCAATCCCGACATCATGGTGTTGCAGGGTGCCGGCATCAAGTGCTATGACGATGTGTATCGCAACATCTTCGCCGGTGCGGATGCGACCGGCTCTTCCAGCGGTATCGTTGCCCTTCCCACGCGCGAGGCGCGCAACAAGATGGTCGACGATATGATCCGTGCCGTGCGCGAGGCGTACGATGCACGCAACGCCAAATAATTCTGTTCGCAAATCACTTTATACATATTATATTTTAGGAGGAAATTCAAAATGGATTTCAAAGTCGTTCAAAAAGAACTCGAGTTGCAGTCCCGCGGTTGGATCCCCACTTTCCACGATGTCACGGCTGATGTTGTGAAAATCGTTGAGGAAGCCGGTATCAAAAACGGCACTTGCTGCATCGCTTCTCACCACACCACCTGCTCCGTTATGGTCCAGGAGTGCTCCCACGACTTCGACACATTCGATCTCGAATATTTGCAGCATGACCTGCTCGACATCATGCGCAAGATGATCCCCGACTTTGCCGAGGAGCATCAGTACCGTCACCCCGGTCCTGTCCACGCACAGTTCGGCCGCTATGTTGACGAACCGGGCAACTACACTTCCATGAACACCGACGGTCACCTTCGCTCCGTCTTCTTCGGCCGCAGCGAGAATATGACCATCAAAGACGGCAAGCTCGATGGCGGTGAGTTCGCTCACATCTACTTCATCGACTGGGACCATGTCCGTGCGCGTCATCGTCAGCTCAATGTCACCATCATGGGTACCACCGAGGATGTCGGCAGCCGCAAGTACAACAACGGCGAAGTCATCAACACACTGCGCAAGTATCCCAAAGAAGAACTCGCTTACATGGAGCAGTTCGACGAGTGGAAGAAGAGATAATTCTCTCCCCGAAATTACCAAAAGAAGGCTTGAATTTCTTCAAGCCTTCTTTTTATACCGCTTGCAACAGTTCCCATAGCCTGCTTTTCAAAACCACTTCTCCGCTTTTGCCGTCGGTCAGTAAATTTTGACAAAGCGGCTGAAAAACCGCGCCCCACCATTTGAGGCAAACGCTCGGTGGTATTGCGCACCACAAAAGCATACACGCCATTGCCAGAAGCATGGCGATCTCCCATCGTTTCATAACAAAACACCGTCCTTACCGGAAAGTATGGACGGTGTTTTTCCTTTTTATACAAATTCCGCGAAATAGGTCTGTGCGTAATCGCGCTTCAATTCCTCCGCCGCGCTTTTTGCGCTTGCGGCGTCGTAATATAAGCCGAATACGGTGGGACCCGATCCGGTCATCGCCGCCGTTTCCGCGTGCAAGGCGCAAAAGCGCTTTTTGATGTGAAACACTTCCTCATATTCCGTGGGAAGCACCTGTTCAAAGGCATTGGCGACATTCCAGATCACGCCTTTGGCATCCTGCCGTTCGAGTGCATCAAGCATCGCCCGGGTATCGGGATGCGCCGAGAAAAAGCAGGCGTCCGCCGCGGCATAAAGGGATGGCGTGGAGATGGAAAAGTCGGGCTTACAGACCGCGGCATAGAGTTTGGGCGCAGAGGGTAAGGTAGTCAGTTTCTCGCCTCTCCCCTCCGCCAAAGCCGTGCCGCCGCGGATGCAAAACGGGATATCACTGCCGAAGGTCGCGCCGATCTTTTCGAGCGTTTCATCGCTCAAATCGGGTGCGAGCAGATCGCGCAGTGCCAGAAGTACCGCCGCGGCATCGGCACTGCCGCCTGCCATACCGGCACCGACGGGGATATTCTTTTCCACCTCGATCCCGACACCGACGGGTGCTGCTCCGCTTTGGGCAAAAAACGCCTTTGCCGCTTTGACCGCAAGATTGCTCTCATCGCCCGGAAGATCACCGCACCGACAGGTGATGCCCTCTCCCCCGAGCGTCACGCGTACGGTATCGCAAAGGGAAATGCTCTGCATCACCATCGAGACTTCGTGAAATCCGTCGTCGCGCTTGCCGAGGATGTCAAGCGTCAAATTCAGTTTGGCATTGGCTTTTCTCGTTATGCTTTTCATCGTATCTTTCTTGCCTCGACATAGTAGCGTTTATCCTGCGCGTGTCCCATAGAGAAGGTCTTGCGCGGCAAAACGCCGTCTTTGACCACGGTTTTGAACAGTTCATCTTTGCCCATGGCAGGGAGCAAAAAGCCCATATTACCCTTTTGTGCGCCGAGCGTTCGTGTCACTTCGTCGCCGTGGATATAATCCACTTCGCCGCCGTTTGCTTTGAGATATTCGTCCAAAAATGCCTGCAATGTACCGACCGCAAGTTGAACTTTGGGATCGGGAACGGTATAAAAAGTACTGCCGCTCGCGCTGACAAATTCGATCGTGTGTCCCTCGCCCTTCCCCTCGTAGGCATGGGGATAGGCTTTGCAAAACGCCGCTTTGAGTTTCGCTTCGTCCACGCCGAATACCACGCGGTGGATCGGCTCAAACTGCAAAGCGTCATCGTGGTTGTTCACCACTTCGACAAGGGCATAACGCGCAGGGAGTTTCTGCCATTCTTCTTCGCGCAAGCCCTTTTTCTGCTCTTCATAGCACGCTTTCGCCGTTGCAAGGGAATGGTTTCCGTCACCCACGGCGAAAAGGAACGGTGTGCCGCCTTCTTTGCCGTATTTGGCGCGTTGCTCTTGCGCATCGCAAAGACCGCGCAGAGCATCTGCCACGGCATCGCTTTGTGATTTGTTCAAAAGGAATGCGCGGATCTTGCCGCCTCCTTCCATCAAATCGAAATCGTAGAGTTTTTTCATCTCTGCCGTCTGCTCTTTGAGCGGCTCGATCACAGTCTTTTTCGCATCGTCGATCAGCAGCATCACATGCGGCAGTTCGATGGGCGCGTTGCGGCGCACACGGGCACGCGGCGGAATGCGCTCCAAAACCGTCCCTTCGGTCGCGCGGATGAGCGCATCGGAGCCGGGAGTAAAATCGTAGGTATCCAAATCGATCATCCCGATAATGCCGTGACGCACTTTCCCGTCAGACTGCGTGCGCTCCATATAGATGAGCGCATCGGAATAGGTCTTGAAAATGCCGTCGCGCAAATACCGCTCCATATTGCGGTTGATATCCGTGATCTTTCCGTCCACATCGGGCGATTTGAGTTCCGCTTCTGGCAAAATGAGCCGCAAGGTCGACGGGGCATCGCCCACCGTTTCATCCACACGCGCCCAATACTCCGGCTCGGATGTGAATTGGTCGCAAGCGACCACCGCCCACTTCGTCATATCGGCATTCTCCGGCAGTAAAATATCCGCCGGCGCAAAGCCGAGTTGTTCAAATTTTTCGTCCATTCTATCGCCTCCGTACGAGATGTCTCCATTATAACGATTTTCCCAGCAGATTGCAACAAAAAAAGAAGTCTTTCCTTTCGGAAAGACTTCTTTTTTGCGTATTCTTACACACCGTCCTTGGCGCGGCGGAGTTGTTCGACCGTGGTATAGCTGTTGGTCGGAACATAGCCGGGCAGGGGAACGAGTTTCTCGTGGATCGCGTCAAGCACCCATTCCTTCTGGGGGAAGAAGTACTTATCGAACTCATACGGAGGCGTGATCCAGTTGCGAGCGCCGACGACAACGGGAGGTGCATCGAGGGTATCGAAGCAAAGCTCGGTGATGTTGCGTGCGACATCGTTGAGGAAGGAGCCTCTTGCGCAGGCATCGCTCATCAAAACGACGCGGCCGGTCTTGTTGACGGACTCGACGATCTTGGTGTAATCGAGGGGTACGAGGGAGTGGAGGTTGATGATCTCGGCTTCCATGCCGTACTTCTCGCTCAATTCCTTAGCGGCATCCACAGCGCGATAGAGAGAAGCGCCGATGGTGAGGATGGTGACATCCTTGCCGGAGCGGATGAGGTTGGTGTCGCCGATCTCGATCTTGTAACGCTCATCGGGCACACCGCCTTCGTGGAACTGTTCGCCCACATCGTAGATACGCTGAGACTCGAAGAAGACGACGGGGTCGGTACCTGCCAAAGCAGATTCCATCAAGCCCTTGGCTTCCCACGGCGTTGCGGGGAAGCAGACCTTCAAGCCGGGGATATGCGCGCAAAGTGCGGTCCAGTCCTGAGAGTGCTGTGCGCCGTACTTGGAACCGACGGAAACGCGGAGCACGACGGGCATCTTGAGGATGCCGGAGGACATTGCCTGCCACTTGGAAAGCTGGTTGAAGATTTCATCGCCTGCGCAGCCGATGAAGTCGGCATACATCAATTCGATGAGTGCGCGGCCGCCGCTGAGAGCATAACCGACAGCCGTACCGACGATCGCGGATTCGGAGATCGGGGAGTTGAACAAACGGCTGTACGGAATGGCGTCTGCCATACCGCGATAGATCGCGAATGCGCCGCCCCAGTCACGGACATCTTCGCCGTAAGCGATCATGGTGGGATCTTCATAGAAGCGATCCAGAATGACTTCGCTCAAAGCGTCGCGAAGGTTGAAGAGTTTCATCTTGTTGACGGGCTTGCCGTCTTTGAAAGCGACGCGCTCTTTGCTCTTGAGTTTCTTGTAGCAGGGGCTCTCTTCCTTGGGCATGAGAGCGGCAGGCTCACGGTCGTCAAACTTCTCGACCGTCTCGTTGGAGTACATCAGACGCTCGACATAAGCGGGATCGGCGTCAAAATCAGCGTAGGGAGAGATGGCGGGATCGGCAGCGTGCTTGCAGATCATGGTCATGCGCTCTTTCGTCTCGTTGAGGATCTCTTCGAAACGGGTATCGGCGGCAACGCCTGCCTTGACCAACTTTTCACGGTAGGTGACGATCGGATCGATCGCGCGCCATGCTTCGATTTCCTCGGCAGTACGGTAAGCGTTCTGGTCGGAAGTGGAGTGGCCGGAGAGACGGTAGGTAACGGTATCGAGCATGACGGGACCTTCGCCGTTGCGCAGAAGTTCGAGTTTGCGCTTCATGGCGTCGATCACGGCAAGCGGATTATAACCGTCGACACGCTCGGCGTGGAGCATGGTCGGGCTGACACCGGCACCCATACGGGCGGCAAAATTGTACGCCATGGTCTCGCCGCGCGTTTGACCGCCCATACCGTAGGAGTTATTGAACACATTGAAGAGGATGGGCAAGCCCTTGTTTCTGCCCTCTTCCCAAAGGACCTTATACTGATCCATGGAGGCGAAGTTCATCGCTTCCCAAACGGGGCCGCGGCCGAGAGAGCCGTCGCCGATGTTGCAAACCACGATACCGCTCTTGTCGTTGCACTTTTTGAAGAGTGCGGCACCGGTGGAAATGGTGGCACTGCCGCCGACGAGGGCGTTGTTCGGATAAACGCCGAAGGGCAGGAAGAATGCGTGCATGGAGCCGCCCATACCGTTATGGAAACCGGTCTCACGGGCGAAGATTTCGCTCAAAGCACCGTAAACGATGAAGCGGATCGCGAGTTCCTTGACATCCTTGGTGGGACCGAGTTTCTCAACGGAACGAAGCGTCTTACCGCCGAGGAAGTTCTCCATGATGTCCATCAATTCCTTGTCGCTGAGTTTTTCGATGGAGGAAAGGCTCTTGGCAAGGATCTCACTGTGGCTGCGGTGGCTGCCGAAAGCATAGTCGTTGCGGTCGAGCAGATAAGCCTGACCGACAGCGGCGGCTTCCTGACCGAGAGAAAGGTGAGCAGGACCCGGATAGGTCACTTCAACACCGTTGTAACCGCCCTGCGTCTTGATGAGGTTGAGCATGGACTCAAACTCACGCAAAATGGTGATATCGCGCCAGATGCGGACGAGGTCTTCATCCTTGAAGTTCTTGCGCTCCTGCGCAATGGTCTTTTTGTATACGTTGACCGGAATGGGATCGAAGGTCACTTCGCCGGCTGCACGCATCTCTTTGGGATCGACATATAAAGATTTAGGCATGGTAGTTCTTCCTTTCTAAATTAAAATTTGATGGAATACAACGCGTCGTGAATGACTTCGCCGACGGTGGGATGCGGGAATACGAATTTCTTCAAACGCTCGATGGACATTTCGGTATCGACCATCATGGCGATGGAAGCGATGATCTCGGAAGCGTAAGAGCCGACCATGTGTGCGCCGACCACGCGCTTGCGATCCATATCAATGACAAGTTTGATAAAGCCCTTGCCGTTGATGTTTTCCGCGACATAGCGACCGGAGTAAACGAGCGGAAGTTTGATTTCCTGCACGGTCATACCCTTTGCCTCTGCACTTTCCTTGCTCTCGCCCACGGTGGAGCATTCGGGATCGGTGTAGATCACGGAAGGAATGGAATTGTAATTCACGGCATCCTTCACGCCGAGCATATCGTGGACGGCAACTTCCGCTTCACGGTATGCGGTGTGCGCGAGCATGGACTTGCCGTTGCAGTCGCCGATGGCGTAAACGCCGGCAACATTGGTGTGCAACTGCGCGTCGGTCTTGATGGCTCTGCGATCCATTTCGATCTGCAAAGTCTCCAATCCGAGGTCGGCGGTCACGGGCGCACGGCCGAGAGCGAGCAGCACGAGGTCGCAGGGGATCTCAAGTTTCTTGCCGTCTTTTTCGCAAAGGACGGACTTGTCTTTGATCTCGGTGACCTTGGTGGAAAGGTGGAATTCGATGCCGCGCTCTTCGCAGGCTTTCAAAACGACATTGCTGATCTCCTTATCGGTAGGACCTGCGATCTTGTCGAGCATTTCGACTACGATGACTTTGACGCCGGCGGTTGCATAGTAAACCGCCATTTCAAGACCGATCACGCCGCCGCCCATCAAGACCATGGTCTTGGGCAGTTTTTCGAGATCGAGGAATTCCTTCGCCGTACCGACAAAGCCTCTTTGGAGACCTTCTTTCAAGCCGGTGATGGGAGGCACAGCCGCGGTGGAACCGGTGGCGATGACCAAACGGCGACCGGCATACTGCTTGCCGTCTGCTTCGACAATGAAGCCCTCTTCCTTGCGGCCGACGATCTTGGCGCAGGCGCGGATGACATTGACCTTGTTGGCGCGCATCTTGGCTTCCACACCGCCGACAAGCGTCTTAACGACATTGTTCTTGTGGGCAAACGCCTTGCTGTGGTCAAGTTTGGCATCCTTCACGGTCACGCCGAAATCGGCGCTGGCGACCGCGTGATGATACATTTTAGCGCAGTTGAGGAAAGCCTTGGTGGGTACGCAGCCTTCGTTGAGGCAGGTGCCGCCCATGTGTTCCTTTTCAAAAAGAGCAACGCTCAAGCCGCCTTCGGCTGCACGCTCGGCGCAAAGATAACCGCCGGGACCGCCGCCGATCACGATAAGTTCAAATTGATCCATGATTTATATCCTCTCTTTCGTTCAGTTCGCCAGAAGTGCGGTGAAGTTTTCAAGGTTCTTGCAGAGTTTCTGCATGAAGCGGGAAGCCGGTGCGCCGTCCACGGCACGGTGATCGTAAGTAAGAGAAAGCACCATTGCGGGATAAAGTTCGATCTGACCGTTTGCACCCGTGCGAGGACGCTCGCAGATCGTGCAGACACCGATGATACCCGTCTGAGGCGGATTGATCACGGGCGTGAAACTCTCGACTGCGAAAGAGCCGAGGTTGGAGACGGTGAAACTGCCGCCGGACATCTCGTCGGGCGTGAGTTTGCCTTCCTTCGCCTTGGCGGCATACGCCTTGACTTCCTTGGAAATCTCGATCAAAGACTTCTTTTCCGCATTGCGGATCACGGGAACGAACAGACCGCGCGGCGTATCAACGGCGCAGCCGAGGTTGACGGTGTTGAAGCGGCGGATCATATTCTCTTCCACCATATTGGCGTTGAGGTTGGGGAATTCGAGGATCGTACGGGAAACGGCGAAAAGGATCATATCGCCGAGGGTAACACCGGCATAATCGTCGCCGGCGGCCTTCATAATGGCGCGATACTTCTTGATCGCCGTAGCATCGAAGGAGAAGTTGTGCGTCAACTGCGCCATACCGTGGAGCGAAGCCATCATGGACTTGCTGGTCGCCTTACGGACAGCGTCAAACTTGACATCTTCATATTCCGCAACGGGAGCGGCAGCGGCGGCAGGTGCGCCGGCGGCAGCAGGAGCGGCAACGGATGCGCCCTCTTCCATCAGCTTGCGCACATCGCGCTCGATCACGCGGCCGTTCGGACCGGTACCGGCAGCCTGTGCGATATCAACACCGGCACGCTCGGCGAGGTTCTTGGCGCGGGGAGATGCGGCGCCGGCATAAGCCTTACCGGCTTCCGCGGCGGCAGGTGCAGCAACAGGTGCGGCTTCCGCAGCAGGAGCAGCAGCAGGTGCGGCTTCCGCGGCAGGTGCGGCTTCGGCTGCGCCCTCGGGACGGAGTGCCGAGCAATCGTCACCCTTCTTACCGATCGCGCA
>JAZUIU010000029.1:0-26681 GCA_045642405.1 Oscillospiraceae bacterium
AAGAAGTTTATCAAGTGCTGATTTTTTCCAAATGAAGGCAAATCCCGAAGAACATACTTTCGTATTTTCAAGGGATTTAACGCACAGTTGGGAAAAATCAGCCTTGATAAACCATGCAGAGTTCGACTCCCTTCAGCCTAAGAAACGCGCGCCGACCGGACAGGAGAAAAAAGATGCAAAGAGCTACTCCGGCGGATTACACCCGCATCCGCGCATTTTATCAATATGTTATTGCTACCACACCGACCATGCGGACTTGTTGCCGTTGGGAATACGGTAAGCACCCGACCGATGCGCTGATTTTGCGCTATGTTACGGCAGGGGATATGTATTACTGCGAAAAAGACGGAAAGATCGTCGGCGTGATCGCGGTGACGAAGATGCAGGAAGGCGACTACTGCACCGTGCCGTGGCAGGAGAAATTCGCCGACGATGCGGTTGCCGTGGGGCATATTTTGTGCGTCGATCCGCAATGCGCCCGACAGGGGATCGCCTCCGCACTTTTGCAAGAAGCGTGCGAGATGAGCAGGTCTTGGGGCAAAAAGGCATTTCGTTTCGACACGCTTTTGACCAACAAACCCGCGCAGGCACTTTACGACGGACTCGGCTTTACGCGCGTTTCCGTGGAGCGGTGGAACAGCGGCAGCGTAGGGGAAACGGAGTTCGTTCTCTACGAGAGATTGCTTTGAGAAGAGATAAGAAGAAAAGCCGATTTTTCGGCTTTTCTTTTTGTAAATTTTGTGCTATAATCCAGGTAATTTGTCAAATGGAAGGAGAAAGAGATGAAACGAGCGATCAAAGCCGCATTTCCCCATACCGTGCCGATCATGGCAGGGTATCTCTTTCTCGGCATGACTTTCGGACTTTTGATGAAGGATGCCGGCTTTCCGCTTTGGTGTCCCGTGCTGATGAGCGTGCTGATTTATTCGGGTGCATTGGAATTTGCCGCACTGCCGCTTTTGGGCACGCATTTTGATCCCATGGGCGCATTTATCATGGGGATTATGGTCTCTGCGCGGCATCTGTTTTACGGTATTCCCATGCTCAAAAAATATGAAAATACGGGCATTTTGAAGCCTTTTCTTATTTTTACGCTCACGGATGAGACATTTTCCGTTTCCTCCACCATTGAACCGCCCGAGGGAGTGGAGGGAAAGTATTTTTACGCCGCCATTTCCTTTTTGGATCATTTTTATTGGATCTTCGGCTCATTGCTTGGCTGGCTTTTCGGCTCCATGCTGATCTTTAACACAACCGGCATCGACTTTGCCCTTACCGCGCTTTTCATTGTTCTTTTTATAGAACAACTTCAAACAAAAGACGGCAAGATCGGCGGATTTCTCGGCTTTGTCTCGACCGCTTTGGTGCTGATCGTGTTCGGAAAAGAAAAAATGGTCATTTTGGCAATGGCACTCATTTTGCTCGTCTTGTTCGGTTGGAAGGCGGTGGCAAAGCATGAGTAAAGGAGAATTACTTGTCACGATCCTTCTTTTGGCATTTGCCACGGCGCTGACGCGCTTTGTGCCGTTTCTGCTTTTCGGCAAGATGAAAAAACCGCCGAAGATCATCGACTTTCTCGGCAAAATGCTCCCGTCGGCGATGATGGGACTTTTGGTCGTCTACTGCTTCAAAGACACAAATTTTGACGATGTTACCGAGATCGCCCCGATGCTGCTCGCTTCGCTTGGCGTGGTGCTGATGCACATTTGGAAACGCAGTGCGATTTGGAGCATTGCCGTCGGCACGGCGCTTTATATGATCCTCATCCGTGTGATGTGATCGAAGCGAAAATATTTGGTTTACATAATACAAAACGAAGAGCAAAAAGCGGCGAAGAAAGAACCTTTCTCCGCCATTTTTTTATTTCGTTTCACAGAGTTTACGGATGACTTCATCGCCGACTTCGCTTGTTTTGGCATGACCGCCGAGGTCGGGCGTGAGGACTTTTTTCTATACGAGCATTTCTTCAATGATGTCAATAAGATGCTTTGCAAGGAATCTCCCGACCTTGCACAGAAAATCTTTGATGCGTTGAAAGACTTTATTGCAAGTCTGAAACAATACATTTCCGATGTTCGCAAGTAGTATGGTGCCGGTCGAGACGCGCAATCTCTTGACGAAGGTAAACGGTCGCGTACAGTACGCGCAGGAGATCGTGGACGCATTCGACAAGGTATTTGCGGAAGCGGCGGATACGACCGCAGAAAATGGATTGGCAAAGCAAAAAGCAACATCGGACAATACGCAGTTGTCTATTGCTTATACGGAAGACTCAAAACCAGTTGCTATTGTTAATAGCGACATTTTAAGTAATATTGACACAGGATCGTGGGATAATAATAAAAAGAAACAAGCAAAATCAGCCGCGAAAACCGCTTTGCTTTCATTCAAAAATGGCGTTAAAGTAAACGGGATTACATATAAGGTAAATCGAACATCAAGAAGAGAGTATACGCGGTCAAAAGACACAGAAATAAAGTATTATAATGCAACAGATATATTTGCTGACAAGATGCGTTCGGCAGCTAATGCTGGCGACATTATTACTGCAACTACATCTTGGGAAAACGATGCAGCACTTAAACATCAGAGAGATGATAGTTTTGTGGATTTTGTACACGGAGATGTTCTTATTCAATCCGGCAAAAATCAATACATAGCAGACACTATTGTTGGAATAACAATTGACGGCAATTATGTGTTTTACGATGTGGTAGATATGGAACCGACAAAATTCAAAATAAAAGAGGAACCTTCCCAAACCACCGCCGTTGGCACAAATACCGCAAGCGATATACGGGAAGATTCCTCCGACAACACTATACCACAGTCTGACGCAGAAAGTCAAGAAGAATTTTCTCCCACCGGCGGACAACTGATGCTCAGCGATGCCATTGACACGCAGATCGAAACATGGTATGACTACACAAAACCGTTTGCAGAGCAAGTAGATGATTACGCCGCCGGAAAAATAAAAACAGGCGACACGCTCATAATAAGCGGTACGCCCGAAGTGTTCAAGTCCGTCGGATTCAACAGCTTGCCAATGACGATCGGCACACGCCACATTGATTATGCGCTGAGAGGAACAAAGGATGCAGATCATTTTTGGGGAGAAGAATCATTAAAGGAATTGCCGGAGCTTCTGAAAAAGCCGGTTGCCATTTTTGCTTCCGAAACGCAGCCGGATACCAGCGTGGTGGCGCTGCTTTCAAAAGAAGTAAATGGAAAACAAGCGATTGCGCCTGTAATAATCGACGGCTTTGGTGTACAGAACGGCATTAAAATAGACAGCAACGCTGTTGCAAGCGTGTTTGGCAAGGGCAATTCTGTTGACAAATTGCTTTACGAAGCAATCGTCAATGAGGGAAAAGGAGCGTTTTCGCTTTTGTACTGGAATAAAAAAGAAGCCATATCGCTTCTTAATGATCGCAGGCTCCAATTGCCTGCACACATTAAGATAGACGATGGCTTCATCCATAGTATACTCGAAGAAGGCTCACCTGTCAAGAGAAAATTTGCCGGTCAAACCGAGACCAAACAATTTGAGAGTTGGTTTGGCAACAGCAAAGCGGTTAATAAAGATGGATCGCCTCGCATTCTTTATCATTGGACAAGCGAAGATTTTACCGTTTTTGATTTGGAACGAAGCGGAAACAATCAAGGCAACACACACGGAGACGGCATATATCTTTCATCCGATCCGAACGAGTTTTCTTATGCCGGCACTACAAGGATGGATTTATATGCTGCTATCAAAAAACCGTTTGAAATGAACTTGTCCAAAAAACAGGCGCAGCAGATCTACGACAGGTATTTCCGACCGCACCACGAAGATCGTTTCGGCACATACGAGCCTCATGTCGTGGACGCACTTCAATCAAGGACAAAAGTGTTTGATTATCTTTCCGAGGCGGCAAGCACCAATAATACAAAAACAAGCGAAATTCTCAAAGAACTTGGGTACGATGGTGTTCACGATGGCGCAGAATGGGTAGCATTTGACAGAAATCAAGTTAAGTCCGCAACAGACAACATGGGGACTTTTGACGCAAGCAGTCCAGACATCCGCTTCCAACTCGCGGATTACATTGACGAATACGGTGAGATCGAGCCGGGCGAAAATCCTGCGCGAGAAGTGCATTTGCCGAAGAAGACGGGTAAGAGGCAAATCCTGACAATATGGTCGAGCATCAAAGAAGCCGGCAACAAGGATACTCAAAAAACTGTCTCCCGACACGCAACTGTACGGCGTTGTGCGAAGTATTAAAAACTTGCAAGAAGAAATAAAAAAACGGCACATCTGCCGTTTTTTTATTTTGTTTCACAGAGTTTACGGATGACTTCATCGCCGACTTCGCTTGTTTTGGCATGACCGCCGAGGTCGGGCGTGAGGACTTTTTTCTCTACGAGCATTTCTTCAATGATGTCAATGAAATGCTTTGCAAGGAATCTCCGAGCCTCGCACTGAAAATCTTCGATGCGCTGAAAGACTTCATTGCAAGTCTGAAACAATACATTTCCGATGTCCGCAAGTAGTATGGTGCCGGTCGAGACGCGCAATCTCTTGACGAAGGTAAACGGTCGCGTACAGTACGCGCAGGAGGTCGTGGACGCATTCGACAAGGTATTTGCGCAAGCGGCGGAGGCGGCAGAGGAAGCAAGAAATACGGCAGCGAAGCTGGAACGGCAGCGCGTCGCTGCGATGAACGGCGAGGAGGTAAACACCGATGGAGAAAACGGTATTGTACGCCAGGGGCGCGAACGGAATGTACCACAGCGTGCCGGCAGAGAAGCTGGGCCAGTTTCAAAAGAAACAGCAGCAGTTAGAGAAAAGTGGGCAGTTTCGGGAGAGCCTAAAGACGGCGAACGAGAAAGCCTATCGTATGATGAAAAAATAAACCCGCGCAACCTGCTTGCGGAGGCCACAGAGGGACAGACTGTATTCAGGGACGTTTCCAAGACCAAGGCGGTTGCAACCGGTCACGCGCTTTCGGATAAGAACGGCTACAAGGCGGTTGCCTGGGGCGGCGGCGAGATCGTGAAGAACGCAATCCCCGTCAACGCGTTCGAAAATGCAAAGAAGCAGGTGTCTGGTACATACGCAATGGCAGCGCTGCTGCAAAGCGGAGACAGACACGTTGTCGCTATTGTCACGGTGGAACAAAGAAAAAATAGCGTGGATACCATCGACTACGTTGACGTTACGCACGCTATTAACGGAAGGCTGGAAAAAGAAAACAGCAGACGGTCTTCCACAAGGGAACCCGACTTCAAAATGTCGGCCACGTCTGCTGCGCATATCAGCATAGCAGATTTCCTTGAAATTGTCAATACCACCCACAGAAGCATACTGTCGGACGACGTTCTGCACCACTTTGGCGAGACAAGGCCGGAGGACGGTTACTACGCCGGACGGGTGAAGTTCTCGCAGAAGATGCCTACGGCAGCGGATACGGACAGCACAGGTGCTTCCCTCTCCGACGGGCAGCGCAGCTATTTTGCTGACAGCAAGGTACGCGACGCGCAGGGTCGCCTGAAAGTGATGTATCACGGCACAGATGCAGAATTTGCTACTTTTGAAAGCGCAAAACTGTTGGACAAATTAGGCTTTTTCTTTACAGAAGATAAAACCGAAGCCGCAGAGTACGGAAAAGTGACGCCATACTACCTAAACATCAAAAACCCAATAGACATTTGGGGCGATGAATATTTTGAAAGGTATGCAGATATTCCCGAGTCTAAAAAAGTAGAAACACTTAAGGCAGACGGGTATGATGGCATTTCTTCATTCTCCCACGGTACGCAATGGTATATTGCGTTCGGCTCTGAACAAGTTAAAAAGACGGACAACCTGAACCCGACAAAGGACAAGGACGTGCGGTTCAGCAGAAAAGTCAATGCAAATGATTATGACTATAACAAACTTATAGCTAAGCCGGATATGACGGTCACGGAGATTGATGATACTGTTGAGTATAAGCCAACTGGCGAGACAAGGCGGCAGATCGTACAAGATGCAAAGAAAAACGCCGCTGCTGTCGGGAATACTTACAGTAACGGCGAAGTATCCGTATATGTAGAAGATATCGGAGCAGATGTAATATTGCCTTCGCATAGTTTGCGCCACGGTCTTGACAGAAGATTGCAACAGAATGCCCCTATTGTATTGCATGCAGGGAAAATATTAAAAAATTCAATTCGTATCAATAAGCTTACGCCGCAACATAAAAACGCAACAGGCAGTTATGTACTGATCGGAGCTGCTAAAAACGCCCAAAATCAGCCGTATATTGTGGAGTTCGTTGTGAACAGCTTTGACAATACTGTTGAATCCGTAGATGTTCTCTATTCCGCAAATGCAAAAAAAGAAGAATCGGTTGTGCTCAAAGCACCAGCGTATACGGGAAGTCCCGCTTCGCTTACCGATTCCAAAATAAGTGTATCACAACTTTTAGATTTTGCAAGAGATAATTTTCCGGATATTTTGCCGGAAAGCGTTTTGCGGCATTACGAATTTGATTCGCGCCCAAGCGGCAAACTGGGAGAAAGCGCATTATACTCTCGCAAGATCACAACCTTTGAGGATCTGCGCACGGAGAACCGCGAGCTGAAAGACAAACTGGCTGAGTACCAGATTGACGAAGAGTATATAAAAGACTTGACGCAAGAAGCTGAAAAATCCGCAAATCCCGATTCCCGTCTGATGCTTGCGGATTACATTGACGAATACGGTGAGATCGAGCCGGGCGAAAATCCTGCGCGAGAAGTGCATTTGCCGAAGAAGACGGGTAAGAGGCAAATCCTGACAATATGGTCAAGCATCAAAGAAGCCGGCAACAAGGATACTCAAAAAACTGTTTCCCGACACGCAACTGTACGGCGTTGTGCGAAGTTTTAAAAACTTGCAAGAAGAAATAAAAAAACGGCACATCTGCCGTTTTTTTTATTTCGCTTCACAGAGTTTACGGATGACTTCATCGCCGACTTCGCTTGTTTTGGCAACGACCGCGACCTTATGTAATGCTTTCTCCATCTTTGTACCTCTTAATAAATTATTGTCAAGGCGCAGAAAATTGCGAAAAAAGTATTGCCAAAAACGAAAAAATAGTGTAGAATGATAGAAATTTATTATGGGGAGGGAGAGCAGTATGGCAGAGGCTTTTCGCGCGATCCAGACATCACTGCTCTATATTGAACGCGGCGGCGAGTATCTGATGATGCTGCGCAACAAAAAAGACCCCTCCGAAGATTGCAACCGCAATAAATGGATCGGTGTCGGCGGCAAGTTTCTTTCCGATGAAGCACCGGAAGAGTGTATGTTGCGCGAGGCGAAGGAGGAGACGGGACTCACTGTGACATCCTGGCGCTACCGCGGAATTGTCACATTCATTTCCGACAGTTGGGAGACGCAGTATATGCACCTTTTCACGGCGGACGGATTTGAGGGAACGCTTTGCGACTGCGATGAAGGCGAACTTGCCTGGATCGACAAAAAGACCATGTATGACCTGCCCCTTTGGGAAGGGGATAAGATATTTTTGAGGCTTTTGGAGACGGATGAAGAATTCTTTTCCTTAAAACTGATTTATGAAAAGGATGATTTGGTTTCTGCCGTTTTGAACGGAAAGACCATAGAGTGAATGCCATGAAATTTTCAGACAAAGTAATGAAATGCGGATTTTCGCCGATGCGCGAATTTCATCCCTATGCCGTTGCGGCGAAAAAACGGGGGCGCACGGTATACCATTTGAATATCGGTCAGCCGGATGTGCTGACACCGCCTGCATTTTTTGACGCCGTGCGTGCATTTGACGAATCGGTGATCGCCTATGCGCCGTCGCCCGGTATTCCGGAGTTGATCGACGCGATCCGCGGTTACTATCGCAAACTCGATATCGCGCTCGAAGAGGATGATATCCTCATCACCACCGGCGGAAGTGAAGCGCTCACATTCACTATGCAGTGTATTTTGAGCGAGGGAGACGAAATTCTGATCCCCGAGCCGTATTATCCGAATTATAACACGATGGTTTCTCTTTGCGGCGCAACGATCCGCCCCGTGCCGACCACACCGGAAGAGGGCTATCGCTATGCCGCGCGCGAGCGTTTTGTGCCGCTCATCAATGAACATACCCGCGCCATTTTGCTCACCAATCCCGGTAACCCGACGGGCGTGGTGCTTACGCGCGACGAGGTGAAGATGTTCGTTGACCTTGCAAAGGAGTACGATCTGTTCCTCATTGCCGATGAAGCTTACCGCGAGTTTGTCTACGACGGGCAGAAACTGCAAAGTGCCGGTGAGTTTTTCGATGCGGCGCGCGAAAATATCATCGTGATCGACACCGTCTCCAAACGCTTTTCCGCCTGCGGCGCGCGTGTGGGTTGTATGATCTCCAAAAACCGCGACTTCATTTCACACGCACTCAAACTCTGCCAGACGCGCCTTTGCGTGGCGACGCTCGACCAGACGGCGGCGGCGAAACTTTATACGGTAGGTCCCGCGTATTTTACTTCCGTGCGCGATGAGTATAAACGCCGCAGAGATACTCTTTGCCGCAAACTGCGCGAAATTCCCGGTGTTGTGTTCGATGTGCCGGGCGGCGCGTTTTACCTGATGGCGGCATTGCCGGTGGACGATGCCGGAAAATTCCAGCGCTGGCTTTTGGAAGAGTTTGAAGATAACGGCGACACCGTGATGTTTGCCCCCGGCGAGGCGATGTATGCGACGCAGGGCAAGGGCAAAAACGAGATCCGCATTGCCTATGTTCTGGAATGCGAGAAGATCGAACGCGCCATTGACCTTTTGCGTTTGGGCATTGAAGCATACAACAAGCGAAACAAGTAAACAAAAACAGACATCATTTCAGTGGAAATGATGTCTGTTTTTTTACTTATTTTATCAACTGTTCCAAAGCGGCAAGGCGCAGGCAAAGGCAAAAGACCGTCATCGCGTCTTTGAGTTCGGAAAGTGGGGGAAGAGAGGGTGCAACGCGGATGTTGCGGTCACGCGGATCAACACCGTAGGGGAAAGTCGCACCGGCGTTGGTCATCACGACACCTGCCTCGGCGCAAAGCGCAAGCGTGCGCTTGGCAAGACCGTCGTTGGTGTTGACGGAGACAAAGTAGCCGCCTTTGGGTTTGCACCATTCGGCAATGCCGAGCGGCGCGATCTCGCGCTCGAGCGTATCAAGTACCACGGCAAACTTGGGGCCCATGTGCGAAGCGTGTTTTTTCATCAGTTCGAGCGTATGTTCACGCGATTGGAGATAGCGCACATGGCGCAGTTGATTGACCTTGTCGTGGCTGATGATCTGGATGCCGAGGAGACGCAGCATATACTCCATATTTGCCTCTGAGCAAGCGAAACAGGAGATGCCGGCACCGGGGAAGGTGATTTTCGAGGTCGAGGCAAATTCAAAGGGCATATCGGCATTGCCGTATTTGTCGCAAAGAGACAAAATATCGGGGAAGGGAACGAAATCGCCGTCAAATTCATGGATGCAGTAGGCGTTATCCCACATCAAAAGGAAGTCGGGGGCGGCAGGTTTCATCTTCGCCAAACGCTCCACCGTCTCGGCGGAATAGATGATGCCGTCGGGATTGGAGTATTTCGGCACATTCCACATACCCTTGACGCTCGGATCTTGAATGAGTTTTTCCACGACATCCATATCGGGACCGTTTTCGGTCATCGGCACGGTGAGAAGTTCAAAGCCGAAGGACTCGGTAACTTTGAAATGGCGGTCATAACCGGGGGCAGGGCAGAGCCATTTGAGTTTGCCCTGCTGACTCCACGGCTTTTCGCTGTGCAAAAGACCGTGCGTCATCGCCTTGGAAATGGTGTCGTACATCAGATTGAGACTTGCCACACCGCCGATAAAGACCTGACTTGCGCGGCAACCCAAAATGTCGGCAAAGAGTTTGCGCGCCGAGGGGAGACCGGCGAGTTCACCGTAGTTGCGTGCGTCAATGCCGTCATCGGTGCAGTCTGCTGCGGAGGGCAGAATGTCGAGCAGATCGGAAACCATATCGAGTTGAGCACGACTGGGCTTGCCGCGTGCCATATTGAGTTTCAAACCTTTGGCTTTCCAAATGTCCAATTCCGCCTTGACCGTTTCGTATTCGGCGCGAAGCGCGGCGGCGTCCATAGATGCGTATTTCATAAAAATTCCTTCTTTACTGAAATGATATCAAATTGTAGCACAGAACATTGCAAAACACAAGAGAAATTCTACGAAGAAATGCTTTCCCGACACGGGATCAGTCCCGGACCGAAGCAAATCAACTTCCATTTTGTGCCGCTCGGGACAAAAACCATAGGATTTTTCTGCGTGATCGCACGGAAAGAGCGCATGGCACCTTGGTCGGTGTATTCAACCAACACCCACACGAAAGATGTGTCGGTTTTGTTTTCGGGAGAGACGCTCAGCATATGGCGCAAGGCGTCATAATAAGCACTTACGGTGTGCGATTGCGCCATGCGGTCAAAATTATAGAGCAGAGTAGCAATCGTCGTGAGCGGTTTTGCATCGCTTTTGAAGTCGCGTGCGGCGGCATCCAAGACCATATCCGCCAGCACGGGGAAATCTCGTTCCAGCACGGCAATGTCATCCCCTAAAATGTCGGCAATGCGTTTACCGTTTGCTTCGCAGTCATTGATGATGCGCCATAGCACATGCAGTGATGCGCGTTTCGTCTCATTATCCAATTGATTCCATTGTGGGATATTTTGCAAAGCGGATATGGCTGAGAGCGCGTCGAGGGGATTCAGTTTTTGAAATGCCGCATTGCAGCCTTTCAGACAGTCGCCCAGCGCCGCCCGATCCGCTTTGGGGAGAGAGAGGCAGATGCGCAGTGTTTCGCACAAGGCGCGTTCCGCCGTCACATCGCTCAAAAAAGTGCGTGAAACATAGTCTGCGCGGCTGAAAAACGCCGGATCGAACAGACATGCACGCAGATCGTCCCAGTAGGCATCGGCTTGCATTTGCTTGCCGTCCGGATAGGGAACAAAGGCGGTTTTAACGCTTTTGATTTGCTTGGTGAGTGTGGCGATGTCGGCAGTGAGATCAATCGGGCAGTATGCGAGCGAGAAGGTCGCCGTTTTTGCAGGCGTGATCTCAATATCTTCACCGTAGCGGTGAAAACCGAAGGTGGAAGGGGCAAGCTGCGGTACGATGTCACAGGGAAGAATCAGATTGTGAATCATGGGATAGTTGTTGGATTTTGTTCCTGTCATCGGCGCGCCGGATGTGTAGCAGAAGACGGTTTTTCCTTCGTCGCACAGGCGTTTGGCAGTCAGACCGGCAATCGCACCGCCGCGTGAGTGACCGCAGAGATAATAGATGACGGTTTTGCCGGCAAGATTTTGAGCGGTATAACGGTTAAGTTCCTGCGCGATTTCATCGGAACGCGCCGCAAAATTTTCAGCATCGCCGAAAGCACCGAGAAGAGCGTTGCCGCCCCATTCGGATTGATAGCCGGCAGAGCGCACCAAAACCGTCAGAAGCGTTTTGCCCGTTTCTCTGCCGTCGGTAGTCAGAAGCGGTTTTTGCGCAAAGAGGTAACCGATGCTGTCTTCACTCGTTGCGCCGGAGGCAAATGCGTCATTTGCCCGGACGGTAAAACCGAGCGACGAGAGCAGTTTGTCGGCTTTTTGACTTTTTGCCGTCGATGCCGCCGCGGAGAAAGCAAGCGAGAGTAGTGCAAGATCACGGTCATAGGCAGTGTTGTCCCGCATAAAAAACACATCGGAATAGAGAAGCGTGTCATCGGTCAAAGAGGGCTCCGTAAATAGTACGGTGCCGGTTTTCGCCGTTTCGTATGCCGTGCACATCGGCATCAACATCGCCGTACAAAGGATGAGGGCAAGCGTGATTTTGGCAAGAGGTTTTTTCACAGGGATCTTCTCCTTTATCTGCTTTTTTCTGCATTATATACCTAATTGCCGCAAAAAGAAAGCAAAAAATACGGGACTATGCGTCAGCATAGCCCCATATTTTTTCGAGTTGTCAGCCGAACAGTGCCATCAGGACACCTGCGGCGATCGCGGAACCGATTACGCCGGCAACATTCGGGCCCATAGCGTGCATCAGCAGGAAGTTGGAGGGATTTTCCTTCTGACCGACGACCTGGGAGACACGCGCCGCCATCGGCACGGCAGACACACCGGCAGAGCCGATGAGGGGGTTGATCTTCTCTTTGAGGAAGACATTCATCAACTTGGCGAGCAACACGCCGCCTGCGGTACCAAAGCCGAACGCGACCACACCCATCGCCATGATCTTGAGCGTTTGGAGCGACAGGAAGGTGGTGGCGGTGGCAGTTGCACCGACGGTGAAGCCGAGGAAGATCGTCACGATGTTCATCAGTTCGTTGCTCATCGTCTTGCTCAGACGGTCGGCAACGCCGCTTTCCTTGGCAAGGTTACCGAGCATCAGGCAGGCAACGAGCGGAGCGGCGGAGGGAACGAGCAGCGCCACAAACACGGTGATGATGATCGGGAAGACGATCTTTTCCTTCTGCGATACCTGACGCAAAGGACGCATCACGATGCTGCGTTCCTTTTTCGTGGTCAAAGCCTTCATGATGGGAGGCTGGATCACGGGCACGAGCGCCATATAACTGTAAGCGGCAACGGCGATCGGACCGAGCAGTTCGGGAGCGAGACGGGATGTGACGAAAATCGCGGTCGGACCGTCTGCGCCGCCGATGATACCGATGGAGGAGGACTGCTGCTGGGTGAAGCCCATCAACTGCGTGCCGACATAGGTCATAAAGATACCGAGTTGTGCGGCGGCACCGAGGAGCAGGGATTTGGGGTTGGCGATCAAGGGACCGAAGTCAGTCATCGCGCCCACGCCCATAAAGATGAGGCAGGGATAGATGCCGAGTTTGACGCCGAGATAGAGAATGTCAAGCAAGCCGGCAGAAACCGTGACGGATGCCATTTCCATTGCCATACCCTGCTGAGCATAGTAGGAAACGGTCTGCTCGGCGGCGACAACGGCGTTGAGTTTGGCTTCCAGCAAAGAGGTGCCTTCTGCGGTCATACTCTTGACAAATTCGTTGATTGCGTCGGGAGAGAATACCTTGCTTGCCGCATCTACCAACTGATTGAGATACGGCAAAATGACATCATCCGAAACGCCTGCTGCGTGTAGTTTTTGCAGGAATTCTGCGGTGATCGGTTCGCCGTGGAGAATGTCCCAGTTGACATGACCTCCGGCGAAGAAGATCTCGTGGAACATATCGGCACCCGGCAAATTCGTGCAGAGCATACCAAAAGCGATCGGGAGCAGTAACAGCGGCTCGAAGCCCTTGGCAATGGCAAGGTAAAGAAGAACAAAGGAGATACCGATCATAATGAGGCATTTCCATTGACCGTTCTGCGCGAACTGATAGAAGCCGGTTTGCATTAAGAAATTCAGAATAGCTTCCATGCGTTATGTATTTCCTTTCACAGTTTTGAAGTGGTGTGCATTTTAGCCGATGACGCAAAGAACGTCGCCGGAGTTGACAGCAGCACCCTTGGCAACTGCAACAGAGGAAACCGTACCGTCGCAGGGAGCGAAGATCTCGTTTTCCATCTTCATGGCTTCGAGGATGAACAGAAGGTCGCCGGACTTCACGCTCTGACCTGCGGCAACTTTCACATCGAGGATCGTGCCGGGCATCGGAGAGGTGACGGAACCTGCGCCTGCGGCAGGCTTTTGTGCGGGAGCAGCGGGAGCAGCGGGAGCTGCGGCAGGAGCGGCAGGAGTAGCAGGAGCTGCGGCGCGCGCTACGGGAGCAGGAGCGGCAGCACGGGGAGCAGGGGCATAACCACCGCGACCGCCGACGGATTCCACCGTCACTTCATAAGTCGTACCGTTTACGGTAACATTGTATTGCTTTGTCATAATCGTAATCTCCTATCAATTAAATTTTTTTGATATTAACAATGTTCATGGAATTTGCGGGAATGCCGATTTCCTCGGAAAGCACCGCCGTGATTACGGCGACGATTTCGGGTGCCATACCCTGCTGTGGAGCAGGAGCGGCAGTAGGTGCGGCAGGTTTGGCGGCTTCCTTTTCTGCGGTACCTTTCATAAAGACACCCATCAGAGAAGTCAGCAGGATGATGCAGATCAAACCGAAGAACACCGTACCCATACCCATCAGCACAACAAAGGTGTAAGAGTAGTCCATAGTGTATTCCTTTCTGTCAATTACATCACGGAAAGATTTTCCGCAAAAGCCTCGATCGCGGTCGCGGCCTGACCGAAGTCACGCATCTGCTGGTCAACACCGAGTTTGATGAAGGGAATACCGGCGGCATCGAGTGCCTTTTTGAGATACGGATATTCCATTTCCTCGGGATCGCAGAACTGCTGCATGAAGAGGATCAAACCCTGTGCGCCGGATTTTTTGACCTTCTCGACGATGAATTCACCGCGGCGGTTTTGCTCGGACGCTTCATCGTAGAGCAGAACATCAAAGTCCTGATCGGCAAACTGCTTGCAAAGCGCAGTCATCGGATCGCCGGTCTCGTCCGCATCGACACGGATGGGGCGGCTTTCGTGCGCCACATCGTCATCGGCAATGGCGATGTTGTTGTCTTTGAAGAGTTTGAGCAATGCAGGGTTGTCCACCACGATGCCGGAGGTGACGACTTTTACGCCGTTCCACTTGCAATCGGGAAGTTTTTCAAGTTCCGCATTGAGACTTTCAAGTTTTTCCGTATACTCGCATTTGAGCATAAAGAAGGATGCCTTCAAAACAGCGCTGCGCATGATCGGATCGATCACATCGCAATGCGCGTTGGCGAGTTTGACGAAAGCACGGCGCGCCTTGCGTGAGCGGTTGTAGACGCGGATGGCATCGCGGATGGCTTCATCCTCGATCTTTGCGCCTTTGATCTTTTCCAATTCGGTGCGCACATGCGTGTATTGCTCGCGGCAGAACTGCATACCGAACTCGGGACGGCGATATTGAGGATGCGCCAAAAAGATGCAGGGCATCTTTTCACTCATCGCCACGCGGATGTTCTGAGACATCGGGCGGAGTGTATCGCAGATGGTCGGCGTAATGAGACCGTCGAGCAGATCGACCGTGCCGTCGAGCATCATTTCAAGGTCAAGTTGTGCGATCGTGCAATAGAACGATGCGCAGTATTCTTTGGCGCGGGCAATGGTCTTTTTGTTGCTGCCCCACATACCGAACGGGACCATACCGGCGGCATAGACCAATTCTTCGGGTGCATAGTAGGGCATCACGCCGATGCACTTTTTGCCGGCGTCTTTATAGGCTTTGAGTTGTCCTTTGGGGTTTGCCGCGACCGCGGTAAATTCCTTGACAATACTTTCTATACTCATTTTCAAACCCCTCCTTACTTCTTATTGGCTTCCATGGCTTCGACCAAGCCCTGGACACGGGTGGTGTACTGCGCTTCGTTGAAGTTGCGCGGATCTGCCTGGTCGCCGTCAAAACCGGCGCAGGGCACGCCGAGATCGCGGGTGAAGCGGCGCTGCATTTCCGCCATATAACCCGACCACGGTTTGCAGGAGCGGTTGTAGTGGACGAGAACGCCGTCGACCTTGTTGTCGCGGCAGATGCCCTCGCGCCAATCCACACCTTGCTCAATGCACACGGAGTTGGGTGCTTTGCAGTAAGCGCGTACCATTTCGTCGTAGTTGTTGTAAACGAAGCCAAATGCAGGCGCATACACAACGGCGGTGACATTCACACCGTGTTCCTTCAGCGGCTTAAAGAGTGCCGGCAGTTTCGGCCAGCAGGGAATGCCCTCGAACATCACGCGGTATTTTTCGGGGAAAGGCGTGGTGGTCGTACCTTCGGCAATCGCCTTTTTGAGATCCTGTTCGAGCAGTTCAAACGCATCACCGGCGGCGCGTTTGCCGCGTGCGGTCACGATATCCGCCATGTGGTTGAAGAGGTCGAAACCGGAGTAGGGAGCAGGCTTGTACTGCAAATAGTCGCAGACGCGAAGCCATGCGCTTGCTGTGCGGTTTGCGTTGGCGCACGCCTGATCGAATTTCTGCTGATCGAATTTCTTGCCCGTGAGTTTTTCGAGTTGTTTGATCGCATTGTCAAACTGACTGCGGATGTATGCAACATAGGAGTCATTCACCTCAACGGTGTTGTTGTAGGGAATGTCGATCATAATGAGGGGGATATTGCACATACGGGCAATGTTCTCATACCACTTGGTCATGCAGTTGCAGATGTTGTTGCAGCAAAGCAGGAAATCCGGCTGGGGAATACGCATCTGACGGTACGGCTTGATGGCATTGAGACGCAATTCCTTCTCACGCCCTTCGGGAAGGGCATTGATCTCGTTGAGATCGTCAAGCACCGTGTAAGGCACCTGTGTTTTGGGATCTTTTTTGGGCTTTCCGGTCGCCTCGTCGATCACGACATTGCCGTTTTCATCTTTGAGGGGCTTGCCGCTGTTGGGATCAATGATAAATTCGCCCGTTTCGGGATCGAATTTACGCGAAGCGCGTTTACCGGCGGCATAGGCGAGGCTGATGCGTGCGTAACCGCAGATATCGTTGTCAAATCCGAGATCTTCGGCGGCTTTGCACATCAATTCGCCGTCACGGTTGGCGGCGATACCGGCTGCCTGGTTTTCGGGATACATGACATTGAGGTCAAAGGCCTCAGCCAATTCGCAGGGGAACTTGGACGAGGACCAACCGACGAGTTTGCCCTCTTTTTTTGCTTCGCGCGCGTCGGCGTGCACATCGTCTACGACTTTGCGCAATGCCAAAACGCCCGGGCTGACTTCTTTTGCCATTTTGATTACCTCCAATTATGAATTTGCGTTGCGAAGTGCTTTTTGATACGCAAACAGCGCCGCACCGAGTGCGCCGTTGTACTGCGTGAGAGCGTCAATGTGAATGGTGTGACCGAGTTGCGCTTCCAGCGCGTGCAAAATACCGTGGTTTTGCGCCACACCGCCCGTCATCACCACATCGTCGCGTACGCCAACGCGATTGCATAGACCGGCGACACGGCTCGCCACCGAGCGGTGGATGCCGTTGATGATGTCGCACTTATCCGTGCCGATCGCAAGTTGACTGATGACTTCGGATTCGGCAAAGACCGTGCAGGTGGAACTGATCGAGACCTCTTTGGTCGATTGATCGCCTAAAATGTCGAGGTCTTCCACTTTGACTTCCAGAACGCGCGCCATCACATCGAGAAAACGCCCTGTGCCGGCGGCACATTTGTCGTTCATCACGAAGTTTTTCATCATACCGTCTTCGATCTCGATGACTTTCACATCCTGACCGCCGATGTCGATCACCGTGCGGACATTCGGAAAGAGGAAGGCGGCGCCTTTGGCATGGCAGGAAAGTTCGCTCATCTGCGTATCGGCAAGACCGTCAAGACTGTTGCGGCCATAGCCGGTGGCGAGAACAAAGTCGATCTGCTCGCGCGTCATCTTCGCCCCGTCCAGCACCTCGGAAATGGCACGGGCAGGACCGGAAGTGCCTGTTCCGACGGGAATGAGGGACTTGCTGATGATTTCTTTGCCGTCTTGCAGGATCACACATTTTGATGCCGTAGAGCCGACATCAATACCCATTGTAAAAATACTCATTTCGTCTTACTGTGCATTGAGTTTGTCGTAGTCGCGGATAACGCGCGGCAAAAGCATCTGATGCACGGGGCAGACGGATGCGGGATTTTGATAGCAGGCATTGGCAAACGCCTGAATGTAAGGACGCATATCGTTCATATCCACGATCTCGTCGCAAAGACCTGCTTTGGCGCAGTACTTGGGCAGAGATTTTTCGTGGTAGGCGTCGATGAGTTTGTTCATCTTGTCAATGGTGGGTTGGAGGTCTTCACCTGCCTTTTCATCTTTGACCAGACGGCGCGCATACATCGCCGCCGCGGCGGTTTCGCCGTGCATGACATAGATCTCCGTTGCGGCTGTGCCGAGGGAGAACGCATTGTTATCGTTGCCCTGCGGACCGCCGAGAACATAGTGCGCGGCGGCAGTACCTTTGCGCAGCGTGATCTCCATCATCGGCAGATTGCTCGACTGGATGGAGTAGATGAGGCTCTGACCGAGACCGAGCAATTCGGCGCGTTCGGCGTCGTTGCCAACATCAATGCCGGTGGTATCCTGTACCCAAAGCATGGGGATGCGGTCGCGTGCGCAGAGCGTGACGAACTCATTCATCTTGATGAGACCCTGACGGTAGAGTTTACCGCCCACGCCCATCGCCTGACCGTAAGTTTCCATCTTGTACTCGGGGTAATTCATCAGCATACCCTGTGCGTTAGCCACCACGCCGACCAAAAGACCGTCGATCTTGGCAAGACCGGTGATCATCTCGGGACCGTAACCGCGCTTGAACTCCATAAACTCGGAGCCGTCGAGGATACGGGAGAGAACCTCGTACATATTGTAAGAACGCTTTTGGTTGGCGGGAACGATGCTGTAAAGATCGTTGGGATCGAAAAGCGGCTCTTTGGGATCGTCCACGCGGAAGAATTCGGGATCGTAAGCCGGAAGCATATCCATATACTTGCGGATCGCACCGAGAACGCCTTCTTCTTCGGCATAGACTTCACGCATGAAGCCCGTTTCGCTGTAATGCACGGAAACCGTGCCGGGAATGTCGTTTTTGATGGTCTTTTGGGCGTTGATGAGTGCTTCGGCACCCTCTTTGTCCACAAATCCTTTGGGATTCATACCACCCACGATGCCGGCACCGCCCACTGCCATGTTGGCATCCTGGTGCGCGATAAGAATGGTGGGGGAGATGGAGTGGTAGCCGCCGCCGGCAGGATTCGTGCCGTAGATGCCGACGATGACGGGCACGCCCATCTGATTGAGTTCGGAATTGCGATAAAACGGCGTACCGCCGCCGCGGCGGTTGGGGTACACCTTTTCCTGCACATCGAGTTTCACGCCCGAGCAGTTGAGGATATAGACCACGGGGATGCGCAGACGCTTGGCGGTATCGCTGGCGCGGATGAGGGCATCCGCCTGACCGGGGACCCATGCACCGGCAAGTTTCTTGTTGTCGGATGCGATGATCACCGCCCATTTGCCGTCAATTCTGCCCAGACCTTTGACAATGCCGACGCTGCCGTCTTTATTGTCTTCGGGATTGTAAAGACTGTTGAGAGGACACCAGGTATCCTCGTCCACGAGCGCCATCACGCGCTGCATAGCAGTCCATTGACCGGACTCGTTGAGAGATTCGGTGCTTCTGCCTGCTTCCAAAGCGGCTTCACGCAATTCGTGGATCTCGCGCTCGGTGTCTTGCAGCACGGCGGCGTTTTCCTCGTTGAATGCGCTCAGTTCCGTGCCGATGACGGGCATCGTTTGGAAGTAAGAAGGCATAGAGTATTCGCTCATATTCGTTCTCCTTTATTCTATCAAGTCAAAGAAAGCCTTTGACGGTTTTACTCTTTGGGGACTTTGATGAAAGCCTGACCGGGATCGATCTCTTCGCGGATCATGCGGATGATCTCGGGATCGGGTGCGCTGTAAGACTCGGCGCGGCTGCAATCAATCTCAAAGCCGGTGTTTTCCTGCACCTTTTCCGCGGTGACGCCGGGGAACATATAGGCACAGTACATCCGCTTGGTCTTTTCATCAAATTTCATGATACCGAGGTCAGTCACGACCATCTGCGGACCGCGGTCACCGGGAAGACCGGCACGCTCACGACCGCCGGGGCCGTCCATCCAGCCGGGGGAGGTCACATAGTCGATCTTGTCAATGAAGCGGCGCTTTTCGTGCTGCATCATGATGACGGTATTGGCGAATGTGGCGATCGCGTTGGCACCGCCCGAGCCGGTGAAACGGGTGATGGGGTTATGATAATCGCCGATCGAGGTGGAGTTGACATTGCCGTAAGGATCGATCTGTGCACCGCCGATAAAGGCGATCAGACGCGGCTCGGTACCCTCGGCGTTGCGGTTATCGTTGAGCCATTCGTTTGCCTCAAAACCGATGAAGCGGATGTTGGGCCATTGCACGGCGCAATGATTCATAAAGCGGTCATCACCCACGGAACGGGGCACTTCGATCGGGGAGCAGTCCATCAGACCGGACTCCACGATGGGATGACAGCCGGGGGCGTAGACACGCTTGGCAAGGGAAGCACCGATGAGGGGCAAACCCGTGCCGACAATGACGATCTGGTCATTTTTGATCTGCTGGGCAATCGCAACTGCCTGCATTTCTTTGTTTGTATATTTTGTATAATCCATTGTTCTGCCCTCCTCAACGCTCGATGGCATCCACGCTTGCGGCATAGCCGAAGCCGGGGACGTTCTTCAACTTCACAAGACGCATCGCGCCGAGATTGTTGAGATATTCCTCGTGATCCTTGACACCGTAGCAGTACTTTTGCAGGAAATCGCGGAAGGTCTCGGGCACGGCGGCACCGCTCTGAGCATCGTCGGAAGCCTTCTTCGCCTTGGCAAGAGCATCCTGCAATTTGGCATCGTCGGGCTTTTTGGCAAGAGCCTTTTCCGCTTTACCCACCGCTTTGAGCAGTTGCGCTTTGGCATCTTCTTCGTCGGCATACTTGGAAGCCTTGTCATACTCTTTGAAGTAAGCGGCATCGTAATCATAGTAGCCGTAGCACTGGCAGGGGTGTGCGCCGTGCGGCACATGGACGACTGCATCCACGCACTCGCCGAACACGCGTGTGAGCGTGGGATCACGGCGGATGTACTCGTTGGAGACCAACTCTTCGCAAGTGACGATCACATGCTTTGCGGCAACAGCGATATCCACATCGTGGAACTCATCGCCGAGGATGATGCAAGTGCCGTCGGGCGAAGCCTGCTGAACATGGATGATCGCGGTGTCGAGTTTGGGCACGGGGAGTGCCACGGTCTTTTCACCCGTGAAAGGATTGTCGATGTAGACATACTTGTCGTTGGGCAGTTTGTCGATCGTCTGACGCACTTCCTTGCTGATACCCCATTCATCGACCAGACCGCTGCCGATCATGAAGCGGACGGGAAGGAACGGAAGACCGAGGGAAGAGGCGTGGAGCATGAACATGATCGCGTCTTGAGAATAGTCCTCAAAGTTGAGCTGACCTTTTTCAATGGCAGCACGGAAACGGCGCGAGACATTGGTGTAACCGGAGTTGGCGGTGTAGCAGTTAATGTACGCTTTCACGCGCCCTTCGCCGATCATCATGTCCCAGTCGCCGCCGGCAGGGCCGGCATACACGATGAAATCCTTTTGCCCCTGGCGCAGAATTTCGTATACCGCAGCGTAGGGCTTGCGGTTGGTGGTGAAGCCGCCGAACGAAATCGCGTCGCCGTCGTGCACATATTTTGCGACGGCATCTTTCAGTGTCATTACTTTACTCAAAGTAGCAACCTCCTCAAAATATTTGTCAGGGAAATGCAGATTTGCTTTGTGAATGTTTTCACAATATATTGTGAAGATTTTCACGATTTTTTCGGCAAAAATCCCACATTTGCCCATATTGACCATTATTACATATTGTGTTATATTATAATGTATCAAAAGAAAATAATCAATGGAAAATTGCAAAATTTTTCAAAAAAAGCGCATTTTTTTTAAGATTTGGTGAAATATCACAAATCGCACGCTTTTTTCTTGACAAATCAAGCAGTTTTCACGAAAGGAGCAAGACATTTTGGGGCGTTCGAGTGGGATTTTACTGCCGATTTTTTCTCTGCCCTCGCCGCAGGGGATCGGCACATTCGGAAAAGGGGCATACGAGTTTATTGATTTTTTGTCAAAAGCCGGGCAAAAATGGTGGCAGATTTTGCCGCTTGGTACGGCGGATGCCTACGGCTCACCCTATCAAAGCGACTCTGCATTTGCCGTAAATCCGCTTCTTTTAGACCTTGAACTCCTGCACCGGGAGGGATATTTGCGCGCGGACGAGTTGCAAAATGCCGCGATGCCCGATGCCGAAACCGTGCCGTATGATACTTTGTTTCGGGAACGGATGCCGCTTTTACACACCGTGGGCGAGCGGTGTTATGCGCAAAAACGGGATGCGGTGGAGGCGTTTTGCGATGCCCACCCGTGGTGCAGAGCCTATGCGCGTTTTTCGGGAGAGGAGACGGTCGCTTGCGCGTTGCAGTATCTCGCTTTTACGCAGTGGCAGGCTTTGCGGCGGTATGCCAACGAACGGGGCGTTTCCATCCTCGGCGATGTGCCGCTTTATGTGGCACGCGAAAGCGCGGATGTGTGGGAGCATCCGGAGGGATTTCAGTTGGACGAAAAGGGTGAGCCCACCCGTGTTTCCGGCGCACCGCCCGATGCGTTTTGTGCGGACGGTCAAAGGTGGGGGCATCCGCTTTACGATTGGGAAAAGATGCGCGCGGACGGCTATGCGTGGTGGATTTCACGCATGGCGTGGATGAACGAACTCTATGACGGCGTGCGGCTTGACCATTTCCGCGCCTTTGACCGCTATTGGGCAGTCGCACCCGATTGCCCGACCGCACGGGACGGCAGATGGGAAGAAGGCGGTGGATTGCCGTTTTTGCAGGCATTGCAAAGGCAGTTTCCCGATCTCTTTTTCGTGGCGGAAGATTTGGGCTTTTTGGACGAGCGTGTACATCAACTGCGCAAAGACGCGGGGTTTTACGGTATGACGGTACTGCAATTTGCTTTTTCGCCGGACAGTCTTTATTTGCCGCATAACCATACGCGCGACCGCGTTTGTTATACGGGAACGCACGATAATCCGCCGCTTTACGCGTGGTGTCGGGATGAATGTTTTGCCGCGGAGCAGGAGTTTGCCATGCGTTATCTCGGCGCAGACCGCACGCAGTTGCCCGAAGCGATCTTGCGTGCCGGTATGGCAAGCGTAAGTGATGTTTTCATCGCGCCGATGCAGGATTACCTCGGTGCGACCGGACGCATCAACGCCCCGGGCACGCTTTCGGGGAATTGGCAATGGCGTATGCCGCCGGATGCGCTTTCCGATGCGCTCGCGGAGAAAATACGCGGGATGACATGGCTTTACGCAAGAGGATAAAAAGCATTACAAAGAACAATTAAAAAAGAAAAGCCCACCAAAAAAACTTTTCTTCGGTGGGCTTTTTCATTTTGGCAAACGAGGATTTGTCTGTTAAATAAAATATTGATCCTCTGTCCATTTTTCGGGGTTGTTTTCGATATATTCGCAAATGCGCAAATAATCTCCTTCATCACGGATAATATGATCATAAAAAGATTTTTGCCAAATGCAAAAACCAACTTGTTTTGTAATTTTACCTTTAAACTGTTTGATTACGCGCGACACCGTAGGGGCGAACTGTGTTCGCCCGTCCTTTGTTCGTTCGTTTTGTATTACAACGATCAAATGTATGTGATTTGGCATTATAACATAGCGATCAACTCGCACGGTTTCATAAGTATCATTTAATATGCCGATATTCTCGTCAACAATCTTTCCGATTTCGGAAAAAACCGTTTGCGGGCGAACGCAGTTCGCCCCTACGGAAATGTCGCATAATATCTTGCTTTTTTTTGCCGTGCAAATTGTTATGAAATAATAACCGTTTTGCGCATAATCATATTTTTTTAATCTATTATGCTTTCTCGTTTCCACATTGTCACCAAATCCGGACTTTTTATTGCACGGACGAACTGCGTTCGCCCGTATCTATGAACAGTGTTCGCTCGTCTTTCCGATTTTACTGTTTTTGCATCGTAATGGAGTTGAGCCCGTAATATTTTGCCATGTCGCGGTTGGGCCAGTCATCGGGACCGTAAGGGGAGAGTTCCTGCAAATCATAAACGGCGGAATACTCGGTCGCGCAGGTAATCCGCGGCAAAATCAAATCGGTTTCACCCTGTTCTTTTTGCGCCGCTATATACGCCTCGCGTGCGTCAAAATTCCGCTTGGTCTCGGCAATATCGCGCACGCCGTAGGGAATTGTAAGGAAACACAAAAGCGCGAGCGAGATGAGCGTGATGATACTCGCACCGCGGCGGCAGAGATCCTTTGCATCGGCAAAAAGGGTGAGGTCGGTCAAAATGAGGAGCAAAACGCCCGTACAGTAACAGCGTTTGGCAACATAAACGGCGGTGCAGAGGATGAAGAAACTGCCCATCGCCGCGAGAAAGAAAACGGCGGAAAGGAGCAGGCGTTCCCACTCTTTTGCCATCGCGCTCAAAAGCATTCCGAGCGCAAACAAAACGAGCAGCGGCCATACGCGCGGCAGCATTTCCTTTGCGATCTCGCCGCATTGCGCGAGCATCGCCGGAAGGCTCATATCGCCCTGTTTTGCCGCGATCTCCGCCGGAAGGAACATCATGCAGAGATAACCGCAAAGTGCGGTGAAAATCGGGATCCAAAGCCATGTTTTCAGCGACTTTTTGCGCCAAAAACGGTCAATGAGCAACAAAAAGACCGCAATACCGATCGCGGCGCAGGAGGGGACTTCACTGTAAAATCCGGCAAAGAAACCGAAGATGCAAAAGAGAACGCGCCACCTGCGTTTTGAAAAAACCGCACCGTTTCGGAAGCGGCAAATATAGGGCGCAATGAAAAGAAGCATCACCGTCAAAGCCCACAGATAGTTGATCGCGCCGACCTGCCAAAGCATCACTTCGCCGAAGTTGGGTGTAAAGCACCAAAGTGCGGCGCAGACGGCCAACAAACGGGCGGCGGAAAACGGCTTGGCGTTTTTTTGCGCGAGAAGGCAGGTCAAAACGGCAGTTGCCACAAACACGGCGGCATTGACGATCTTGAAAAGCCAAACGGGGAGCAGGAGCGAAAATTGCGCGATCGTGTGACTGATGAGCCGCCCGTTCATGCTGAACGAGTGGTAATACATCGAGCGCGGGATCTGCCAAAGCGAAGTGATCGGCGAGCCGTCAACAAACGAGCGCATATAGATGAAATCATCCACCAAAAGCGGCGTGAGAATATTGAGGATAAGCAATCCGGCAAAGAGCAGAAGTGCAACGGCGACCTGCGTGATCGGGTTTCGGTCGATACGCTCAATCATGGCACGCTCCGATCTTTTCCGAGATGATGAAACGGGGACGGCCCTTGATCTCCTCATAGATACGGGCGCAGTAACTGCCCACGATACCAAGGCAAATGAGGATCAGACCGCTTGCAAGAAGCTGCACCAAAATGACGGTGGTAAAACCTTCCAGTGCGTGTCCCGAGAATTTGCGCACCAAAGTCTGTACCGCCAGAATGAGCGACAAAAAGACGAAGACACCGCCGCTCCAAGAGACGAATTTGAGCGGAGCGGAGGAAAAGGAGAGCAGGTTACGGATGGCGTAAACGGCAAGTTTGCCGCCCGACCATTTCGTTTCACCTGCCGTGCGCGGCAAAACGCGATATTTCACCTGCGTGCGGCGAAATCCCACCCAAAACGAAAGCGCACGGAAAAAGACTCCACGCTCGGGCAAGGCGTTGAGTGCATCGACCACCTTGCGGTCGAGCAGTTTGAAATCGGAGGTGTTGTTCATATTTTCACCGGTCGCGGACGACATCAAACGGTAAAATCCGCGAGCGGCGAGACCGTGGAGTGCGGATTCTTTACCGCGGTTGATCTTGATGCCTTCGATGACCTCATAGCCTTGCTGCCACAGACGGTACATTTCGACCACCGTCTCAACGGGATGCTGTAAATCGCAGTCCATCACCGCACAACAATCGCCCGTGGCGTGGGCGAGACCGGCAAACATCGCGCTTTCCTTACCGAAATTACGGCTGAATTTGATGCCGCTGATGTTTTCGTCCTCGGCGGCGCAATCACAGATCGCGTTCCATGTTTTGTCGCGTGAGCCATCGTCCACAAAAAACAGTTGATAGGGAATACCCTCCGCAACAAGGGCTTCACGCAGTTCTTTTGCGGCGATGGGAACAGCCTCTTCCTCGTTGAATGAGGGAAGGATGATGCTCAACCTGCCGCATTTTAATTCATTTGTCATCTTCCGTTTCCTCCTTTTCGGGGCGGAATGCGAAAAAGCGCTGACCGAAATAGTTGATCATCATAAAAATAACCATACCGCAGAGCATTGCGCTGTTGTCGATCACTTTCACTTTGAAACTTTCATGTGCGGTGAAAAGCACATTGATGGCGTTTGTCACAAAGTCGGTGGAAATGAGCCATGTCATCAGCGGCTTTGCAAGACCGTAGGCGATCGTGTAGCAAACGGCGATGTTAAGCGCAAAACGGGCAATGGGTTTCCAGCCCTTTTCCTTGCTTTTGAAGGTAAATTTCTTGTTGAGAATATAACTGAGGATACTGCCGAAAATGTAGTTTGATGCCGTGGAGATCAGATAGGAAAAATGAAAGACATTATAAAAAACAAACATGATCGCCGTACCGACCACCGTATTGATACAGCCCACGAGGAAAAAACGAAGAAAAGTAGGATCAAATACCGTGTGTAAGACTTTGGTCATACGATTCAATTTGCTCACACTCCTTTTGGCGTATTTTACCACTTTTTCGTCAAAATGTCAATCGAACAGCCGGGTTACCCTTCTCGACCAAAAAAATTCGGTCAAGACATCAGCCGCGAGAAAGCGGAAGCGGCGGAGAATAATGCACTTGCAAAAGAGACAAATAGAAGATATAATGCAAGTGTTGGCGGTGTTTCTCTTAAAATCCAAGACTATTGGACATCCGATTTGTCAAAATCTCAAATGAATCGCCTGATGCAATGG
>JAZUIU010000030.1:0-77456 GCA_045642405.1 Oscillospiraceae bacterium
CGATGCAGTTTGCACGCGCGGTCAGATCGTTGCATTCCTCGCTCGCTTCGCAGGTGTAAAGGACACGAACACCGAAAGCGTATTTAGCGATGTGAACGCAAGCGATTACTTCGCGGCGGCAGTCAAGTGGGCAAAGGACAACAAGGTGACCGAAGGTACTTCGGCTACCACATTTAGCCCCAACGAAAACTGCACACGCGGTCAGGTCGTGACATTCCTCTATCGCTGGATGGTCAAGTAAAACAAATTCAGCAAAAAAATCCCAAGGGCATTTGCCCTTGGGATTTTTTTAATGGACGCGTTTAAGCCAATGTTTGCCCTCGGTGAAACGCGAGACGATAAATGTGACGACATAATCGCCGACGGCATTGATCATGGTAGCAGGGGGATCGACGAGATTGCCGAGTGTGACGGCAATGGGATAGGCAATGGCGATCTGCTGTGGGAAAAAGAGTGAGCAGATAATGAATTCTCCGATGTAGCCGCCGCCCGGGATGCCGGACATGGCAACAGAACTGAAAACGGACACCAAAAGGATCTTGACGATTGTGCCGAAGCCGGTAAGCGGCATACCGAATACGCCGAACAAAAAAGCAACTTTCAGCACGCAGCTCAAACAGGAGCCATCCATGTGCATCGTTGCGCCAAGCGGCAAAACGAGATCGGCAACATCACGGGGAACGCCCGTATCTTCTGCGGCTTCCAGATTGGTCGGAATTGTGGCAACGGAAGAGCAAGTGCCCAGTGCACATACAGCAGGACGCAATGCGTGACGCGCCATAATTCGTGCGGCGCCTTTGCCGCCGCCGAAATGCGCATAGATCGGGAATGCGACAACCGCATAGAGGATGCAAAGCGGATAGTAGGCGAGCATAGCACGACCGTACGCCGAGGTGATCTCCGGGCCATAGGTCGCGACCATAGAGGCAAAGAAACCGAAAAAGGCGATGGGCGCGTAGTAGGAGATGATTTTAACGACTTTCAAAAGGCAGGTTGTCAAATCATCCAACGCCCGTGCAGTCAGACAATCGGCACCGCCCGAGAGATTGACGCCAAAACCGAAAAGAAGCGAAAAGACGATCAGCGGCAACATAGCGCGGCGCGAGAGGAGAGAAGCAAAATCACTGACGGTAAAGAAGTTGACAATGAGCGTGGAAAGCGGCGTCTGTTCATCGACAACACCTTGCGCAACATCCGTCCATGCAGACAAAACGGGCGGAAATACGCGCATCACAACGAGCATGATGACGCTTGCGATCAAGCCCGTGATGACAAAAGTGAGGATGGTGACGCCGATAATTTTACCGGCGCGTTTTCGGTTGCGCATTTTGGCGACCGAAGACGCAAGCGAGCAAAAGACCAACGGCACGACGATGCAGAACATCAAATTGATAAAAACGGTGCCGAGGGGTTGCAAGCATGTCGCCTTGGGCCAAAGAGCGCCGAGAACACAGCCGGCAATGATGGCAACTAATGTTGCAATGAGAAATGCGTAGGAACGAAATTTTCTCATAATGGACCTCCTTAAAATCTGTTATGAGACAGATATAGCGGAGGACAAGATAAAATATGACAAATTTTCAGCGATGCAAAATCGGAGAAAGCGGTTTGTAGATCAAAATGCAGATAAAAGCATCAAGCAAACCCTTGGCAAAAGTGAAGGGGAGATTGAAGATCAGAAGGCAATCCCAAAGGGAGCGGACGCTCGGTAAAAGGGCTTGATACGCCGCAATGATATTTTCCATCGGCAAATAAACTTTTGCGTAAAAGGGATAGATCAGATAATAGTTGAGTGGAAGCGAGACAAGTGCCATTGCCAATGCGCCGAGGATCGCGCCGAGCATAGCGCCGCGTCGCGTTTTACGCATCCAATATACTGAGCCTGCGGTGACGGAAAAGACAACGCCGAAGAGAAAATTGCAAAGTTCGCCGACACCGACCGAAGATGTGCCGTGCAAAAGCATAAAGAGTAAGTTTTTCAACAAGGACACCAATGCGCCGAAGAGCGGACCGAGCGAAAAGGCGGCAAGCAGTTCCGGCAAATCGGAAATATCGAGTTTGACGAAAGGCGGAATTAAAAAGGGAAGGGGAAATTCCAGGTACATCAGCGCGCAGGCAACGGCGCTGAGCATTGCCGTAACGGTCAGGCGATGCGTTTTTTTCTGTGTAGGCATAAAAATACTCCTTTGCACAAATTACCCGAATACGGTCTTCGCAACAGGCGTTTTGATGCAACGGAGCAAAAAAGCGTCTTCTCTCATCCGGACTTTGACCGTCGGTGCCGGAATTTCGCCGGCTCTTGCGCGATGCGCTTGCGGACTGTAACCGCCGGTGGGGATATTCACCCCGCCTCGAAGACTTGTTATTCAGATTTCAGCCTTATTATACACTCATTTTTCTAAAATGCAAGAAAAAATACTTTACAAAAGAGAACAAATGTTCTATAATTCAAACAAGAGGTGAAAACAATGCGTGGAAGGTGGACGACCTGTTGTTTTACGGGACATCGCCCGAACAAACTGCCGTGGGGGAAAAACGAGCAGGACGAAAGATGTATTGCGGCAAAGGCAAAACTGAATGCGGTCGTGCGCAATGCGATCGAGGAGGGGTTTGAGCATTTTATCTGCGGTATGGCGATAGGTGCTGATTTTTACTTTTGCGAAACGGTCATCGCGCTTCGAAAAGAGTTTCCGCATATTACTCTGGAAGCCGCCATTCCTTGCCTGGCACAAAGCGATCATTGGGCGCAAAAGGATCGGGAGCGCTACCGCGATCTTTTGGCGCAATGCGATATGGAGACATTGGTACAGGAAAGTTATTCAAGAGATTGTATGCAGCGCCGCAATCGCTATATGGTGGATCATTCTGCACTTCTCATCGCCATGCACGACGGATTGCCCGGCGGAACAAGAAATACGATCACCTATGCCATCAAGCAGCGCATTTCCATTGTCGATATTCCGCTTTTTTAATTCTTGACAAACGGTGATTTTTTGCTATAATAACAAGGTAAATACTGTGAAAAAGTCAGTGCCGAAAAGAACTTGCCAAGCGAGAGGGATGCGGTGAAAGCCCTTGAAGTTTTTGCGGCACAGCCGCTTTGGAGTTGCTCACGAGGAGTGAGACGGGTTGTTTTCGTTATCAAACAATGAGATGCCGTATTTCGGCAATCAGGGTGGTACCGCGAAGTAATCTTTGCCCCTGCTGTTTCAGCAGGGGTTTTATCTTTATTTAAGGAGTTTTATTATGTCACATCCTTCTTACAGTCTTAACGAATTACGCGAAAAATTTCTGACCTTTTTTGAAAGCAAAGGACATTTGCGCCTGCCGAGTTTTTCTTTGGTGCCGCAAAACGATAAGTCCATCTTGCTCATCAACGCCGGTATGACGCCGATGAAGCCTTGGTTCAAAGGCGAAGAAGAGCCGCCGCGCCGCCGCGTCTGTACTTGCCAGAAGTGTATCCGCACGGGCGACATTGACAATGTCGGCAAAACGGCGCGCCACGGCACTTACTTTGAGATGCTCGGCAATTTCTCGTTCGGCGATTATTTTAAGCACGAGGCGATCGCATGGTCATGGGAATTTTTGACTTCGCCCGAATGGGCAGGTCTGGAGCCTGACCGCCTTTATCCTTCGGTTTATCAGGATGATGATGAAGCGTTTGCCATTTGGCGCGACGAGATCGGCATTCCCGAAGAGCGCATTTTCCGTTTCGGAAAAGAGGATAACTTCTGGGAACACGGTTCCGGTCCGTGCGGTCCCTGTTCCGAAATTTATTACGACCGCGGCGAAAAGTACGGCTGCGGTAAGCCGGATTGCACGGTCGGTTGCGATTGCGACCGCTACATGGAAGTTTGGAACAATGTTTTCTCTCAGTTCGATAATGACGGTCACAACAACTATACCGAGCTGAAACAAAAGAATATCGACACCGGTATGGGTTTGGAACGCTTGGCAGTTGTCAGCCAGAATGTGGACTCCCTTTTTGATGTTGACACAGTGATGCACATCACAAATAAAGTCAGCGAGATTACCGGTGCGCACTACGGTGAGAGCCATGAGCGTGATGTCAGCCTTCGTATCATCACCGACCATATCCGCTCTTCCACCTTTATGATCTGTGACGGTGTTTTGCCGAGCAACGAAGGCAGAGGCTATGTGTTGCGCCGTTTGCTGCGTCGCGCTGCACGCCACGGTAAACTTTTGGGTGTCAACCGTCCGTTCCTCTTTGAGATCGTGGACACGGTCGTTTCCGTCAATGAAGGCGAATATCACGATGTACGCGAGAAACAGGATTATATTACGCGTGTTATTCGCACGGAGGAAGAGAATTTTGCCAAAACGATCGACGGCGGTATGCGCATTTTTGCCGAAATGCTTGCCGAACATAAGGCGAAAGGCGAGAATACTTTCTCCGGTGCAGATGCCTTCAAACTCTATGATACATACGGTTTTCCGATTGATCTGACCATTGAAATGGCAAAGGATGAGGGGCTGAGTGTAGACGAAAAGGCATTCACAGAAGCAATGCAGGCGCAGAAACAACGCGCCCGTGAAGCACGCAAAGCACTCGGTGACCTCGGTTGGGCAGGTGTTGAATTCGGCAAAGATGTCCCCTCAACCGTTTTTATCGGGTATGATGAGAAAAATCTGACCGATTATTCTGCAAAAATTGTCGCGCTGGTCGCAGAAGATGAACTGCGCGAGAGTATCGTCTCCGGTGTGGAAGGGATCGTGGTATTAGACGAGTCTCCGTTCTATGCCGAAATGGGCGGTCAGGTCGGAGACCGCGGTGTGATCACTGCGTCAAACGGCGCACGCTTTACCGTTACCGATGTGCAGAAAAATAAGGGTGGAAAATATATGCACTACGGCGTGATGGAAAGCGGTGAACTCAAAGTCGGCGAAACGGTCTGCGCTTGCGTCGATTTGGATCGCCGCCATGCCATTATGCGCGCACACAGTGCCACGCACTTGTTGGATGCCGCATTGCAAAAAGTACTTGGTGAGCATGTGCATCAGGCAGGCTCTTTGGTCGAGCCGGATCGCCTGCGCTTTGACTTTACCCATTTTGAAGCGGCAACTGCCGAGCAACTTGCAAGGATCGAACAGATCGTCAACGAGAATATTTTAAGCGGCTATGATATCGTGACCGAAGAACTGCCGATCGAAGAGGCAAAGAAAAAGGGCGCGGTTGCCGTGTTCGGCGAAAAGTACGGCGATGTGGTACGCGTGGTGGAAATGGGCAATGTTTCCATGGAATTTTGCGGCGGTACACATTTGAACAATACTGCTAAGGCGGGCGCATTCCGCATTAAAAGTGAAGGCAGTGTTGCCTCCGGCGTTCGCCGTATCGAGGCGACGACCGGTTTGCAGACTTTGGCGATGATCGAAGAGAAAGAAACGGTTTTGAACACGGCGGCATCTCTTTTGAAGACAACGCCTTTGGAATTGGCAGAGCATCTTTCTCAGCAGATCGAAGAGATCAAAGAACTGCGCCATACGATCGAAAAATTCCGCGCCGAAGCCGCTCTCGGTGAAGCACGCGATCTTTTGTCGGATGCGCAAAGTGTCGGCGCTTTGAAAGTGCTCACCGTGCGCCGCGAGGGAATGGATGCGGCGGCAATTCGTCAGATGGGGGATTTCCTGCGTGATAAAGAGCCAAGCATTGCCGCGGTCTTGGCGGCGGTCAATGACGGTAAGATCACTTTACAGGCGGTTTGCGGCGCGAAAGCCGTGGAAAGCGGCATCAAAGCAGGCGATTTGATCCGCACGGTTGCTCCGATCATCGGCGGAAAAGGTGGCGGTAAGCCGGATTCTGCTATGGGCGGCGGCAGTGATGTTGCCAAGTTGGACGAGGCACTGCAAGCAGCCGTTTCCTATGTGAAAGAGCACATCTGATCACGGAGGCAGAACGATGAACGATTGTATTTTTTGTAAAATCGCAAAAGGAGAGATTCCAAGCAAAAAAGTCTATGAAGACGACCTTTGCTACGCTTTTTATGATATTGAGCCGCAAGCACCCGTTCACTATCTGGTCATTCCCAAAATGCACATTGCTTCCGTTGCCGAGGTGAACGGCGAGAACAGCGGTTTGATCGCGCACATTTTTGAAGTGATCGCCCAAACGGCAAAAGACCTCAAACTTGAGAGTTATCGCGTGGTTTCCAACATCGGAGAGCAGGCAGGACAGAGCGTTGCGCATTTGCATTTCCATGTCCTTTCCGGTCGCGATATGACATGGCCTCCGGGCTGATCGGAAAAATAGTATCCAATCAAATAGAAGCGGGCGAAAGCCCGTCTTCTTATATTCGGGAAATCGGTAATACTGAATGAGAATACTCGCTACGCTATGTTTGTCCTTTGCAACAGGTGTTTTCCTGTCCGTAATGTTTCGTCCGCATCAGGTGATATGGATCTTTGCTGTGTTATTGATCCTGCTTTCCTTATGCGCACTTCTCATTTGCAAAAGAAATTGGCGCAAAAGGATTTCTCTTGTTTTGTGCGGATTTGTTGCAGGCTGTGTCTGGACTGTGGTATTTACGGCACAAGTCGTTGTCCCAAGTAAAAAAATGCTCAATACCGAGCAGGTTTTACGCGTTGAACTTTGCGACTTTCCGCAAAAGACAAACAACGGAGCGCAGGCAACCGTACGGATATTACGCAAGGATGTTGCAAGTAAAGCGGTATATTACGGAACATCGGCACTTTTGGATTATCAGCCGGGCGACCGCTTGATCGTCAAAGCAGAAGTGGATGATGCCTCACATATCAATCATGATAAAGTGGCAACTTTTACATCGCAGGGGATCTGGCTATTTTTGTTTGCCGCGCAGGAAGAAAGAGCGATTGCAGAGCAATTCTCAACTTGGCGCTATCTTCCGGCATATTTACACCACGAGGCACAGCGCGTGATCGAAGCGATTTTCCCACGAAGAACGGCATCTTTGATGCACGCGATGATTTTAGGCGATCAAAGTGCCCTTTTTGATGAAGATGCCCTGCATTTGAGCGAAACAGGACTCTACCATATCACGGCAGTCTCAGGTTTGCATTGTGCTTTCTTGCTTACGATCGTTTCGTTTTTGATCGGGAAAAACCGAGAAAAGTTGTTGGCGGCTATTGCAATTCCTGTTTTGATTTTGTATGCTTTGATTGTCGGATCACCGCCGTCAGTGGTGCGTGCCTGCGTGATGCTTGTCTTTACGCTTCTTGCACCGATCTTTAATCGGGAAAGCGATTTTATTACGGCGTTGAGTTTTGCACTCTTTCTTATTCTCTTTGCCGATCCCTATGCTATTGAAAGTGTTGGATTGCAACTTTCTTTCGCGGCGGTCTTCGGTATTTTGACGATTACGCTTCGCCTTAACCGTGTAATTTCGGGGCATTCTTATCCGCGCCCGCTGCAATTTGTTTTGCAATCGTTTTCCGTTACTTTGGGCGCAACGGTGTTTACGCTTCCGATTTGCACCTTATATTTTGACAGTATTTCGATCGTTGCACCTTTAAGTAATTTGCTTTGCCTTTGGATGGCAAGTGCCGTTTTTATCTGCGGTTTCATCCTCATTCTCATTGGCTTGTTTTTTCCTTCGGTCGCATCGGCATTCGGTGTGATCGTCACTTGCGGTGCAACCTATATTTTCAAGGTTTCCGAATGGCTTTCCAAAATTCCGCATCACAGTATTTCCCTTTCCAATCCGTACTTTTGTGCTTGGATCGTGTTGGCATATCTGCTTCTCATCTTTGTATTTTTCTTTCGGAAAAGAAAGATCATTCGCAGAATTGTTGCTCTTTTGCTCCCGTGCGGATTGATTATTTCCGTTTTGCTGCATATTATCTCATTTCGTACAAGACCGCTTACCGTAGCGGCGTTGGATGTCGGGCAGGGAGCGTGTACGGTTTTTCTCACGCCGCATGGCGCGATCATGGTAGATTGCGGCAGTGGAAACAGTATCAAGAAAGCAGGGTATATCGCGTCGGATTATTTGCTTTCCGCAGGTTATCGTACGCTTGATGCATTGTATCTGACGCATTTTGACAAAGATCACATCAACGGGGTTGAAAAACTGCTTTCCCGCATCCAAGTGGAGCGGCTCTATCTTCCGCAGGGGGATGCGAGCGATGAAGAATATCTGCGCATTTTGCATCTTGCGGCGCAGTACAAAATCAAAACGACCGTCATTCAAACACCGCAGACGCACACATACGAGCGTGTTTTGGCAGATGTCTTTCCACCGCTCGGAAGCGAAACTTCCAACGAAGAGGGATTGAGTTTGATTTGCCGCTTCGGCGGATTTGAAGTGCTTGTTACGGGTGATATGAATATTGAAACCGAAGAAATCCTCACCGAGTATCTATCCGAGGATATTGAAGTGCTTGTCGTGGGACATCACGGTTCTGTGCGCTCAACATCCGAAACTTTGCTGGATGCCGTCAGACCGGAAGTCGGCATCATCAGCGTGGGCGCAAATGCGTTCGGACATCCAAGTGAAAAGACAATAACAAGGCTTCATCTTGCAGGCGTACAAACGCATCGTACAGATGAAGAAGGAAACATTACCGTTACGGTGGATCGGGGGCAGAAATGGCAGATAAAGGCTACGAAAAATTAAAATCGGATCTTGCGTCGCATACATTGGGACAAGTCTATATCTTTTACGGGGAAGAAAGTTATTTGCGCGAATACTATTTTCGCGAACTGCAAAAAGAACTGCTTCCTTCCGGTATGGAGGAATTCAACTTCCACCGTCTGAACGGCAAAGAATTTACCGTGCAGCAGTTGGCGGAATGTGTGGAGGCGATGCCGATGATGTCCGAGCGTACGCTCGTTGCGGTGACGGACTGCAATCTGTACGGACTGGACGAAAAATCACGGACGGCTTTGGTTGCGCTTTTGGAAGATATGCCGGAATACTGTTGTTTGGTTTTTCTCTATGATACCGAAGAATATAAGCCGAATAAGACTTATAAAACGCTCTACGCGGCGTTGGATCAAAAGGCAGTTGCCGTCAAATTTGAGCGGCAGAGCAAAAACGATCTTATCCGCTGGATCAGCCGGCATTTTGCGGCATCCGGACATAAGATTTCCACGCAAAACTGCGAGTATTTGATTTTCCAATGCGGTGAGTTGATGACGGGGCTTTTGCCCGAGATCACCAAAATTTCCGCTTACGCAAAAAAAGAAGAAATCACACGCGGCGATATCGACGCGGTGGTCGATCCGATTTTAAGTGCGATCGCGTTCGATATGACAAACGCCATTACAGCAGGGAATTATGACCGCGCCGCAGATGTTTTGGGGCAGATGTTCAAAAAGCAGGAGGATTGCAATTTCCTTCTTGCCATCATCGGCAAAGAACTGCGCAAAATTTATACGGCGCGTATTGCCTTGGATGAAGGCAAAGACAGTATGTGGCTGATGGATTTATGGGGGATGCGCTCGGACTATCCGGCGAAACTGGCGTTACAGGCGGCGCGAAAAACGACACGGGCGTGGTGCGCGAAAAGCCTCAAACTCTGCCAAAAACTTGATCACCGTTTCAAAAGCGAAAACGGGATCGACAATGAAGGCGAACTGAAACTACTCTTGATGCAGTTGGCACAAAGGGAGTGAGCAAGATGCAAAAACCGCATATTTCCGAAGTAATCGTGGTGGAAGGACGCTATGACCGCAATACCGTTTTGCAGGCAGTCGAAGCCACCGTGGTAGAGATCGGCGGATTTGCGGCGTTTCACGATAAGGAGAAATTGGCGTTTTTACGGCGCCTTGCCGCGGAAAGAGGACTGATCATTTTTACCGATCCGGACGGCGCCGGTTTTGTCCTTCGCAATTATCTCAAAGGCGCGATTGCGCAAGGCCGCGTATTGCACGCTTATGTGCCGGAGATCAAAGGAAAAGAGAAACGCAAAAAGGTCGGCGGTAAAGAAGGTATTTTGGGCGTCGAAGGAATGTCGCCGCAGGTGATTTGCGATGCACTTCATCGTTGCGGTGCTGCTTTTGACGGAAATGCAAGCGAAACTACGGTACAAGAGCCGATCACGGCGGCGGATCTGATGTCGTTGGGACTCATCGGTGATGGGAGCAGTCAAAAGAGGGCGGCATTGCTGGAAAAAGAGCAACTGCCGCGGCATTTGAGCAGCAAGGCGATGTTGGAAGTGCTGAATTTACTTTATACGCGCGAGGAATTTTTGAAATCTACTTGCAAAGCCGCCGAAAAAACGGTATAATCACTTCGTTATTTGAATGTACGATCGGAAAGGACGATTTTATGTCGGAAGAAATGAACAACGCCATTATGCCGGAAGGCACGGAAGAAGAGAGCAAAAACTTTATCCACACTTTTGTGGAGGAAGACATTGCCGAAGGCGGTCAATTTGCCGGTATGCAGGTGCATACCCGTTTTCCGCCCGAGCCGAACGGATATTTGCATATCGGTCACTGTAAAGCACTTTGCATTGACTTCGGTACTGCGGAAAAATACGGCGGTATCTGCAATCTTCGTATGGACGATACCAACCCTGCCAAAGAAGACACCGAGTTTGTCGAGGCGATCGAAGAGGATATCCATTGGCTTGGCTTCGATTGGGATGACCGTTTCTTTTACGGCAGTGACTATTTTGAAAAAGACTACGAATTTGCCGTGGAACTGATCAAAAAGGGCTTGGCGTATGTCTGCGATCTGACGGCGGAAGAATTCAAGGAATGCCGCGGCGACATCGGCAAACCAGCCGTTTCGCCCTACCGTGACCGCACGGTGGAAGAAAATCTGATGCTCTTTGAGCGGATGAAAAACGGTGAATTTCCCGAAGGCAGTCATACGCTTCGCGCGAAGATCGACCTGGCAAGCGGTAACTTCAATCTGCGCGATCCGGTCATTTACCGCATTCGCTATATCAATCACCACCGTCAGGGCACCAAATGGTGCATTTTCCCAATGTACGATTTTGCGCACCCCATCCAGGATGCACTCGAAGGCATCACGCATTCGCTTTGCTCTTTGGAGTATGAGGAGCACCGTCCGCTTTATGATTGGGTGGTGAGCAATGTTTCCATCCCGTATCATAAGCCCCGTCAGATCGAATTTGCGCGTCTGGGTATCAACTATACCGTGATGTCCAAACGCAAACTGCGTCAGTTGGTAGAGGAGAAGTTGGTCTCCGGCTGGGACGATCCGAGAATGCCGACCTTGTGCGGCTTGCGCCGCCGCGGTTTCACGCCGTTTGCCATCCGCAATTTCTGCGAGCGCATCGGTGTTGCCAAAGCACCTTCGACCATTGAATATGCCTTTTTGGAGCATTGCCTGCGCGAAGACCTCAATGCAAACGCGCAGCGCACCATGGGTGTACTGCACCCCGTCAAACTGATCATCACCAACTATCCCGAGGGACAAAGCGAAACCTTTGAAGTGGAAAATAACCCCACCGCACCCGAAGAGGGAACGCACACGATCACTTTCAGCCGCGAGGCGTGGATCGAAGCGGACGACTTTATGGAAACGCCGATCCCCAAGTATAAGCGCCTTTACCCCGAAGGTCCTGAGTGCCGTTTGAAAGGCGCCTATATCGTGCGGTGCACGGGTTGCAAAAAGAATGCAGGCGGCAGTATCGCCGAAGTTTACGCCACATACGATCCAAACTCCCACGGTGGTGATCCTGCCGACGGACGCAAGATCAAAGGCGCAACGCTCCATTGGGTGGATGCGGCAACTGCCGTGGATGCCGAGGTGCGTTTGTACGATTATCTTTTCGCCGATCCCGCACCCGACGGACCGGACAAGAATTTCCTTGAATGCCTCAATCCCAATTCGCTCGAAGTGCTGACCGGATGCAAGGTGGAAGCGGATATGCTCCGCGTCGCGCGCGAGTACGAAGCATCGGAAAAGAGCGGCAAGACCGCGCCGTCCTTCCAATTCATGCGTATCGGCTATTTCTGCATGGATAATCGCGACTCTTCGCCCGAACACCTTGTCTTTAACCGCAGTGTTTCGCTCAAAGACGGCTTCCGCAAATAAGTCAAGACACTCCGGAAAATTCGGAGTGTCTTTTCCTTGCATTTTTTAGATTTTGTGCTACAATAAGTAACAGAAGCAGACGCTTCAAATTATCATGGAAAGAGTGAGTATTATGAGAACAAGAGCAGAGTGGAAACAGGCAGCGAAAGATCAACTTGGTAACAACATCTTCGGTAGTAATTGGATGATGGCGTTGGCGGCAATGGTGGTTTTCGGCGCGGTCATCAGCGCTGCTGCCGTGGTGATAGCCGGTGTCGGCGGTTTGATCGTGGTTGGACCTTTGACAGTCGGTTTGTCTCTGGTTTTTCTCAAACAGGCGCGTGACAATCAAATGATGAGCATCGGTGACCTTTTCAAGCCATTTACCACCGATTTCGGCGGCGCATTTTTGCTTTCGCTGCTGAAATCCATCTTTATTGCGCTTTGGTCTTTGCTTTTTGTCATTCCCGGTATCGTCAAGAGTTACGCTTACAGTATGGCGGAATTTATCAAGGCAGATCATCCCGAGTACGGTTGGAAGCAATGCCTGGACGAAAGTTGCCGCATTACGCACGGACATAAGTGGGAACTTTTCGTGCTGGATCTGAGTTTCATCGGCTGGTATTTTGTCGGCGGTCTTTGCCTCGGCATCGGCGATCTTTGGGTCGCACCGTACCATTTTGCAACGCAAGCGCAGGCATATCTTGATTTCTCTGGCGAGACGAAAACGACCGAAGTTCCTTTTGTTGAATTTAACTGAAATATTGAAATATAAAGAGAAGTCCTCAAAAGAGGACTTCTCTTTATATTTCACGCTTGATGCTTTTGACGGCGGCTTTTTCCAAACGCGAGACCTGCGCTTGCGAAATGCCGATCTCTTCCGACACTTCCGTTTGCGTTTTTCCCTCGCAAAAACGAAGTGCTAAAATGTGCTGTTCGCGCGGCGTAAGTTTCCCCATCGCTTCTTTCAGCGCGATTTGTTTGAGCCATTGCTCATCCGTGTTGCGAAAATCCTTCACCTGATCCATCACGCAAACAGCGTCGCCGCCTTCTGCGTAGACCGGCTCATAAAGGGAGACGGGGGAGGCAACGGCGTCCATCGCCGAAACGACCTCTTCGCGTGCGACATCCAATGCTTTTGCGATTTCTTCTACCGTCGCTTCGCGCTGATGCTCAACGCGGAACGCTTCTTTTGCCTGCAAGATGCGGTATGCGGTATCGCGCATACTGCGGCTGACACGGATCGCATTATTATCGCGCAGATAGCGGCGAATTTCGCCGATGATCATCGGGACACCGTAGGTGGAAAAACGGACATTTTGCGATATGTCGAAATTGTCGATCGCCTTCATCAAGCCGACACAACCGACTTGAAACAGATCGTCGGCACTTTCGCCGCGATTGGCAAAACGCCGGATGACCGAAAGCACGAGCCTCAGATTGCTTTCGATGAGTTTATCCCGTGCCGCATGGTTGCCGCTTTGCGCCATTTTGATCAGATTTTCCGTTTCTACTGCTGAAAGTTTCGGCAGTTTTGCTGTGTTGACACCGCAGATCTCCACTTTTCCCGGCATATATCGTCCTCCGCATCTTTGATGATTTCAGTATTGCCCGAAATGCACAAATCATACGGCGCGGCGAATGAAGTTTTGCTCCTTTGCATAAATTATTCCAAAAGGAGAGAGGCAGATGAAGTGTCGTTTTACCGATTTACGGCGAAAAGAAGTCATCAATGTCAGCAACGGTTGCCGTTTGGGATATGTGGGCGATGTGGAATGCGATTTGTCGGAAGGGACGATCTCGGCAGTTATCGTGCCGGGACCTTGCCGATTTTTCGGCTTGTTCGGCAGGGGGGAAGAATACTGCATCGCATGGGATGCCATACGCAAAATCGGGGATGATATCATCATTGTCGATCAGCCGATCGCTTGCGTTTCACCGCCAAAAAGGGATTATCATAAGCGCCGATTGCCGTTTTGAGAAACTTTTTTGATTTTTTTCAAAAAAAGTGTTGCTATTTGAGAAAAAGTGTGGTAAATTATCTAAGAATTACGCACGGAGTCTGACTTTTCGTCGGTGCCGCAAGGTAGGCGAGGGGGTTGACGGCTTCGGAGGGTAAAAACCAAATTTTAAGGAGAAAATCAAAAATGGCAAATGTCGTATCCATGAAAGCCCTGCTCGAAGCAGGCGTCCACTTCGGTCACCAGACCCGTCGTTGGAACCCCAAAATGGCTCCCTACATCTACACGGAGCGTAACGGTATCTACATCATCGACTTGCAGAAGACCGTGAAAAAGTTGGAAGAGGCTTACAATTTCGTTCGCAGTGTGAGCGAAAGCGGCAAGAGCATCCTCTTTGTCGGTACGAAGAAGCAGGCGCAGGATGCCATCAAGGAAGAGGCTCTTCGCTGCAATCAGTACTTTGTCAACGCCCGTTGGCTCGGCGGTATGATGACCAACTTCAAGACTATGCGTACCCGTATCGACCGTCTCAATCAGCTCAAAACCATGCAGACGGACGGCACATTCGATATGCTTCCGAAGAAGGAAGTTATGAAGCACCTCGGCGAGATCGCGAAACTTGAAAAGTATCTCGGCGGTGTGAAGGATATGAACAAACTCCCCGGTGCATTGTTTATCGTCGATACCCGTAAAGAGCGCAACGCCATTATGGAAGCCCACAAGTTGGGTATTCCCGTTGTTGCGATCGCCGATACCAACTGCGATCCCGATGAGATCGACTATCCCATCCCCGGCAATGATGATGCGATCCGCGCCATCAAACTGTTGGCTTCCGTTATGGCAAATGCCATGATCGAAGGCAAGCAAGGTGAAGTGGTGGAAGAAGCCGCTGCTCCCGCTGAAGCGACCGAGGAAGAATAAAAAAAGACAGCGGGGCGAGGCACAGCCGCGCCCCGTTTCATTTGAATACTAATGGAGGACAAGAACAATGAATATTACTGCTGCTACTGTGAATGAACTTCGTCAGGCTACCGGTTGCGGTTTGATGGACTGCAAAAAGGCTTTGGTTGAGTGCGAAGGCGATACCCAAAAGGCTATTTTGTATCTGCGTGAAAAGGGACTTGCTTCCCAGGCTAAGAAGGCGAGCCGCGTTGCCGCTGAAGGTATGGCGTATGCCACCACCGTTGACGGCGTGGGCGTTGTCGTGGAAGTCAACTGCGAGACCGACTTCGTTGCTTCCGGTGAACCGTTTGTCAATTTTGTCAAGAGCCTTGCAGAAGTGATCGCCAAGGAAAATCCTGCCGATGTCGACGCTTTGATGGATTGCAAATGGGTTGACGGCAAGAGTACGGTCAAGGATGCCAAGGACGAACTTTTCCTTGCTCTGCGTGAAAATATGAGCATTCGCCGTTTCGCTCGCATCGACTCCGGTCTTTGCGTTCCCTATGTCCACATGAAGGGCAAGATCGGCGTTATTGTCAATCTCGAAGTCGAGGACGGCATTGATGCTACCGAGATCGGCAAAGATATGGCAATGCAGATCGCGGCACTCAATCCCCGTTTCTGGGATAAGAGCCAGGTCACACCCGAAATTTTGGAAGAAGAGAAGACCGTTATGCTCGCACAGATGGAAAACGATCCTTCCATGGCTTCCAAACCCGCTGAGGTCAAAGAGAAGATCGTTATGGGCAAACTCAACAAGTTTTATGCCGAAAATTGCTTGCTCCAGCAGGCATTTGTCAAGGACGGCGCGATGAGTGTCGAACAGTATATGAACAATACCGCAAAGACGCTCGGCGGCAAAGTTTCTTTCAAAAATGCCATCCGCTTTGAACGCGGCGAAGGTATCGAGAAGAAGCAGGAAGATTTCGCAGCCGAGATCGCTTCGATGATCAAGTAATCAACTCCTTTTGTAAATGCAAAGATCCGTATAGGTATTTTTGACCTATACGGATTTTTGCATTATTTGATATACTTTCACTTGCAAGATACGACAAATTTTGCTATAATTACATCAAATATTTTTTATGGCAGAGGATAGAGAAATGGAGTCTACACCAACCGAAACAGAGCCGAGCCGCTTCAGATGAGCCGATGCACACTTTTGTTCAGCACCGTTTCCTGTCAATGTATCAGTAATGTGCCCTCCGCAATTTTGCTTTCTCAGTTTACGAATTCGTATGCCGATTTGCTGCGCGGTGTCAATATCGGAGGTGTCGGAACGCTGATTGCCTCGCTTGCAAGCCTGATCACATTCCGCGAATACTGTAAACACTATCCGCAAAAGAGCGGTCGCTATATTTTGGAATTCTCCGCTTTTAATTTCTCTTTCCTTGCCATTTTACTCCTCTTTTTAGCCTGACCGTGGTGCCAAACAAATAAAAATGAAGGAAATATTGCAAAAATTCTTGAAAAGCATCATTATTTTTGGTATAATAATACAAATGAGGTAAAATCGGAGTGAAAGCATGGAAATCTTAAAAGACTATTTTGCATCTCTTGATTTGTCGTATTTGTTGTCAATGATTTTGCGATTGGCATCCGTACTGCTTTGCTTGTCGGTGCATGAGGCGTGCCACGGATTTGCCGCCTATGCTTTGGGCGATCAAACGGCAAAACGGCAACACCGTTTGAGCCTCAATCCTTTGCGGCATATTGATTGGTTCGGCTTAGCGGCAATGCTTCTTTGCGGTTTCGGTTGGGCAAGACCGGTGCAGGTGGATATGCGCTATTTCAAAAAGCCAAAATGGGGGATGGCGTTGACTGCTTTGGCAGGACCGGTTTCCAATATCCTGCTTTCCGTTTTGCTTCTTTTGCTTTTGCGATTTACCGGAAATTTTATATCAGCGGAACTTTTTGAATTTATCGGCGATACGGCGTATTTAAGCGTTGGCTTGGGAATTTTTAATCTCTTGCCGATACCGCCGCTGGACGGATCGAAAGTTCTCTTTGCCTTTTTGCCGGAAAAGGCGTACAACATGTTGATGCGCTATGAACGGTTTGGCTTTTTGCTTCTCGTTGCACTTGTTGCCTTCAACATCGGCAGCGAGGCATTGACGCAGATCATACGAAATGTATTTCTCACGCTGGCTTTGATATTGGTGTAAAGGACAGAATGTAAATGGATAACCCGATTTTCAAATTGGAAGGGATCGTGCATGCGCACGCCGAAGAGGAAATGCAGGATTTTGAAGGTCCGTTGGATCTCATCTTGTTTTTGCTCTCCAAAAATAAAATAGAGATCCAGGATATCCCGATCGTGCTGATTTTGGACCAGTATTTAGCCTATCTGGAACAGCGCAAGCAACTTGATCTCGAAATCGCAAGCGACTTTATCACAATGGCGGCGCATTTGATGTACATCAAGACAAGAATGCTCCTTTCCATCGAAGATGAAGAAGCCAAAAATGAGATGGACGAGTTGATCGCCTCTTTGAAAGAGCGTCAGCAGAAAGATACCTATGTACGCGTGCGCATGCTCACGGAAGTGCTCGGACCGATGAGTGCATTCGGGCGCGATGCCATGACGAAAAATCCCGAGCCGATCCACCGCGGCAAAGTCTATGAGTACGACCACGAAAGGGAAGATCTGGTATCCGCATTTGAGTCCATAAGGGATCGTGCGGATCAGTTTGCACCGAGCAAACTTACAGCGGCATTTTCCGAGATCGTCAAGCGTGAGCCGTATCCCGTTGCCGACAAGGCAAGTGAGATCATTCGCCGCTTGAAAGAGTGGGGAATGACTCGATTTCAACTGCTTTTCCGCGGCAGTCACAGCCGCAGTGAAGTGGTCGCCACATTTATTGCGGTGCTGGAACTTTGCCGCGCCAAGGTGATCAAGTTGGCAGGAGCCGCGGCGGATTGCACCGTTAGTTGTGAAAAAGATGCTCCCGAAAAATACGAACTGTGAGGAAAGATATGTCTTTGGAAACTTTGGATATGAAGGACCTCGAGGCGGCGGTCGAAGGCATTTTGTTTGCTTCCGGTGAGCCGATCGCGATCGGACGGATCGCTTTGGCACTTGATATTGATGTTGCTGCCGCCGAAAAGATCCTGCAAAAATTGGCGGACTATTATAATTACGAGCGTCGCGGCATTCGCTTGGTGCAGATGGAGGACAGTTGGCAACTGTGTTCTGCTCCCGATTATGCCGATTTTATCCGCAAAGCATTTGAAATAAGAAAACCTGCCAAACTTTCCCAGCCTGCATTGGAAGTGCTGACGATCGTCGCTTATTATCAGCCGACGACGCGCGCCTATGTCGATCAAATTCGCGGCGTTGACAGCGGCTATACGATGGGACTTTTGCAAGAGCGGCACTTGATTGAAGAATGCGGCAGATTGCAAGTGCCGGGCAGACCACACTTATACTGCACGACCAAAGAATTTTTGCGCGTGTTCCATTTGCGCTCTTTGGATGAGTTGCCCGAAATGCCGGGACTGGAAAATGACGGTCAGATGCGTTTGGACGATAACGGAGAGATTTTGGATCCGTCCGTACTCAGTAAAGAGTTGAAAGAAGAGGGCAAACCGGAAGAAGAAAATTAGCGGCAAGAAGGTGAGAAATTGACGGCATTGATTTGGATTTGCGGTATCGTTTTGCTCTTTTGCCTTATCCTTGCCTTGCCGTTTCGTCTGGCTTGCAAGTTCAAAGATAAAAATCAAATTGATTTTTACATCGGATGGATCAGGATCCGCAAAAAACCTTCTGCACACAAGGAAAAAAAGAGCAAAGAAAAGGAACCGAAAGCAAAAAGGAAAAAGAAAAAGCCGAAACCTTCGATTACGGATGTTATTTCCCTGCTTGACATCTCACTTGCGGCACTCAAAGACAGCGGCAAGTACTTTTGTCGACATTTGCTCATTGAGCCCTTAACGCTTTGCATTGTGTTTGCAGGAGATGATCCGGCTACTGTTGCAAAGACATTCGGCTTTGCCAATGCCGCGATGTGGAGCATTATGCCGAAAGCGGAGGAACTTTTTATCATTCCCGATCCTGCCATTCATTTGGATATGGATTTTGAAGCGGAAAAGACAAAAGTGACGGGCGAAGTCAGTTTGATGATCCGCATCGGAAGCCTCTTAATGTGCCTTTTGATATTGTCAATACCGCTTTTGCGGTGGTATCGACGATTTAAGAAAAAACACGCTGTTGCGGAAAAACAGCAGAAAAACGATAAAAAAGAAAGGACTCAGAACGATGGAAAAGAAAGCACCGATCAGTGAATTGATGGCAACGACTATGGAAAAAATCCGCGATATGGTCGACTCTAACTCCATCATCGGACAACCCATTACCACACCGGACGGCGTGACGGTGATCCCCATTTCACGCGTTACCTTCGGTTTTGGCACGGGAGGAAGCGATTACGGAAAGGCAAAAGCACAGTTTGGCGGCGGCAGCGGTGCCGGTGCCAAAATTGAGCCGGTCGCATTTTTAATTCTCAAAAACGGCTCTGTGCGTATGGTGCCTGTCTCTACGCCCGCTATGACCACATTGGATCGTGTGGTGGAATTGGTACCGCAGGTCATGGATCGTGTGGAACATTTTGTGGACAAGAAAAAAGAAGAAAAAGATATCATTTAATCCGATTTTGCTTCATAAGTTGGCATACCGATTTTTTGGAAAGAGGGAACGGTATGTCCAAACGGTTTCTATCCGCTTTTGCGGCAGTTTGCTTCCTTATGGGAAGCGTATCTTGCTTTGCTACATCCTCGGGAATATCCGCTGCATCCTATGTGGTGTATGAGGCACAAAGCGGGCGCGTTTTAATGGAAAAAGACGCGCAAAAAAAGATGAGCATCGCAAGTACGACCAAGATCCTCACGGCTTTGACGGCTTTGGATTGCGGCAATTTGTCGGATGAAATGACGGTTCAAAAAGGACACTTGCAGGAAGGCTCTTCCATGTATCTTGCCGTCGGAGAAAAGGTCAGTATGGAGACACTTTTAAGCGGTTTGATGCTCTCTTCCGGAAATGATGCCGCCGAGTGTTTGACGGCTTTTGCGCGTGACCGGGAAACTTTCATGCGCAAGATGAACGAAAAAGCGCGCACGATCGGTATGTGCGACAGTTCTTTTGCCAATCCGAGCGGATTGGAAGAAAACGGACATTATTCGACGGCTCTCGATATGGCAAAACTGATGTCAGAAGCCTTGAAAAATCCCACATTTTCGCGTTTTGCCGCAACGACCGATATGACTTGCGGTACGCGGCAACTGCACAATCACAATAAACTCTTGACGATGTTAGATGATTGTGTGGGAGGCAAGACGGGATTTACGAAAAAAGCGGGGCGCACATTGGTTTCCGCCGTCAAGCGAAGCGGTCTTCTTTTGATTTGCGTCACGCTTAATGCACCCAATGATTGGAATGATCATATTGCCCTTTATCAAGCAGCGGCGGAGAAATTCCGCGCTTGCCGCGTCCTTTCGTCCGATCGGCAGTTTGCCTTGACCGGTGTACGCGGCGGAACGGAATGCGCCGTTTGCCTTGCTCCGCAAAAGCGGACCGTTTATCCGCTTTGTGACGGGGAATTTACGCGCGTTGTGTTGGATTATCCGAAAGAATTATCTGCGCCGGTTTATTACGGTCAGCAAATCGGAACGGCAAATGTTTGTTTTCAAGAGGCTGTTATTGCAGCCGTACCTTTGATCTGTATGAAAACGATCGAAAAAATCAGTTGAACGGAGGGAAAACATGGCACAAGAGCGATTGCAAAAAATCATTGCGGCGGCAGGATTGTGTTCTCGCCGTACCGCTGAAGAATGGATCGCGGCAAGACGCGTTTACTGCAACGGAAAAGTTGCCATGCCCGGAATGAAGGCTGATTTGGATGTTGATACCGTTACCATTGACGGTCTGCCGGTCATAGCGAAAGAAAAGCGGCATTATTTTGCCCTCAATAAACCGCGCGGATATGTTTCAACTTTGCAAGACGAAAAGAACCGCAAAACCGTTGCCGAATTGATGGTGGATTGCGGTGTACGCGTCAATCCCGTCGGACGATTGGATATGGATTCGCAAGGCTTGCTGCTCTTTACGGATGACGGCGCATGGATGCAAAGCGTCTTGCACCCGAAGTTTGAAGTCAGTAAAGAATACTATGTTACGATCGCAGGGGATATCCAGGATGCGGAAAAACGCCTTGCCGCCATTACGGAATTGGATGGTGAGCCGATCGTTCCTGCGCAGGTAAGATGGATTCGCACGGGCAAAGAAGTCGGTGAGATTTCCGTTACCATACATCAAGGGAAAAACAGGCAGATCCGTCGTATGTGCGCACAAGTCGGGCTCTATGTCAAACGCCTTTGCCGCGTGCGCGAAGGCTGCGTTTTGCTCGGAGACCTGCCGGAAGGCAAATGGCGCGAATTGACAATAGCCGAGCGGACAGGCTTGCTTGAAGGAGAATCATAATGGCGAAGAACATTTTACATACCATCGAAGAGAATATGCAGAGTTTTTCAAAAGGTCAAAAAGCGATTGCACGCTATATTTTGGAAAACTTTGATAAAGCGGCTTTTATGACCGCCAATAAATTGGGGAAAACAACTGCCGTCAGCGAGTCTACGGTCGTGCGTTTTGCAACGGAACTCGGCTATGACGGTTATCCGAAAATGCAGCGTGCCTTACAAGAGATGATCCGCGGTCGGTTGACTTCTGTGCAGCGCATTGAGGCATCAAGCGGTACTTTGCCGGGCAATAATCTCATGATGAGCGTGATGAAGCGCGATATGGAAATGACACGCATGGCGATGGAACAGATGGAGCCATCTGAATTCGATCGCGTGGTGGACAAGATCATTTCCGCGAAGCATATCTACATAGTCGGTTTTCGCTCTTCGTCGTTTCTGGCAGGTTATCTCGAATTCTATTTCCGTCTGATTTTTGACCATGTCACTTTGGTGCGAAGCGGTGAATCCGGTACGCTCGATCAACTGTTTCGTATGGATCGGGAGGATGCGGTTATCGGTATTTCGTTTCCGCGATACAGTCAGCAGGCTCTGAAAACCATTGAATTTGCCAAAAAGAGAGGCGCAACGATCGTCGGTATTACCGACACTACGCTCTCACCGATCTATCAGATGGCATCGGCTTCTCTTTTGGTGCGCAGTGAGATGATCTCTTTTGTGGACTCTTTGGCAGCCCCGATGAGTATGATCAATGCGCTGATCATTGCCGTTGCGCAGCGAAAAGGCACGGATGTGGCGGCAAGTTTTGCGGAATTAGAGGATATTTGGAGTCAATACGGTATTTTCGGGCATACGGAAAATGAGTAAAAAAGTCTTAGTGGTCGGCGGCGGTGCCGCCGGTATGATGGCGAGTATTTTTGCGGCAAGAAGCGGCGCGGAAGTTACGCTCTTCGAGCCCAATGACCGCCTTGGTATGAAACTCAATATTACGGGGAAAGGCCGCTGTAATGTGACCAATGCGAGCAATTGCGAAGAGTTGCTCGCCAATGTTGCGACCAATGCCCGTTTTTTGTATTCTGCATTCCGCCGCTTTGACGGCGCGGATGCGATGGCGTTTTTTGAGGAACTTGGCGTTCCTTTGAAGATTGAGCGCGGAAAGCGCGTGTTTCCGTGTTCCGACCGTTCTTTTGACATCAGCGGAGCACTCGAAAAAGAACTGCGCCGTTTGTCTGTAACAGTGCGAAAAGAGTGCGTGGAAAAACTCTTGCATACGGAGGATCAGGTGATCGGCGTTCGCACCGCAAGCGGCGATGTGAAGGGGAATGCCGTGATTTTGGCGACCGGCGGTCTATCCTATCCGAAAACCGGCTCAACGGGTGACGGATTGCGTATGGCGGAGCAGATGGGACATACCGTGATGCCGCCGATGGCTTCTTTGGTGCCGATCGTATGCGCAGAAGAAGATTGCGGACGGATGCAGGGATTGAGCTTGAAAAATGTCACGCTGACCGTTTGGGATGCAAAGAGCAAAAAAGTTTATTCGGAACTCGGTGAAATGCTCTTTACGCATTTCGGCGTTTCCGGACCGCTTGTGCTTTCGGCAAGTGCGCACATGCGTCATTTCGAAAAGGGTAACTATCGTTTGAGCATAGACTTGAAGCCTGCTTTGAGTGAAGAGAAGTTGGAGGCAAGGCTGCTCCGCGATTTTCAGGAGCGATGCAATCAGAACTATTCAGGAGTGCTCGGCGGTTTGGTCAATCGCAGTATGATCCCGATCATCGCAGAGCGTACCGGAATTCCTTCCGATAAGAAAGTGAACAGCATTACAAAAGAAGAACGCCGCCGATTGCTTCACGTTTTGAAAGATTTCACACTGACGGCAACTATGTTGCGTCCCGTAGAGGAAGCGATCATTACATCCGGTGGCATTAAGGCCAGCGAGATCGATCCGCACACAATGGAATCCAAATGCAAGAAAAATTTGTATTTTTGCGGTGAAATGATGGATGTCGATGCCTATACAGGTGGATTTAATCTGCAAATTGCATGGGCAAGCGGCAAAGCAGCCGGAGAATCCGCAGGGGAAGATAAAGGAGAAAAATTATGAAACAGTACAGCGTTGCATTGGATGGTCCGAGCGGAGCCGGAAAAAGTACGATCGCAAAGGCGGTTGCCGCGAAACTCGGACTCTTATATGTGGATACCGGTGCGATCTACCGCTCTGTCGGTTATGCTGCTTTCCTCCGCAAGATTGAGCCGGACGATGCCGAAAATATCACCAAAATGCTTCCGAAGCTCCGTATCGAAATGAAATACGCCGCAGACGGTTTGCAGCACATGTATCTTGACGGTGAGGATATCACCACGCAGATCCGTCTGCCGGAAATTTCAATGTATGCTTCCAAAGTTTCCGCGATCCCTGCCGTTCGCGCATTTCTTTTGGAAATGCAGCGAAAATTTGCGCGCGAGCAGAGTGTGATCATGGACGGGCGCGATATCGGTACGGTCGTTTTGCCGCATGCGCAAGTGAAGGTGTTTTTGACCGCAGATGCAGAAGAACGCGCCAAACGCCGTTATCTTGAATTGGAAAAACGCGGTACACCGCGCCCGTATGATGAAGTGCTGAAAGAGGTCAATGAGCGCGATTATAACGATATGCACCGCGCGATCGCGCCGCTTTGTCAGGCGGAGGATGCCGTCCTTTTAGATACGACAAATCTTGATTTTGATGAAAGCGTGCAAGCGCTTCTTACCATCATCGAAAAGGCGGTAGAAGTATGATTTTGTATCGTATCATCTGGGGCTTTTGCCATATTCTCTATCCGCTTTGCCGCCTTGAAGTGAGCGGCAGGGAGAATTTGCCGAAAGGCGCGGCGATCATTTGCCCAAATCATTCCGGTATTATGGATCCGGTATTTTTGTATCTTGCCTTACCGGTGGATTATCGTTTACAGTCCATGGGTAAGGACTCTTTGTTTCATATTCCCGTATTGCGCCGTATTATCAAAGCGTTTGGCGCTTTTCCCGTTAAAAGGGGACAGCACGATCTTGCGGCGATCAAGACATCACTGCACATCTTGCAAAATGACGGCCATTTGATGCTTTTTCCGGAGGGAACACGCGTGAGAAACGGCGTTGGAAAGCATGACGGAAAACCGGCTCATGCACACTCAGGGATCGCCATGTTTGCAGAGCGCACCGGTGCACCGATGATACCGGTATTCATCGAGCCGAACCGCAAACCGTTTCGCAAAGTCCGCTTGATTTTCGGAAAACCCATCACCGTTGAAAAAACGGAAAAACACCGCACAACGGAAGAACTGCGTGAAGTTGCGACAAAAGTGCTTTCGGCGGCTTATGCTTTGGGCGGTATGCAAATCGGAGGAGAGCCTCTATGCGAGTGATTCTGGCAAAAACGGCAGGCTTTTGCTATGGCGTGGAGCGCGCCGTAAACCTTGCGGAGCAAACGGCACGCGAATGTGGCGGAGCCATGCTCGGCAGTATCGTACATAACGAAAATGTGATCGCGCAACTCAACGCACTGGGGATGCGCACGGTTTTTTCACCGGATGAAGTCAATTCGGGGGAGACGGTTTTGATCCGTGCTCACGGTGAATGTCGGGAAACTCTGGAACTATTGGAAAAGCGCGGAGCAAATATTGTCAGTGCCACCTGCCCGAATGTTTTGCATATCCAAAAATTGGTGGAAGAAGCAGAGACGGAAGGGCGCATTGCGATCATTATCGGAGAAGCCGATCACCCTGAAGTGCGCGGCATTGCGAGTTGGTGTTCCGATCCCTTGGTATTTGATGATGCCGGTGAGATTGAAAAATACTTGCAAAAACATCCCGAAATAAAGGAAAAACCGTTACTTTTAACGGCACAAACAACTTGTATTCGCGCTCTTTGGGAAAGATGTGCGAAAATTCTAAAAAAAGAGTGTACAAATCTGAAAATATGTGATACAATATGTAATGCTACGCAGAAACGGCAAGAAGAGGCGATGAAAATCGCATCCGAAGTTGGCGTTATGGTAGTTGTCGGCGACCGAAAAAGTGCCAACACAAGACATCTTTTTGAAATTTGCAAAGAGAAATGCGCACGCGTTTACGCTATCGAAACCGCGCGCGATTTGTCGGAGGAAATGTTTGTGGGATGTCGGGTAGTTGGATTGACGGCCGGCGCATCTACCCCTGCCGGCATTATTAAGGAGGTAGTAAACATGACGGAAGAAATTAAAACCAATGAAGGCGTCGAGTCCTTCGAAGAAATGCTCGAAAAAACTTTTAAGACCCTGACCACCGGTGAAAAAGTGACCGGTACTGTGACCGGAATCGGTGAGACCGAAATTCAGGTCGATTTGGGCTGCAAGCAGGCAGGCTACATTCCGATGAGTGAACTTTCTGCCGATCCCGATGTGAAGGCAGAGGATATCGTTCATGTCGGCGATGAAATCGAAACCATTATCACTCGTGTAAACGATGTTGAAGGTTATGCAATGCTTTCCAAAAAGCGTTTGGATGCAAATAAGATTTGGGATGATATCGAAACCGCGATTGAGAACAAAACAGTTCTCGATGGTACGGTAAGCGAAGTCAATAAGGGCGGTCTTGTTGTCAATGTCAAGGGCGCACGCGTGTTCGTGCCTGCTTCTCAGAGCGGTCAGCCCAAGGATGCCGATCTTGACGCTATGGTCAAAGAGAAGGTGCAGTTGCGCGTGACCGAGGTCAACCGCGCCCGTCGCCGTATCGTCGGCTCCATCAAATCCGTGACCAACGAAGCGCGTCAGGCCGCTATGGCTGCCGTTTGGGAGTCTTTGGAAGTCGGCAAGCACTATGACGGTGTTGTCAAGTCCATGACCAATTACGGCGTGTTTGTTGACATCGGCGGTGTGGACGGTATGGTTCACATTTCCGAACTGAGTTGGAGCCGTTTGCGCCATCCTTCCGAGGCTGTTGCGATCGGGGATCATCTGGATGTTTATGTCATTTCTTTTGACGCGGAGAAGCATCGTATTTCTCTTGGCGTGAAGGACAAGACGCAGGATCCTTGGAATGTCTTCATGAACACCTACAAGGTCGGCGACATCGCCAATGTTCGTGTTGTCAAGTTGATGACTTTCGGTGCATTTGCGGAAGTCGTTCCCGGTGTTGATGGTTTGATCCATATTTCTCAAATTGCCGACCGCCGTATTGACAAGCCTTCCGAAGTCCTTTCCGAAGGTCAGATGGTCGATGTGAAGATTACCGCGATCGACGAGGAGAAGAAGAAAGTTTCTTTGAGCATTCGTGCTTTGCTCCTCCCGATGGAAGAGCCTGTTGCCGAAACGGAAGACGAAGAGGCGACCGAAGAAGTTGCCGAGGATGCAGTTGCAGAAGAGACTGAAACAGTTGCCGCAGAAGCAGTTGCGGAAGAGGCCGAAGAAAAGACGGAAGAATGATCCGGATTAAAAAAGGACAGGCGTCTCATGCCTGTCCTTTTTTGTGAAAAGAGGAATAAGTATGGATTTTCAAGCAGAATATCAGAAGAAACTACGCACACCTGCACAGGCGGTGAGTGTGATCAAAAATGGCGACTGGGTCGATTACGGCTGGTGCGTCAACCATCCGTATACACTCGATGAAGCGTTGGCAGCACGGCAGAACGAGTTGAAAAATGTCAATCTTCGCGGCGGAACAACACTTTGGATGCCGGCGGTCTGCAAGGCGGACGATGCGGGAGAACATTTTACATGGAATTCCTGGCATTGTACGGGCGTTGACCGTAAGATCATCGCAAAGGGGATGGGCTATTTTGCACCCATGCGGTATAGCGAATTGCCCCGTTTTTACCGCGACGGCAATGTTTCCGTTGATGTGGCAATGATCCAGGTTTCTCCGATGAACGAAAAGGGAATGTTCAACTTCGGTATGAGTGCTTCACACATTACCGAAGTCATTCGCCGCGCCAAGACGGTTATTGTGGAAGTCAACGCACAAATGCCGTGGGTTTACGGACGCGATAACGAGGTGAATATCGCTGATGTCGATATGGTGGTGGAAGGCGAAAGTCATCCGGTGCCCGAACTCGGTGCCGGCGGCGTTGCGACAGATGTTGACCGTGCAGTTGCCAATCTTGTTGTGCCGCATATTCCCAACGGTGCTTGCTTGCAGCTCGGTATCGGTACGATGCCCAGCACCATCGGCTCGCTGATCGCACAGTCGGATCTGAAAGATTTATCTGTTCATACCGAGATGTATGTGGATGGCTTTGCAGATCTTGCATTGGCAGGGAAAATTACGGGTAAATACAAGAAATTGGATGACGGTCGCCAGGCATTTGCTTTTGCTGCAGGTTCGAAAAAAATGATTGATTATCTCGATCAAAATCCCGATGTTATGGCAGCTCCCGTCGATTATACCAACGATGTGCGCGTGATCTCGCAAATCGACAATTTTATTTCCATCAACAACGCCATTGACTGTGATCTGTTTGGTCAGATCAATGCAGAATCCGCCGGCATCAAGCATATCAGCGGTACGGGCGGACAACTCGATTTTGTTATGGGCTCTTATTTGTCAAAAGGCGGAAAGAGTTTTGTCTGCTTCTCTTCCACGATGACGGCAAAAGACGGAACGGTAAAAAGCCGTATTGTTCCCACTTTGACCAACGGTACGATCTGCACCGATCCGCGTTCTTGTCCGCAGTACATCGTCACGGAGTACGGTATGGTTAATCTCAAAGGCTTATCTACATGGCAGCGTGCGGAAGCACTGATTTCCGTTGCGCATCCTGATTTCCGTGAAGACTTGATCAAAGAAGCGGAAAAAATGCACATTTGGAAAGCATCGAACAAATAATTTGTCGATAAAAGGGAGGAGCAACGCTCCTCTCTTTTGCTATATACAAAATAAATTGATAAAATAGGTTGAAAAAGGAAAAAATTTGCGCTATACTATACAGGACGCATCATAATGCAAATTTTGAAAAAAGAGGAGGCGGACAGAAAAGATGTATCAGATCGGCGAAAAAATCGTACATCCGATGCACGGTGCCGGTATCATTGAAGATATCGTGCAAGAGAGCATCAAGGGTATGCAGATGCAATTTTATGTATTTCGTATGCCGGTGTCCGGCCTCACTTTGAAAATACCGACCGAAAATTGTGATATGATCGGTGTGCGAACGGTTTTGACGAAAAACGAAATGGATCGGATTTTGCAGAAAGTGCCGGAGTTATCCGATCAAGTGACGGCAAATTGGAATCATCGCTATCGCGAGAATATGGAACGGCTGAAAAGCGGTGATCTTATTGAGGTGGCAAGTGTAATCAAAATTTTAATGCATCGTGACAGCGATCGCGGACTTTCTACCGGCGAGCGGAAGATGCTCCATTGCGCAAAACAGATCATGGTTTCGGAAATCGTTTTTTCCGAAGGTATTCCTTACGAGACGGCGGAAGAGCAGTTGAATGCGGTCATGATGATTGGGGCAGATCAATGAGTTTATTTCATAAACTGACGAAAAAAACGGCACTTTTGATGCAGCCGTATTGTACGGCGGTTGTGGCGGCAGGAGGCAACTCCACGCGTATGGGAGGAGAGAATAAACTCCTTGCCATGCTCGACGGTAAACCGGTTATCGTACATACGCTTTTAGCATTAGAGAACGCAAAGCGTGTCAAAGAGATCGTCATTGCAACACGCGCTGATGATATTCCGCAGTATGCGGCACTATGCAAGCAATACGGTATCAAAAAAGTGAAGAAAGTAGTCGTTGGCGGAAGTACCCGTGTAGAATCTGTTTTCAACGGTATTTTACAGGCAAATAACAGGGCAAAACTCATTGCCGTTCATGATGCCGCACGGCCGTTTGCGACACCGGAACTGATCGACCGCGTGATCGAACGCGCTAACACGACTTTGGCGGCGGCACCTGCCGTAGCGGTCCATGATACGATCAAAATTGCCGAAAACGGTGTCGTTACATCCACACCGCAACGCGAAAATCTCTTTGCGGTGCAAACACCGCAGGTTTTTGACGCATCGGTTTTGTGCGCGGCTTTGCAATATGCCATGCAGAAAAAATTACCCGTAACGGACGATTGTTCGGCTGTGGAACAACTCGGGAAAAAGGTCTATCTGGTGGAAGGTGACGAGAAGAATTTCAAGATCACGACCAAATGGGATCTTGCGCTTGCGGAAAAACTGATCAAAGGATGAGATATGAGTAATATTCGGATTGGACACGGTTATGACGTACACCGTTTGACCGAAGATCGCGATTTGATTTTAGGCGGGATTAAGATCCCGTTTGAAAAGGGACTTTTAGGACATTCCGATGCAGATGTGTTGCTGCACGCTATTATGGATGCTTTGCTCGGCGCCTCTGCACTCGGCGATATCGGACATCTGTTTCCCGATACGGACGAGCAGTATAAAGGAATTTCCAGCATATTATTATTGAAGCGTGTCGGCGAAGTTTTGAAAGAGCACGGCTGGAAAGTCGGCAATATTGACGCAACCGTTTTGGCGCAGGCACCGAAGTTGTCGCCGTACCGTGAGCAAATGCGCGAAATGATCGCAAAAACGCTTGCGATCAGCGTGTCGCAAGTGAGCGTGAAAGCGACCACAGAGGAACATCTTGGTTTTACCGGAAGCGGCGAAGGAATTGCCGCCCACGCAGTTGCGATCATTGAAGAGAATTAAGAGAACAACGAATTCGGAAAACTTTCCGAATTCGTTGTCTCTTTTTTTGCGCCGTCTTTGATCGGGTGGCATACGATGTGTTGGAGGGATAGAAATGAATGATTTATTGACTGCCCGTTCCATCACACATGCTCAGCAAATGTCAAAAGTTTTGGAACGGTTTGGAATACACCACACTATGAAACGCGCTTCACCGCAAATGACAAAGCACGGTTGCGGCTATGTGATTGCCGTTCCCGAAAGCCATACCGAAAAAGCACTTTCCGTATTGCATGACAACGGGATCAAGCCAATACGAGTCATTTACAATGAAAAGAAAGAAAAAGACGGTGTTTTGCCATGATATACTTGGATAATGCCGCTACAACATTGCAAAAACCGCAAGCGGTGCATCATGCAGTATCCGTTGCGATGCAGAGTATGACGACACCGGGACGCGGCAATCACAAAAGCGCACAAAGGGCGGCGGAGACTGCTTTTCAATGCCGCGAGATCGCCGCTGAACTATTTGGCGTTTCCGGTGCGGAAAAGGTCATATTTACGATGAATGCAACGCACGCGCTCAACATTGCCATCCGCAGTTTGGTCCCACCGGGAGGAAGGGTTGTCATTTCGGGATATGAGCACAATGCCGTCACACGCACATTGGCGGCGTTGGATGCAAAAGTTGAGATCGCATCTGCACCGCTTTTTCAAACAGATCTGCAAATTCGCGCATTTGAAAGAAAGATCGTAAAAGGCGTGGATGCGGTAATTTGTACGCATGTTTCCAATGTGTTCGGCTTTATTCTGCCGTTGGAGGAAATTGCACTTTGCTGTCAGAAGATGGGAGTGCCGCTCATCGTTGATGCCTCGCAGTCTGCCGGTATTTTGCCGATCAATATAAAAGCACTTGATGCAAAATTTGTTGCCATGCCGGGACATAAAGGGTTATATGGACCGCAGGGGACAGGTCTTTTACTTTGCGAGACGGAAGCAAAACCTTTGATTTTCGGCGGCACGGGAAGCGAGTCACTTCGTCGGGAAATGCCCTCGTTTTTACCCGACAGATTGGAGGCAGGGACGCATAATATGCCGGGCATTGCCGGATTGCGGGCAGGAATGCGCTTTGTCAAAAAGACAACGGAGAAGAGAATTTTGCATCATGAACAAACCCTTCTTGAAAGGGCGGCGGAAAAACTTTCGGCATTTGACAAAATCAAAATATTTTATTCGCAAAGCGGCAATCAGGCAGGTGTTTTGTCGTTTTGCCATGAAACTTGCCCGTGCGAAGTGATCGCAGAGCTATTGTCACAAAATGGAATTGCCGTAAGAGCAGGACTGCATTGCGCGCCGCTTGCGCACCAGAGCGCAAATACGGTAGGAGACGGGACGGTGCGCATTTCGTTTTCCGCTTTTAATACGGCAGATGAAGTAAACTACTTCGGCGAAGCGATGAAACGGGTTTTGCGGCAAGTAAAAAAATATTGAAAATTCCCAAAAAATTTACTCCAAATTCTTGCAATTTTTTAATATTTATATTAAAATAAAAGTACCTATGATAATGGGGGTGGATTATGGAGTTTTTGATGACCTTCGTCCAAGGTGCATGGCGTTATATCAGCACGATCGGTTTGAGCGATTACATTGATATGCTCATTGTCGGCTACTGTCTTTATCGCCTGTTGCGCTTTGTCGGAAACACCAAAACAGAGCAACTGCTTAAAGGCGTTGCGGCGTTTTTGCTGGTACTTTGGCTTTCTTCGACACTCCATCTCAACAGTTTGTATTTTGCACTCAGTCACTTGATGGAAATCGGTGTGTTGGCGTTGGTCGTTTTGTTCCAACCGGAAATCCGCCGCTTGCTGGAACGGCTCGGCTCCGGTAAACTGCATTCTTTCCTATCTTTGACCAGAAGCGGGCAAAGAAGCGAATTGGAAAATGCCATTGCGCAAACCGTTTTGGCTTGTTCCGAAATGGCAAAGTCACGCACGGGCGTTTTGATCGTTTTTGAACGCGAAAACTCCACGGATCGTATCGGCAGAAGCGGAACAGTACTGGATGCGCGTGTCAGCAGTGAATTGCTCAAAAACATCTTTTTTGTCAAAGCTGCCATGCATGACGGCGCGGTTATTATTCGCAACGGCAGAATTTATGCCGCAGGTTGCGTGCTTCCGCTTTCCAATAATGTCAATCTCAGCCGCGATTTGGGAATGCGTCATCGTGCCGGGATCGGCATGAGCGAGGCATCGGATGCCGTGGTCGTAATCGTTTCGGAAGAGACCGGTACGATCTCGGCGGCGATCGGCGGTCAGTTGAAACGCCATTTGATGCCGGAGACTTTGGAAAAACTTCTGAGTAACGAATTACTTCCGCAGGAAAAAGAAGCGGATGAAGAAAAGAACCTGCGTTTCCCCAAAAAATTGTTTACCAAGAAGGGAGGCGCCGAAGATGAGAAGTGATAAAGGCAGAAAAGTAATCTATATTCTGATCTCCGTTTTGGCATCCATTCTTCTTTGGTACAATGTGAGCCGCGATGCCAATGTTACGCTCCGCATCCATGATCTTCCCATTGCGGTGGAAGACGAACACGATATTATGGGACAAAAGGGCTTGATGCTCGTAGCCGAGGAAGAGCAGACAGTCGATCTGGTTTTGCAGTTACCGCGCAATCTCGTCTTTTCACTGGATACGAGTAAAATTCGCCTGGTTGCCGATATTTCTTCTATTGAAAAGGCGGGAAAGCAACCAATTTCCTATACGATCGTTTATCCGAATAGCAACATTGCCCGTTATATCACGGTGGAGTCGCCCAATGTGCGCAATGTGATGGTCGATGTTGCGGAATTTTCCAGAAAACAGGTCGAGATCCGTTGCAATGTGATCGGCTCTTTGGCGGACGGGTACAGTGCCGGTGCGATTGAAATCGAACCGCAGACGCTGGAATTGCGCGGTCGTGAAGAAGACCTTGCTGATATTTCCTATGCAATGGTCAATCTGAATATTGACAAAGCAAAAAGCAGTATCGTTGAAAACCTTCCTTATGTTCTATACAACAGTGAGGATAAAGCGATCAAGTCAAATGCCGTTTATGCCGTTGCAGAGAAAATTTTAGTTAAGATGCCGGTCAACACGGTCAAAGAACTGCCGATCACCATTACATTCGTTGAGTCAAGCGGCGCGAAGAAATCGCAGGTAGAATACAATATTTCTCCTAAGAAGATCATCCTTTCCGGTGATGCAAAAGAATTGGAAAAGATGAAGGAGCTTTCTCTCGGCTCTCTTGCCGTTGAAGCGGTTCAAAGCGGCGATCGTTACACCTACCAAATTCCGATCCCCGAAAACTTCGTCAATTTGAGCGGCGGAACGGAAGCGGTGGTGGAAATTGAAAACTGTGATTTGCAGTATCGGGATTTTACCGTGAGCAAATTCAGTTATCAACATAGCAATAAAGATCAAACGGTTACGGTTTTGACTAACTCCCTTGCTGTGACGCTTTGCGGCGAAGAAAAGGTCATTTCCAAATTGAGCGACAGTCAGTTGGAAGCCGTTGCCGATTTGACCGATGTGACAGGGGCAAGCGGCGTTTATACCGTTCCTGCTGCAATCAAGACAAACGCAGGCAATGTCGGCGTTGTCGGCTCCTGCCAGGTGACGGTTCGTTTGTCAAACGGTGAAAGTGACAAGAAATCATGATACAAACTGCGACGATCAAAGCCATTTTGCACAACGGAAATGCCATCGTGCAAGTCATCCGGCAAGGCGCTTGTGCGCATAATTGCGAGTCTTGCAGCGGTTGCGGACAAGAAGGGCAAAAGATCGAAATCGAAGTGCGCAATGCGATCGGTGCGCAAGTCGGTGACCGCGTGGAATTGGAAAGCCGAAACCGCACGATGCTCGGCGCGGCGGCATTGGTGTATCTCATTGCACCGATTCTGTTTTTTCTTTGCTATTTTATTACTTCATCCTGCGTTTCCGACGGATTGTGCGCCGTGTTTTCGGTGGGTGCATTTTTCCTCGGTATGTTTCCGGCAATCGTATATGACCGGCGTTTGAAAAGAAACGGCGGAATTGAATTTAACATGGTGCGTGTGATCGAACACGGCACATAAGAAAGGGACACTATGATCAAGAGTATGACCGGCTACGGAAGAGCCAGAAAAACGCTCAATAATCGCGATATTACCGTGGAAGTCAAGAGCGTTAACAACCGTTATTTGGATTGCACCGTGAAATTGCCGCGTGCCTATATTTTTGCCGAAGAAACGGTAAAGGCATCAGTACAAAAGGAACTTTCCCGCGGAAAGGTGGATATTTTCATTTCCATTCAATCCGTCGGCGGAGAAGAAGCCGTTGTCAGTGTTAACCGCGAGTTGGCATTGGGGTATCAAAAGGCGATCGCCGAGATCGGTGATTTGCTCCAAATCAACGGTGATGTCAATGCTCTTGCCATTGCCAAAATGCCGGATGTTTTGACCGTTACCAAGCCGGAAGAAGATATTGAGGGCATTACAGCCGATATTTCTGCTGTTTTACAGGAAGCTTTGGCTTCCTATCATACGATGCGCGCGGCGGAAGGCGAGAAACTTGCAGATGATATCGGCGCAAGACTTACGACCATAGAAAATCTGACGAAGCGCGTAGAAGAACGCTCACCGCAAACCGTTACGGAATACCGTGAACGGTTAACGGCAAAAATGCAGGAGGTTCTGCAATCATCCACCATTGAACCTTCCCGTATTTTGCAGGAAGCCGCCATTTACGCCGACAAGGTCGCAGTCGATGAAGAAACCGTTCGTTTGCATTCTCATATTGCGCAGATGCGCAAGATGCTCCAATCGGATGATTCGATGGGACGCAAGATGGATTTCCTTGTGCAGGAGTTCAACCGCGAGAGCAATACGATCGGCTCAAAGTGCAACGACCTTTCCATCACGGAAGTGGTTTTGGCACTCAAAGGTGAGATTGAAAAAATTCGCGAACAAGTACAGAATGTCGAGTGAGGATAAAAAATGAAACTCATCAACATCGGATTTGGAAATTTGATTGCAACGGAGCGTTTGTTGGCAGTTGTTTCTCCTGATAGCGCGCCGATCAAGCGATTGATCCAGGAAGCACGCGAGCGCGGTATGCTTGTGGATGCCACTTACGGACGCAAGACCGCGGCGGTTTACATTATGGACAGCGATCATGTCATTCTCGGCGCGATCGGAGCGGACAAGGTCATGACGAGATTGGGAATTGAGCCGTTGGAATTGGAGGAAGAAAGCAAATGAAAAAGGGAAGACTCTTTATTTTCTCCGGACCGTCCGGCGTGGGAAAAAGTACGATTTTACACCGCATTTTTGAGGATGATCCCACCTTGTATTTTTCGGTTTCCGCTACGACTCGTTCCCCCCGCCCGGGCGAAGTGGACGGGAAAGACTACCACTTTACCGATGTGGAGCATTTCCATAAATTGATCGAAGAGGACAACCTACTGGAATATGCCGAGTTTGTCGGCAATTATTACGGAACACCGCGTGAGTATGTCGATGCCGAACTAGCAAAGGGACGCGATGTCATTTTGGATATCGAGATCAACGGTGCCATCCAGGTGCGCACCAAGCGTCCCGATGCCATCAGTATTTACATTGCACCCCCCTCGTGGGATGATTTGAAAACCCGTTTGGTCGGTCGCGGAACTGACAGTGAGGTTAAGGTGCGTGAACGCCTTGCCCGTGCGCGTGAAGAATTCTCCATCGCGCATACATACGATTACTTTGTCATCAATCGCAGTATTGAAACTGCGGTCAATGAAGTGAAGTCCATTATGCTCGCCGAACATTGCAAACCAGACGAGCGGATGGATCTGCTCAAATAAAATTTAATTGCCGCTTTGCGGTGAAAGGAGATTTTCATTATGATGCTTTATCCTGCTACTTCAAAACTTTTATCCCATGTGCCCAATCGTTATCTGATGGTCAATGTGATCGCACGGCGCGCCCGTCAGATCGCGCAGGACGCGCAGGATCGCGGTATTCCCATGAATGAGAAAACCGTTACCCTCGCCATCGGAGAAATTGCAGACGGTCAAATTGATGCCGCCAATGTGGAAACATCACTTTAATTCAAATTGAGAGAAAAAAAGGAGGGGAGCGCTATGGCAAAGCAATTGATTGCATCCGTTGCGCTCTCCGCCGTACCTTATTCTGCGGATAAACTTTACTCTTATCTCGTCTTACCCGAACATGCAGAGCAAGTCCGACAAGGTGTGCGCGTTACCGTTCCGTTTGGACGCGGCAACCGCCGAGCGGAAGGATTTGTGATGGAGATTGCGGAGCAGGAGAACGAAAAGACGCTCAAACCGATCATTGAAGTTTTGGATTTGGAGACTTTGATTGATAGCAGTATGCTCCAATTGATCCGCTGGATGAAAGCGCGGTATTTCTGCACATACTATGATGCGTTGCATTGCATTTTGCCAAGCGGTATATGGATGCACTATCGGGAAGAGTATTCTTTTTCATCTAAGCAGGAAAAATGCGAGGCGGAAAACTTAGCGGAAACGGATGCGCAAAAGGAATTTTTGCAACTTTTTGCCCGGCAAAAAAAGGTCACGAAGGAAGCGATCCTTGAAACTTTCGGACATTCCTGCGACAAGTTCATCCGTGATTTGCTCAATAAAGGATATTTGCAGTATGAGCGCACGGTAAACCGTCAAGTCAAAGATAAAATCGTTAAAATGGTGTCACTTGCGGTTGCACCCGAGGAAGCGATTTCCATCCTGGACTCCAAGCGCAAGGCAGCACCTGTCCGCTATGCGGCGGTTGAAATGCTTTGCGCAGAGGGTGAACTGTCAACATCCGATTTGACATACTATACCGGAATTACGCTTCGTTCTTTGCAGATATTGGAAAAAGACGGTATTATCACGCTTTCCGAACAGGAAGTTTTGCGCGTGCCGACTTATGAAAAAGTTGAGGCAAAACCGATCACGCTCAATGCCGAGCAACAGGCAGCGTATGACGGTATGTTAGAACTGCTGCATACAGCAAAGCCGAAACCTTCGCTTTTATATGGCGTGACGGCAAGCGGTAAAACGCAGGTTTATATCCGTTTGATCCAAAAGGTTTTGGAAGAAGGAAAAAGTGCTCTTCTATTAGTGCCGGAGATCGCACTGACACCGCAGATGATGGCAAAATTCACGGCTTATTTCGGAGACCGGGTGGCAATGATCCATAGCGGTCTGCGCTTGACCGAGCGGTACGATCGGTGGAAACAAATCACGCGCGGTGAAGTACAGGTGGTGCTCGGCACAAGAAGTGCCGTCTTTGCACCGCTTGCGAATTTGGGGCTCATCATCATGGATGAAGAGCAAGAGCCAACCTATCATTCGGAAAACAATCCGCGATATCACGCCCGTGATATTGCTTTACAGCGTGCTGCACAAAATCGGGCACTTTTGGTGTTGGGCTCCGCTACACCGACCGTAGAAACGGCATTTTTCGCAAAAAGCGGACGCTACGAAGTCTTTACACTTCGTAAGCGTTATAATAAACAGAGTTTACCTGAGGTTTTGATCGCCGATATGCGTGAGGAATTGCGTAGCGGTAACGGCGGCTCAATCAGCGCACTATTGCGGGAAGAATTGCGGAAAAATCTGCAACGCGGCGAGCAGAGTATTTTATTTCTCAACCGTCGCGGCAATGCCCGTATGCTTTTATGCGGCGAGTGCGGTGATGTGCCGGAATGCCCGAGATGCAGTGTGCCGATGACATATCATTCCGCAAACGGTCGGCTGATGTGTCACTATTGCGGCCATTCGGAAGCGGCAAGCGATACTTGCCCCACTTGCGGCGGCAAGCGAAAATGTGTCGGTGTCGGAACGCAGAAAGTGGAGCAGGAACTGGGTGAACTGTTTCCGGATGCGCGTGTTTTACGCATGGACACCGATACCGTCGGTGCGATGCACGGTCATGAAGCGATGCTCGAAGAATTTACGCGTGAAAATGTCCCGATTTTACTCGGTACGCAGATGGTTGCCAAAGGTCTTGACTTTGAAAATGTCACTTTGGTCGGCGTTTTAGCGGCAGATCTTTCTTTGTATGTTGATAATTATCATGCCGCAGAGCGCACATTCAGTCTGCTTTCCCAAGTCGTAGGACGGGCAGGACGCGGAGAAAAAGAAGGACGAGCCGTCATTCAGACCTATACGCCCGAACATGATGTGATCCGCACGGCGGCAACGCAGGATTATGAGCAGTTTTACGAAAGCGAGATCCGAACGCGAAAATTGCGGCGTTTTCCGCCGTTTGACGATATGTTTACCTTTACCATCAGCGGATTTGACGAAACGCATGTGTTGCAGGCTTCTGCGGCATTGCGTGATGCCTTGCGCGGCGCGCTTTCTAAAGAGGAGTTTGCGCAGTATCAGCCTGAGGTTCTCGGACCGGTCGGCGCACCGGTCGTGAAAGTCAACAACCGCTATCGCTATCGCATCTATGTGGTAGCACCCAATTGTGCGCCGCTTCGCAAATTGATGACAGTTTACCTGCTTGCATTCGGAATGCACAAAGAAAACCGCGGTTTGGATATTTTTGTTGATTGCAACGCTTTACAGTAAGGAGATCGAAGATGGCAATACGAAAGATTATGGAAGTCGGGGAAGAGTGCCTGACGAAAGTCTGTAAGCCCGTGACCGAGTTTAACGGCAGATTGCACGACTTGCTCGATGATTTGTGTGATACCTTGGAAGAGTCCGGCGGTGTCGGTTTAGCCGCGCCGCAGGTTGGCATTTTGCGCCGCGTTTGCGTGGTGGAAAACGAAGAAGGCGTTGTTTTGGAGTTGGTTAATCCCCAAATCATCGCCCAAAGCGGCGAGCAGACCGATTTGGAAGGATGTTTGAGTTTGCCTGGTCAATACGGCTTGGTAACGCGTCCCGATTGCGTTCGTGTTCGTGCGCAGGACCGTGATGGCAACACATTTGAAGTGGAAGATGTCGGGCTGACTGCCCGTTGTTTCTGCCATGAAATCGAGCATTTGGACGGACATATGTTTATGGAACATTGTGATCGGCTGCTTTCCGGAAAAGAACTGGAAGACTATCTGCGTTCGCAGGAGGAAAATGCGTGAGAATTCTATTTATGGGGACGCCTCCGTTTGCCGCGACGATTTTGCGTCGTTTACTTGCGGAAAAATATGAAATCTGCGGCGTTTTTACGCAGCCGGACAAGCCGCGTAATCGCAACAAAGTCACTCCCTCTGCGGTAAAAGAAGTGGCACTTGCATACGATCTTCCCGTGTTTCAGCCGATGAAAATGCGTGACGGTACGGCTCTTGCCGATATTCGCGCTCTTGCGCCCGACGCGATCGTGGTCGCCGCTTACGGCAGGATTTTACCCAAAGAAATTTTAGATGTGCCGCCGCTTGGCTGCATCAATGTTCACGCCTCGCTTCTGCCGAAATATCGCGGTGCGGCACCGATCAACCGCGCCATTTTGGAAGGGGAGACGAAAACCGGTGTCACCATCATGTATATGGATGTCGAATGTGATACCGGCGATATGCTTTTCACCAAAGAATGCCCGATTTTGCCCGAGGAAAACGCCGAAGAACTTTTTGAAAAGCTGGCACTTCTCGGCGCAGATGCCATCTGCGAAGCGTTGCCGCAGATCGAAAACGGGACGGCAAAACGCACGCCTCAAAATCATAGTGAAGCGACCTATGCGCCGATGCTTTCGCGCGAGTTGTCGCCGATTGATTGGAATAAGAGTGATACGCAGATCATCAATCAGATCCGCGGATTGATCCCGTGGCCTTGCGCGACAACTGTTTTGGACGGGAAAAATACAAAAGTGTTTCGCGCCATGCCCGGCAATCAAAGCGATCTGCCCGTCGGCACGATGATGGCAAGAAAGCAAGGCATCGAAGTGACTTGCGGCAATCAGCGATCCGTCATTTTGACCGAAATTCAATGTGAAGGCGGCAAGCGGATGGCTGCAAATGCTTATTTGAACGGTCGGCGTATTTCTATCGGAGAAAAATTGTAAGCGAAAAGGAGGAATGTGAGATATGAGCGCACGAAAAATTGCATTGCGCGTACTCACATCCTGCCGCAAAAGCGGCGCTTGGGCGGATGCTGCAATTGCGGCGCAACTCAAAGCCGCAATGCTTTCCGATGCTGACAGCGCACTTTGCAGTCGCATCGTTTACGGCGTTTTGCAAAATCAACTGTATCTTGATTATATTTTGCAAGCCTATTTGACGCAAAAAATCGAAAAACTACAACCGCAATTACCCGAAATTTTGCGCATCGGTGCGTATCAAATTTTGTTTTTGGATCGCGTGCCGGACCATGCGGCGGTGAATGAGTCGGTCGAACTTGCCAAAGGGTGCGGACTTTCCCGGGCAAGCGGTCTCATCAACGCGGTTTTGCGTAAAGTTGCGGATCATAAAGATGATTTACCGCCTTTGCCTGAGGCGGTAAATGAGCGGCTTTCCATTCGGTACAGCGTACCGCTTTGGCTGGCAGAGCGCGCCGTTTCCCTTTTGGGCGATGAGGCGGAAGCCTTTTTGAAGGCGCAAAACGAAGAAGCGCCGATCGTCGCGCAATGCAACCCTTTGAAAACGACGCCCGAGCAACTTTTGAAAGCCTTGCAAAACTTAGGAATTGACGCAAAAATGCACCCGTGGGCGCAGAATTGTCTGGAACTTGCGCCTTGCGGAGATTTGAATACAGTAAAGCCTTTTTATCAAGGAGAATTCACCGTGCAGGATACTGCCGCATCCTTAGTTGCGGCGGTGAGCGGACTCAAAGGCGGAGAGCGCGTTTTAGATGTTTGTGCGGCACCCGGCGGCAAATCGTTTGGTGCGGCGTTTGCCATGAAAGATCAAGGCACTATCCTTTCTTGCGATTTGCACGAAAACAAACTCAAACGCATCGCAAGCGGAGCAAAGAGACTCGGTATTTCCTGCATAGAAACCGTTTGTGCAGACGGCAGGATTTTTCATGAAGAATGGAAAGAGCGGTTTGATGTCGTCATTTGCGATGTTCCTTGTTCGGGACTCGGTATCATTCGTAAAAAACCGGATATTCGCTACAAAAATCCAAAAGAATTTGCCGATTTGCCGAAAATCCAGGCGGATATTTTACAAAATGCGGCAAATTATTTGAAATCCGGCGGCGTTTTAATTTATTCCACCTGCACGGTGTTGCCGGAAGAAAACGAGCAGGTAACGGATGCGTTTTTGCAAAAGAACAAAGCGTTTTCTTATGAAAGTTTTACCCTGCCGATCGGCAGTTTTGAAGGGAAAATCACCTTTTGGCCTCAGCGCCATCAAACAGATGGTTTCTATCTTGCGAAAATGAGGAAGGCAGATTGATGACGGATATCAAGTCAATGACACAAGCGGAAATATCCGAAGCCCTTTCGGAACTGGGAGAGCCGGCTTTCCGCGGCAAACAGATATTTTCGTGGCTCAATAAAGGCGTGACCTCTTTTGAGGAAATGCACAACATTGCAAAACCGTTGCGCGAAAAACTTACGAATTTGTATTACATTACCGCACCGAAAATTGTGCGCAAGCAGGTTTCCCAATTAGACGGCACGATCAAGTATCTGTGGGAATTGCGGGACGGCAACTGTATCGAAACCGTTTTGATGTCCTATCGACACGGAAATTCCGTTTGCATTTCCTCACAGGTCGGATGCCGTATGGGTTGTAAATTCTGCGCATCGACCGTTGCCGGAAAAGTCCGCGATCTGACGCCATCGGAAATGCTCGACCAGGTTCTTTTTGCACAGTTGAATTCCGAAAGAGAGATTTCCAATATTGTGTTGATGGGGATCGGCGAGCCTTTGGATAATCTTCAAAATGTGATGCGTTTTTTAGAACTGATCAATCATCCGGACGGGATGAATATCGGAATGCGCCACATTTCCCTTTCCACTTGCGGTATCGTTCCGCAGATCGACGCTTTGGCGAAAGAGGATTTGCAGTTGACGCTGTCGGTCTCTTTGCACGCACCGGACAGCGAGACGAGAAGTCGCATTATGCCGGTCAACCGTGCGTATGATGTGGAGGAACTTTTTGCTGCCTGTCACCGCTATTTTGCTGCGACGAAACGCCGCATTTCCTTTGAATATGCGATGATCGACGGTGTCAACGATCACGACTGGCAGGCGGATCTTTTGGCGAAAAAGGTGCGCGGAATGCCGGTACATGTCAACTTGATACCGCTCAACGATGTGGTGGAGAGTGAATTGAAACCGAGCCGCCGCATTGCGGATTTTCAAAAGCGATTGGAAAGTCATGGTTTGACGGTAACGGTCCGCCGTTCGCTCGGCGGAGATATTGATGCCTCGTGCGGTCAGTTGCGCCGCAAAGAGATGGCGAAGAGGGGAGAAGGTTTTGTATGAAAACATACGGAAAAACCGACCAGGGTTTAATTCGTCGGGAAAATCAGGATACCTTTGCGATCTTTTCTCCCGACGAAGTACAGCAAGTTGCGATCGTCTGTGACGGGATGGGCGGTGTTGACGGCGGTAAACTCGCCGGAACAATGGCAGTTGAGACATTTTTGGAGGAGATCAAAAAACTGCTTCGTCCCGATATGACGGTCACGCAGCTGCGCGAAGTGATGTCCTATTGCGTATCGCAAGCCAATCACGCCGTATTTACATATATGCAGGAGCATACCGATCTCTACGGTATGGGAACTACACTTGTTGCGGCGGTTACGCTCGATGATGCGGCAGTGGTTTGTAATGTCGGTGACAGCCGTGCATACCGCATCACCAAAGCGAACATCACACAAATCACGAAAGATCATTCCATGGTCGAGGAAATGATCGAACGCGGAGAACTGACCAAAGAACAGGCGCGTACTCATCCGCAGCGAAATATCATCACAAGAGCGATCGGTCCCGAAAAAAGTATACATTGTGACTGTTATACCGTCACTTTGGATCACGGCGACAAACTGCTCCTTTGTACTGACGGTTTGGTCGTGACTACGCAGGAAGAAGAGATGCGCAAAACCATTTTATCCGCGCAGGATGCACAATCTGCGATCGACCGCTTGATCACAAATGCGATCACAAACGGCGCACCGGACAATGTGACTGCTGTTTTGATTGAAAATTGTTAAGGAGGTGAAAATCAATATGGATCCTAAAATCGGTACTGTTTTAGATAACCGCTACGAACTTCTGGAAGTGATCGGTCAAGGCGGTATGGCGATCGTTTACAAAGCAAAATGCCATCGTTTGAACCGTATGGTCGCAGTAAAAGTACTCAAAAGCGAGCTTGCGGAAGATGTTGATTTTCGCCGCCGTTTCCGCGATGAATCCCAGGCGGTCGCCATGCTTTCGCATCCCAATATCGTCTCCGTTTACGATGTGAGCCGCGGCGAGACAGAGTATATCGTGATGGAACTGATCGACGGAATCACGCTCAAACAGTATATTGCCAAACGCGGCCGTTTGAATTGGCGCGAAGCACTGCATTTTATCGTGCAGATCATGCGTGGGTTGAGCCACGCACATTCGCGCGGCATCGTGCATCGCGACATCAAGCCGCAAAACATTATGGTCCTTCGCGACGGCAGTGTGAAAGTTGCCGATTTCGGCATCGCCTATTTGCAAAACTCTGCCGAATCCAGCGAGCAGGGCGCGATCGGCTCTGTGCACTATATTTCCCCAGAGCAGGCAAAAGGCGAGATGCCGGATTCCCGTTCGGATATCTATTCAGCCGGCGTCGTGCTTTATGAAATGCTCACCAGCCGTTTGCCGTTTGAAGGGGAGAATGCCGTTTCCGTTGCGCTTCAGCATTTGAGCAGCATTCCGCTTTCACCGCGTGAAATTGATGCGGAAGTACCGGAGGCATTGGAACTCATTTGTATGAAAGCCATGGCGAGTGAGATCACAAAGCGATATCAGACTTGCGACGAGATGATCGCGGATTTGGAAGAATTCCGCAAAAATCCCGATACCAGCCTTTCGTTCACGGCGGAATCTCTGCGCTCTTTCACTTCCGACGCACCGACGCAGAATATTCCCGTGATTGCCAATGTGTCTACCCAATATGCCAAGCCGATTGAAGAAGAGGAAGAAGAGGAAGATGAGCCGCAGAAAAAGCGCAACAAAGTTTTGAATGCGTTAATTGCAGTATTGGCTGCCGCGGTGATCGTTTTGCTTGGCTTTGTGATCGTGCGCAGTTTTTCATCCATCGGTCCTTCGGAATACGATGTGCCGAGTCTGCTCGGTATGACGATTGAAGAAGCGGAAAAAAGCAAGGAAATCAAAGATATTTTCACGATCGAACAAGTGGGTGAAAGACCGAGTAACGAGTATAAAAAAGGCGAGATCATTGAGCAGGATCCCCAGGACGGAAAAGTCGGCAAGATGAATCGCACGATCAAAGTCTTTGTCAGCAGCGGCAGTAAGAGCGAGAAAATGCCCGATGTGGTCGGATATGAGTACCGCGAGGCGATCTTGAAAATCAAAGAACTTGATCTGAACATTCAGTTTGTTCAGCAAGAAGAATTTTCCGAAACCGTTGCCGTCGGCTATGTCATTCGTACCATTCCCGAGAAAAAAGAGGCTCTCTACGATGAAGATACCGTCACATTGGTGCTTAGTAAAGGCGTGGACGAAAAACCCGTTACCGTTCCGTCCTTTGTCGGCATTCCGCTTTCAAAAGTGCAGGAACAACTCGTTGATATGGGTTTAATCTGCGGTGAAGTGACGGAAGTGGCAGATGATTCCGCGGAAGGCATTGTTGTATGGCAAAGCATTGATGCATCCACACAAGTTCCGGTCGGTACGGTGATTTCACTGAAAGTGAGCGGCGGAGCAGAGTGAACGGTCAGATCGTAAAAGCGTTGAGCGGATTTTACTATGTGCAGACGCAGGATGAACTTGTCACTTGTAAGGCACGCGGAAAATTCCGCAAAGACGGTATTTCGCCTTTGGTCGGCGATTATGTTGCAATCACGCAGACGGCGGCAAATGAAGGCGTGATCGATCAGATTTTGCCGCGTAGAAACTTCTTTGCAAGACCGGCGGTCGCCAATATCGATCAATTGGTCATGATCATTTCGGAAGCCATCCCCAAAGCCGATCCGAATGTCATTGACCGTATGACGGTGATGGCGGCGATGAAGCAATGCGATGTTTTGATCTGCATCAATAAATGTGATTTGGATGAGGCGTTGCAACTCAATCGGATTTACACCAATGCCGGTTTTCCGACGCTTTGTATGAGTGCAAAAACGGGCGAGGGAACGGATGAACTTCTTGCGCATTTAGAGGGGAAACTCTCCGTTTTTACGGGTAACTCCGGCGTCGGTAAATCGAGTATTCTAAACGCCTTATCGCCCGATTGGGATCTTGCGGTCGCAGAGGTGAGCAAAGCCCTCGGACGCGGAAAACACACCACGCGGCATATCGAAATGTTTACGCTTCCAAGTGGTGCGCGTGTGATCGACACACCGGGATTTTCCTCGTTTTCCTTTGAGGATGATGCCTTTGATGACGGCACGGAACTCGCGGCATTTTATCCCGATTTTCAGCCCTATCTCACATCCTGCCGTTTTACGGGCTGTACGCACCGCAGTGAGCAAGGGTGTGCGCTTTTGAAGGCACTCGATGACGGCAAGATCGAAGCAAGCCGCCACACAAGTTATCTGCGCCTTTACGACGAGCGGCACGCAAAACCCGAATGGACAAAAAAGAACAACCGTCATTAGACGGTTGTTCTTTTTTGCAGTTGCAAGGTCTATTTCGCCGTTTTGGACATAGGGTATCACGAGGAGTGATCGTAATGAGAGTGAACTATTCGCGTTCTTACGCAAAGCCGGCTTACAGAAAAGAAAAGAAAGAAAAACGCAGAGCAAGTCCGCGTTTTTATTGGCGTATCATCATCTGCGGAGGCATTTTTGCGCTTGCGATCGCACTTAAATTACTTTTGCCCAATCATTTGGAACATACGCGTGAGACGGTCGGTCGGTATATGGTACGGGAAGCCGATTTTGTCAGCGCATTTTCCGCGATCGGTCATGCCGTGCGCGGTGAAGAGTCGGTTTCTCAATCCGTACGGGATGCCTGTGTCGCTGTGTTCGGCGGTAATCAGGATGCGGTAGAAATTTTTGCCCCGCAAGAGGAGCAAATACGCTCCATGCGCGAATTGCCGGAATATGCCTCAAACGAAGAGCAGATCTTGAATTTTTCTTATCAGTCGCCGCTTGTATTTGACGCGGTCACATCTCCTTTTGCATGGCGTGCAGATCCGAACGGCGGCGAAGATGAATTTCATTACGGCATTGATCTTGCGGCAAAAGAGGGTACAAATATCACGGCTTTCGCCGACGGAACGGTCGGCGTTGTCGGGAAAAGTGCGCAACTCGGCCATTATCTGACCATACATCATGAAAATGGCTTTACCTCCTTATACGGACATTGCAAGAGCATTGCGGTCCATTCCGGTGATGCGGTCAAAATGGGTGATCCGATCGCAACAGTCGGGGAGAGCGGCAATGCAACAGGCGCACATTTGCACTTCGCCTTACAAAGCGGGGAGGTGTATTTCAATCCGCAGTACTATCTTGCGTCCCAAGCAAACTGAATGGAAGTTTTCCGCTTCATTTTTCGTTTTGCTCTTTTGCGGCTATCTACTCGATCCGCTTGCTCTTTGCGCCATTATTATCGCGGCATTTGCGCATGAATGCGGACATATCATCATGATGCGCATTTTCCGCACTCCGATCGAGCGTGTGCGTTTGGGGGCATTCGGTGCGGAAATCGTCTCTTCGCGCTTCCTTCGCCTGCCGTACGGGCGGGAAATGCTCATTACAGCCGCAGGTGTCTTTATGAATTTGTTGTGCGCCTTTTCCTTTGCCGAGATTTCTCACCTTACGCAAACGGATTTTTTCTATATTTTGTCGGGAGCCAATGCAGTGACAGCCATCTTGAACATTTTGCCGATGCAGCCGCTTGACGGCGGCAGATTGCTCTATCTCTTGACCGCGCGTTTTTCCGATCCCATCCGCGCAGAAACCGTTTGCGGTATAGTCGGAAGAACTATTTCGGTGATGCTATTTCTTTGCGCGGCGATTTTGTATGCCAAAGGCTTGGCGGGACTTTTGTTCGTTTTTGCCGCCATCGGTTTATTTTTCTGCCAATTTCCGCAAGTAAGCCTTGCGAAATCGGTCGTAAGAGTGTAAAATGGTGTCATTCCGATGAAGGAGAATGGCCGTGAATAAGAAATTAGAACGCATTTTGCCGTTGGTGCAAAAGCCGGCACGCTATGTCGGCGGTGAATATAATGCCGTGATGAAAGACAAGGATCAAGTGGACACGCGTATCGCTTTTTGCTTTCCCGATACCTACGAGATCGGTATGTCCAATCTCGGCATGCGTATCCTCTACGGCGTGATGAATCGCATGGACGGTGTTTGGTGCGAGCGTTGTTTTGCGCCATGGGGCGATATGGAAGAGCAGATGCGCAAAAACGATATTCCGCTTTACGCTTTGGAATCCGGAGATGATATCCGGGATTTTGACATCATTGCATTTTCCGTCGGTTATGAGATGGCTTTTTCCGAAATTCTCAATATGCTGGATCTTGCCGGTTTACCGATCCGTTCATCCGATCGCACGGAACTTACGCCGCTGGTCATAGCCGGCGGTACGGCGATGTATAACTGCGAGCCGATCGCGGATTTCATTGATCTTGCCTCTCTCGGTGAGGGTGAGGAAGTGACGCCGGAAATTATCGAACTTTACCGCAAAGCAAAGCGCGAAGGTTGGGACAAACCGAAGTTTTTGCGCGAAGCGGCGCAGCTTGACGGCGTTTATGTGCCTTCACTTTACGATGTTTCCTATCATGAAGACGGTACGGTCTGCGCGATTACACCGCGCGAAAACGCACCCAAAGTCGTCACCAAGCGCATTATACAGAATATGGATGAGGCATATTACCCGATCCAAACGATCGTGCCTTCGACCGAAATCGTGCAGGATCGCGTTGCATTGGAACTCTTTCGCGGCTGCATTCGCGGATGTCGGTTTTGTCAGGCAGGATATGTCTATCGCCCTGTGCGAAACCGCTCCGAAAAACTCCTTAAACAGTATGCCGAGGAGTCGATCCGAGATTCCGGTTATGCGGAAATCACGCTCTCTTCGCTATCCACTTCCGATTATCCGCCTTTGGTCGATCTTTGCGACGATCTGGAAGATTTGTGCAACGAATGCCATGTCAATCTTTCTTTGCCGAGTTTGCGTGCAGACAATTTCTCTATGGGTTTGATGCAGAGACTGCAAAAAGGGAGAAAAACAGGACTTACCTTTGCTCCCGAAGCCGGCACACAGCGTTTGCGCGATACGATCAATAAAAATCTGACGGAAGAGGATTTGATCGAGTCCTGCAAAACGGCTTTTGCCGGTGGGTATAATGCGGTCAAACTTTATTTTATGCTCGGTTTACCAACCGAGACGGATGAAGATGTTGTGGCGATTGCCGATGTTGCCGCCAATGTGATGCGTGCTTGGCGCGAAAGCGCAAGCAACAAGACGCGCGGTGTGCGTATTACGGTTTCAACTTCATGGTTTGTACCAAAACCCCACACGGCTTTTCAATGGGAGCCGCAGATTTCCATTGAAGAATACGAACGCCGCGTACAACTGCTGCGCGATGCGATCAAGACCAGAACAGTCAATTACAACTGGCATCCGTCGCCGCTGAGTTTTATGGAAGCGGTACTCGCACGCGGAGACAGACGCCTTTGCCGCGTATTGGAAGCGGCATTCCGAAAAGGAGCCACTTTGGACGCATGGGAGGAATATTTTTCACTTGAACGCTATATGGAAGCCTTTGAAGAGTGCGGGTTAGATCCGCATTTCTATGCAAATCGCACACGCAAAAAGGACGAGATCATGCCATGGAGCGTAATATCCTCCGGTGTGAGCGAAGATTTTCTGTGGCGCGAACATGAACGCGCTATAGAAGGCGTGACCACGCCCGATTGCCGCACGCAATGCAGTGGCTGCGGTGCAAACCGTTTGGTGGGAGGTACTTGCCATGTCTAAATTGCGGTTGCTTTTTACCAAAGAAGCGCAAGCCTCATACATTTCCCATTTGGATACGATGCGCACATTCCAACGCGTTTTTCCGCGCGCAGGGCTTTCCCTGCGTCATTCAAACGGATTTCATCCGCATCCCATCATCTCCATCTTACTGCCTTTGCCAGTCGGACAGGCGAGTGATTGCGAAATGCTCAGTTTTGAGACAGTCGAGGACTCCGACGGTAAAGGCGTTGCCGAGGCGCTCAATACCGGACTTCCGATGGGATTACGGGTCAAAGAATGCTATGTGGAAACGAGACCTGCACGCGATTTTGCCTATCTTGCATCAAGCGTGACATTGGAATATGACGGTGGTATTCCGGAAGGATGTCTCCCGGCTCTTGAAAAACTATTTGCGCAAGAAGAGATCATCGTGGAAAAGCGCACAAAGCACAAAGAAATAGCGGAAATCGACATCCAACCGCTTTTGCACGAAATCAAGATTGCAACAAAGGATGATTCCATTTGCTGTCATGTGATCGCGTCGGCGCAAAATCCGGGATTAAATCCTGCTTTGATCGCGCAAGCCGTTGCGCGTTATCTGCCGCAGTATGCGCCTTCCTTTGCACGCGTACGCAGGGAAGAGGCTTACGATGCCGAAATGAAAATTTTTCGATAAAATATAAAAAAAGACTTGCATTTTATTTTGAAATGTGATATTCTACCAAGGCTAAAAGGGTGGTCCTCTGTCGTGTGCGCGCCAAAGAGCGCCTTGCACCGAAGAAAAGCGGCATGAACGCCTAATCATCAGGAGGAACAGAAAATGGATCTCATCAAGGAACTCGAAGCTCAACAGATGAAAGAGAACGCACCGAAAGTCAATGTTGGTGACACGGTTCGCGTTCATGTGAAGATCAAGGAAGGCTCCCGCGAGCGTATCCAGGTCTTCGAGGGTATTGTCATTGCCAACAAGCATGGCAGCGTGGCAGAAACCATCACCGTCCGCCGTGTCGCTTTCGGCTGCGGCGTAGAGAAGGTTTTCCCTCTGCACTCTCCCTCTATCGAGAAAATCGAGGTCGTGCGCAGCGGCTTTGTCCGTCGTGCAAAACTGTATTATCTGCGCTCTCGCGTCGGTAAGGCAGCAAAGGTTCGTGAAAAGCTTTAATCAAAAGCCTCTGCACAAACTGAAAACAAACAATTTGCGCTTGTTCCGACGGAACATTCGCAAGGGAAGGCGGTGTGATCTTTCGATTGCATCGCCTTTCTTATTTTTTGTGCGCAATACGGTTGCGTTTTGAAAATAATATGATAAAATATCATATATATGTTTTTGTGGAGTGATGAAAATGTCTGAAAGTACACGCATGATATCCGAAGAAGAAAATAAGCGCACGATCAAGCGCGATTTTTATGATTGGGTCGCCTCTTTGGCTGCCGCTGTCCTTATTATTACGCTGACCTTTACTTTTGTTGTGCGGATGATGGGCGTGATCGGCTCTTCCATGTATCCGACCTTAGTCAACGGAGATCGCGTGATCGTGCTCAATTCCCTCTTGTGCGGTGAATACCGGCGCGGTGAGATCGTGATCGCGCGAAAAGAATCCTTTTCCAAAGATCCGATCGTCAAACGCGTGATCGCAACGCAGGGTCAAACCGTCGATATTGATTTTGAAACCGGTGAAGTGAAGGTGGACGGCGAAGTATTACAGGAAGACTATATCAACGATCTGACACATCTTTACGAAGGAATTACTTTTCCGCTCACCGTGCCGGAGGGGTGTGTCTTTGTGATGGGGGATAACCGCAATCACTCGACCGACAGCCGTTATACCGGTATCGGTCCGCTTTCGACCAAAGAACTGATCGGCAAAGTAAAATTTGTTTTGATCCCCGGCCGCGATGATATAACGAACAAACGGGATTTCGGCAGGATCGGAGTTGTGAAATAAGATGCAGTTGGATTCTCTGAGCTGGTTTCCCGGTCATATGACCAAAACACGCCGCATGATCGCCGCGGAAATCGGAAATATGGATGCCGTCTGCGAAATTTTGGATGCGCGCATTCCCTATGCAAGCCGCAATCCGGATATTGACGAGCTGACTTCCGGAAAACCGCGCATTGTGGTACTCAACCGTATTGATCAGGCGGATCCGGATGCCAATGCCAAATGGGCGGAACATTTTCGCGCCCGAGGCTATGCCGTGGTCGAAGTCAACGCAAAAGACGGCACGGGCGTCAAAAGTTTTCCTTCTGCCGTTCGTCATCTGCTACGCGAAAAGATTGCCGCTTATGAGGCAAAAGGACAAGCCGGGCGCGTTTTGCGCGTGATGGTGCTTGGCATTCCCAATGTCGGAAAATCAACCTTCATCAATCGCATTTCGGGCAGAAAGGCCGCAAAGACGGAAGACCGTCCGGGCGTAACGCGCACAAAGCAATGGGTGCCGGTCGACAAGACTTTGGAACTTTTGGATACCCCTGGTATTTTGTGGCCGAAATTTGAAGACAGTGAAGTGGGCGTGAAACTTGCTTTTACGGGTGCGATCAAAGACGATGTTCTTGATCGTGAAGAACTCGCTATGCGCCTGATGGAATATCTGCACAAAATTAAACCATCCGCTTTGCAAGAGCGTTATAAGATCATCCCCGAAGAAGGAGAAGACGGCTTTGCACTTTTGGAAAAAGCAGGGCGCAAGCGCGGATTTTTGATTTCGGGCGGCGAAGTTGACATAGAGCGTATGAGTTGTATTTTGCTCGACGAATTCCGCGGCGGAAAACTCGGACGCTTCACGCTGGAAATGCCGAAAGAGGATTGATTATGCCATTGGATTATCACTATGAAAAGCAAGCCCGTGATGCGGGATTTCAGGCGATCTGCGGTGTGGATGAAGCAGGCGCGGGACCTTTGATGGGCCCTGTGTATGCCGCCGCGGTCATTTTGCCGCTCGACTGTGAGATCGAAGGGCTGAATGACTCGAAAAAACTCAGCGAAAAGAAACGCGAAGCACTTTTTCCAATCATCTGCGAAAAAGCGACCGCATACGGCATTGCGTTTGCAACGGAGAAAGAGATTGACGAAATCAACATTCTCAATGCGCGTATGCTTGCGATGCAAAGAGCCATTGACGCACTTTCAGTTCCTGCCGATTTTGCCTTGATCGACGGAAACCGTAATGTGGGCATCCGGACGAAAAATCAAACCGTGATCGGCGGGGATGGCGTTTGTATGAGCATTGCGGCAGCTTCCGTTTTGGCAAAAGTCAGCAGAGACCGATTTGTCTGCGATGTGTTGGATCGGAAATATCCGCAGTATCAATTTGCCAAGCATAAGGGCTACGGAACAAAACTGCACTACGAGATGTTGGATCGATTCGGCCCTTCCCCTGTGCATCGTATGACCTTTTTGAGAAAGTGGGAGGCAAAGAAATGAAGCAAAGCGGCGATTGGGGAGAAGCACTTGTTGCCGAGTATCTCCGTACGCACGGATATCGGTTGCTTGCCGCACAGTATCATTGCCGTTTCGGGGAGATTGATCTGATCGCGCAAAAGAAAAATGTCCTTTGCTTTGTCGAAGTGAAACTGCGCACCAATCTCGCACACGGATTACCGCGTGAATTTGTCCATACGGCAAAGCAAAACCGTCTGCGTGCCGCGGCGTCCATGTACATTGCCGAACATAACATCGAACAGGCAACACGCTTTGATGTTGCCGAAGTTTATACAGACGAAACGCATTCCGAAGAGAATACCAAGATCAACTATATCGAAAACGCCTTTTTTTAAGGAGGTGAGACAATGGCGCTTTATGCGATCGGGGATCTGCATTTATCTTTTTCCGTTGATAAGCCGATGGAAGTTTTCGGCGATAGATGGAAAGGTCATATTGACCGTTTACGAGCGTCATTGTCCGAACTCCATGAAGATGATGTGTTGGTGTTGGCAGGAGATACCTCGTGGGGGATCGATTTGGATGAAGCATTAGACGATTTTGCTTTTGTGGATGCCTTTCCGGGTAAAAAGATCCTACTCAAAGGCAATCATGATTATTGGTGGGGGACGGCAGGGAAGATGAAACGCTTTTTTGCCGAGCACGATATTCTGACACTTGATATTTTGCACAACAATTGTTTTACATACGGCGATTATGCCATCTGCGGTACACGCGGATGGTTTTACGAAGAAGATCACGGCGGACATAACGAAAAAATGCTTTTACGCGAGGCGCAGCGCCTCACGGCATCTTTTGAAGCAGGCAAAGGGAAAAAACTGCTTTGCTTTTTGCACTATCCGCCGATCTATATGAACTACCGTTGCCCGGAAATTTTGGAGGTCATAGACAAATATGCCCCGGAATTTTGTTATTACGGGCATTTGCACGGTCCGAGTCTGTCCTATGCGTTCGAGGGAAAACGCGAAAATACGACCTATTCTTTGATCTCGGCAGACGCTTTACAGTTCGTTCCGAAAAAAATATTAGAATAAATTGAAAAAAAGGTAGATATTTCAGAAAAAGTGTGTTATAATGCCAATTTGCAATGAGCAAATTCATTGGCAATAAACGGAGGAAATAGTTATGACAGTAAAAAACATCGAAAAGCTGGAAAAAAGCAGAGTAAAACTGACCGTTACGGTCGAGGCCGAAGAATTTGAAGCGGCCGTTCAGAAAGCATATCTGAAAACCCGCGGCAAGATCAATGTTCCCGGCTTCCGCCCCGGTAAAGCCACTCGCAAAATGATTGAAAAACTTTACGGCGTACAGGTGTTTTATAGTGATGCAGTGGATATTGCATTCCCCGAAGCCTATGAAAAGGCTGTTGAGGAGAAGAAACTCGAAGTAGTCGGTTATCCCGAAGTCGCTTTGGACGGCGAACTGACGGCTGACGGTTTTACCTTCACCGCTACCGTCTCGGTTTATCCCAAAGTGAAACTCGGCGCTTATAAGGGCATTTCTGCAGAAAAACCCGAAGTGAAGGTCAGCGCTGATGATGTCAAGAAGCGTTTGGAAGAAATGGCGGAGAAGAACTCGCGTTTGGTCAGCGTGGAAGATCGCGCTGCTACACTGGGTGATATTGCCACCATCGACTTTGAAGGCTTTGACAACGGCAAGGCATTTGAAGGCGGCAAGGGTGAAAACTATCAGTTGGAACTCGGCTCCGGTAGTTTTGTCCCCGGCTTTGAAGATCAGGTCATCGGTATGAAGGTCGGCGAAGAGAAGGAACTCAATGTCACCTTCCCGAAGGATTATCAGAAGGATCTCGCCGGCAAAGCCGTCGTTTTCAAAGTAAAAGTCAACGAATTGAACAAGAAAGAAATTCCGGCTATTGATGATGAATTTGCCAAAGATGTTTCCGAATTTGACACTTTGAAAGAACTTAAAGACGATATCAAAAAGAAGATCACGACCGAGCGCACCGAAGTGGCTCAGCGTGCATTTGAAGACGCTTTGATGGAAAAGGTTGCAGACGGGATCAAGGCTGATATTCCCGATGATATGATCGAAGCGCAGACCAAGGAATTTTTGGAGAACTTCAAGCAGCGTTTGGCGGCACAAGGCATACCCTACGATCAGTACATGAAGTTGACCGGAGCGGATGAAACCAAGTTTGCCGAAGAAGCAAAAGAGCCTGCTACCCGTCAGGTCAAGATGAGATTGGCTCTTGCCGAGATCATCAAGGTCGAGAAGATCGAAGTGACGGACGAAGATGTTGAAGCGGAATACAAGAAACTCGCCGAACAGTATTCCATGGATGTTGAGCAGATCAAGAAGTTTGTAACTGTGGATGCCATCCGTTCGCAACTTCTCAACGATAAGGCAGTTGCCATCGTGGTTGACAATGCCAAGGCGGAAAAACCCGCCGAAAAGCCTGCTGCCGAGAAGAAACCTGCCGCTAAGAAGACAACCGCAAAGAAGGCGGAAGGCGAAACGGCTACCAAGAAAGCAACGGCAGAAAAGAAGCCTGCTGCGAAGAAGACTACTACCGCCAAGAAGACGACAGAGAAGTCAACGACCGAAAAGAAACCGGCTGCCAAGAAAGCAACGGCAGAAAAGAAGCCTGCTGCGAAGAAAGCAACGGCGGAAAAGAAGCCTGCTGCGAAGAAAACCGCGACCAAGAAGGCTGAATAATTTGATTTTTGGCTAAAATAAGATATTGTCAATCAACCACAAATGTTCGGCATTTGTGGTTGATTGTGCAAAAACGACATTCGACAATTTACGACAGGAGGATATGAAAATGAGTTTAGTACCTTATGTAGTGGAGCAGACAAACCGCGGAGAGCGTTCTTATGACATTTTTTCCCGTTTGCTCAATGACCGCATCATTTTTCTCGGTGAAGAGGTAAATGAAACGACGGCAAGCCTTGTAACGGCGCAGCTTCTTTATCTGGAAGCGCAGGATCCCGATAAAGACATCCAACTTTATATCAACTCTCCCGGCGGCAGCGTAACTGCCGGTATGGCAATTTACGATACGATGCAGTACATCAAATGTGATGTCAGCACCATTTGCATCGGCATGGCGGCGAGCATGGGCGCATTCCTGCTTTCCAGCGGTGCAAAAGGAAAGCGTATTGCGCTTCCGAATGCGGAAGTGATGATCCATCAGCCCTCTGCCGGTACGCAGGGCAAAGTGACTGATATGGAGATTGATGTGGAGCATTTCCTGAAAATCAAAGAACGCCTCAATCGCATTTTGGCGGATAATACCGGCAAAACGCCCGAACAGGTCAAACTTGACTCCGAGCGTGACCATTGGCTTTCCGCCGAAGAGGCAAAGGAATACGGTCTGATCGATCAAGTTATTTACAAACGGTAAGGATTTTGATTTATGAGTGAAGATACGAAAAAACTTTTGCGCTGTTCCTTTTGCGGTAAAACCGAAGAAGAAGTGCATCGCTTGATCCAAGGTCCCGGTGTGCGCATTTGCGATGAATGCGTTGCGTTTTGCGCCGATCTTCTGCATGACGATTACAATTTCAAAGCAGACGCCGAAGCAGAAGATATTGCAAAAGACGGTATTCCGACACCGCAGGAAATTCATGCGGTTTTGGATCAGTATGTCATCGGACAGGAAGCTGCCAAAATCGCGCTTTCCGTCTCAGTATACAACCATTATAAGCGCGTTTATTTCGGCGGCGGCGACGATGTGGAATTGCAAAAGAGCAATATTTTGCTTCTCGGACCGACCGGCTCGGGCAAAACACTTTTTGCTCAAACGCTCGCTCGTGTTTTGAAAGTTCCCTTTGCCATTGCAGACGCGACAACTTTGACCGAAGCCGGTTATGTCGGCGATGATGTTGAAAATATTTTGCTTCGCTTATTGCAAGCGGCAGATTATGATGTAGAGCGTGCCGAGCACGGTATCATCTATGTTGACGAAATCGACAAAATCGCGCGCAAGAGCGAAAACACCTCTATCACGCGCGATGTTTCCGGTGAAGGCGTTCAGCAGGCGCTTTTAAAGATCGTGGAGGGTACAGTTGCCAATGTTCCGCCGCAGGGCGGCAGAAAGCATCCGCACCAGGAATTTATACAGATCGACACACACAATATCCTCTTCATTTGCGGCGGTGCATTTGAAGGGTTAGATAAGATCATCGAAAGTCGTTTGGATCGTAAGAGCATCGGCTTTGGTGCAGACTTGAAGACGAAGCGTGAGCGCAATGAGAGCCGTATCATGCGCGAAGTTCAGCCGCACGATGTTTTGAAATTCGGCTTGATCCCCGAATTAGTTGGCCGTTTGCCTGTGATCGCTTCTTTGGATGCTTTGACGCGTGAAGATTTGGTCAAAATCCTCACCGAGCCGAAAAATGCTTTGGTCAAGCAGTATCAAAAACTGGTCGGGTATGACGATGTTGAACTCATTTTTGAGCAGAAAGCATTGGAAGCCATTGCCGACAAAGCGATCGAGCGTAATATCGGCGCGCGCGGTCTGAGAGCCGTGATGGAAGATCTGTTGATGGAGATCATGTATAAAATCCCTTCCGATCGTACCATTCACAGTGTGACGATCACGGAAGCCTGCGTCAATGAAAGGGCAGAGCCGATCATAACGCATAAAGAAAAAGAGAAGGCAAGTGTTTCGTAACATATAAGGAGAATTCATGGAAGAAGCCATTACCAAAAATATACCTCTGATCGCGTTGCGTGCCTTGACGGCATTTCCACAGATGAATATCAGTTTTGACATTACGACGGAATCTGCTATTTTAGCGATCGACCATGCAGTTGAAACCGAGCAAGATGTATTTCTTGTGACGCGGCGTGATAATAAGTCCGATAAGATTGCAGAAAAAACACTCTATACAGTCGGAACGGTTGCGCGGATACGGCAAGTTCTTCGCGTTTCGGATCAGTTGGTGCGTGTGATGCTCGACGGTGTCAGCCGCGCCAAATTGAAACGTCTTTGGCAGACCGAGCCATACGCGCAAGCGCAAGTGGAACTCCTCAACGAGCCGCCTTTGTTGCATAACGATACGCGAACGGAAGCGATGATTCGACAAACCGATGCAACCTTTGCAGAATATGCGGATTTGGTCGACAATCTGCCCGATGAATTACTTGAAACGGTACTTGACTGTTATGATCCCGGTTATCTGGCGGATTTTCTGGCGCAGCATCTCAATTTGCGTCACACGGATAAGCAGGAGATTTTGGAGGAATTGCGTCCCGTTTCACGCTTGCGAAAACTCAATGATATCCTCAATCGGGAGATCAGCATCGTGGCAATGGAGCAGGACATTGAAAGAAAAACACGCGCTCGTGTCAATCAAATCCAAAAGGATATGGTGATGCGCGAACACATTAAAGTACTGCAAAATGAATTGGGCGAGGGCGACGATGAAGAGGAGTTGGCGGAATATCGCGCTTGCTTTGAAAGAGCCGATCTACCGCAGGAGAGCAAGGATAAACTGCTTCGTGATGTCAGTCGTCTTGCAAAACAGCCCTTTGGCAGTGCGGAAGCCTCTGTTTTGCGCAACTATCTGGATGTTTGCGCTGAAATGCCTTGGAATTTTGAAACGAAGGAAAAAATCAGCGTTTCTCAGGCACGAAAAATTCTTGATCGTGACCATTATGGTTTGGAAAAAGTTAAAGAGCGCATTTTGGAATTTATTGCCGTACGCCAACTTAAAGAGGGTGCAAACGGCGACATTATTTGTTTGGTTGGCCCTCCCGGCGTCGGTAAGACATCCATTGCACTTTCCGTTGCCAAAGCGCTTAACCGAAAAGCATCTCGCATTTCCTTGGGCGGCGTGCGCGATGAGGCGGATATTCGAGGTCACCGTAAAACTTACATCGGTGCAATGCCGGGGAGAATTATTGAGGCGATCAGCCGCAGCGGTTCCATGAATCCCGTTTTGATTTTGGATGAGATCGATAAACTCTCCTGTGACGGGCACGGTGATCCTGCATCGGCACTTTTGGAAGTTTTGGATAGTGAGCAAAACAGCGCATTCCGCGATCACTATTTGGAAATACCCGTTGATTTGAGCAAAATTCTCTTCATCACAACGGCAAATACGCTTGACACCGTTCCGCGTCCGCTATTGGATCGTATGGAAATCATCGAAATTCCGAGTTATACGGATGAAGAAAAATTGCAGATCGCTCTTCACTATCTTCTGCCCAAAGCAAAAGATGCCTGCGGACTTTCCGGTACTGCGTTTCGTATGAGCGAGGATGTGATGCGTGCTGTCATCGCGCGTTATACGCATGAATCCGGCGTACGACAGTTGGAACGGGTACTTAAAAAACTGCTGAGAAAAGTAGCGATACAACTCGCTTCGGGCGAGAAAAAGCGCGTTACGGTCACAGAAAGCGAACTGTATGACTATCTCGGCGTTCCGCCGATGAAACGCGAAAGCATACCGCAATTTGACAGTATCGGATTGGTCAACGGTCTTGCGTGGACGGAAGCCGGGGGAGAACTTCTGCCGGTTGAAGTTAATGTCATGGAGGGGACGGGGAAGTTGGAATTGACCGGAAACCTCGGTGATGTGATGCAGGAAAGTTGTAAAGCGGCTATGAGCGCTTTGCGTGTTCGCGCCAAAGAACTCGGGATACCGACTGATTTTTATAAGACGCGAGACATCCATATCCATTTTCCGGAAGGTGCCGTACCCAAAGACGGACCGAGCGCCGGTGCCGCCATTGCAACGGCAATGCTTTCGGCTCTGACCGGACAAAAAGTGCGTCGCGATGTTGCTATGACGGGTGAAATTACACTGCGCGGCAGAATTATGCCCATCGGCGGTTTGCGCGAAAAAACAATGGGCGCATTGCGCGCCGGAGTCAAGACGGTCATTTTGCCGAAGGCAAACGAAAAAGATTTGGAAGAAATCGATCAGACCGTTCGTGCGCGACTGCATTTTGTTGCCGTGGATCATTTGGATGCCGTATTGGCGGAGGCTCTTTGTTCGACAAAATACACCGCTTCACAGGCGGAAGGCGATACACTCTTATCGCTCACAAATGACTGCGCGGCAGTTATTTCTGTCAGCCGATAACAGGGGAGGGCGTGTATGGATATTTGCTTTGAAAAGGCAGATTTTGTCCTCTCTGCGGCATCATCCAAACAGTTTATCCGTGACGGGTTGAAACAGATTGCCTTTGCAGGGCGTTCCAATGTCGGAAAATCCTCTGTTCTCAATCGACTGGTCGGAAGAAAAAATCTGGCGCATGTTGGCGCAACACCCGGCAAAACGACACAGATCAATTATTTTAAGATTGACCGGAAACTGTATTTTGTTGATTTGCCGGGCTACGGCTATGCAAAAGTGGCAAAAGATGAAAAAGAGCGCTGGGGCAAATTGATGGAAGCCTATTTTCAATCTGCCGATTTGGTCAGTGCCGGTGTTTTGATCGTTGATGCCCGACACAAACCGACGGCGGATGATATTACTATGTATCAATTTTTCTGCGATGCAAATTTGCCGACGATCGTGGTGGCGAATAAATTGGATAAACTGAAAAAGAGCGAAACGGACGGCAATCTTGCCTTGATCCGCGAAACGCTTGGTATGAAGGAAGAAGATGCTCTTGTCCCTTTTTCCGCGCAAAGCGGCATCGGCAAAAATCAACTGTTGACACTTTTGCTCTCACTCCTTTAAAACCAAAAGAGGAAGGTCGCCTGCCTTCCTCTTTTTCGTCAAAAACACCAAAAATCGCGTCGGATTTTCTACATAAAAATTTGTAAAATTTTTCATTTCCCTCTATGCAAAATCAAAAAAATAAGATACAATATAGACGGCATATAAAACAGGGGAGGTACTGTATATGGATAAACCGAAATATCGCCGCGTGCTTTTGAAGATCAGCGGCGAGGCATTGGCAGGCGACAAACACTTTGGCTTGGATTTTTCCGTAATTTCCGGTGTTTGCGATGTTATCAAAGAATGCGTGGATATGGGCGTTGAAGTCGGCGTTGTCATCGGCGGAGGTAATTTCTGGCGTGGTGTCAAAAACGGCGAAGGCTATATTGAACGCACGCGCGCCGACCACATGGGTATGCTTGCCACGACGATGAACTGTATGGCAGTTGCCGATGTGCTGACGCAAAAGGGCGTTGATGTCCGCATTCAGACTGCTTTGGATATCCGTGCAGTGGCTGAGCCTTACATCCGTGCCCGTGCAGTACGCCATTTGGAAAAGGGACGCGTTGTCCTCTTCGGTTGCGGAACAGGTAATCCGTTCTTCTCAACGGATACCGCTGCCGTTCTCCGTGCGGCGGAAATCGGTGCGGAAGTCATTTTGCTTGCCAAGAATATCGACGGTGTCTACAATGCCGATCCGAACAAGGATAAAAACGCGATCAAGTACGACACAATTTCTTATGATGATGTTTTGGCACAGCATCTCGCCGTTATGGATACCACGGCAACTTCGCTTTCCATGGATAATCATATTCCCGTTTTGGTTTTCGCACTCAAAGAACCGCAGAATATCATCCGCGCGATCAAAGGTGAAAAGATCGGCACAATCGTCGGTCAGGAAGAATAAAAGGAGGAATGCAAAATGTTGAAAGAAGAATACAAGGTTTATTCCGATAAGATGAATCGCACCATCGACTCCGTCAAGGCTGACTTTGCAGCCGTGCGCGCCGGTCGTGCAACTGCCGCCGTATTGGATCGCATTATGGTAGATTATTACGGCACACCAACACCCATTCAGCAAATCGCCGCCATTTCTTCTCCCGATCCCCGTCAGTTGGTCATCACACCGTGGGATGCCACTGCCGTCACTTCGATCGAAAAGGCGATCCAGAACTCAGATTTGGGCATCAATCCCCAAAACGACGGCAAATCTTTGCGCCTCGCTTTCCCACAGTTGACGGAAGAGCGCAGAAAGGAATTGGTCAAGCAAATCCATAAGTATGCCGAGACCGGCAAAGTCGCCATTCGCAATATCCGCCGCGATGCTTTGGATACTTTCAAGAAAATGCAGAAAAATTCCGAATTGACCGAAGATGACTATAAGATCGTGGAAAAGGATCTGCAAAAACTCACCGACGATATGAGCAAAGAAATCGATACCCTTCTGGATAAGAAGGAAAAAGAATTGATGGCAGTCTGATGAGTTTATTTACGAAAAACAACATGATGAGGCAGGTTGACAAAACCAACCTGCCTCATCATGTAGCCATCATTATGGATGGCAATGGCAGATGGGCAAAAAAACGCGGTTTGCCCCGTTCTGCCGGACACAAAGCCGGTGCCGAAATGTTTCGCCGCATCGGTACATACTGTAAAAACCTTGGGATCGACTACCTGACGGTCTACGCATTTTCAACCGAGAATTGGAAGCGTCCGCCCGAAGAAGTGGATGCGATCATGAAGTTGCTTGAACACTATCTGCACGAGTGTATCGACACGATGGAGAAAGATCATAACCGTCTTCGTTTTCTCGGTGATTTGAGTGTTCTTTCACCGACGCTTCGCGCTTTGATCGACGAGACCAATGCCATCAGCGCACGCATTGAAGGCTTTCAAGCCAATATCTGCCTCAATTACGGTGGAAGAGACGAAATCGTCCATGCAGCAAAGGCGTATGCAAGTGCCTGTGCCGAAGGTAAATTTTCTCCCGATTCTTTGACGGAAGATCAATTTGCATCCTACCTCTATTCTGACGGGTTGCCCGATCCGGAACTGCTCATCAGACCGGGCGGTGAGTTGCGTGTGAGTAACTTCTTGCTTTGGCAATGTGCATATAGTGAAATCTATGTTACCGACACTTTGTGGCCGGATTTCGATGAAAAAGAATTTGACAAAGCGTTGCTTGCTTTTCAAAAGAGAGATCGCCGTTTTGGCGGATTGAGTACGAAAGGGTGAGATAAATGAAAGGACGATGGTTGGTCGTTTTTGCGGGAATACCGCTTTTGTTGGTCGTTTTACTGCTTTGTCCGCCATGGGCAACTGCTCTTTTGACTGCGGCGATTGCCGCGATCGCGGCGTATGAACTTTTGCATGTGACCGATGCACAAACGGAATTATCCGTCTATCTTTTCAGCATTCTTTCGGCAATCGCCCATGTTCTTTGCATTTTTTATAATCAAACCGGTTTGCTCGCCATTATCCGTTGGATGCTTGTAACGGTATTGTTTTTTCTCGCTGTTTTACATTACGGAAAAATGAGTCCCATTTCCTTTAAGCAGATTGCCGTTGCCTTGATCGGCGGAATGGTTTTTCCGACAATGTATGCCTATTTGCCTTTGCTTCGCGCCAATGAGTTTATGGGAAAAATTTATGTTTTGTTCCCGTTTGCCGTTGCCTTTATCGGCGACTCGTTTTCCATGTTCGGCGGAAAATGGTTCGGCAATGCAAAGTTTTCTCCTTATGTCAGCCCAAACAAAACATGGGCAGGTGCGATCGCCGGTTTGATCGGCGGTGCGCTTGGCTTGATGCTTTTCGGATGGATCGGTAAACTTACCTGCCATTACAGCGCAAACTATTGGCTTTTGGCAATCGTTGGCATTGTGGCAAATCTGTTCGGTCAACTTGGTGACCTTTCCATGTCGCTGATCAAACGCGAGAGCGGCACAAAAGATTACAGTCACCTCTTTTTGGGGCACGGCGGTATGTTGGATCGCTTTGACTCCACTATGTTCATTTTGCCTATCCTTTATTACTTTATCAACGGTGGCTTATTATGATTGAGCGTATTTCAATTTTAGGTTCAACCGGTTCCATCGGCAAACAGACGCTTGATATCGCGCGTGAAATCGGTCTGAAAGCCGTTGCTTTGACGGCAAATCGTAATATTGATCTTCTGGAAGCACAGGCACGCGAATTTCTACCCAAACTCGTTATTGCATACGATGAAGATGCGGCAAACGAATTGCGCTTACGCTTGCAGGACACCGCGATCCCTGTCATGAGCGGTATGGACGGTTTGATCGCCGCCGCAACGATAGACGAAGCGGAAGCGGTCGTGACGGCGGTAGTGGGTATGATCGGTTTGCAGCCGACACTTGCGGCAATTCAAAAGGGTAAACGCATCGCTTTTGCCAATAAAGAGACGCTTGTTTGCGCCGGTGAACTTGTGATGCAAAAAGCCGAGCAATATGGTGCCGAAATCATCCCCGTTGACAGTGAGCATTCGGCTATTTTCCAGTGCTTGCAGGGATGTCGGGACAAAAGAGAGATCAAACGCCTTATTTTGACTTGTTCCGGCGGTCCGTTCTACGGTATGGCAAAAGAAGAACTTGCTCAAAAAACAAAAGCGGATGCGCTGCGTCACCCGAATTGGACAATGGGGGAGAAGATCACCGTCGATTGTGCCACTTTGATGAACAAAGGATTGGAGATCATTGAGGCAATGCGGCTTTATCATTTGCCGCTTTCGCAAGTCGATGCCCTCATCCACCGTCAAAGTATCGTGCATTCTTTGGTTGAATTTCAGGACGGTGCAATGCTTGCGCAACTCGGCACACCCGATATGCGCTTACCAATCCGCTACGCATTGACTTATCCCAATCGTACCGTGTCACCTTTGACGCCGCTTGATTTATGCGCCTGTCCGCCGATGACTTTTGCAAAGCCGGATGAAGAGGCGTTTCGTTGCCTTCACATTGCGAAGGAATGTGCGGCAAAAGGCGGCACAACCTGCGCGATCATGAACGGTGCAAACGAAGCGGCCGTCGGCGCATTTTTGCAGGACAAAATCCGTTTTTCGGATATTCCCATTCTTGTCGAAGAAGCACTTTCTTCTGTAAAATCGGTATCAAATCCGTCTCTTTCGGATATTCTTTTTGCAGACCGACTTGCTCGCGAAGCGGTATCAAATTATCTGCCTAACCTTAAGGAGTTCGTATGATTTATATTCTCTTTGCCGTTTTGCTTTACGGAGTACTGATATTCGTGCATGAGTTAGGGCATTTTCTTTCGGCAAAAGCCTTTGGCGTGCGCGTCAACGAATTCTCGATCGGTATGGGACCGTGCCTTTTAAAAAAGCAGGGTAAAGAAACGCAGTATTCTTTGCGTGCATTCCCATTGGGCGGTTTTTGCGCCATGGATGGGGAAGACGGAGAATCGGACGATCCGCGTGGACTTAATCGGCAAGGATTTTTCAAAAAGTTTATCATTTTTGTCGCCGGCGTTATCATGACATTTATAGTTGGCTTTTTGATCGTGTTTTTTCTTTATTCCGATGCCGCAGGATTTTATACGACGGAAATCACAGCGTTTCGTCCGGAATTTATAAAGCAAAATGCCGATATGCAAGAGGGCGATATGCTTTATGCAATCAATAAAGAGCGTATCTATATCCGAAACGATATAGATGTTGTACTCAATACTGTAACGCGCGATGAAGACGGCGCGATTACCGTAACGGTGCTTCGAGAAGGCAAAAAGCACGACAGTCGGCTGAAATTACTTGATATTTTGGATGAAAACGGTAACGCAATACGAGCTTACGGTTTTTCCGTCGGTGGTATTGAAGAAGCGACTTTTGGTACAAAACTGAAACAGTCTTGGTATCAGACGATTGATTTTGCTCGTTTGGTTCGGTTGAGCCTGAAAATGCTTGTGCAGGGCTCTGCCGGTCTGGACGATGTCAGCGGTCCGGTCGGGATCGTATCGACGATCAAAGAGATTGGAGAGGAAACCGAGGCGCAAAGCGGCGTAAAGGCAGCGATACAAAGCGTTTTGTATATCGGTGCATTGCTTGCCGTCAACCTCAGTGTAATGAATTTACTGCCGTTACCTGCCCTTGATGGGGGACAGATTTTGTTTCTCATCATCAATGCGTTGAGTAAACTGCTCTTTCGCAAGGAGATACCCTATCGGTATCTCAATTTGATCAACACGATCAGTTTTTCACTTTTGATGGTGTTCATGCTCTATATCACATTTCGTGATCTTGTGAAACTATTTTGAAAGTAGGGAATACTATGACAAAGCAAATTTGTGTCGGTGATGTCAAAATCGGCGGTGGTGCGCCGGTCAGCATCCAGTCGATGTGCAATACCAAAACCGAAGATGTGGCAAACACCGTTGCGCAAATCCATGCTTTGGAAGATGCCGGATGCGATATCGTGCGTGTAACGGTGCCGGATATGGCGGCGGCAGAGGCAATCAGCGAGATCAAAAAAGAAATCTGCATTCCGCTCGTTGCCGACATTCATTTTGATTACCGCCTCGCCGTTGCCTCCGCTGAGCGAGGGGCTGATAAAATTCGTATCAATCCGGGCAATATCGGTGGGGAAGACCGCGTAAAAGCCGTTGTCGATGCCTGTAAAGCGCATTGCGTGCCGATCCGGATCGGCGTAAACGGCGGATCACTGGAAAAACCGCTCCTTGCCAAATACGGCAAAGTGACACCCGAAGCACTTTGCGAAAGTGCTTTGCAACATATCAGCCTTTTGGAAAAATTCCATTTTGAAGATATCTGCATCAGCGTCAAAAGTTCAGATGTACCGCTCAATATGGCGGCATACCGTATGTTACATAATAAAGTGGATTATCCGCTTCATCTCGGCGTTACTGAAGCCGGAACACCTTCCATGGGACTTTTGAAATCGGCGATCGGTATCGGAGGTCTCCTTTGCGAGGGCATCGGCGACACCATCCGCGTTTCCCTGACGGCAGACCCTGTGGAGGAAGTTTATGCCGCAAAGCGTATTTTACAAGCGTGCGGTATACGAAAAAGCGGCGTCAATCTCATTTCCTGTCCGACTTGCGGCAGAACAGCTTACAATATGATCCCGATCGTTGAAGAATTAGAACGCCGTTTGAGTGATTGCAAGAAAAATTTAACGGTCGCCGTTATGGGGTGCGTGGTAAACGGACCCGGTGAGGCATCTGCCGCAGACATCGGTATTGCAGGCGGAAAAGGAGAAGGTTTGCTTTTTCGTAAAGGCGAGATCATTCGCAAAGTACCGCAAGAGAAACTATTGGAAGTATTATTGGAAGAAATCGACAAACTGTAATTAAGAAAGAGATCATCATGCCAGAAAGAATACCATTTTTTGAAGCATTTCCGGATTTTTCGCCGCAGATGGATCTGCGGTTACAATTAAATCACGCCTTTGTCTGTAATGTCGTATTACATCAGGATATACGCGAAATGGAAATTGAACTTTCCGTTCCGCAGGCATTAAGCAATGAAGAATTGAGGACAATTGAAGAAAGTATGGCGGAGCACTACGCTTTATCTTCGGTTTCCATTCTTGCGATCGCACCCAAAGCAGCGGTCAAAAGCACCGTCAAAGAAACTCGCATTGATGGCAAAATCCTTATGGGCAAAGAGATCAAGGGCAAACTGACGCCTTTGAAAGACTTGACCGCAAAGAGTGAAAATGTCAAAGTTGAGGGAAAAGTGTTTAAGGTCGAATGTCGCGAAACGCGCCGTCCCGGCAGTTGGCTTTTTATGTGTGAAATCACTGATAACGAAACCTCTTTGGTTGTGCGAACCTATATGGAAGAAGCACGCGTACAGGCTCTTGAAAAGGAGATCAAGCCCGGCGTTTGGATTCGCGTCGCCGGCAAGATGGACCTTTCTCGCGATAAGAAAGACATTGAGTTGAAACCTGCCTGTATCACGATGTTCCAAAAGCCGGAACGCGTAGATCACGCCGAAGTCAAGCGTGTGGAATTGCACTTACATACCAAAATGTCCAACATGGACGCGCTGACCGACACAAAAAGCGTGGTCAATCTTGCGGCAAAATGGGGAATGCCTGCCATTGCCATCACCGACCACGGCGGCGTGCAGTCTTTCCCGGATGCCTGGCATGCCGGGGAAGGAAAAATCAAAATTTTATACGGTTGTGAAGGCTATTATATCAACAATTTGGATGACCGCGTTGCTGTACACGGTACAAAAGACGGTGATTTTTCCGATGAGATCTGTTGTTTCGACATCGAAACAACGGGGTTAAATGTCACGCGCGAAACCATTATCGAAATCGGTGCCGTCATCTTGAAAAACGGTGAAATTACCGATACTTTTCAGACTTTTGTCGATCCCCAACGCGCTTTGACGCCCGAAATCGTCGGTTTGACCGGCATTACGGACAATATGCTCCGAGGAGCACCGCAGTTGGAAGATGCCATCCGTGCATTTTTGGAGTTTGCAGGTGATCGTCCTTTTGCGGCGCACAATGCCGAGTTTGATATCGGATTTATCCGTGCCGCTTGTCAAAAACTCAATATTCCCTTTGAGCCGACCTATTTGGATACCCTCATATTTGCACAAAACCTTTTGCCGCAGTTGGACAAGTATAAACTTGACATTGTGGCAGATTATCTTGCATTGCCGACATTCAACCATCACCGTGCTTCGGATGATGCTATTCCCGTAGGGCAGATGCTGGTCAAATTCTTTGATATGCTTCGCGAGCGTGGGATTTCGCGCTTCGGGCAGATCAATGAAGAAATGCTCAAACTCCGTCCGCAAAGCAAAAAGGCAAACCGCTATCCGAAACACATCATATTGATTGCCAAAAATAAAGTCGGTTTGAAAAACTTGTACCGCCTGATTAGCGCTTCCAACCTCCAATACTTTATGCGCGGAAAACCGACTATGCCAAAGAGTGAACTGATCACGCACCGCGAAGGCCTGATCATCGGCTCTGCCTGTGAAGCAGGTGAACTTTTCCGTGCGGTCGTGGAGCATAAGGATTGGGATGAACTTTGCCGCATTGCTTCATTTTACGATTATCTGGAAATCCAACCCCTTTGCAACAACGCCTTTATGCTGCGTGACGGAACGGTGGATAGTGAAGAAGATTTGATGGAGTTTAACCGCACGATTGTCCGCTTGGGCGAAGCACTCGGAAAACCGGTTGTTGCAACCGGTGATGTGCATTTCCAGGAGAAAGAGGACGAAATCTATCGTCATATTCTTCTTGCCGCAAAGAAATTTGAAGATGCCAATGCGCCGCTTCCGCTTTATTTCCGCACGACCGAAGAGATGCTCAAAGAATTTGCATATCTCGGTGAAGAGAAAGCGTACGAAGTTGTTGTCACCAATACGCGTATGATCGCCGATATGGTGGAGGAGATCGAACTTCTGCCCAAAGGCAAACTTTTTCCGCCGCGTCTTAAAAACTCCAAAGAGGATTTGGAGCGTATGGTTTGGGATAAAGCCCATGCGCTCTACGGCGATGAGCCGCCGCAGTTGATCGTTGACCGCCTCAATGTCGAATTGGACAGTATTCTCGGCAAATATGATGTGGTCTATATGTCGGCGCAAAAGTTAGTGCAGCGTTCCATGGAGTGCGGTTATCTGGTCGGCTCGCGTGGCTCTGTCGGCTCTTCGCTGGTCGCCTATATGTCCGGCATTACGGAGGTCAATTCGCTTCCGCCGCATTACCGTTGTCCGCAATGCCGTAATGTTGAATTTATGCAGGGACAAGGTTACGGTTGCGGTGCTGATATGCCCGATAAACTTTGCCCCGTATGCGGAGCTAAGTATGTGAAAGACGGCTTTGATATTCCGTTTGAAACTTTTCTTGGTTACGGCGGCGGCAAAGTCCCCGATATCGACCTCAACTTCTCGGGTGAATATCAGGCACGCGCTCATCAGCACGCGATCGAAATGTTCGGCAAGACGCAGGTGTTCCGCGCCGGAACGATCGGCACTTTGGCGGAAAAGACCGCTTACGGTTATGTCTTAAAATATTTGGATGAGAATAAAATTTCCGCAGGCAATGCCGAAATAGACCGTTTGACCGCAGGTTGTGTCGGCGTTCGCCGTACTACCGGACAGCATCCCGGCGGTCTGGTCGTTGTGCCGGATGATATGGATATTGAAGATTTTACCGCAGTGCAACATCCTGCCGACAAAGCGGATGCCGAAACCATTACCACGCATTTTGAATACCACTGCATGGAGGACAACCTATTAAAACTTGATATGCTCGGGCACGATGATCCGACGATGATCAAAATGCTCGAAGACCTCACCGGAGTAAAAGCGCAAACCATTGCGTTGGATGATCCCGATACGATGAGCATCTTTACTTCTTCCGCCGTACTCGGCTTTGAAAATGACGAATTGCTCGGTCCGACCGGTGCAGTGGCGATCCCCGAATTCAACACGCGTTTCACCCGTCAAATGTTGGTCGATACCCAACCGAAAAACTTCAATACGCTTTTGCGCCTGTCCGGTTTCTCTCACGGTGAGGATGTGTGGATCGGTAACGCAAAAGACTTGATTTTGAATGGTACGGCAAGCGTTTTGGAAACGGTTGGATGCCGTGATGACATTATGCTTTATCTCATTTCCATGGGTTTGGATGCCAAAATGAGTTTCAAGATCATGGAAGCCGTCCGCAAAGGAAAAGTAAAAAAAGGCAAAGCGGATGATTGGGGAATGTGGAAAGAGGAGATGGAAAAGCACAATGTGCCGGAATGGTATATTGACTCCCTCTCAAAGATCGGTTATCTGTTCCCGAAAGCACACGCGGTTGCCTATGTGATGATGGCATTTCGCATCGCATGGTACAAAGTGCATTATCCGCTTGCGTTTTACGCGACTTTCTTTACCATACGCGCCAAAGCCTTTGACGCCGCCGAATGTTGTAAGGACATTTCTTCGCTTCGCAAACGCATCCATGAAATTGAAAACAACAAGGATGCGAGTGCAGTCGAGCAGGATCTGATGACCACATTGGAAGTGTGCTATGAGTTTTTACTGCGCGGTTTCCATTTTGAAACCATTGACATTTACCGTTCCGATGCAACGAAGTTCATCGTTACGGAAAACGGCTTACTGCCGCCGCTGACTTCCATCCACGGCTTGGGAGAAAGTGCGGCGATCGACACGGTACAAAAACGCGCCGGCAAAGAGTTTTTATCCGTTGAAGAATTCTCCGAATGCTGCAATAAACTCTCGCAAACGCATATTGACCAACTGCGTGCGCTCGGCAGTTTCGCCGGTATGCCGGAAACGAGTCAGATCAGTCTCTTCTGAAAAAATAAGTCTCATTGGGTAACCAATGAGACTTATTTTTATCATCTTGATTTTACATCATTTGCGTTTACCTTCGCACTTCGCCATAAAACGCTCCACGGTGATGATCGCGCGTTGATGCGTACCTTCGCCGATCAGACCGACCTCATCAAATGCGCGTACGGCAAAATCAACCATTTTACCGTTTTCGGAAATTGCGATGATCTCCGCTTCAGCGCGTACTTTCATACCGATCGGAGTGGGTGAACTGTGGGAAATGCAGACTTTTGTACCGACTGTGGATTTGCTTTCATCCAACTCTTTTTGCATTCCCTTAAAAGCCGCACTTTCCATCGCCGCAATCAAAAACGGCGTACCGAATACCGGTAAAGCACCGCTGCCCAATGCGGCGGCGACATTTTGTTCGTTTACGGTTGTAGTATAGGTGTAAATATCTCCGATTTTCATAGTATCTCCTTAGTTTTCAGCCTTTACCTTAATCCAAAGGTGAGAAAGTTCTTTTTGCAATGTACGGTTATCGTGGAACATTTCGTCATTTTCCCAACCGCTACGGGGAAGATAAGCGTTATTATCGGCATAAAGTTCTTCCGAAGTGGACATTTCTTCCAGAACTTCCGCGTGCGGCGAAGCATAGCCGACGGTTTCAGAGTTATCATACGCCGCCTCATAGGTGAGGAAGTAGTTAATAAATTCGTGTGCCAAAAGGGGATTTTCCGCATTTTTCGGAATGACCATAGCATCACACCAGATGTTTGTGCCTTCATTCGGGTTGAAGAAGTGCATATCCTCATTCTCTTCGAGTATAACGACCGCGTCACCGCTGTAAACCACGGCAATATCTTTACTGCCGCCGATCATCGAATCAATCACTTCATCGGTTACATAAGTCGGATCCATCGTTTGATTGAGTTGACGCAGCCATTCATACGCCTCTTGAATTTCGTCTTTATTTTCTGTGTTCATCGAATAGCCGAGTGCCTTGAACGCCATCATAAAGGAGTCACGCTCGGAATCGTAAACATTGATACATCCCTTATAATCGGTGTTGCGGAGAATTTCCCAACCTTCTTTCTCGACCAACTCATCAGGCACATTATTGTGATTGTACACAAGCCCGACACTACCCCAGAAGTAGGGGACGGAATACTCATTGTTCGGGTCATACGGCAAATTCAAAACCGCATCCGAAAGAGCACTGAAATTGGGAATGCGTGTTTTGTCAATCGGCTGCAAATAGTTTTCTGCCATCAGTCGTTCGATCATATAGTCGGAAGGAATCAAAACATCGTACTTATCGCCGGCTTGCAGTTTGGTATACATCATCTCGTTGGAATCGAAATATTCGATGATCACTTTGACGCCGAACTGCTTTTCAAAGTTGGAGATCACATTCTCACCCAGGTATTCGCCGGGAAGATAAAGTTTGAGAGTATCCGAACCGTATTTGGCAATGGCGGCTTCTCTGAGCTGAGCATTGGAAGATCCGCAGGATATAAAGCCGCAGAAAATCAGCAGAGTCAGAATACCCACAGTGACCGTCTTTTTCATTACGCGCGTAATTTTCATTTGTTTTCCTCCTTAATAAGATGTTGTTTTTTCTTTTTTCTCACGCAAAATCGGCACTAAATTCGCAATACCGAGCACCAACGAGATCAAAACGATCACAATGGTGGAAAGTGCGTTGATGGAAGGATTGACACGCTTTGACATCGTGTAAACCAAAATGGAAATATTGTTCACGCCGTTACCGGTAACAAAGTAAGAAATTACAAAATCGTCAAAACTCATGGAAAATGCGATCAACATACCGGAGATAATGCCGGAACGGATCTGCGGAAGTATGACTTTGGTCAAGGCTTGAATCGGCGTAGCACCGAGGTCCATTGCGGCGTCGACCAAATTATTGTCAAGAGATCGCAATTTCGGCATCACGGAGAGCATCACATAAGGAATACAGAACATAATGTGCGCTAAAAGCATCGTACCGAGACCTTTTCGAATCGTCAGAACGCTGAAAAACATTAAAAGGCTGATTGCCGTCACAATATCGGGATTCATCACAGGCAAATCGTTCACGCGTTCCACATAGGTGTTGAGTACCTTTCCACTGCGCGAAAGACCGATCGCAGTTAAGGTACCGACAACGGTGGAAACGATCGTTGCAATAATGGCAACCAAAGCCGTGTAGAAAATTGCTTCCATCATCGTACTGTCGGCAAACATTTTTTGATACCATCGCCAAGAAAAACCGTCAAAATGTGTCAAAGAACGGGAACTGTTAAACGAAAAAATAATGATATAAATGATCGGCAGATAAAGAAAGAGCAGCGTGAGTGCCAAAATAACAGAAGAGCCGATACTCTTTTTTTGCTTTTCCATCGCTTACTCCTTTCCGCTCGATGCCGGCTGAACATCGATTTTGCGCGTAAGCCACATGGAAATCATAATGATCACTGCCATGATAAGCGAAATGGCACTGCCGAAATTCCAGTCGCCTGCGGTCAAAAATTGGGTTTCAATAATATTACCGACCAATACATACTGACCGCCGCCCAAAAGTTTCGGAATAAAGAAACTGGAAACGGAGGGGAGAAATACCAGCGTGATGCCGGAGATCACACCGGGCAGGGAAAGGGGAAGGGTAACACGCAAGAATGCTTGCGTTTTGTCTGCTCCCAAATCGTTTGCCGCTTCCAAAAGGCTTTTATCCATCTTGGAAAGAGCAGAGTGGATCTGTAAAATCATAAAGGGCAAAAAGTTATAAACCATACCTAATACGACTGCAAAATCGGTATGGATCATCGTAGCCGGTGCAAGGTTGAAAAGAGCCAGAATATCATTGATGACGCCGTCATCTTGTAAAATACCCATCCATGCGTAAGTACGCACCAGAATATTGACCAAAGTCGGCATGGTAATGAGAAAAATCAGCATCGTTTCATTGGCACCGCCGCGTTTTGTAATGGTGTAGGCGATCGGATAGCCGATCAAAACACAGATCAGTGTGGTCAAAATGGCAATATAAAGCGAGCGAAGCAAAACTTCCATAAAGACACGATCTGTCACAAAGCGGATAAAATTGTCAAATGTGAAACGGAAGGTCAAAACGGAATTGCCGGAAACGGTAAAGGCATAAAACACAATCAAAAGCATCGGCAATACGATAATGAGGCTGATCCAAATCACATACGGATAGGTCATCGTGCGAAATTGCTTCACCGTTGGTTTTCCTCCTTTTTCATTACATGAATGTTTTCTGCTTCAAACGAAAGTCCTACGCGTTCGCCATCTTTGAATGCGCGCGGCGTGGAAACTTGGTATTCATAACCTTCGGTAGCAAATGTCACATCGTAAACACCGGGAACGATATTTTCCGGATCAAAGGTATACTTGACATCCGTGATCTCCACTTGTTCACCGTCTTCCAGACTCCATGCGGAAGCACCTGCCCAAGTCTTCAAGTCGGTATCCAATGCCATACTTTCCTGAATATCTTCGACCTTCTTAAAGAAATTCATTGCGTAGATTTCTTCTTGATAGATATTGCTCTCCACGCGGTTTTGCGTCACAACGATCGCCTGCACGGTGATAGAGGTACCGGCGGAAGTGGAGAAGGTGACGGTATAGTTTCCGTTTTCGGGTTTGATGTTATTTTCCACATTTTTAATGGAAATCGGTTCTTCACTTTCGGCATCCCAAGCTTCGGCGGATGCCAAAGCCACGATCTTTTCATCGTCCAATTCCGCAACATCTTCCACATCGAGCAAAAAGCCGTTTGCACTGATTTTCTCTTTTGCATCCGCGTTGAAGACCGGGCGATCCTGCGAAACCTGCATTTTAACGGTAATGGAAGTACCGGCGCGCGTCTCCACAACCGTTTCGTAGTGCATTCCTTTGAACACCTGCGATTTCACCGTACCTTTGAGCATTGCGTTCGTGCGATTGACAATGTTGAGATGTTCGGGGCGCAGTACAACATCGACCTTTTCACCGGCGGCAAACCCACGGGCATTGCAGGCAAATTTTTTGTCCTCGAATATAACATGATCGTCATCAACAACCACGCCATCAATGATATTGCTCTCACCGATAAAGTTTGCGACAAATTCATTGACCGGTGTGCGATAGATTTCGTCGGGTGTGCCGATCTGTTGAATTTCACCGTCTTTGATTACAACAATCTTATCGGACATCGTCAAAGCTTCCTCTTGATCGTGTGTAACGAAAATAAAGGTGATGCCGACTTCTTCCTGAATGGATTTGAGTTCTTTTTGCATCTCTTTACGCAGTTTCAGATCCAAAGCGCCGAGCGGCTCGTCTAAAAGCAGGACGCTTGGTTCATTGACCAATGCGCGCGCGATCGCAATACGCTGCTGCTGACCGCCGGAAAGTTCGGTTACATTACGCTCGGCGTATTCTTCCAAATTGACCAGTCGCAGCATACGCATTACTTTTTGTTTGATCACATCCTTCGGTTCTTTTTTGATTGACAAACCAAAGGCAATATTGTCAAACACATTCATGTGCGGAAAAAGGGCGTATTTTTGAAAAACCGTATTGATCTCACGCTTATAGGGAGGAACATCGACGATATCTTCACCGTCAAAAAGGACTTTGCCTTTATTCGGTTTCAAAAAGCCGCCTAAAATGCGAAGCAATGTAGTCTTACCGCAGCCGGAAGGTCCGAGTAAGGTCACAAATTCGTTTTCGTAGATATCAAGATTAACACCTTTGAGGACAGTTATTCCGTCTTCAAATGTTTTGACGATATTTTTGAATTGGATCAGTTTTTTCTTTTCTGCTGCCATTTCACAATTCCTTTCGTTAAGAAAAATACTTTTTAGCAAACGGAACATCGTCCACAATAAATTCTTTGCCTTTCAGATAGTTCAGACAGCCTGCATCACTTTTGAAATCAAATCGCAATCGGTACGAGTAGAGCAGTTGATGCGTTTCTCCGCTCTTGCGGTTATGTGCGCCACTTCCGTATTTTCCGTCACCGAGCAGGGGATGCCCTATATCGGCAAAGGTGGCTCGGATCTGATGCGTTCGTCCCGTCAAGAGTTCCACTTCAACGAGTGAATACATTTCATTCGTCCTTTGCGTTTCATAAAGAGTGATCGCCGAGCGTCCGTCCGGAACGGGATGATGATAAACGCGCACTTTATTCTCTTTCTCGTCTTTTCGTAAAAAGCACTCTATGCGTCCGCTTTGAGGGAACAGTGTCCCGATACAAACACATAGGTAAAACTTGGAAAGTTCACGCTCTTTGATTTTATCATTCAAAATGCGAAGCGCTTCGGCATTTTTCGCGGCAATAACAATACCGGCGGTATTGCGGTCGATGCGGTTGCACAAAGCAGGCGTAAAAGCATTTTCGGCTTGTGGTCGGAATTCTCGTTTTTGATATAAATAAGCAAGTACATGGTTGATCAGCGTGTATATCTGCTCGTTTTCATCAGCATGGCAGACCATCCCGACCGGCTTATCGAGGAGCATAATATTTTCGTCTTCATATACGATTTTGAGTTTCGGACGGTCGATCGTGAGATAGGCATTTTCTTCGCTCGGCGTTTCGAAAAACTCATCGTTGATGTAGCAAGAAAGAATATCACCTTCTTGTAATCGCGTGTCGCGCTGCGCGCGCATACCGTTCAATTTGAAGCGTTTGAGACGGATATATTTTTGCGTCATGGAAGAGGGAAGAAGCGGAATACATTTGCTGATAAAGCGATCCAAACGCTGACCGGCATCATTTGCACCGATTTTGAATTCTTTCACACCCTCACCTCTACAATCAATTTCATTCATTTTACAAGGAAAATCGGCAAAAGTAAAGACATTAAAAAATTTTTGTAAAAAAGTACAAAAAAGTATTTGACAATACCACAATTTTTTACTATAATACTTCTTGTGTCATTGCGAGGTGTACTATGATTTTAGATGTCAAGAGAATCATCAACACTCCCGGAGGCAGAATTGACTTTCATTTTGAGGAAGATTATTCTGATGTGGACTTCGGCGGTGTCTGCCCGGCAACTGCACCTGTCTTAGTGGTAGGAGAGGTACGGAATATCGCCGGAATGCTTCAATTGCAGATGAAAATCAGTGCAGACCTTTCCGCAGTTTGTGACCGTTGTCTGACGGAGTTTCAAAAGCCTTACGAACAGAACTTCACCTGTATGCTTGCAAGTGAAGTGATGGACGAGAAGAACGATGACATCCGTCTTTTGGTAAACGACGCTGTGGACCTCAGCGAGATTGCTCGTGAGGTGTTTATCCTCAATATGCCTACAAAAATACTTTGCCGGGACGATTGCAAGGGACTTTGCTTCAGTTGCGGTGTCAATCTCAATTTTGAGACTTGTCGTTGTAAAAAAGAAGTAGACCCGAGATTGCAGGCGTTGGCAAAACTATTGGAAGAATAACGATCGCATTGCGATTTTACATCAAGGAGGTGTCATTATGGCAGTACCTAAGGGAAAAGTTTCCCGTCAAAGACGCGACAAGAGACGCAGTTCCACTTGGAAGCTGACGGCTCCGACTTTGGTCAAGTGCCCGAAGTGCGGTGCTCTCCACCAGAGCCACAGAATGTGCCCCGCGTGTGGCAACTACAACGGTCGTACCGTAAAGGTCATCGAATCCAAAGTTGCGGCAGAATAAGCACGGAAACGAAGAAGCAGAAAGTTTTCTTTCTGCTTCTTTTTTATTCTATAAAAATCCTTCGGATTTTTGAAATACACGATGCAGGGGAGAAAATTTTGAAATTTTCCTGCCTATTTGCCTTCCCCTTAGGGGAAGGGGGACCGCTTGCGGTGGATGAGGTTTGCAGCGACCTCATCCGTCACTCGCTGCGCTCGTGCCACCTTCTCCTGTTGCGGTACCCAAAAAAATCATCGGGCTTACGCTATCCTCGATTTTTTTGACCGCTGCCACTCGCTCAGCTCGCTTCATCCGCCACAGGCGG
>JAZUIU010000031.1:0-15759 GCA_045642405.1 Oscillospiraceae bacterium
TAGGGGAGGGGCTTGCTCCTCCCGTGTGCGATGACGGCGTAGGGGCGAACTGTGTTCGCCCGAAAAATTTTGCATCCCGTATGGCGGGCGAACACAGTTCGCCCCTACGGGATCGGCGGAAGAGGTAGGGGGAATCCCTCCGTCTTTTCGCTTCGCGAAAATCCAACTCCCTTTTACAAGGGAGGTCAAGCGGTATTGATTGTAAATGTTAAATCCTTTGTGTTTTGCACAAAATAATATCCCATTTTTTAGCGCAGATTTCACAAATTTTCCGCGATTTTTCGCGATTTTTTTCACTTTTTCACCTTGACAACGCCTGTACCTGCTTATATAATAATAATGTCTGTGTATCGTGCGTTTTTGCGCCGTTGCAGACCTTAACAGTCAGCAAACAAATTTGTAATAAAGGAGAAGATCGTATGGACTTCCAACTGACCAGAGAACAAAAACTGGTTCAAAAAATGTTCCGTGAATTTGCGGAAAACGAAGTGAAGCCGCTCGCCGCCGAAATTGACGAGGAAGAGCGTTTCCCTGCGGAAACGGTCGAAAAACTCGGTAAACTCGGTATGCTCGGCATCTACTTCCCCAAGGAGTACGGCGGACAGGGCGGCGATGTCCTTTCCTACGCGATGTGCGTGGAGGAACTCGCAAAAGTCTGCGGTACAACAGCGGTCATCGTTTCCGCTCACACTTCCCTTTGCTGCGCTCCCATTTTTGAAAACGGCACAGAGGAACAAAAAAAGAAATATCTGCCCGACCTGCTCTCCGGCCGTAAACTCGGCGCATTCGGTCTGACCGAGCCCAACGCCGGCACGGATGCTTCCGGTCAGCAGACCGTCGCCGTGCTCGATGGCGATCACTATGTGCTCAACGGCTCAAAGTGCTTCATCACCAACGGTTCCGTGGCGGACACCTTCGTCATCTTCGCCATGACCAATCCCGCACTCGGCAACCACGGCATTTCCGCGTTCATTGTCGAAAAGGATTTCCCCGGCTTCTCCACCGGTAAGCACGAAAAGAAGATGGGCATCCGCGGCAGTTCCACCTGCGACCTCGTTTTCGAAGACTGCATCGTCCCGAAAGAAAACCTTTTGGGCAAAGAGGGCGAAGGCTTCAAAATCGCCATGAAGACGCTCGACGGCGGCCGTATCGGTATCGCCGCACAGGCACTGGGCATCGGCGAAGGTGCGATCATCGAGACCGTCAAGTACACGAAAGAGCGCATCCAATTCAAGCGCCGCATCAGCCAGTTCCAGAACACGCAGTTCCAACTCGCCGACATGGAAGCGAAGATGCAGGCTGCGAAGTTTTTGGTCTATTCCGCCGCTTGCAAAAAGCAAAATCACGAGGATTACTCCAAGGATGCCGCTATGGCGAAACTCTTTGCCGCCGAAGCCGCTTCCGATGTCACGCGCCGCGCCGTCCAACTCTTCGGCGGCTACGGCTATATGCGTGAATACCCGGTGGAGCGCATGATGCGCGATGCCAAGATCACAGAAATCTACGAAGGCACTTCCGAAGTCCAGCGTATGGTCATCGCCAAGTACCTCGGTGTGAACTGAGCGTGGAGGTCAAAAGATTATGAAAATTTTAGTTTGTGTCAAACAGGTGCCGGATACCTCCGGTAAAGTCGCCGTCAATCCCGACGGTACCCTCAACCGTGCATCCATGCAGACGATCATCAACCCCGATGATATGAACGCCGTGGAAGCCGCTCTCGCGCTCAAAGATACCCTCGGCTGCACCGTGTCCGTGGTCACCATGGGCCCGCCCCCTGCCGAAGGAATGCTCCGCGAACTCATCGCCATGGGCGCAGATGACGCGTATCTCGTTTCCGCCCGTGAATTCGGCGGCAGCGATACCTACGCCACCTCTCAGATCCTTGCCGCCGCACTCGATACCATCGGTATTGAGAAGGACGACATCGTATTTTGCGGCCGCCAGGCGATCGACGGCGATACCGCTCAGGTCGGTCCGCAGATCGCCGAAAAACTCGGTCTGCCCCAGGTCACCTACGCCGCCGATATCCGCAAGGACGGCGACACGCTGACCGTCAAGCGCGTGCTGGAAGACGGCTATATGACCATCAAGGTCAAAACGCCCTGTCTCATCACCTGCATCAAAGAACTCAACACGCCGCGTTACCTCTCCGTCGCCGGTGCGTTCGATGCCTGGAACAAGCCCTTGACCGTGCTCGACTATGAGGCTTTGAAGGATCACCCCTTCATCGACGCGACCACCATCGGTCTCAAAGGCTCCCCCACCAACATTCTCACTTCCTTCACGCCGCCGCAGAAGGGCGCAGGTCAGATGCTCGAAGGCAACGGCAAGGAAACCTGTGAGAAACTTGCCGGCATCCTCGCCGCCAAGCACATGATTTAAGGAAGGAGAACGAAGACTATGAATAAAGCATTTAACAGCGCTGCAACCGCTGAATTCAAAGATGTTTGGGTATTTTGCGAACAGCGTCAGGGACAGATGATGCCCACCTCCTTCGAACTCATATCCGAAGGGCGCAAACTCGCCGACGAACTCGGCGTCAACCTCGTCGGTCTCCTCCTCGGTGACGGCGTGGAAAAACTTGCTTCCGATCTCGGCGGCTACGGTGCGGACGAAGTGATCGTCTGCGATCATCCGCTTTTGAAAAACTACACCACCGACGCTTACGCCAAAGTCATCTGCGATGTGATCTCCGAGCGCAAGCCCGAGGCGTTCCTCATCGGCGCGACCAACATCGGCCGTGACCTCGGTCCGCGCTGCGCCGCGCGTCTGCACACCGGTCTTTGCGCCGACTGCACGCACCTCGATGTCGATATGGGCATCTACAAAGACTTCCTCCGCTCCGCCTCCACGCTCCCCGAAGAGCGCATCGAAAAGGTCGGCACGGCGAAGGTCATGGGCGAAGATCACGATGTGTCCCGCGACCTCAAAATGACGCGTCCGGCTTTCGGCGGCAACCTGATGGCTTCCATCATCTGCCCCCGTTTCCGTCCCTCCATGGCGACCGTTCGCCCGGGCGTGATGAAAAAAGCCGCTTTCGATCAGAAGAAGGCAGACGCGGTGAAGGTCACCAAATTTGCCGTGGAACTCGACAAGAAAGACCTCGCCACCGAAGTCGTCGAAGTGGTCAAAGCCGCTAAGAAACTCGTGGACCTCATCGGTGCGGAATACATCGTTTCCGTCGGCCGCGGCATCAGCAAGGATGTCGAAGGCGGTATCAAACTCGCCGAAGAACTCGCCGAAGTCCTCGGCGGTGTCGTCGGCGGCTCCCGTGTCGCGATCGACAGCGGTTGGCTTTCCGCCGATCACCAGGTCGGTCAGACCGGCAAGACCGTCCACCCGAAAATCTACATCGCCCTCGGTATCTCCGGCGCGATCCAGCACAAGGCCGGTATGCAGGATTCCGAGTGCATCATCGCCGTCAACAAGAGCGAGACCGCTCCCATCTTTGAGGTGGCGGACTATGGCATCTGCGGCGATCTGTTCAAGGTGACGCCGATGCTCATTGAGGCATTCAAAGCCGCCAAAGAAGCCAAGTAATCAGCATACATCGTAAAACGACCTGCTTTTGGGCGGGTCGTTTTTTTTGCTGCGCACCGCAAGGACGAGATATTTGGATATGTAAAAATCTTCGTCATTCCGAGGCAACGAAGTTGCCGTGGGAATCCGTTCTTTGGACGAGGGATGCGGATTGCCACGGCGGCAAGCCGCCTCGCAATGACGCTCCTTATAACCCCCCTTGTCAAAGGGGGGACAGAAAAATCTTTGATTTTTCAGGGGGGATTCTTGTGCGATGACGCACGAGGGCGCGATAGGGAACGGGAATCCCTCCGTCACTCGCTACGCTCGTGCCACCGTCTCGCTGCGGCTCGGTCACGGCACGGGTCTGATGTGGCACCGGCACATCATTCAACACCGTGCCGCCGCTTCGCTACCTTTAACAAGGGAGGTTGGTGGTTCTTAACCCCCCTTGTCATAGGGGGGGACAGAAAAATCTTTGATTTTTCAGGGGGGATTCTTGTGGGATGACGCATGAGGGTGCGATAGGAAACAGGAATCCCTCCGTCACTCGCTACGCTCGTGCCACCTCCCTTTACAAGGGAGGCAAAAGCGGTAGGGGGATATAAAACTTCATTTGCGTTTTGTGAAAAACTGTGCTAAAATACCTTATTATATAGAGTGAAAAATATTTTTTCAAAAATAATCGAACAAGTGTTGCATTTTTGAAAAAGGTGTGTTATAGTATGCACAAGGAGAAACGATATGAAAAAGAAAAACTGCTGTGAAACCAAGTTTCGCACGAGTATCGGCGGTCAGGCGCTGATCGAAGGCATTTTGATGCGCGGACCGAACAAACAGGCGATCGTTGTGCGCTCGAAGGACGGTCTGGTCGAAAAAACGGAAGAACTCAAATTGGTGCGCGACCGCTGTAAAATTTTCGGCTGGCCCATCATCCGCGGTATCATCACCTTCATCGACTCGATGATCAAGGGCGTGAAAGCACTTTTGTTCTCCGCCGACTACTTCCCCGACGATGATCTCGCAAAACCCGGCAAATTCGACCTTTGGCTCGAAAAACACTTTTCGGACGAAACGCTGCAAAAGATCATCGTGGCGTTTTCCGTCGTCGCCTCGCTGGGCATGACGATCTTGCTCTTTTTCCTGCTCCCGACCTTCCTTTCGGGGCTGGTCAAGCAAATTTCCGATGCGCCGTGGCTTTTGAAATTGGTGGAGTCCCTCATCAAATTCGTCATCTTCTTCGGCTACCTGCTCCTTTGCTCAAAGCAAAAGGACATCCAGCGCGTGTTCCAATATCACGGCGCAGAGCATAAGACGATCTTTTGCTACGAAGCCGGTCTCCCCCTCACGGTGGAAAACTGCCGCAAGCAATCCCGTTTCCATCCGCGCTGCGGCACAAGTTTCCTCTTCGTGGTGATCGTCGTTTCCATCATTGCTTCGCTCATCGTCGCCAATTTTGTCGATTACGCCAATCTTTGGGTGCGCCTTTTGACCAATCTTGCGCTCGTATTGCCCGTCATCGGCATCACTTACGAATTCAACCGCTTTGTCGGTCGGCACGACAATGCCTTCACGCGTTTTCTCTCCGCGCCCGGATTGTGGCTGCAAAATTTCACCACCAACGAGCCGGACGACAGTATGCTCGAAGTCGCCATCCGCGCGCTTGAACTCGTCCGCCCCGAAGAAGAGGGAAAGGACGCCTGGTAACGCGATGAAAACCTACAACGATCTTTATCTCGACCTGCGCCGCACACTGCGCGAAAAGGGCGATGAGGACAGTTCCCAATCCGCGCGTGAGATCATCTGCACGGCTACGGGCAAGTCCCACGAAGAATTTCTGCGCGACGCCCGTCTCTATGTCACAAACGATATGCAATCGCGCATCGAAGAACTCGCCGCGCGGCATATTGGCGGCGAGCCGGTCGCCTATCTCATCGGCGAATGGTCGTTCTACGGCTTGGATCTGAGCATCTCCCCTGCCGTCCTCATCCCCCGTCCCGACACGGAGGTGCTGGTGGAGCAGGCACTTGCACACATCAAACCCATGGGTGATTGCCGCGTGCTCGACCTTTGCGCCGGAAGCGGCTGTATCGGCATTGCGATCGGCAAAAATGCACCGCAAAGCCGCGTATATCTCGGCGAGATCGACGAGGAAGCCCTCAAAATCTGCCGTCAGAACATCCGCCGCTGCGGTGTGAGCCGGAATGTGGTGAGTATGCGGATGGACGCTTTGTGCAAACCTGCCCGTGAACTCGGCGAGTTTCGCGTCATCGTCTCCAATCCGCCCTATATCCCCACGAAAGACCTCGCCGCGCTCGATGCTTCCGTGCGCGATTACGAGCCGCACCTCGCGCTGGACGGCGGCGAAGACGGGATGCTCTTTTACCGCAATATCATTTTGCATTGGAAAGATGCGCTTTGCGAAAACGGGATGCTCTTTTTTGAAGTCGGCATCGGTCAGGCGGACGATGTTTTGCGCCTGATGCGCACCAACGGCTTCGGCGACTTGCAGATCGTCAAGGACCTGCACGGCATCCCCCGTGTCGTTTACGGCACACTTTGTCAAACGGTACTATAAAGAAAAATTGGGAGGATCAGAATATGGCAGAAAAGAAACCGATTGCCCCCGTCGCCCCCGTCCCTTCGGACGACAAAAAACGCGCGTTGGAAACCGCGATGGCGCAAATCGAACGCACCTTCGGCAAAGGCTCGGTCATGCGCTGCGGCGACGCGGTGGATACCAATGTCGAAACCGTTTCCACCGGCTCGCTCTCGCTCGATCTCGCGCTCGGGATCGGCGGTTTGCCGCGCGGCAGAATTGTGGAGATCTACGGTCCCGAGTCTTCGGGTAAGACCACGCTTGCGCTCCATGTGCTTGCGCAGGCGCAAAAACTCGGCGGCGAGATCGCCTTCATCGACGCCGAACACGCGCTGGATGTGACTTATGCCCGTGCGCTGGGCGTCAACATCGACAATCTGCTTGTCTCCCAGCCCGATACCGGCGAACAGGCGCTGGAAATCACCGAAGCATTGGTGCGCTCGGGCGCGATCGATGTGATCATGGTGGACTCCGTCGCCGCACTCGTGCCGCGCGCGGAGATCGAAGGCGAAATGGGTGACAGTTTTGTCGGTCTGCACGCGCGTCTGATGTCGCAGGCACTGCGCAAACTCACCGGCATCATCAATAAGACGAACACCATCGTCATTTTCATCAACCAACTGCGCGAAAAGGTCGGCATCATGTACGGCAACCCCGAAGTGACGACCGGCGGCCGCGCGCTGAAATTCTACTCCTCCGTGCGCATCGACGTGCGCCGCGTGGAGACGCTGAAAAACGGCTCGGAAATGATCGGCAACCGCACACGCGCCAAAGTGGTCAAAAACAAAATGGCGCCGCCGTTCCGCGAGGCGGAATTCGACATCATGTACGGCGAGGGCATCTCGCTTTTGGGTGAACTCATTGATTTGGGCGTGAAACTCGACCTCGTGCAAAAAAGCGGCAGTTGGTACGCCATGGGCGAACTGCGCATCGGACAGGGACGCGACGCCGCGAAAGCCTATCTGCGCAACAATCCCGATGTCGCGGACAAATTGGAAGCGGACATCCGCGCCAATTTCGATAAACTCATGACCGGTCAGTCCCGTATCGCCGCACAGGCGGCAGGTCGCGCCGTGGAAGTGTCTGCGGAAGACTTTGAAGGATGAAGATCGAAAAGGTCGAACCGTCAAAACACCGGCAGGAGCGCGTTTTGGTGTTTCTCGAAGGGGGCGAACTCCTTCGGGTAACGCAAAACGAACTCCTGCATTTCGGCTTGTGTGCCGGTATGGATTTGAGCGGCGAAACGCTCGACGCCTTGCGCCGCGCCGGGGAGCGATCCTCTGCGCGTGCCGCCGCCGCAAATCTTTTGGGCAAGCGTCCCTACTCGCGCCGCGATCTTGCGCAGAAACTGCGCGAAAAAGGCGTGAGCGAGGACGACATTGCCGACACGCTCGATGATCTCACCGACCTTCACGCGCTGGACGATGTGCAGTACGGCAATATGCTCGTGCGGCACTATACCGCGATGGGTTACGGCATCGGGCGCGTGCACGCGGAACTGGCGCGCCACGGCATCGACCGTGCGCTTTGGGAGGAGATCGCGATGCCCGATGCGGACGAAACGCTGGAAAAAGTCATCGCATCGCGCACGCACGGAGAAAAACTTACGGATCAAGAGTGCAAAAAACTCTGCGCTTTGCTGCTGCGCCGCGGCTTTGCATGGCAGGACATCAAACGCGCGCTTGCGGCGTACAGCGACACCATAGAGGAGGAAAGTATATGAGTTCAGTCGCCTTTCTTTCGCTCGGTTGTGCCAAAAATCTGGTCAACACGGAGCAAATGATGGCGCTTTGCCGCGATGCCGGTCTCACCCTTGCCCCAACGACGGACGGTGCGGATGTGGTCGTGATCAACACCTGTGGTTTCATCGACTCCGCCAAAGAGGAAGCCATTGAGCATATTCTGGCGATGGGCGAATGCAAAGCGCAGGGCAAAATCAAAAAAATCATCGTCGCAGGATGCCTCACCCAGCGGTATCAAGAGGAGATCCGCGAGACGATGCCCGAGGTGGACGGTTTGCTCGGCACGGGCAGTTACGGCGAGATCGTGCGCTGTATCGAAGAGGTACTGCGCGGCGAAAATCCCTCGCATTACGGCGATATCCACGCGCCGATTGAGGAACTTGACCGCGTGATCACCACGCCGCCGTACACCGCGTATCTGCGCATCGCCGAAGGGTGCAGCAACCGCTGTGCTTTTTGCGTGATCCCGTCGCTGCGCGGCAAATACCGCTCGCGCAGGATGGAGGATATTTTGGCGGAGGCGCAGAAACTCGCCGATGACGGCGTCCGGGAACTCATCGTCATCGCGCAGGACATCACGCGCTACGGCATCGACCTCTATCACCGCCACGCGCTGGCGGAACTTCTTGAAAAACTCTGCCGGATGGATTTTCATTGGATCCGCCTGCACTACCTCTACCCCGACGCGCTGGATGATGAACTCATCGCCGTCATCGCGCGTGAAAAGAAGATTTTACACTATCTCGACATCCCCATTCAACATTGCAACGACAAGATTTTGAAGGCGATGAACCGCCGCGGCGACAAGGCGTTTTTGCAAGACCTCATCGCCAGACTGCGCCGCAATATCCCCGATCTCGTCCTGCGCACGAGCATCATCACGGGACTGCCCTATGAGGGCGAGGAAGAATTCGCCGAACTGTGCGACTTTTTGCGCGAAGTGAAGATCGAACGCGCCGGCGTGTTCCCCTTCTCCCCCGAAGAGGGTACGCCTGCCGCGGAAATGGAAAACCGCGTCTCCCCCGAGGAGGCACAGCGCCGCGCGGAACTGCTGGTCGATGTGCAAAGCCGCGTGATGGACGCATACAATGAAACGAAGCTCGGCACGACCGTGGAGGTTTTGTGCGAAGGGTTTGACGGCGAGCGGTATTTCGGTCGCTCCTACGCCGAATCGGTCGATATCGACGGAAGGATTTACTTTTCCGCAAACTGTGATATAATGGAAGGAACGTTCGTCCCCGTGCGCATCACCGGCACGATGGACGGCGAACTCATCGGCGCAGCCGCAGAATAAGGAAGCATCGGCGCAGCACGGGAGGAGCAAGCCCCTCCCCTACGAAATCCTCATGCGTCATCCCACAAGAATCCCCCCTGAAAAATCAAAGATTTTTCTGTCCCCCCTTTGACAAGGGGGGTTAAGAACCGCCAACCTCCCTTGTTAAAGGGAGGTGGCACGAGCGTAGCGAGTGACGGAGGGATTCCCGTCCCCTATCGCACCCTCGTGCGTCATCCCACAAGAATCCCCTCGCCACTTCGTGGCCCTCTCCCCTCTGACGAGGGGCGTTTACGCACCAACCTCCCTTGTTAAAGGGAGGTGGCACGAGCGTAGCGAGTGACGGAGGGATTCCCGTTCCCTCTTTTGCCGATCCTGTAGGGGCGGATGCCCACATCCGCCCGCTCGTCCCACACGAGAGGAGCAAGCCCCTCCCCTATGAAAGGGTTCTTTCTTATATACCTTCTCCTTGGGGAAAAGCAAAAAATCCGGGATACAAATCCCGGATTTTTTGCTTTTTTGCCGATAAGTTTACTTGACCATCCAACGCCACAGGAAGGTCACGACCTGACCGCGTGTACAGTCTTCGTTCGGGGAGAATGTGGTAGCCGAGGTGCCCTCGGTTACCTTATTATCCTTCGCCCATTTGACTGCTGTTGCAAAGTAATCGTTTGTCTTCACATCGGTGAATGCACTTGCAGTATCTGCATCCTCCACGCCTGCGAAGCGAGCCAGGAAGGTGACGATCTGGCCTCTGGTACATACCATGTCAGGGCTGAATGTAGTGCCATCGGTGCCCTTGGTGATGCCCTGCTCGATCGCCCACGCAACTGCCTTTGCATAGTATTCGCTGGACGGAACATCCGTGAACCTGCTTGCATCGCCCGTCGGCTCGGAATAGCCGGCTGCACGCCACAGGAAGGTCACAACCTGAGCACGGGTAACAGGATTTTTCGGGCTGAAATGCACGGCATCCGTACCGTTGGTGATATCGTTCTCGGCAGCCCACAGCACTGCGTCATAGAAGTAGTCGTCTGCATTCACATCCACGAAAAAGTTGAGCATGGAGTTATCTTCTATGAATGTCGCGCTGATGCTCACCTTGCCGCTCGGCATCTTGAAACTGAACTTGTTGCTGCCGAGGTTCTTGACTTCAATTACCTCGCCGTTCTTATCGAGAACGGTGATAGTTTCAAGCGTGAAGCCCTTGTCGGGAGCCACTGTGAGCGTTACCGTTTTACCGGCAGATGCCATATCCATATCAGCGCTGATTTTACCGTGACTGATGTCGTCCGCGATCTGGACCTCAGCAGAGACGGTTCCACCGCCGCCGATGTTTCCGCTGTCAGTTTTTTTCGCAATGATTTCGGTCTTTGTTTCACCGCAGATAAGGCAAGTAAATGTCTTGATACCGGTGCTTGTGGTCGTAGGTTCTAAGGTTACTACGCCATCATTCCAACTGTGACCGCAGTCTGTCTTTTCAATCTCCATTACGGCATAGACAGAGAAATGGTCGGTGCGGAAGGAGACAAAACCATCCTTGTAGGTTACCGGTAAATAAGTCGTATTGCCGTTTTCATCAACAAAGAGTGCAACGAGAATCTTTCCGTCGGTTTCTTCAAAGTCATATGCGACCTGAACCGAAGCAACGCCGCCAAGCTGATGGATTTCATTGCTGCCGATCTCTGTGCCGTGTTCATCGTACTGCTTTGCAATAAGTTTCAGATCAAGGACAACTATGTCGCTCCCGCCGCCAATACTTTCAAGAGCATCCTTCTGATCGGCAGACAGATCGTTCTGATTGACGGTTTCCATTTGAATGGTGAGCTTGCTGCCTTCTGCAAGGCTGTCAGACAGCGTGTTCAGAACGCCGCTATCCATTTTAATTTCGGCATCTTTTGCCTTGACAGTAAAACTTTCAACATCGGAACTGTCGTTCATCGCATCCACAAGGCTTGCGGGGATCGTCAGTCCCTGTGCGCCACTTGCCACGCCGTTGCCGGTCAGGTCGAGCGTCACGCTCTTATCCTTGGCCGCTGCATCATCCGTCACTGCCTGAATCTGCTCCGGCGTAAGTTCACCGATTTCAACACTTCCGTCCTGCTTTTCTGTCACATCGATCATGACATCCTTGTTGCCGATGAACGCACCGTCTCTGATGATGAGCGAATCTTCGATATAGATCGGCGTCTGCGGGATAACGAGATTGTCGCTCGCGGCCAGACTTGCACGAACCGGATAGGTTCCATAGGTCGTGGGAGGCGTATTCGTCCAGACTGCGTCGGCATAATACTCCACAAGGATCTGCGCGGTGCTGTCCTGCGGAGTAATCGTCACCAATACGGGGATCCTGTGATCGACACTCTGCAAAAGTGTGTTTTCAACGAAAGACATAGTGTAGTCCGCCAACTTTTCCACCGCCAGCGTACCGGGCTGATAACTAATCGTGTAGTTGACGGCGTTCAATCCGGAAACGGTAATCGGATAATTACCAACATTGTCATACTGACGATAAGCGCACTGATATTCAGGGGTTCCGCTCAGTACATCCGCTGCACTTTCGCCAAGTACCAGACCGCTGACCGTATAGTCAAAGTCAGATGCTTCACTGCCGTAAGAAATACTCAGATTCTCTGCGGTGACCGTCATCGGTGCGGGATTGATAGTCAGTTTGACGCTCACGCCGGTTTCCAGATACTTTCCGGATACAGCCGCAGCGGTCGCGGTGATCGTCGTCTCGCCCGCACCGATAATATTTACGGTACAGCCGGTCAGTCCGGCGGTTACGGTAGCAACACTTTCGTTGCTGCTGGCATAACTTAATGCTCCGCCGTTTTCGGAAAGATTGGTAAAGTTAACCGTGATCTGCGTCTTTTCTCCGTATGTCCAAGTGACATCCGGAGACTTCCAGATGTTCTGCTCGGTGAGTTTTGCAATCGGCTCCGTTTTCGTCTCGCCGCACTTGGTACAAGTGAAGGTCTTTTCGCCTTCGGCAAGATGCGTCGGCTGTGTGATCACATCGCCGCCGTTCCAAGTGTGATTTTCATACTCGACCTCGGTATGGCAACGCGTGCAGGTGTGCTTATGCTGCGTTTCGTTATGCTTTTCCCATGTTTCAGGGAAACTGTGACCAAAAGGCGTACCCTGATCGACGCTGCCTTTTGCGGTGCTTTGCGTGATAAAGGTCTGATTGGTGAAGTTTGCTTCATAATGGCCTTTTTCACAGGCGGTACAAGTGGCGTCCGTATCTTTCACATAGCGGCCTTTTGCGGTTTCCGTCTGCGTATGTCCGCTGATTTCTGCCGAACACTTCGTGCAGGCTCTGCCTGCCGTGCAGTTTGCGCCATCCCATACATAACTCGGTGTGCCGTATGAGTGTCCGGCGGGATCACCGTAGGTAAAGGTCTCTGTTCCGGCTGCGCCGCAGAGGCAGCTCTTGTAGTAGACCGCCGCTTCGGTGCAGGTCGCTGCGCTCTTGAGGTATTTGGCATCCATGTTCTGCTGATTGTAGGTATGTTCGGTTGCCGAAATCGTCTCCGTCTTCGTGTCGGTGTAGGTCTTTTTGCCGAAAGTCACCGTCGCCGTATAGGTACGGACACCGGTAGTTGTGTGCGTCGGCTCTTCCGTCACTTCGCTTGTGATCGTCGCCGTCAGCGTCTGCGCATTTCCGCAAGAGCAGGTGAATTTTGCACTCGCTGCGGAATAGTCCGTCCATGCCCACGAAGGAGTGCCATAGGTGTGGGTGTTATGTGGAACATAGTTGTAGTGGATCGTGACGCCTCTTAGAATGTCATTGAATCTATTCTTAATGGCAGTCCACTGCGCTTCCGTGCCGGTGTAGTAAATATCGGTCAGACTGTAGCAACCTTCAAACGCATACCCCTCGATGCTCGTCACGCTATCCGGGATCACAATGCTCGTCAAACTGTCGCACCACTTAAACGCATACTCCCCGATGCTCGTCACGCTGTCCGGGATCACAACGCTCGTCAGACTGCTGCAATCCCTAAACGCATTATCCTCGATGCTCGTCACGCTGTTCCCGATCGTTACGCTCGTCAGACTTCTGCAAGACTCAAACGCCCTATACCCGATGCTCGTCACGCTGTTCCCGATCGTCACGCTCGTCAGACTGTAGCAATCCTCAAACGCCTCATCCCCGATGCTCGTCACGCTGTCCGGGATCTCGATGCTCGTCAGGCTGCTGCAACGGTAAAACGCATTCTCCCCGATGCTCGTCACGCTGTAACCAATCGTCACGCTCGTCAGACTGCTGCAACCGGCAAACGCCTCAAACCCGATGCTCGTCACGCTGTCCGGGATCGCGATACTCGTCAGACTGCTGCAAGACGCAAACGCATAATCCCCGCCGATGCTCGTCACACTGTCCGGGATCTCAATGCTCGTCAGATTGTCGCAACCGGAAAACGCCCAACCCCCGATGCTCGTCACGCCGGCAGGAATAGAATAAGCCGTATTCGTTTTTCCTGCCGGATAACAAACCAGTTCTGTGCCCGATTTATTGAACAGCACACCGTCTATATCCTGATAAGCCGGATTATCGGCAGTCACCGTGATGCTCCTCAATCTGCTGCAATACGCAAACGCCCCTTCCCCGATGCTTGTCACGCTATCCGGGATCTCGATGCTCGTCAGACTGCTGCAACCGTCAAACGCATATTCCCCGATGCTCTCCACACTGTCCGGGATCTCGATGCTCGTCAAACTGCTGCAAGACGCAAACGCACAACCCCCGATGCTCGTCACGCTGTCCGGGATCTCGATGCTCGTCAGACTGCTGCAACCGTCAAACGCATATTCATAAATCACTTTGCAGTTTGGGTAAATGGTGCAACTTGTAATATCTTCACTTGTTGTATCCATTAAAACGACATACGGATTTTTACTATTTCCTAAATAAAGTCCATTGTCATAAGTGTTATACTCCAACTTACTGCACTCTTCAAACGCCCTATCCTCGATGCTCGTCACGCCGTCCGGGATCGTTACGCTCGTCAGACTGCTGCAATTGTAAAACGCCTGCCACCCGATGCTCGTCACGCTGTCCGGGATCACAACGCTCGTCAGACTGCTGCAATCCCTAAACGCATAATCCCCGATGCTCGTCACGCTGCTCGGGATCGTCACCGCTCCGCCTTCTCCGCAGTAATCACAAAGTACGTTGCGAATAATTACAAAGCCGTTATCATCAGCAAGACCAACGCAACCGCAAAACGCATCATTCCCGATGCTCGTCACGCTGTCACCAATCGTCACGCTCGTCAGACTGCTGCAATTCCTAAACGCATCGTGCCCGATGCTCGTCACGCTGTCCCCGATCGTCACGCTCGTCAGACTGCTGCAACCGGAAAACGCACTACTCCCGATGCTCGTCACGCTGTCACCAATCGTCACGCTCGTCAGACTGCTGCAATCCCAAAACGCCCGCTCCCCGATGCTCGTCACGCTATCCGGGATCTCAATGCTCGTCAGACTGCTGCAAGACTCAAACGCTTCATCTCCGATGCTCGTCACGCTGTCACCAATCGTCACGCTCGTAAGCCTGTAACAATGTACGAACGCCCGCTCCCCGATGCTCGTCACGCTGTTCCCGATCGTCACGCTCGTCAGACTGTAGCAACCGTAAAACGCTTTATCTCCGATGCTCGTCACGGGATAGCCGCCGAGCGTGGACGGGATCGTGATCGCGCCGCTGACGGAAGTCGGGAAATCTGTGATCGTCGCTTTGCCGTTGGAGACGGTGTAGGTATAGTTCCCCACCGTTGCCGCGCTTGCCATCACGGTCATACCGACGATGCAAAGCAGCGCTGTAAGCAGAAATAACAACCATTTCTTTTTCATTGGTGTTCTCCTTTGCTCGTTTTGATTTTCGCCAAGCGGAATATTTTTTTCGCACAGGATCGCGCACTTTTTATTTGCAGCGCTCATACCCGTACCGCCTCTTGCGAATTGAATAATCCTACTTTATCCTACTATATCCGATTTGTCAAGAGAAGATAGTACTTTTTAGGTATAATACATATGAGGTGATGCAAATGAGACCGCTGAAAGAAAAAATCAGCATTACGCTTGACAGCGATTTGGTCGAAAAGCTACGCAAAGAAGCAGAATGCGATGACCGTTCTCTTTCGCAATATATTAACCTTATTCTGAAACGGCACATAGAGCGCAACAGTGCGAGGTCTTGCGCGTCCTAACTGCGTGCAAAAACATAGTGAAAAGGCGGGCATCGGAGGATGCTCGCCTTTTTTGAAAGCCAAATGAATTCACCACCGTTGCCTCGGAATGACGAAGATTTTCGCAAATTTTTGTTTTTCCCTCGTCATTGCGAGGCGCGCAGCGCCGTGGCAATCCGCACCAAACTCCCTTGTTAAAGGTAGCGAAGCGGCGGCACGGTGTTGAATGATGTGCCGGTGGCACATCAGACCCGTGCCGTGACCGAGCCGCAGCGAGACGGTGGCAAAATCGAAGATTTTGACGGAGGGATTCCCGTCCCCTATCGCACCTTTGTGCGTCATCCCACAAGAATCCCCCCTGATGCTCGCTTCGCTCACATCTTCCCCCCTTTCACAAGGGGGGTTATAAGCGCACCAACCTCCCTTGTC
>JAZUIU010000032.1:0-14165 GCA_045642405.1 Oscillospiraceae bacterium
ATACCGTTCTGCGTGGATTTTTGCCGGTCATTGCGAGGCAACAAAGTTGCCGTCGCAATCCGTCCCCCTTCCCCTAAGGGGAAGGCAAAAAGGTAGGAAAATTTTCTCCCCTAGGGCGGAACCTTGTTTGCTCCCCAACTTTCGCATCCCCACGACGGGCGAACACAGTCCGCCCCTCCACCCGTATGATATTACGGTGTTTCCGCTCATCCAACACGGGAGGAGCAAGCCCCTCCCCTACGGAGGTTCTATCTGTCATCGCTTCCGTCCTCCCCGTCATTGCGAGTCGCAACGCGCCGTGGCAATCCGTAACCCGTCCAAAAAACGGATCGCCACGCTCCGCTCGCGATGACGAAGAACGAAGAAATGGCAAATATGTCGTCATTGCGAGGTGCGTAGCGCCGTGGCAATCCGTCCTCCCGTAGGGCGGCTGCTTGCTGCCGCCGTTTTGCTACCCTTTCACCAATCCCATTCTTTCTCCCGTAGGGGCGAACTGTGTTCGTCCGTAAAATTCCGCGGCGCCAAGACGGGCGAACGCAGTTCGCCCCTACGCCGTCTTTGCGAGCATTTATTTATATCTTTTCCAAATGGGCGCTTGCCGTTTTAAGCATCAGTTTTTTCGTGCCCACATCGTCAAATGCCACTTCGAGCAGCGCATCGCCGCCCATAGGCGTGACTGCCGTTACCATGCCTTCACCGAACGCCTTATGCCGCACACGCTCACCGGCGCGAAGTGAAAGTGCAGGAGCGGCGTTTGGCGCGGCAGACTGCACTTGGCGCGGCGAAGGTACATTTCTGCGTGTATAGGATGGTGCATAGGATGTATGTACGGTAGAAGCGCGCGTATTGCCGCTCCAACCGCCATAATTCTCTGTATTTTCAAATCCTGTAAAGTGGTTTTCCTTTCCTGTCCATTCCGATTGCTCCTGCGGCACTTCCTCCAAAAAGCGAGACGGTGCATTGGGTGTTGTGCGTCCGAAAAGCATACGCTGGCGCGCATTGGTCATGGTGAGTTTTTCTCTTGCGCGTGTCATTGCCACATAGCAAATGCGGCGTTCTTCTTCGAGTTCTTCCTCGTCGCCTATTGAGCGCTGACCGGGAAAAATTCCCTCTTCCATCCCCACCACATACACGCAGGGATATTCCAATCCCTTTGCACTGTGCATCGTCATCAAGGTCACACAGTTGTCGTCCGATGCACTGTCAAGGTCTGTGTAGAGCGCGATTTCGTTGAGAAAGCCTGAAAGTGTGGCATCCTCGGGATCGTTTTGCAAAAATGCCGCTATGTTGGACTTCAATTCTTCCACATTTTCCAATCTGCCGCGGCTTTCCATATCGTTCTTTTCCGTCAGCGCGCGCGTATATCCGCTCTTGTCGCAGACCAAATCGTAGAAATCGGCAAGCGGCATCGTTTCCGCCGCCGCGCGCAAGGTATCAATCATCTGCGCAAACGCCAAAAGTTTATTTGCCGCAGTTGCGCGGATATCACCGATCTGATCGGCAACGCGCATCACATCCATGATAGAAACGCCGTTTTGCCTTGCGATCTCCGCCGTCTGTTCCAGCGTAGTTGCGCCGATCCCACGCGGCGGCGTGTTGATGATCCGGCGCAGGCGCAGATCATCACTCGGATTATTGATGACCGCGAGATACGAAAGCATATCTTTCACTTCGGCACGCTCAAAAAACTTCGTGCCGCCGACGATTTGATACGGAACACCGTTTCGCTTGAAGGCGTATTCCAATGCATTTGACTGTGCGTTAATGCGGTAAAGAATGGCGTTATCGCGCCAATTTTTACCGCGATTATAATCCGACATAATGGATGAGACCACGAAATTTGCCTCTTCCGCTTCGTTGAAAACGGTCTTGATCAAAACCTTATCCCCTGCGCCGTGATCCGTCCAAAGCGTTTTCCCTTTGCGCCCCGTGTTATGTTGGATGACGGCATTGGCGCAATCGAGAATATTTTGCGTGGAGCGGTAATTCTGCTCCAAACGAATGGTGCGCGTGTGCGGAAATTCTTTTTCGAAATTCAAAATATTGCTGATATCCGCACCGCGGAAACGGTAGATACTCTGGTCGTCATCGCCCACCACGCAGATGTTGCCGTTCGCACCGGCAAGCAGATGCACCAACCGGTATTGCATGTGGTTGGTGTCCTGATACTCATCTACCAAAATATAACGGAACTTACGCCGATAGTACGAACGCACTTCTTCATCCTGTTCCAGCAAATGTACCGTGTGTAAAATGATGTCGTCGAAGTCAAGTGCATTTGCTTTACAAAGCACCTCGTTGTAACGCGCATAGATCGTCGCAATGCGTTCTTTGCGCCAATCGCCGCTTGCCGACCATCTGTTGTGAAATGCCGCGGCATCTACCATTTCGTCCTTGGCTCCCGAGATCACCGAAAGCACTTCGCGCGGCGGAAAAGCCTTTTCATCCAGCCCCATCTCTTTGAGAATATCCTTGATCACGCGTTTACTGTCATCGGTATCGTAAATGGTAAAATCCTTGGAAAACCCGATGCGGTCAATGAATTGGCGCAGCATCCGCACACAAGCCGAATGGAATGTCATCGCCCAAACATCCGCACTGCCGTTGATCCCGAATTTTTCCAAACGCTCGCGCAGTTCATTTGCGGCTTTGTTGGTAAAGGTGACTGCCAAAATTTCCCACGGACGCGGCACATCCACCGCACAAAGCCGCCGCATCCGTGCATCGTCGCATCCGAGGCGGTAACCTTCCAAAAATAAAAGGTCGTCCTCCGTCACGCCTTCCGGCACAAAATCGCTGTCACTTCCCTTGCCGAAGGTCAGAATATTCGCCACGCGGTTGATCAGCACCGTCGTTTTGCCGCTGCCCGCTCCTGCCAAAAGCAGTAACGCTCCTTCTGTGGTCAAAACGCCTTCTCGTTGTTCTTGATTTAATTTCAAATAGTACTGCGCAATCGCGGTGCGGCGCGCACATGCAAAGCGCTTTGCAAAATCCGTCATCTTTATCTCCCATCATTTTTTCTTCTATTCTAACCGAAATCTCCTCTTCGGTCAACCGCTTTTTGAAAGAAAAACAAAAAAATTAGAAAATTTGTTCGATTTCTCTTGACAAGAACATTTGTTCGAGTTATAATGCAATCATCGAACAGATGTTCGGCAGTTGAATTCTTTATGGGAGGATAAAAAAATGTTTGATTTTACACTCTTTTTCTCTTTGGTCGGTATTGCCTCGCTGACATACGCTTTCTTGCGTCTGCTTCTTTGGATGGATGAGCCGAAATCGCACAAACGCTCTCGCTGCGCGCGCTGAAATGGATCTTTTAGACAAACTGACCGTTCTGGCGGATGCCGCGAAATATGATGCCGCCTGCACATCGAGCGGCGCAAAGCGCGGTTTTGAAGCCGGCAAGATCGGTTGTACTTCCTCCGCCGTTGCCGGTTGCTGTCATTCCTTTTCCGCCGACGGACGCTGCGTGACACTGCTCAAAGTTTTAATGAGCAATGACTGCTGTTACGATTGCACTTACTGCGTCAATCGCCGCAGTAACGATACGCCGCGCACCTCTTTTACGCCCGAAGAACTGTGCGAATTGACCATCGGATTTTATCGGCGCAATTATATTGAAGGGCTCTTCCTCTCCTCTGCCGTAGTACGCTCACCCGACTACACTACGGAACTGATGATCCGTACCCTTTCCCTTTTGCGTCGGGAATATCGCTTCAACGGCTATATCCACGCCAAGATCATCCCAGGCACTTCTCCTGACCTTGTGGAACAAATCGGGCTTTTGGCGGATCGTTTGAGCGTCAATATGGAATTTCCGTCCGAACAGAGTCTGAATCGCTTAGCGCCCTGCAAAACAAAGCAGGGCATTTTGCGTCCTATGGCGCAAATTCGGGAACGAAACATCCAGAGCAGACAGGAAATCGTACGCTATCGCCACGCTCCCCGTTTTGCCCCTGCCGGTCAAAGCACGCAGATGATCATCGGCGCAACGCCTGAGAGTGACCGCCATATTCTCTCGCTCACGCAGTCGCTTTACGATACCTATCATCTCAAACGCGTCTTTTTCTCCGCTTATGTTCCCGTTGTCGAACATACCCTCCTCCCTTCTTTGGAGACCAAACCGCCTCTTTTGCGCGAGCATCGCCTCTATCAAGCCGATTGGCTCCTTCGCTTTTACGGCTTTCGCGCCGAAGAACTGCTGGACGAGTCCGCGCCGAATTTCAACACCCTGCTTGATCCGAAATGCTGCTGGGCGCTCCGCCATCTGGATCAGTTTCCCGTGGAGATCAACCACGCCGATTATGAGATGCTCTTACGCGTTCCCGGCATCGGCGTCACCTCCGCAGGCCGTATTCTGGTGGCACGCAGAAGCGGATCATTGCGCACGGAAGATTTGAAAAGACTCGGCATCGTAATGAAGCGCGCGCAGTATTTTATCACCTGCAATGGCGCACTTGCGACCGCTTTACGCCTTTCACCGCAGGGCATCTTACAAAACCTGCTCGCCGTGGAGCGCACTTCGCTCCCCTCTGCTCCGATGGAGCAACTTTCCCTTTTTGAACCAGACCAAATGCCCTCACTTGCAAAGGAGGTTCTTCGTGAATTGGCATGAGATCATCTACCAATACGACGGCACTTTCGATGGCTTTTTATGCTGCATTTTTGAAAGTTACACCAATAAAGAAATCCCCACCGCCTTTTTCGGCGTTGGGGATGATTATCTCTGTCTCTTTCAGATCCGAAGTGTTCTCACCGACCTTTCTCATGCCAAGCGCGTTTACCGCAGTTTTTCCAAAATTTCTCCGAAAGTAGGTCCTTTTTTACAGCGCGTCTTTTTGACGGATCTTCCCGAAAAAGAACTCGCACTCTACCGCTTTATCGCCAAACTTTATCAAAAGGGTGCGCCGCTTCTCTCTGCGCTCTCCGACGAAACATACGCACCTTTACTCAAAGCGGCGCGTCATCTTTCCGGTGAAGCGGAAAAATTGCGCGGTTTTCTGCGTTTTTCCGATTTTGGTGGTATGTTAGGTGCGGAAATTGAGCCCAAAAACAGAATTTTACAGGTTTTACGCCCGCATTTCTGTCAGCGCTTTCACAATGAAAGTTTTTTCATCTATGACCGCACACACCATGAAGCCCTGCTTTACGCCAACGGCGTTTCCCGTATCGTGCCGCTGGAACATTTTGAAATGGCACAACCCGATGAGGAAGAAGCGGCGTACCGCAGGCTTTGGAAACGGTTTTACGATACCATTGCCATTCGGGAAAGGGAAAATCCGCGCTGTCAAAAAACCAATCTTCCTTTACGCTACCGCAGTACGATGACCGAATTTCAAGATGCGTCCTTTTTCACTCCCCGTCCTGCAATTTCTCCCGAAGATGCAAAAGCGCCCGCTTTTCCAACCGCGACACCTGCACCTGCGAAACGCCCAAAATCCGAGCCGCCTGCTGCTGCGTCAAATCCTTGAAATAGCGAAGCAGTACCGTCATTTTTTCTTGTTGCGGCAAGGTTTCAATGGCAGAGCGAAGTAAAATTTTTTCCACCAAACCTTCTTCGGGCGCATCCGTTCCGAGAACGCCTTCCAGCGTCAGTCCGTCCTCGCTCTCTTCCTGCAAACTTTCCGGCGCAATATTGGCGAGTTCCGTCTGTGCGATTTCTTCCACGCAAAAGCCCGTCCTTTGCGCAAGTTCGCTGACCGTCGGCTCTCTGCCGAGCGCAATACAAAGTTTTTCCCGTGCCGCAGCGATCACGGCACTTTGTTCTTTCAGACTGCGGCTGACTTTTACCGCTCCGTCATCGCGCAAAAAACGGCGTATTTCGCCGGCGATCTTCGGCACGGCATAAGTTGAAAACTGCGTCCCGTATGTAAAGTCAAATCCCTTTACAGCCTTCAAAAATCCAAGGCATCCGAGTTGATAGAGGTCATCCGGTTCTACACCTCTACCGTAATAGCGGCGCACCACACTCCAAATCAGGCCGTTGTTCTCTGCCAGCACACGCGCATAGGCTTCCTCATCACCTTGTTGTGCCGCCTCTAATAATGAAACCGTACCGTTCATCAATAGGCATTCCGCTGGGCGATCTTGCGTTTCATCAAAACGACTGTACCCTTTCCGACTTTGGAGCGCACCGAAAGGCGATCCATAAAGTTTTCCATAATGGTAAAACCCATCCCGCTTCTCTCTTCACCGCCCGTCGTAAAGAGCGGCTCACGCGCCTGTTCGATGTCGGCAATACCGCGCCCCCAATCATGCACAGTGATTTCCAACACATTGCCGTCAAAAATGCAAGCGCGGATTGCGATCTTACCGATTGAGTCGGGGTATCCGTGCACAATAGCATTGGTGACTGCTTCACTTACCGCGGTCTTGATGTCGCCGATCTCTTCAAGTGTCGGATCCAATTGTGCAGCAAATGCCGCCACGGCAGTACGGGCAAATGCTTCGTTCGTACTGCGGCTGAGAAATTCCAATGAGATGTAATTATTCGGTTTGTGTTTCATCGTTCCCTCTCCTTACGAAATATTGATAAAGCGTTGAATTCCCGCTGCTTCAAAGACTTTTCTGACTTGTTGCGATGTGCCGCAAATCTCTGTCTTTCCGCCGAATGCCGCCGCTCTTTTTTGCGCTCGCAACACAACGGCAATGCCGGAGGAGTCCATAAAAGTCACACCTGAAAAATCAAGTTGCAACATACGCGGCAAATGTGCTTCCACCGCGTAATCAATTTCACGCATAGCATCTTTTGCCGCATGATGATCCAATTCACCGATGAGTGAAATGACCATCGTTTGCTCTGTTGTTTTCGTTTGCAGTTTCATCTCAGTTCTCCTTTGTTGAAAAGTTACCCAATGCAAGATTATTATAAAATATATCGGGATACCGATTTTGTCGAAGAATGTTTCCCGATAAAAAAACTTGCAGGGAGAAGATTTCTTTATCTTCTCCCTGCAAGTTATGATATTTTCTTTATTTTTTCATAGCGTTCTCGGACTCGGTCAGTTTGGCAAGTAAAGCACGCAGTTTTTCTGCTTCTTCTTTTGCCCCGTTGACGACCGCTTCCGGTGCTTTGGCGAGGAAACCCTCGTTTTTTAACTTGTTTTCGATCGCCGTCAACTGTTTTTCGGCATTTGCCTTTTCCTTGGCGATACGGGCAAGTTCTTTCTCGAAATCGACCAATTCGGCAAGCGGCATAAAGATACGCGCGGCATGGGTATCCACTTCCACCATACCTTCCGCCTGCGGAATTTCGCTCTCGCCCACCACGCTCACTTCACTTGCGGATGCAAGACGGGTAAAGAACGGCATACCGGCAGTAAAGGCTTCATTCTGCGCCGTAGCGACCGTATAATGTACCTTTTTGGACGGCGTGACATTGCGCTCGTTGCGGTATGTGCGAATGGCGGTGATGGCCTCGATCACCATCTGCATTTCCTCTTCCTCTTTCGGGAATGCAAACGCATCGCTCCATGTCGGGAAGGTGGTCTTCATTAAGAATTGTGCCGTCTCGTCCTTGCTATGCGGCAAAGCCTGCCAGATTTCTTCCGTGATGAACGGCATAAACGGATGGAGCAGTTTGAGAATTGCAATGAGCGTATAGCAAAGAACATTCTGTGCGTTTTCCTTCGCCTTTTCATCCTCGCCGTTCAAACGGGACTTGGTCAGTTCAATGTACCAATCGCAGAAACTGTCCCAAATAAAATCGTAGATCTTAGCGGAGGCAACACCGAGTTCGAATGCCTCCATATTGTCGGTCACTTCGCGGATGAGGGTATTGAGTTTGGAAAGGATCCACTTATCTTCCAATTCCAACTGCTTGGGCAATTCCACATGGTCGATGGTCAAATTCATCATCACAAAGCGGCTTGCATTCCAAATCTTATTGCAGAAATTGCGCATCGCTTCGCACTTTTCCACATAAAAACGCATATCGTTACCGGGAGAGTTGCCCGTGATGAGATTGAAGCGCAAGGCATCTGCACCGTACTGCTCTGCCATCTCCAAAGGATCAATGCCGTTGCCGAGAGACTTGGACATCTTGCGTCCCTTGTCATCGCGCACCAAACCGTGAATGAACACCGTCTGAAACGGCTCTTTTTTCATCTGCTCCATACCGGAGAAGATCATACGGGCAACCCAGAAGAAAATGATGTCGTAACCGGTGACCATGACCGAAGTCGGGTACCAATAAGCAAGGTCTGCGGCATTCTGATCCGGCCACCCCATCGTGGAGAACGGCCAAAGCGCAGAAGAGAACCAGGTATCCAGCACATCTTCCTCGCGTTTGAGATGCGTACTGCCGCATTTTTCGCACTTGGTCGGATCCTCTCGGTTGACATTGATATGATTGCAGTCTTCACAGTACCACGCCGGAATTTGATGTCCCCACCAAAGTTGACGGGAAATGCACCAATCGTGGACATTTTCCATCCAATTGATATAGGTTTTGGTAAAACGCTCGGGCACAAATTTGATCGTACCGTCCTCCACCACGCGAATGGCTTCCTTGGCAAGCGGTGCCATCTTGACAAACCACTGTGCCGAAATGAGCGGCTCAACATCGTTGTGACAGCGATAGCACGTGCCGACATTGTGGGAATACGGCTCAGTCTTGACCAAATATCCCTGTTCTTCCAGGTCTTTTACCAACTGCTTGCGGCATTCGTAACGGTCCATACCGTTGTAAGGTCCGCCGTTTTCGTTGATCTTACCGTCATCGGCAATGACGCGGATGACATCCAGATTGTGACGAAGACCGACTTCAAAGTCGTTCGGATCGTGTGCCGGTGTCATCTTCACCGCGCCCGTACCGAAGCCGATTTCGCAATAATCGTCGCCGACAATGGGAATTTCGCGATTCATGATCGGCAAAATGCAGGTCTTGCCGATGAGGTGCTTGAATTTCTCATCCTCCGGATTGACGGCAACACCCGTATCGCCCATCATCGTCTCGGGACGCGTGGTGGCAACGACGATATCGCCGCTTCCGTCGCTGAGCGGATAGCGGATATGCCAAAGGTTACCGGGCTTGTCCACATATTCAACTTCGGCATCGGAAAGTGCTGTCAGGCAATGCGGACACCAGTTGATGATGCGGCTTCCCTTGTAGATCAGTCCCTTGTCGTAAAGTTCGCAGAAAGTCTCGCGCACCGCTTTTGAGCAGCCTTCGTCCATCGTAAAACGGGAACGGCTCCAATCGCAGCTCGCGCCCATTTTCTTTTGCTGCTCGACAATGCGGTTGCCGTACTTCTCTTTCCATTGCCAAACGCGCTGCAAAAACTTTTCGCGCCCCAGATCATAACGCGTCAAGCCTTCGTTGACACGAAGATCCTCTTCCACTTTGATCTGCGTGGCGATACCGGCATGGTCGGTACCGGGTAGCCAAAGTGCGGCATAGCCCTGCATTCTCTTATAGCGCGTAAGAATATCCTGCAAAGTGGAGTCCATGGCGTGTCCCATGTGCAGTTGTCCCGTCACATTGGGCGGCGGCATCACGATGGAAAACGGTTTTTTCTTCGGATCGGCTTCTGCGCGGAAGCAATCGTGATCCATCCACATTTGGTAGATACTACTCTCCACCTGTTTGGGATCGTAAATTTTAGGCAGTTCTTTCATACGGTTTTTCCTTTCCTCTATGTAAATTTCATTGATTGCATAAAAAACGCCCCGAGCATCTCTGCTCAGGGCGAACAAAAGTCCGTGGTACCACCTGAATTTCCGCATAGCGGACACTCTTGCCTGATAACGGAAGGCATTCCGATCGGCTTACTCTCGTTCAGCGCGATGGCTCCGAGGCGACTTCTGCACGCTTTCACCCAAAGGCTTGCACCAAACCGCCTTCTCTCTTACGGCAAGCGTACATACTACTCCTCTTCTTTGCTTTTCTCTATGATACCCTCATTTGTGCCGTTTGTCAACTCATTTTCACAAGTTCGCGCTTTAATCTTGCAATGATCTTCTTTTCCAGGCGCGAAATGTAACTTTGCGAGATACCCATCCGCTCGGCGACCTCTTTTTGCGTCTGCTCTTCTCCTCCGTCCAAGCCGAAACGCAAGGTGATGATCTCGCGCTCCCGTGCACTCAACTGCGCGATCGCCTGTGCCAACAACTGCCGGTCGGTCGCCTCTTCGATCGGTTTCATCACCACATCCTCTTCCGTACCGAGAATATCCGAAAGCAGTAGTTCATTTCCGTCCCAATCGGTGTTCAGCGGCTCATCCAAACTCACTTCGGCGCGCTGAGACGCATTTTTACGCAGATACATCAATATCTCATTTTCAATGCAGCGCGACGCATAGGTGGCAAGTTTGATACTTTTATCACTGCGGTAGGTATTGACCGCTTTGATCAGTCCGATCGTGCCGATAGAGATAAGATCGTCCATACCGATGCCCGTATTTTCAAAACGCCGCGCAATATAAGCCACCAAACGCAGATTGTGCTCGATCAATTCGTTACGCACCGACAGATCGCCCTCATCCATCCGCTCGATCAGTTCCGCTTCCCTCTCGCGCGAAAGCGGTTTCGGCAGCGATTCTCCGCCGCCGACATAAAATACGCCCTGCGGCAAATGAAGACCGGCCCATATTTTACGAAACCACGCAACAATTTTCTTCCACACTTGTTTCACACCATAATCCGGCATAAATACCTCCTATTTCCTGCGGCGTGACCGCCACCAAACAATTTTCTCTGACTTCTTTTCCTATGCTCATTCGCTCACATACAAATGTGCGCAATATCATATCACCGCCGACCGTTTGGCATGGCATCTCCTGAAACTCATCCGCCGCAAGGGCAAAAGATGCCAACGCTTTCTCTTCCACGATCGGGACGCACGCTCCGTTTGCGTCACGAAGCAAATTGCCGTTGTCGCAAAGAAGGCGCAATGTGATACGGCGTCCGTGGTGATAAAAAGTCGCTTTGACCAACTCTTTTCCTGTCTTTTGCAATCCACCGCGAAAGAAAACACAAAGAAAAAGGTAGACAAGCGCAAATCCTGCGCCGAAAATATGCCACGGCAGATCGCCAAAAGAAACTCTGCCTGCCAAAGAAGAAACCGATGTACGCAAACTGCCGAGCAGCAGAAGCAACCCTGCCAAAAGGCACGAGAGCAACGCGAAAAGCAATGTCAGCCTTCCGACTGCGCCGTTTTGGTGAAAGGCGATCCATCCCATTGCAGCAAGAACCGGCAGCGCAAAAATAAGAAGCATCGGTACAAGGCAAGTCAAAAGCGCATAGACGGCGCCGAGTGCGGATGCGGCGATCAGATAGCGTCTGTTTGGCTCCCGTCCTGCCAGGCGCAATGTACAAAGCAAGAGCAAATAGTCGCAAACGCCATTAAAAAGCAGGACGGAGTCCCAATATACGACCATCTTTTTTCCCCCCTTGCATTGACATTATAGCAAGTCGCTTTCTCAAAAAAGGGCGAAAAAAATCTCTGCGCCGAATTTTCGGTACAGAGATTTTTGATTAGGCTGAAGGGAGTCGAACTCTCTTCAGCCTAAGCGATATACGGCAAAATCAGCGAACTGACCAATGCCAAAACCAAAACCGCAGAAAGCAAAATCGCAACCACGCGCGTCATTTTCTTGTTCATTTTGCAACCTCGCTTCCCAAAATTTTTTTGATCCCTTTTTCCGCTTTACTGCGCGGCAACATCACTTCATGATCGCAGCGCGTGCATTTGAGTTTGATATCCATCCCGATGCGCGTAACGCGCCAGATCTTTTCACCGCAGGGATGCGGTTTTTTCATTTCGACCAAATCATTGAGTTGAAGATTCATGGTGTTTCTCCTTTGATCTTCTTCCAATAAGTCTCTGCCGCCTGTTCGGTCTTATTGTCGCCGTAAACATAGTATTTTTTATGTTTGATCGCGTCGGGCAGATACTGCTGTTTAACATAGTGATTGGGATACTGATGCGGATAACGGTAATTTTGCTTGTCGCCGCTTCCCGTAGAGTCCGCATGGACATTTTGCAGTTGCCGCGGAATATCTCCGGTATTGCCGGCACGCACATCGGCAAGCGCCGCGTCAATGCCCATGACCACACTATTGGATTTCGGTGCAGTCGCAAGCAGTATCGCCGCTTGTGCAAGAGGCAAACGCGCTTCGGGCAATCCGAGTTGCATTGCCGTATCCACACATGCTTTGACGATCTGTACGGCTTGCGGATACGCCATACCGATATCCTCGCTCGCCGAGCAAAGAAGGCGACGGCATGGGGTGATTAAATCACCGGCATCAAAAAAGCGTGCCAAATAATGCAATGCCGCATCGGGATCACTGCCGCGCAGGGATTTCATCAGCGCCGATGCACAATCGTACATCGCATCGCCGCCCTTATCAAAGCGCATTGCGCTTCTTTGCGCCGCCTGTTCCACATCTGCTTCGGCTATTTTGATCTTCCCACGCACAGTTGGTGCGGCCTCATATAAAATCTCGCAGGCGTTGATCGCTTTTCGCACATCTCCGCCACAGGCAAAGGCGATCTGCTCGGGTACGCCCTCTTCCCACGAAAGCGGCAGTTCGCTTCGCTCTTGTAAAATAGCGAGTGCGCGATTGACCGCCGGTAAAATTTCCTCCGGCGAGACATTCTTGAATTCAAAAACCGTTGAGCGCGAAAGCAATGCGCCGTACACATAAAAATAAGGGTTTTCCGTTGTGGATGCAATCAGCGTGATCGAGCCGTTTTCCATAAATTCCAAAAGGCTCTGCTGCTGTTTCTTATTAAAGTATTGAATTTCATCAAGATAAAGTAAAATGCCGCCGGGCGCCAATAAAGTGCCGACATCAGCGATAATGTCCTTGATATCCTGCAAAGATGCGGTCGTGGCGTTGAGGCGATAGAGTTTCTTGTTGGTGTTTTCCGCAATGATATTGGCGATCGTGGTCTTCCCCGTACCCGAGGGGCCGTAGAAGATCATATTGGCACTTGTTCCGGATTCAATGAGACGGCGCAGTAAGCCGTCTTTGCCGATCAGATGCCGTTGCCCAACCACTTCGTCCAAACTTTTCGGTCTGATCTCATCTGCGAGCGGTCTATTCATCTGCGCCACCTCCTTTTGGGCTATTATACCATACTATTTTTCGTTTTTCACTCTTTTTTGTCGATTTTTGAAAAAAAATATGCTATAATGGTTTGCAAAGAGGAGGAAGGTTTCCGATGAAGAACAAAGAAAGCGTTCTGCGCATCATTGAGGGTTTGAAAAAACTCTATCCCGATGCTAAATGCTCGTTAAATTATCAAAAAGATTATGAACTGCTTTTTGCCGTGCGTTTGAGCGCACAATGTACCGATGCCCGTGTCAATTTGGTCACGCCGCACCTTTTTGCGCAATTTCCGTCACTCGAAGCATTTGCCGCCGCATCCTACGAAGAGGTCGGAGAAGCCATACGCTCGTGCGGCTTTTTCAATACAAAGGCAAAGGATTTGGTCGAGTGTGCCAAACTGCTCTTGGAAAAGCACGGCGGTACCGTCCCGGACTCAATGGAAGCACTCATCGCACTTCCCGGCATTGGGCGGAAAACGGCAAATCTCATTCTCGGTGATATCTATCATCAGCCATCCTATGTCTGCGATACGCATTGCATCCGCATCACCGGTCGTTTGGGACTCACTGACGGATCAAAAGATCCTTTGCAAGTGGAGCGGCAATTACGAAATATTCTCCCGAGCGAGGAGTCGGGTGATTTCTGTCACCGTATGGTTTTGCACGGGCGTACGCTTTGTATGGCACGCAAGCCGAATTGCGATGCCTGTCCCCTGCGGGACGATTGCAAATACGGAAAGTCGGCAAATTAAGACAGATTGCCATGATCCTCGCGGTAACGAATAAACGCAGAAATGTAAACACTTTCGTCATTGCGAGGCGCAACGCGCCGTGGCAATCCGTCACCCGTCCAAAAAACGGATCGCCACGCTTCGCTCGCGATGACGAAGAACGAAGAAATGGCAAATATGTCGTCATTGCGAGGCGCAACGCGCCGTGGCAATCCGTTCTCCCGTAGGGGCGAACTGTGTTCGCCCGTAAAATTTCGCATCGCCACGACGGGCGAACACAGTTCGCCCCTACACCCGTATGATATTACGGTGTTTCCGCTCATCCAACACGGGAGGAGCAAGCCCCTCCCCTACGGAGGTTCTATCTGTCATC
>JAZUIU010000033.1:0-4364 GCA_045642405.1 Oscillospiraceae bacterium
TTGCAGCGACCTCATCCGTCACTCGCTGCGCTCGTGCCACCTTCTCCTGTTGCGGTACCCAAAAAAATCATCGGGCTTACGCTATCCTCGATTTTTTTGACCGCTGCCACTCGCTCAGCTCGCTTCATCCGCCACAGGCGGGGCTCGCCTCGCTCTCCCCCCGGAGAAGGCAAACGCGAGACGAGGGACGCGGATTGCGACGGCGCTGCGCGCCTCGCAATGACGAGGATTTTAAGATATGTAAAACCTTGTCATCGCGAGCGAAGCGTCGCGATCCGTCCTCTTTGCACCTCGCAAGGACGAAGGAATCGGGTAAATTTTCCATTTGTGCAAAATGACAAACGATTTCTTTACTCAAATCATTCTGCAAAATGCTGAAATAGCAATACATTTTTTAGAGCGCTTTTTGCTTGCATTCAAACGAACGCAAATTATTACGGAAATATTACAATCATTTTGTGCAAGTTGGAGAAAAATGCCCAAATCATTAAAAAACGCCACTTTTGTACTTGCAATTTATTGACCGTAGTGCTAAACTCAGTATGTATCAAAATGTCTCATTGGGTATATTACGCTCATTTGAGGCAGCGTGTTTGGAAGAAACACGAAAAATTTATATAGGAGGAATCCGCAAATGAAGAAATGGTTAGCCACTCTTCTGACAGTCGCGATGATTGTCGCTCTCGTGCCGTTTTCTGCGATCTCCGCATTTGCAGCAAACGGTACGGCAGGTACGGCTGCTGACTTGATCACTGCGCTCGAAGCAGCAGGCTCCGGCGATACGGTCAAACTCACTGCCAATGTGACCGACACAAGCAAGACTTACACCATCAAAGCAGGTGTAACGCTTGATTTGGACGGCCATAAGTTCGCTTACAAAAAGGTTGAGACCAACGCGGTCGGCGCCCGTATCATCGACACCAAAGCAGGTGTTTATGATGTTTACGAAACGATCACCACCACCGGTGACCAGTTCGTTCCCACGGGCATTGCCGCCAGCGCACTTACCGGCGTCAGCGCAAATACCAGCCTGGACGTCTCCATCGCAAGCACCGCCAACGGTTCTTTCACCGGCGGTTACTACACCGGCGGCAGCGACCGTTTCCACTTCCTGATGGACTATTCCGGCAAGGCAGATGCTACCACGAGCAGCTTGGTCGCACTTTGGTATAATGATGCAGCAAAAGCTCACAAACAGTTGGTCACCAATACCAGTGCCCCGATGTTCAATACGGACGGCAGCGTCAACAAACTCGGCATGTTCTTTGATTACAATGCCTATTTGACGGCAAACGGCGGTTATGCCAAGATCCAGTTCGAAGGGGATAAGGTTTTGTCCGCAACTAAGGATGACGGTGCGATCTTTGACCGCAGTAAGGTTGCAACGGATTACAACATCAACCTCTTCAACGGCACCGGCGCACTTGCCCAAGACTACGCTGGGCTGACTGCACAGTTCACCGGCACCTTCCTGTCTGAAAAAGCGCAGGACATCTCCTACGGTCTTAAAGGCTGGCGCGGTACGACCAAGTCCGCTCAGTTTTTTGCCAACCAGTACGGCGGCAACACCACGGCAGACCTCGACTTCGTGCCTGCCAAGAGCACGGCGACCGGTATGATCGGTGTGTTTGATAAGGTCAACGGCGAGTTCTATCCTCTGCTCGGTAATGTCGAAAAGGCATCCGTCAGCAACAAGGCTGCTGTCATCACGCTCAGCAGCGACGGTTCCTTTACGGAAAAGACTTTGATCGCAACTCCCGCTGCTTTGACTGATGCATTGGATGCTGCCGCATCTGCGACCGACAAGACCGTCAAGCTCGAGGGCAACATCAACGGCAGCAATACTTCCTTCACCATCCCCGCAGGTGTAACGCTCGACCTCAACGGTCACACGCTCACCTATAAGGCGATCGAAGTCAAGGCTTGCGGCGCCCGCGTGATCGACTCCGCCGCCGGTGAATATGAGATCTACGATTATATCTATACCAATGGTAGCGAATTCATCGTCACCGGTGTAAGTTCCCTTACCGTTTCCGGTATCAAGGCTTCCTTCACGATGGATCAGCCCAACACCGACACCGGTAACAGACACCTCTTCGGTGGTTACTACACCGGCGCCAGCGACCGTCTCCAGTTCATCGCAACGGACGGTCAGAATGCCGCCAACAAGGGCAGTGCCACGAATAACACCTCCGGTATCCGCGGCGGCTGGCACTCCAACTCCGCCGGCAGTGCCGTAGTGGCGGTGACTGCAAACGGCTATAAGATCGCAAGCGGTGTTGAGTCGATCAACAATCTGAACAAGAAATTCAATGCTGATGTCCATATCGACACAAATGGTTTCTCTGCATCCTTCAGTGGTGCTCATACCACAAGCGGCAGCAAGACCAGCGGCGTCTTTGACCGCAGTACCAAGACGCCGCACTTCAACATGCTGCTTTTGAACTCATCCAACTCCACTTACAGCAACATGACAACCGTCGGCACTCAGTGGCCCGGTTACAGCAATGATCAGACCGGTCGTATCGGTTGGGTCGGTAAGACCTATTCCGCCAGCATCTATGAAAACGAGGTTGACGGCAATGTCAACGCTACCCGCGATTATGTTCCGGCAGAGGCTCCCAACGGCACCATCGGTATGTTCGATAAGGTCGAAGGCGTGTTCTATCCCCTGCTCGGTACGATGACCTATGCCTCTCTCGGCGAAGCGATCGGTACTGCGACCAAGGCAAATGACGGCACTGTCACTTATATGGTAGAAGCCGCCGATGCCGACGAACTCGAAGCCGGTATGGCGACGGAAGGCGTGACCGTGAAACTCACGGATGACATCACCGACGCGACCGTAGCGTACACGATGTCTCCCGATGTCACCGTCGATCTCAACGGTCACAAATTCACCTACAAGTCCGTTGAGACCAAAAACGCTCCCGGTGCTCGCATCATCGACTCCGGCAACGGCAAGTATCAGTTCTATGATTACATCTTCACCAACGGCCGTCAGTTCATCCCCACCGGTCTTGTTCCGGCCGGCGTCTCCGGTATCGAAGCCGAGGTACTGCTGAAAAGACCTTCTGTCGACTCCGGTCCGATGGTCCTCTTCGGCGGCTTTGTGACGACTTCAAACCCCACCGTCCATCACCGCTTCATGTGGTCGACCAACCAGTGGTCGTCCAGCTCGGGCACTGCCAAGGGCGTGTATAATCCCTCCAGCACCTCGCTTTATTGCGGTTGGCTGACGGATGCTGCCGGCGGCAACTTCACGCTCGGTTCCCAGGGCTTCAAGAAACTTGATGACAAGGGCGTCGATTCGTGGAATGTGGTTAACCCCGTCGTCATCAAGACCACGCTGCGCGACGGCTATCAGATCGCCTATTCGAGCGGCACAGCGGCTTTTGCCTCGAAGACCAACGCTCTTGAAGATCGCACTGCCGTTCCCTTCGCTTTGAACCTGCTCAACATCTCCGGTACGGCTCAGGGTGCTTACTCCACCATCACCCAGAAGAGCGACTACCAGTGGGATGTCCTTGCTGATCAGGAACAGGGTCGTAACGGTTGGTATGGTGATCTGCACTACTTCAAGATCTACAACGATACCAGCGCTACGGAATTCACGACCAACAACGAAGAATATCTCGTTCGTAACTATGTTCCTGCCAAGAGCCTCGAAACCGGCGCTCTCGGTATGTTCGATAAGGCCGAAGGCGTGTTCTATCCCTTGCTCGGTGATGTTCAGTATGCTTCCGTGAGCGAGACCACAAACGGTTACGCTCTTATTGCGGGCGAAAATGTTACCTATGTCCCGGCAAGCAAGGATAACGATCTCCAGGAAGCCCTCGATGCTTTGGAAGCTCCCGCAACCTACACTATGACCGAAAACTTCACCGATGAAAGAGCGGAACTCGTTGTTCCCGTCGGCATCGTGCTTGATGTTGCAGGCTTTGACCTCAGCGTCAAGAGTTTCGCAGGTTCGGTCACCGACACTGAGCTGAGCGGCTCCATCACGGTTAGCGCTACCTTCAACGGTACTTCCGCAGATCCCGACAATGTTATTCTCAACACGGAAGGTAATGTTACCACCTTCTCGGCTCCCGCAGATCCCGCTGATGAACTGATGGAAGACATTACCAATAATGAGAATATTACCGTCACCGAGAGTGTTGACCTTAGCGGTAAGGGCGATGTTGAATTTATTGCCGATCAGGAGATCACCCTCGCTGAAAACACGACTCTCACGGTCGACACTTTGACGATCGACGCTGCGACGAAGATTTCCGGCGAAGGCACGATCGTGACCGAAACGCTCGTTGTCAACGGCGAATTGGAGAATTGGCTCCCGGTCGAAGTGGAAGAGAACACCTACA
>JAZUIU010000034.1:0-36765 GCA_045642405.1 Oscillospiraceae bacterium
CCGGAAGAATTCTATTCCAAAAGTTCGCACCGATTAAAAACATATCCGGATAACTTAAGTGTTTCTTAACGGCTCCTTTCCAAGTGTTGCCTTCACCGTCTTTGTTGTATAGCGTTGCAAAATATGCTCTGCAATTTGTAATACCCATATCAACATAAATGGTCAGCAACTTTTCAACATTAGACGGAGCATTAGAACTGTCCAAATCTCCGCCCGCCTTTAACTCCATTACATTCCAGTTTTCACCGTCAAAAAAGGCCAAGTCAACCGGTTTGGTGTAAATATTGCTTGTTCTATATTCAGTAGAAAGCGGCAACAATTCTGTTTCGCAAGAGCGGTGGTTTACTCCACTTTCAGTACGAGCGTTACCTCTTCCTTGTGCTTCATTATTTGCTCTAAAAGCAGCAATTTTGCCCCTCAAGTCGCCATTAAAAGTATCAACATCAGTTACAACAATTTGCCCGGTAACGGTTGCCGGATCTATATTGTGCATCAAATTACGAGGGTTTACTATAGCAGGAACATTCTCATCACCAAAGGTTAAACGAGCAATTCGTTTTGCACAAGTTTCAATAGCAAAACCGCTTTTTGATTCAAAACTGCTAACAAAAACCATACTTGCGGTTATTCTTTCGTCCATTTGGCTGAGAAGAAAATTGTTTACTTTGCGAGTATAATTTGCGTAAAAATCTGCCTCAATCAAGTTGGTTAAGTTTGAAAATTCATCAATTACTATTTGCTTTATTGTTTCTCTCATAGTTAAACTTCCTCCTCAATAAAAAGTTTATATGTTTCTATTTCAAGTGCATCTGCTATACGCTGAATATTCTCAAGAGAAATACTACGGCGGTAGCATTCTATTGCACTGATATATGTACGGTGCATCCCGCACTTATCCGCAAATGCTTCTTGCGATAATCCAGTAGCGTGACGATATTTTTTTAGGTTATTTGCAAAAACTTTTACAATATCCATATTTACATTCCTCCACTATTATAGAATAATACAAATGAATACAATTCGTCTACATACAATAAGTATCTTGTTTGGCGAAGTCAAATGATTTACAGCACTTGCTTTTTTGCACTTTTTTGCTATAATGGGGGCATCAAATAAAGGAGAAATGCGATGGAGAAGCAGTATTGTATTACGGACTTCGGTGCAGTTTCGGGGGCGAGCGGATTACAAAGCGAAGCAATTCAGCGTGCGCTTGATGCCTGTGCCGAAACGGGGGGGGACGGTCATCGTACCGACCGGTACATTCCGCACGGGCGGTTTGTATCTCCACTCAAATACGACGCTTTATCTGCAAAAAGGTGCAAAACTGATCGCATCCGACCGTTGTGAGGATTATCCGATCTATCCGATCCCCGAGGGGATGCAAATTCACACGGATATGCAGCTCATTGCAGATTATTACCGAGATGCGCTCGACAAAGACCGCTATCGCCGCGCCATTTTGTCGGCGTACGGTCAATCACATATCGCGATCATCGGGGAAGAAGGCGCGATGATCGACGGCGTTGACTGCGCCGATCCCAAGGGGGAAGAGGGATTTCGCGGACCGCACGGCATTTTTATGAGCAACTGCACGGACATCCGCTTGCAGGGCTACACGATTTGCAACTGCGGCAACTTCGCGCACCAGATCGATACGAGCCGTGATTTGGTGATGCAACATGTGACTTGCCTCGGCGGACATGACGGCATCCATCTGCATCTGGCGGACGGCTTTTTGATCGAAGACTGCGTGTTTCACATGGGCGACGATTGCATCGCAGGCATCAACACGCGAAATTTGACGGTGCGGCGCTGTGAGATGAATTCGGCGTGCAGTGCATTTCGCCTGAGCGGCAACCATATTTTAGTGGAAAACTGCAAGGTATTCGGCCCGAGTGAATATCCGCACCGCGTCAGCGTGGTGCAGGGAGTGGGAACAGATGCGGTGTACGATCGCGCAAACGCACTGCCCAAAGAGGCAGGTCGCCACAATATGGTGTCGCTTTTGATGCACTTCGGCAGTACCGCGCTTGCAATGGGTGAGCCATACCGCGATGTCGTATTTCGCCGTTGCAGTGTTGAGGGCGTGGATGCTTTGCTCCACTATCGAGCCGGAAGCGATTTGCAAGAGGGTACTTATCTTGCGCAACTGCATTTCGAGGATATGAATGTGCAGGGCTTGCAGTTCCTCTCTCATCCGCAGGGAGCAAAAGAGTGCCCGTTGCAGATCACGATGCAAAATGTGAAAGCGAGTATGCGGGACGGAACGGTATGTAACGGTTTCAATCCGGCGTCCGAAAATGTTTGCATTATTTCCCGATAAAAGAACGCACCTGAGGTAAAAACCTCGGGTGCGTTTTGCATTGGAGTGCAATCATTTTTTATAAATAGCGGATGATCTCTCCGGCATCGGCAAAGACAAAATCGGGGCGATCCGCGCTTTCGTCCAAAATTTTCTGCGTTGTTTCACCGCTCATCACAAGGATCGTTACGCATCCGGCGTTCAGACCGCTTTTGATGTCGGTGTAGATGCGGTCACCGATCACGGCGGTATGTTCGGGTGCAACACCGAATACCTGCATGGCAAGCTGCGGCATCAACGCCTGCGGCTTCCCGATGACGGTGGGGCGTTTGCCGGTTGCCCGTTCGATCATATCGCAAAAACTGCCGCAGTCGGGGACAAAGCCGTACTCGGTCGGGCAGAGATAGTCCGGATTGGTGGCGATGTACGGCAGATCACGCGCGGTGAGCAAGCGGCAGACATCGTCCAACTTTCGGAATGTCAGTTCTGTATCGTTGCCGATGATGATCGCATCGGTTTCGTCCAAATTTTCCGTCACAATAAAGCCGTTTGCGCGCAGTTCCTCTTTCAGCGATGCCGTACCGCAGACATAAAGCCGCGCCGTGGGTAGATTGTTTTGCAGATAGTAGACGGTCGCTTGCGAGGAGGTCATAAAATCATTTGCATCTGCCTTGATCCCCAAACGCGCCAATTTCTCCACATACGCCGAAACGCTTTTGGAGGAATTGTTGGTCATGAAGAGATATTTTGCGTCCTTTTGCCGAATTTCACGGAGCAGATCTTTTGTAAAACCATACAGACAGTCGCCCAAATACAGCGTGCCGTCCATATCGAAGAGAAAAAGTTCGATATTCTTTATTTTTGCAGTATCCATTGTTTTTCCTCAATCCACATTCTTCGTTGCGACAATATTCGTATGGCAAACATCTGCTATCATTATATCACCGATTTTGATCGGTGCAACTGCTTTTTCCGAGCGAATGCGCCGCATAACTTCGAAAATTTCACTTTTCGGCACGGCTTTTTCGGTCTTCACGCTCACCATTTCATCTTCCTTGCTTTCAATGCGCATACAGGAAGTGACCGTTCTGGTGGGATTTGTGCATTCGTCGATTGCGTACTGTTTGCCCTTGGGACAACCGTTTCCCGTGACGATCATGTTGTCGTCTTCAATTTCTGCCGTGAGAGAACAACCGCGAGGACAGATAATACAAGTTAAATTCCGTTTCATTCCGTTTCCTCCAAACTGACGGTGATCTCGCCTTTCGCGAGGGGGAGTTTGTCCGCTTTCAACACGATTTTTTCCATTTCGCCAGGTGCTGCGCGTAAACGCAAGGCGGTGGCGAGAACGGTTTCTCCCGATTTTACGGTATATTTGACTTTGCCGAAAGGACGCGCAACGCGCAGAAATAATCCGACCTCCTCTGTGCCGTCCAAATGGATGCGTTGGGGGAGAACATAGCGGATGCCGAAACCTGCCACGGTGACGGCGGTTTCTGTACCTGCTTTTTTGCCGAGACAGTAATCGGCGGCGCCGGTGCCGGCAATTTCCGCTTCATCGGAAACATAGTCAACCAGATCGTGGACTTGTAATACATTGCCGCAGGCAAAGATACCTTCTGTTTCGGTTTGCCTTCTTTCATCGACTGCGGCTCCGCCGGTGATCGCGTCGATTGTGATATCGGCATTTCTCGTCAACTCATTTTCGGGGATCAGTCCGACGGAAAGCAAGAGTGTATCGCAGGGGATATCGCGTTTGGTGCTTTCAATTATGCGGCGGTTTTCATCGACTTGCGCGATTGTTACACCCTCCACGCGGTCTTTGCCGTGGATTTCGGTGACGGTGGTGGAGAGATAAAGCGGAATGCCGAAATCTTCCAGACACTGCACGATGTTCCGTTTGAGTCCGCCCGAATAGGGCATCAATTCGCAAACCGCCTCTACTTTTGCGCCTTCGAGTGACATTCTTCTTGCCATAATGAGCCCGATATCACCCGAGCCTAAAATCACCACGCGTTTGCCGACTGAACAGCCTTCGCAGTTCATCAGCTTTTGTGCTGTTCCTGCACTGTAAACGCCGGCAGGGCGTGTACCGGCGATGTTGAGCGCACCGCGAGAGCGTTCTCTGCAACCCATGGCGAGGATGATCGCGTTTGCCTTGATTTTCAAAATGCCGTTGGTATTTTGCGCCGTGACGGTCTTATCGGGCGAGATAGCGGTGACCATTGTTTCCTGATAAACCTTGATTTTGCGCGCTTTTACCTGTTCTTCGTACGCCGCGGCATATTCGGGACCGGTCAGTTCGCGTCCGAGTTTGTGCAGACCAAAGCCGTTGTGGATACATTGTTTCAAAATGCCGCCCAAATGCGCTTCACGGTCAATGATCACCACATCCTTCACGCCACGGTCATAAGCGGCGACTGCCGCCGCCATGCCGGCAGGACCTCCGCCGATCACAACGATATCGTGTTTTTCCATTGCCTGTTCACCTTATCATTTGCCGACAGCCATCAAAGAGCCGCCGCCTTTCTTCGTGATTTCCGTCATATTCCGGTTGCATTCGCGCGCAATGAGTTTCATCACATAGGGAGCGCAAAAGCCGCCTTGACACCGTCCCATACCGGCGCGTGTCCGTCGCTTGATGCCGTCAAGATCGCTCGCAACGGGATTGCGGCGCAGTGCATCCAAAATCTCGCCCTCGCTCACACCCTCACAGCGGCAGACGATCCTGCCGTATGCAGGGTGTTTTTTGATATAGGCGTCTTTTTCGGCATCCGTCATTTTGGAAAATGCGTGCGTATCTTCGCGACAGCCATTAAAATCCTTGTTTTCGGCAAGTGTAAGACCGATGCTTTGCAAAATACGCACCGCACGGCGCGCAATGGAGACGCAACAGGTCAGCCCCGGAGAGTCGATTGCCGCAACATGGACGAGATGTTCTACCTTGTCGGATGCCCGAATGATGAAGTCACCGTCCTTTTCCGATGCGCGGACACCGGAAAAGGAGGTGATGACCGCGCGTGTATTGACCTGCGGCACACTCTTTTGAGCAAGTTGTTGTACGGTTTCCAGACCTTCCGGCGTTGTTTCGACGCTTTCCGGTGTTTCCACGCGCACGGCGGTTGGCCCGATGAGCAGGTTGCCATCCGCAGTCGGCGTGACCAAAATGCCTTTGCCGTTTTCGGTGGGAGTCTGAAAAATTGTGTGCGATACGGTTTTGCCCTCGTTTTTATCCAGCAACATATATTCACCGGCACGGGGAATGATCGTAAAGAAACGGTCATCGAGCATGGCAGCGATTTTGTCCGAAAAGCCGCCGGCACAGTTAACGAGAAATTCCGATAGAATTTTTCTGCCGTCTTTTGCGTATACCGTGAATGCGCTCTCATTTTTTTTGATGCGCTCCACACAAAAATCGGTCAGAAGCGTTGCGCCGTTGTCCATCGCGTTGCCGACTGCGGCGATCGTCAAGGCGTAGGGGCAGATGATGCCTGCATTTGGCACCAGCAATGCACTTGTCACATCGGGGGATAACGCAGGCTCCAGCGCTCTTGCTTCATCACCTGACAAAACTTTCATTCCGCCTATGCCGTTTTCGATCCCTCGCCGATAAAGCGATTTGATCGCGGTATTTTCGGCATCACCGAAGGCGATCACCATCGAGCCGTTGTTTCGGTGCGGCACATGGAGTTCCCGAGCCGTCTCAAAAAGGAGAGGAACGCCTTCGGTGTTCATTTCCGCTTTCAGCGTGCCGGGCTCGGGATCATATCCGCCGTGGATAATGCCGCTGTTGGCTTTGCTTGCACCCATCGCAACATCGTTTTCTTTTTCCAAAAGGCACACAGACAGTTTATATTTTGTCAGTTCCCGTGCCAGCATTCCGCCGATCACTCCGGCACCGATTATCGCCACATCATACATCTTTCATTACTCCTCTGCTGCATAAACGATATTTTCGATCTGAATTAAATCGGTCAGATCAATGTTAATTCGTTTCTCGATGACAAGATTGATGCCGATATTGCCGTCTTTGCCGCTTTTGGGCGGAAAAATTTGATAAGTAAAGTGTTCGGGGATCGTGCTTTGCAGTTTTTCGATTACCGCGTTTACATGATAGAGATCGTCCGCCTCGACATAGATGACTTCGGCGGCTTTGCTTTTGCGTTCGAACTTGGCAAACAGGATGATCGTGGTCAAAAACAGCAGGGATACCGCGATCGCGCCGATATAGTAGCCGAAACCGAGCGCAATGCCGATGGTCGCAGTAGTCCATACACCTGCGGCGGTCGTCAGACCGGTGATCATATTGTTGTTTTTAAGGATGATCATACCGGCACCTAAAAAGCCGATGCCGGAGATCACTTGCGCCGGAATGCGGAACACATCGCCGCTGATGCTGAAATGATCGACGACATAAAGTCCGGTGAGTGCCGTCATACACGCGCCGAGACAAACGAGAATGTGCGTGCGCATACCGGCGGCTCTGCCGTGGCGTGCGCGTTCACTGCCGATGACGCTGCCGATCACAACGGCAAAAATCAGGCGAATGACGGTTTGTACGGGGAAACTTTGCAAGGTGAGTTCGTTCATTTTTTTTACTTCCTTTCTGTTACAATAAAAATGAGATTTGAAAAATAAAAAAGAACAGGAAAAGAAAACGGCAATTTCGTCCGTTTTTCTTTCCTGCTCTCTTAATCTCCGCAGTTTGTGCTATGAAATTGTTATAAAGCCCACAGGTCTTTCTTTCCGGTCGAAACGGCGATCGCACCGCTGCTCAACGCGGTCATCACTTCCGCTTTCGTCTCGATCAGACCGCCGGCAATCACCGGAATACGCTTCTCCGAAAACGGTTTGAGTGCTTTCGGGATGACACCGGGCATAATCTCGATGAGATCGGGCTTGTTGTTTTCAATGGTTTCGGTGATGGAGTGCATTCCTTTGGAGTCCAGCACAAAAAAACGCTGTACGGTCAAAAGACCGCATTCTTTTGCGTGTCGGATGAGGTTTGTGCGCGTGCTGATAATTCCGTCAACACCGGCATCGGCAAGATAGCAGATGCCCGTTTTGTCCCGTCCGATCCCGTCGGCAAGGTCGATGTGGATAAAGACGAGTTTGCCGGTTTCTTTTGCCGCCTTGATCTGATCGTGAATGGTCATAATATTGGCGTTCAAATGGAAAAGGATCTTTGCCTCGGAATCAAGAGCCGACGCCCAACCGCTTGCATCGGTTGACGCAATGATCGGCGAGCGCTCCAATAGGTCGATGATTTTCTGAACTTCCGTAAAAACACCTCCCATATCAAAGCACAATGTGATAATATGCTTTTTACTCACAAAAGTCAAGTGATTTATTCAACAAAGTGTCGGGTGGCAAATTCGGCAAAGCCTCAAAAGTTTTAGATTGCCGTCAAATGCCCATCCACTCCCGCAGTGAGTGGGCGGTGTTTTTGTTCCGACCGGTAAGGGTTTCAGCATGCCAGAGAGAGGAAATGATCGCTTCTTCCACGGCTTCGGCGGTCATTTCGAAAACATCGTCCATTCTGTCGTCATTCATGCGTGTCATGGGGGCGAAGGCGGCGGATGAAAAATGTTCTACGCGGTTTGCCGTGGTAAACGCAACGGCAATGTCGCCGGAGCCATTTCCACAGAATGAACCGGTGCGGGCAAGCCCCGTTCCCGCGCGGCGGCAGATGCGTCCGAGTTGGCGTTCGCTGAGAGGAAGATCTGTGGCAAGGAGCATGATGATCGAGCCTTTGTCAGACGAGCCATCGGGGGCGGCGGTGATCTCCCGACCGACCTTTCGCCCGTCGATGAGCAAATTTTCCGCTCTGCCGAAATTCGACAGCACGAGCGCACCGACCGTATAGCATCGACCGTCCAGTTCTACCACGCGCGATGCCGAGCCGATACCGCCCTTGCAGCCGAAGCACACCATTCCCGTTCCTGCGCCGACGGTGCCTTCGGCAAAACAAACTTCCGCACTGTCAAGCGCATGAAACACATTCTCCTGCGTGACAGCCATAGCCCGGATATCGTTCAGAAAGCCGTCATTGCACTCACACACGATCGGATTGACGGTGCCGGTCGAGAAACCAATTTCCGGGTTTTGCTCCAAACTTCTGCAAATCAGCGCAGTCGCCGCCGTGCCGACGGAAAATGTATTGGTCAGGATGATCGGCGTTTCGATGGTACCGAGTTCATTGAGTTGAATCAGCCCCACTGTCTTTCCGAAGCCGTTGAATACGGCTGAAGCTGCCAGAACTTTGTCGCGAAACAGATTTCCACTGTGCGGCAAAACAGCCGTGACGCCTGTGTGAATATTACCGCTATGTATGGTGGTGTGTCCCACCGTGACACCCGGCACATCGGTAATCAGATCAAGCGGACCGCATTTGCCGTGCCCAATATGAAAGGGCGAATGTGTGCCGTGAAGTCCCATAATTTCCTTCTCCTGTTGTCGTTAAATAGATATGTTGACTTATTCGTTTTCTGCCACGAGATCGTTTTTGGGTTTACCGTCATTTTCATAAAGCAGCCGATAGGCAGGACAACTTTGTAACAGTTCCTCGTGAGTTCCGGCGGCAACAATTTTTCCATCATCCATAAATAAAATCCGATCACAGTTCACAATAGTGGACATACGGTGCGCAATCACAACGATGGTGCGCGTACCGCTGAGATTGGTGATGTTTTGCTGAATGGATGTCTGCGTGATATTATCCAGCGCGGAGGTTGCCTCATCCAGCAGCAAAATCGGCGCATCCTTGAGAATGCACATGGCGATCATGAGTCTCTGACGCTGTCCACCGGAAAGGTTAGAGCCCTCTGCATTGATGATCGTGTCGTATTGATTTTCCATACGCATGATATCATTGTGAATGCACGCCCGTTTGCAGGCATCTATGAGTTCCTCTTCCGTGGCGTCATTTTTTGCAAGAAGCAGATTATCCCGAATGGACATATGGAGAATGTAAGGATTTTGCGTCACGATAGAGACATTTTTGCGAATGCTTTCCTCATCAAGCCTTTTGATATTGATGCCGTCCAGACAGATCTCGCCGAGCTGTGTTTCATAGAGCTTTGTAATGAGGTTGAAGGTGGTTGTCTTTCCGCAGCCGGAGCAACCGACAATGGCAACATACTCACCCGGCGTGATTTTGAAGTCCATGTGGTCGAGAATTGTGCGTCCCAGTTCGCCGGCGGTGTTGATGGGATAGGCAAAACTGACATTGCGGAACATGATTTCACCGCGCATTCGGTCGATATGAGTATCTCCGAAAGTTTCCCGCGGGAAATCACGGCTGACCATGAGTTGATACAGGCGCTCACAGGAGAGAGAAACCATTTTGAAAAGATCCGTCACAATGGCAAACACAGAGATCGAGGGAATCATAGCTTCACCGTAGTTGAACAGCACCACACCCATCGTAACATCAAGTCGCCCAGTGCCGACGGCATAAATCAAAATCGCCAGATAGGCAAAGGCAAAGATATCCCGTAGATTCCAGCGTAGCAGGTTATATCGGTTGTTGGTAAGGCGCTTTTTCAAACCAGCAACGGTCAGATCGCTGCTGCGTTCCTGCACGGTATGGAGAAAGGTTCTTTTTCCGCAGTAGAGTTTGATCTCACGGTTTGCCCGCACGATCTCACCGATGACATCGGTATAGGCTTCATTGACTGTGCGGCGCTTTCTCTCATTCTGTTGAAAAATATTGGCTCTGCGTAACTCAATCCAAAGGAGAATAATTGTTGATATAATTTGAAAAACGAACAGCGTAGGGGATATGATCGCAATGCCGACCAGAACACCGACGCTTTGGATCAATGTAGAGGAACCATCCAGAAAGGTGTCAAGGCGGTCAGTCAAAGCGGTGACATCATCGGTCAGACGCTGAATAAAGATACCGCTGCCGAAGTGATGGATGCTGCTGACCTTGATATCCAGCATTTTACCCGTCAGCCTTGACGAGAGTGAGTCGAGCATTTGCTTATAGGCATTTGCATACAGATTTTGAGTAATATGCGCAATGACATTACGCACAATTCGTATTGTCGAGAGGATGATGCTCATATATAACATACGCTGAAAAAGCGATGCAGTAAGTGCCGCCACCACCATGGCTGAAACGATCGGCAGGAAAATATTCATCAAAATTTGAATAATATCGAGTACCACGGCGACGATAAAGGACTTGCGTTTTCCTGCCATTTGTGTCCAAATAAACTCAAAACTTTTGAGACTCGGAATCAGCAGGATCGGTTTGTAGGTAATGATGTTCTTCCTGTCTCGGTATGCATAGGCAGGCGGATTTTCAAGTCCATCCAGCGTTTTGCTGATGATCATGTTGTCGTCAAAGGGATTTTGCGCTTTGCCCGGCACAATGAGTCTGATCGAAACGGCTTTTTTGTGTTTTTTGCATTCCAGCGTAAAGGTATCAAATGCGGCGTCGCTTTGATAATCAAGCAGCGCCTCCTCCAAAAAGATCGTATATCTTAAAGCGGACTGATGATCCACGCCGTTGAGCAACAGAAACTCTGAAGCCTGTTCGATCGCATTTTGAATATCACAGCTTAGTTTCATAGTAGTTCCCCTGTTCTTTAAACTTTTGCCATTGACAATGAAAGTCAAAATCAGTTTTATGGATTTTCGGCAGAAGGCCTATCCCGTCCGGCGTATATCCGAGTATCTGATATGCTATGTCCATGGATTTTATAATATCATAATACGATCAAGATTGCAACACGGAGACAGTGCAATCATCCTAACATACGTTCTATCCTAAAACCAAATCGGCTGTGCCCAGGCGCGGTAGCCGTGATCGTCGATGACGGTGGCACGGATATAGGTTTCGTTGCCGCGCAGGCGGTATCTCGCTTCGCTCATCAGCGAGCCATCCTCGCGGAAAAATGAACTGCCGTAACCGGGAGCGGCATCGAAATGGATGGAACGGCAAGGTGAACACCTGATATACACTTCGCCGTCTTCTATGCCGTAATCGTAAATTTCGGGGCCGCAGGAGGCGTAAAAATCTCCGCGATAGAGCGCATCGAGAATGGCCTCGGGCGTTTTCTCTTTGGCACGCACCATAGTCCAACCGCGGCAGGCGATCGAAAGCCGCTGATGCGTATCATCACCGGCAACGGCAAAGATATGTTTGCCGCGCTGAAGCAGTTCATCCCATAACTCCGTGGAGTCACCGCGGTCGGCGCCCGTACTGCCAAATTGCTCGACGCTGTTGAAAACCTCCAGCGCCTGCACATGTTCCATGGCGAGGACATCCTCGCTCGTCAGGCGTGAGCCGCGTGGATGCGCGACAATGGCGTATTGCCCGTCGGCGCGGACCATGTCAATGATTTGCTGAACGGAAACACCGTCGTCAATAGAATAGTTGCCGTTTTTGAAGTGCGGACCGTCCTTGTAAGGCTGATGCGTTTCATCGCTCAGACCGATGCCGACGATGTGTGTATTTTTGTTAAAAGTCGGGGTGCGAAAACTGATGGCGCGCTCCACACCCGTGAGTGTGAGAAGTCCGCTTTTTGCCAATTCCTCCCGATGGGGGATATAGCGGTTGTGATCGGTGATGACCAAAAAAGCATAACCGTGGTCGCGGTAATATCTGCCCAATTCCTCGGGCGTATTCAAACCGTCGGACACGGTGGAATGGCAATGCATGTTGCCCTTGAGCCAAATGCCCTCTTCGGGGAACATCGAGCGTTTCATGTGAAAAAGTTCCTTTCCAAAAGAAAAGGAGCCGACAAGCGGCTCCTTTCGGTTTCTTACTTCAATGCCTCTTCTACGGCGACAGCCACCGCAACGGTAGCGCCGACCATAGGATTGTTGCCCATGCCGAGGAAGCCCATCATTTCCACATGCGCCGGAACGGAGGAGGAGCCTGCGAACTGCGCATCGGAGTGCATACTGCCCATCGTATCGGTCATACCGTAGGAAGCAGGACCTGCTGCCATGTTATCGGGGTGGAGCGTTCTGCCCGTACCGCCGCCGGAAGCGACGGAGAAGTACTTGCGTCCCTGCTCGATACGCTCTTTCTTATAAGTGCCGGCAACGGGGTGCTGGAAACGGGTGGGGTTGGTGGAGTTACCGGTGATGGAAACATCCACATCTTCGTTCCACATGATCGCAACACCTTCGCGGACATCGTCGGCACCGTAGCAACGGACATTGGCACGCTCGCCTTCGGAGTAGCGGATTTCCTTGACGATATTGAGTTTGCCCGTGAAGTAGTCAAACTGTGTTTGAACATAGGTGAAACCGTTGATACGGGAGATGATCTGCGCGGCATCTTTGCCCAAACCGTTGAGGATGACGCGAAGCGGTTGCTTGCGCGCTTTGTTGGCACTCTTGGCAAGACCGATTGCGCCTTCTGCGGCGGCAAAGGACTCGTGACCGGCAAGGAAGGCGAAGCACTTGGTATCTTCGCTCAGCAACATTGCCCCGAGGTTGCCGTGTCCGAGACCGACTTTGCGGTCATCGGCGACACTGCCGTCGATGCAGAATGCCTGCAAGCCGATGCCGATCGCTTTTGCGGCTTCGGCGGCGTTTTTTACGCCCGTCTTGATGGCGATCGCGGCGCCGACACAGTATGCCCAGCAGGCATTTTCAAAGCAGATGGGCTGAATGCCCTTGGTGATCTCGTAGGGATCAAAGCCCTTGGATTGGCAGAGTTCGCGGCATTCTTCCACGCTCTTCAAACCGTACTGTGCGAGGACACCGTTGATTTTGTCAATTCTTCTTTCGTAACTTTCAAACAAAGCCATCGTTTCGTCCTCCTTATTCCTGACGCGGGTCAACATACTTGACCGCGGCATCCCATTGACCGTAGTGACCGGTCGCCTTTGCCAATGCTTCATTGGCATCGACGCCCTTTTTGATCGCGTCCATCATCTTGCCGAGGCTGACGAACTCGTAACCGATGACCTCGTTATCCTTGTTGAGCGCCATCTTAGTGCAGTAGCCTTCTGCCATTTCGAGATAACGGGGACCTTTTTCCTTCGTGCCGAACATCGTGCCGACCTGGGAACGCAAGCCCTTGCCGAGATCTTCCAAAGAAGCGCCGACGGCGAGACCGTTTTCACTGAATGCGGACTGACTGCGGCCGTACACGATCTGCAAGAACAGTTCGCGCATGGCGGTGTTGATGGCATCGCAGACCAAATCGGTATTGAGTGCTTCCAAAAGCGTTTTACCGATAAGGATTTTGGAAGCCATAGCGGCGGAGTGCGTCATACCGGAGCAGCCGAGTGTTTCCACGAGGGCTTCTTCGATGATGCCGTTTTTGACATTGAGCGTCAATTTGCAGGCGCCCTGCTGGGGAGCACACCAACCGATACCGTGGGTAAAACCGGAGATGTCCTTGATTTCTTTCGCCTGCACCCATTTGCCCTCTTCGGGGATCGGGGCAGGACCGTGGTATGCGCCCTTGGCGATCGGGCACATGTGCTGAACTTCGGCAGTATAGATCATAGCCTGTCATCCTTTCGTTAATCGGTTTTGCAACCGTATTTTCCATAAAAGATATTATAGCAAAGATTTTGCAATCTTGCAAGGGAAAATGTCGCGAAATGCTATTTATTTTCTTTCAAGAGCGACTTGACATAGGAAAATGCCGCTGTTTCACCCTCATCGCGCACCTTGCGCAGCATCACTTCCAACTGCGCGGCAGTTTCTTCGTGCATCAGGGTACGCGCTTTGGAGTGCATAAAATAATCATAAGCGGAAGCATCCGTATACGCATTGCCCAGATAGATGCGACAGGCGGCGAGACGGTCGCAGAACATTTCCGCCACATAGCGCATCGGCATGATACAGGGTTTGATACCGACGGATTTGCCGTCTTCAATGCGGTAGTCCGTCCAATACTCGAAGTGGTGGCGGTTGCGTCCCTTGTGATGCATCCATGCGATGCTCATACCGATGTCACGCCGCTCGGCATCGTTAGGACTGCGGTAACCTTGATAGTATTTTGCACCGCGCAAAAACTCGGTGGGGGAGTACTTACTCAGATCGTGCATCAACCCTTGACGGTACAGCCCCAAACGGAAACAGTACCGCAAGACCAGATGACGGTGGTGTGTGATGGTTTTGAAATGTGCAAAGGGACGCATGACGGGACACGACCTTTCGGTATATTTTTCTTGCCATTGCAAATACTGCTGACAAAGGCGGTGTTGCAATGAAAACGGCAATAGTAGGTAAAGAGGCGGAGAAATTGGCGCAAATCGCAGATTGCGTCGGTGCGGTTTGTTCTCCCTGCGCGATCGACGGGGAAACATGGGATTTTCTCGCGTTGACGCAAGACGGTGCAAAGGCAATGCAAAAAGTCAAAAATGTGCAATGCCATACGCTGCTCATTCCGGATGATGTGCCGATCTCTCCGATGCTGCAAGCCATCCAGGTGGTCGCATACGGATTTTCTCCACGGGATTCGCTGACTGTTTCGGGTGAAGGCCTCATCTGCGTACAGCGAAGGCTCATCAGCGTTCACGGTACACTCATCGAGCCGCAGGAGATACTTCTGGAAGAACCCCTGCGCGATTTGCCGACCGAACAGGCACTTTTTGCGGTCGGGTTGCGCCTTCTTCTGCATTGAGTGTAGCATAGTTTTTTCAAAAATGCAAAGGAAAGTCGTGCAATTTGCCACTTTTTCGGTTGACATGCGGCACGCGCTGTGATAAAATCATTTTAGCAAAACGAGAAAGTGAGAAAATTTCAATGAGTAGTGAAATGCGATTACTTTCCGAATGGATGATGAATACGGATTCTCTGACGACGGTGGAACGGAAAATTGCCACGGAAGTCCTGCGCGATCCGAAGAAATTCATCGTTTCGACCATCAACGGTTTTTCGGAAAAAGTCGGTGTGTCGCAGGGCAGTATCAACAATTTTGCAAAGAAGTTCACCGGCGGCGGATTTGCCGATCTCAAACTGCGTATCGCGCAGGAGGTATCGGGTTTCAGCCCCCGTCAGTATACCGATTTGCAGGACAATTCTTTGCAGGGCGTTTTGAATTCCTATCTGCAAGAGACGATCGACTGCCTGACGCATACTTCGACGATGAATGAAACGGAAACTTTGCAAAAGGCGGCGGAACATATCCGTGATGCCAAGCGCGTCAATATATTCGGCGTTTATCAGTCCGGCATCGTTGCGCAGGATTTTTCGTATCGCCTGCTTTGTATGGGCATTCCGGCATCCTATGTCAGCGATACGCTGATGTGTTCGGTCTCCGCGACATCGCTCGATGAAAAGTGCGTTTTGTTTGCCATTTCCGGTACCGGCAAGACGAAGGAGATTTTGGATGCCGTCCGGATCGCACATCAGCAGGGGGCGTATGTGATCGGCTTGACCTATAACCGCTTTTCACCGCTTGCCAAACTTTCCGATTGCGTTTTGGTGTCGGCAAACGGCATTTCGGAGTGCGAGCGCACCAATCAGGCGCGTATGGCGCAGCTTTTTCTGCTGGATGCCTTGACGGAATACTTACAAAGAGAAGTCGGTGCAGGGGAAAAAGAGCGTTACGAATTGGTACACGCCATTTTGGAATCGCACAGTGTGGAGGAATGAAAATGCAAGAAAAAAAGAGCGGATTGTGGCGCGCGATCCTGTTGATTTCCGTCAGCACGCTGATTTATCTGGCAGTTTACATCGCACGCAATATTCTCGGTGCGGTTTCGCCGCAAATGTTGGAAGAAAAGGCAATCTCCGTGATCGCGGCAGGGAAACTTTCTTCGATCTACTTTATTACATACGCATTCGGGCAGTTGGTCAACGGCTTCATCGGCGAGCGGATCAAAGCGAAACTTATGCTTTGCGGCGGCTTGACGGTGGCAGGGCTTTCCATTGCGGCATTTGTTGTGTTTCATTCCAATACCGCGGTGCTTTATGCCTCTTATGCACTGCTCGGGTTTGCACTTTCCATGATCTACTGTCCTTTGGTGAAGGTCAATGCGGAAAACCTGAGCGAAACGGGTGCGGTGCGTGCCAATCTTGCATTGGCTTTGGCGGCGGCAGGCGGATCACCGATCGCCGGTGTTTTGGCGGCAGGGTTCCATTGGGATATTGCTTTTTATATCGGCGGTGGGATTTTGCTTTTGTGCGGCATTTCCGGGTTTGCCATTTTCAGCACTATGGAGAAAAAAGGGCTCATTCAATACGGACAGTATGAGCATCAAAAAAGCGACGGCCATATTGCCGGAGTCCTCATTCGTCACGGGATTGCCAAGATGCTTTTGGTTTCGGGCGTGACGGGCATCGTGCGCACCTCGGTCATCTTTTGGCTTCCGACCTTTTTCAATCAGTATCTCGGCTATTCCAATACGAAATCGGCGCTTATGTTTACGGTGGCGACTACCGTCATTGCTTTTGAGCCGATTTTGAGCGTGCGCATTTACCGCCTTTTCAAAAACGATCTCGATAAGGCAATTCGCTGTTTTATGATTGCCTCCTCATCGGCATTTTTGCTCACATTTTTGGTCAAACCCGGTGCACTGAGCGTATTGATGATCACCTTTGCGATCATGGCGTCCAATGCTTCATCGAGTATGGTCTGGGTGTGCTATTGCCCGATGCTGCGCGATACGGGACTGACCTCGACGGCAACGGGAATTTTGGACTTTTTCAGTTATTTTGCCGGTGCGATCGCTTCGTCCGTCTTCGCCAACGCCGTGGAAGCGGTCGGCTGGAAACCGCTTTTGATGATTTGGACGGGTATTATGATTTTCGGTATTTTGGTGTCCCTTCCCAAAACACAAATCAAAAAAGAGAGTTAGGCTCATACGCCTAACTCTCTTTTGCTTTTTGACTTTTTCGCAGTGCGTCGGTGTTGGTGGCTTTGCGGTACTCTTTCGGTGTCATTCCGTACTGTGCGCGGAAGCGCCTGGCAAAATAGCCGCTGTCATTGAAACCGCATTGCAGGCAGATATCGGTGATGGAATTGTGTGTGGAAGCGAGCAGGATGCAGGATTGCTCCAATCGGAAAAAGACCAGATAGTCGATCGGCGTATAGTGTGTGACGGCTTTGAAAACCTGACAGAAATAGCGTGGGTTGAGCCCGGCGAGGTCGGATAGCGTCTGCAAGGTGATCGGCTGGTCAAAATGATGCTCGATGTATTCCAAAACGGATTTGAGTTGGACGGATCTGCCGAAACCGCTTTCGTTGCCGGGCAGGATATCCGTGTAAAATCCCTCTCGCAGTAAAAAACCGAACAACTGCGTCACAGAGCCGACGGCGATCAGACGCTCACCGTCCGAAAGCATACCACCCTCACCTTTGCAGGCGAGCATGGCATCGTGTATGGTGCGGCAGATATCGCCGTTTTCGGTGTGGTCGAAGTAGAAAAACGGGCGCAATTCATACTGCAAAAACGGCGCAAGATAGGTGCGCAGATCTTTGGAGCCGGAATAGATCATCGGCAGGTCAAAGACAAGGCATTCATAGATGCAATCCGCCTCGGGAACACCGGCGTGGAGACATCCGCTCGGAACGATCAAAGCGTCACCGCCGAATGCCTGAAAGGTGACATTGTCGATGGTGAATTCCGCAGAGCCGCTGATCACATAGATGAACTCCCATTCTCTGTGCCAATGGCATTGCATCACAAAACGGGGATGTGAGGTGTCCACATAATAGTACTCAGCAGGAAAACCGTCCGTTTCCCGTGCTTTTTTCTCATACAATTTGAATGAAATCATCATTTACTCCTAAAAATGAAAATAATCCTACTTTCGTCATTATAATACAAGAAGTGGCAAAATGTCAATGGTATAATGACATCAAAATATAAAAGAAGATGCGGAGGGTGAAAAACAACATGAAAAAGACGACTTATTATCTCGCGATCGACTTTGGTGCTTCCAGCGGTCGGCACATTCTGGGTTGGTTGGAAGACGGCAAAATGCAACTCAAAGAGGTTTACCGTTTTCCCAACGGAATGATCGAGAAAAACGGCAAAAAGTGCTGGGACACGGAAGCGCTTTTCGCTCACATCATCGAGGGCATGAAAAAATGCCACGAACTCGGGATGGATCCGTCCTATATGGGCGTGGATACCTGGGGCGTTGACTTTGTGCTTTTGGATCGGGAAGGCAAGCGTTTGGGCGAAGCGGTCGGCTACCGCGATAACCGCACGCAGGGAATGGACGAGGAAGTCTATCGCATCATTCCTGCCGATGAACTTTATCGGCGCACCGGCATCCAAAAGGCAATCTACAATACGATCTATCAGTTGATGGCACTCAAAAAGCAGGAGCCCGAGCTTTTGGAAAAGGCGGATGCGCTTTTGATGACGCCCGACTATTACAGTTACCTGCTCACGGGCAAAAAGAGCGCCGAGTATACCATTTCCACCACGGGACAGTTGGTGTCGCCGACGGCGAAGGACTGGGATTTTGAACTCATCGAAAGACTCGGCTTTCCCAAGCATATTTTCCAACCGATCCGCCAGCCCGGCACGGTGCTTGCACCGCTGAGCGACGCAGTGAGCAAAGAGGTCGGTTTTCAATGCCAAGTGGTCAGCATTGCTTCGCACGATACGGCTTCTGCGGTGTTGGCGGTGCCGTCCAAGAGCGCCAATAACCTTTACATCAGCTCAGGCACATGGTCTTTGATGGGCGTGGAACTGCAAGATGCCATCTGCACGGATAAGAGCAAAGAGGCGAACATCACCAACGAGGGCGGCTATGGCAAGACCTACCGTTTCCTCAAAAATATCATGGGACTTTGGATGATCCAATCCGTGCGCCACGAGTACAACGATGCGTATTCCTTTGACGAACTCTGCCAAATGGCGGAAGAGGCAAAGATCGCCTCTTTGGTCGATGCCAATGATGATTGTTTCTTCGCACCCGACAGTATGATCGAGGCGATCCGAACTTATTGTAAAAACACCGATCAGCAGGTGCCGCAGACTACGGGCGAAGTGGTTTCGGTGGTCTATCGCAGCCTGGCGGATTATTACGCCAAGACGGCAAAGCAGTTTGAAGAAATCACGGGCAAAAACTATGCTGCGATCCATATTGTCGGCGGCGGCTGCAACGCGGATTATCTCAACCGCCTGACCGCGCAAACGACGGGCAAGACCGTATATGCAGGACCCGGTGAAGCAACGGCGATCGGCAATATCTCCGCGCAGATGCTCTGCGACGGCGTTTTTGCCGATGTGTCGGAAGTCAGAGAGTGCATTTATCATTCGTTTGATATCAAAAAATACAAGTAAAAGGAGAAGAAAACTATGGCAAAAAATCGTTATGTCGGGGAGTATCCCGCAATCGGCATTCGTCCGATCGTGGACGGCAGACGCGGACCGATGCAGCTGCGCGAAAGCCTGGAAGACCAAGTTATGGCAATGGCACAGGCGGCTAAGAAACTTTTTGAGGAAAACCTCACTTATTCCAACGGCGATCCCGTGCGTGTGGTGATCGCGGACTCTTCGATCGGCCGCGTACCCGAATCCGCCGCCTGCGCTGAAAAATTCAAGCGTGAAGGCGTTGCCGTTACGCTTTCCGTGACGCCTTGCTGGTGCTACGGTGCAGAGACGATGGATATGGACCCGATGACCATCAAGGGCGTTTGGGGCTTCAATGGTACGGAGCGTCCCGGCGCAGTGTATCTTGCATCCGTTTTGGCAACGCATGCGCAAAAGGGTTTGCCTGCGTTCGGCATTTACGGCCATGAGGTGCAGGATCGCGACCAAGTGACCGATATTCCCGAAGATGTCAAGGCAAAACTTCTGCGTTTCGGCAGAGCGGCAATTGCCGCCGCTACGATGCGCGGCAAGAGTTATTTGCAGATCGGTTCGATGTGCATGGGGATCGGCGGCTCGATCATCGACCAGCAGTTTATCGAGGAATACCTCGGTATGCGCGTGGAGTCCGTGGATGAAGTGGAAATTCTGCGCCGCATGGAAGAGGGAATCTACGACCATGAAGCCTACGAAAAGGCATTGGCATGGACGAAGGAACACTGCAAAGAGGGCAGAGACGATAACCCCGAATATGTTGATTTTATGGGCGAAAAACGCCGCATCAAATTTACGGCGGAAGAGAAGCAGAAGCAATGGGAATTCACGATCAAGATGTATTGCATCATCAAAGATCTGATCGCCGGAAATCCCAATCTTCCTGCCGAATTCAAAGAAGAAATGGTTGGTCACAACGCCATTTGCGCCGGTTTCCAGGGACAGCGTCAATGGACGGATCATTGGCCCAACTGCGACTATCCCGAGGCGGTGCTCAACTCCTCGTTTGACTTCACCGGCAAGAAAGAGCCGATGGTATTTGCGACCGAAAACGATGTTTTGAACGGTCTCGGTATGCTTTTCATGGGACTTTTGACCAACCGCGCACAGATTTTTGCCGATGTGCGTACCTTCTGGTCTCCCGAAGCGACCAAGAAGAATACCGGTTACGATCTCAAAGGCAAGGCAAAGGAAAGCGGCGGCATCATCCATCTGCTCAACTCCGGCGCGGCTTGTCTGGATGCCTGCGGCGAATGCACGGACGAAAACGGCAATGCCGTGATGAAGAAGTGGTGGGAAGTCACCGAAGAAGACATTAGAAAGATGACCGACGCGACCGTTTGGTGCGAAGCCGGACAGGATAATTTCCGCGGCGGCGGTTTCTCCAGCCATTTTGTCACCCGTGCCGAGATGCCGGCGACGATGATCCGCTTGAATTTGGTCAAGGGACTCGGTCCCGTATTGCAGATTGCAGAGGGCTGGACAGTCAATCTTCCCGACGATGTGACCGACAAGTTGATGGAGCGCACCAATCCCACCTGGCCCTGCACGTGGTTCACGCCGCGCTGTGACGGTAAGGAGGGTAGTCCCTTCAAGACCGCTTATGAAGTGATGAACAACTGGGGCGCAAACCACGGTGCGATCTCTTACGGTCATATCGGCGCCGATCTGATCACGCTTTGCTCCATGCTTCGTATCCCCGTTTCCATGCACAATGTCAATAAGGACGACATTTTCCGCCCTGCCGCATGGAATGCCTTCGGTATGGATAAGGAAGGTCAGGATTACCGTGCCTGCCAAGCCTACGGTCCGATGTACCGCAATATTCGATAAAATCAAATAGCAAAAAAGCAGAGTGCGACGCACTCTGCTTTTTTGTTAGTTGATTTCCGAAAAGAAGCGCAAAAGCGGTTTTGCCGTTACCCACCGTGCGTGATTGCCGATGGCATCGTTCTGATCAAGCCACGCGCCTTTCGCGTTTTGACGGGGGAGGAGGAAACCGCCTGCCGCGATCGGACGGTCTATCGTCTCGCGCGGCGCGTTGCCGTCGGGCAGAATGCGGATGACCGAGTGGATCGGGCGATTGATTGCAAGGGCTCTGCGCGTCGTTCCGATGAACGGCCACGAGTCGATCATTTCGCCGTTTCCGACATAGATGCCGACATGGCAAACGGTCTCGGGATCATTGCGGTCTCCGAAAAAGATGAAGTCGCCGCGCTTGATGTCCTCGATCGGTACGGCTTTTCCGAGCCTTTTGTCGGCGGCAAGGTCACGGGATGTATATTCATTCACGGCAAGCGCGTGATCGACAATGTTGATGTCCGGATCGACACCGATGGAGTAAAGACATTGGAAGATCAAACCGGAGCAGTCGATATAAGTCCCGGGCTTGCCGGAACAGCCGATGCGGTACGGTGTGCCGAGGTAAGATTCCGCCGTCTCCACCATCGCATTGACGCATTGCGCGCGGGTGCTGTTCGCATTCACTTTCAGCGGCGTGCAGTAAGTGCCGAGATGCTGCCACTCATCTGCGGAATATCCCATGGCGAGCCAGGTCGCCTCATCCACAATGCCGCTCGTCGGCAAATCGTGTTCCGCTTGCAGTTTTAAGACGGCTTCCTCGGTCTCTTGCGTATAGCGGTCGTGATCCGTATCCAAAAGAGCCTTGTTGATCCAAATGACCTTCAACCCGATGTGTTCTTTGGAAACGCAGTAACCGCCGTCGGGTAGCGTAACGGTCTGCGCGATCGGATAGTAGTTTTGCGGACGCTCTGCGGCGAATACCGCGGTGGTCCATAAAAGTGCGATCATGAGACAAACGGCGATCGTGCGAATGCAGTTTTTGCAATGTGTCGGTAACATTTCGGAAAATCCTTTTGCCTTATTTTGATATGTCCACTATAAGATATTTTGTCGGATTTTGCAAGAGGAATAAAACGACAAAAAATTTTATCCGATTTTGAAAAAAGTTCTTCCAATTTGCTTTGTACTATGTTATAATTATGCAAATAGGTAGATGAGTTCTCTAATGATATAAGGGGATGACACTTTACACAAGGGAGGCAAATCGGCGGCAGCAAGCAGCCGACCTACGATTTGTCACCTTGTGGCGGTGTAGGGGCGAACTGTGTTCGCCCGTTGAAGCGAAGCAAATTTTTACGGGCGAACACAGTTCGCCCCTACGGGAGGATGGATTGCCACGGCAACTTCGTTGCCTCGCAATGACGACATATTTTTACCTCTTTGCCTTCCCCTTTGGGGAAGGTGCTGAGCGAAGCGAAGCGGATGAGGTCGTCATTGCGAGGTGCGCAGCACCGTGGCAATCCGCTTTGCCTTCCCCTACGAAATCCCCCGAACTTTTTGTACTAAAAAACAAAAACGACAGTAATCCTTGATATTATAATAGAGATATGTTATACTCAAACCCGAGAGTTAAAGAAAAACAAATTGCGAAGAAATCAAAAAATACTTTCCGCAACCACCAAACCACTAAAAAGCGAAATAAGAGTGAAAGATCTCAACTCTCAACCATTGATAGAATTGGGACGGTACAATGAAACTTAAATTCGAGACAAAAGCCCCATTATTTTGAATATCAAAGACTGCCCGTCGGAGGGGCGCAACCTCTATACGGCAACATAAGAATATTTTGAAGATTTTGTCGGTATTGCTCGCCCTTGTGATATTACATGTCGTACAGTAAAATATAACCGATTTTATCAATTTGGAGGTTGAAAATGCTTCTCAAAAACAAAGAACAATCCGTTTTCAAAAAATTTATACGGGAATTTTGCAACAACTGGATGTCGCTCGTGGGGATCATTCTGCTTGCCCTTGTTTTTTCGCTTCTTTCGTATGCGAAGAACGGAGAGCAGTTCTTTATGACATGGAGTAACTGGAAGATGATTTTGATCCAAAGCTCCACCGTTACGATCGTTGCCATCGGGCAATCTTTGATCCTCATCACCGGAAATTTTGACCTCTCCCTTGGGCGTATCGTCTGTCTGACGAGTTGCGTCGGAGCGGTGTTGATGAAGAGTTCCGCGCTTCCGATCTGGGCGTGCGTAGCGATCATGTTTGCCATCGGACTTGCCGTCGGATGCACCAACGGAATGCTTACGGCTTATTTCGGGATCCCTGCATTTATCTCAACGCTGGGGACACAGTATATCTGCTACGGTCTTGCAAAATACATCACCAACGCAACGCCCATTCCGCGTCTGCCGAACGAAATCGCTTGGTTGGGCAGAGGGACTATTTTCAACGGACTGATTCCGAATTGCGTGTTGATCATGCTTTTCCTTTATATCGTCGCACAATTCATCACCTCAAAAACAAAAGTCGGGCGCAATCTTTATGCTGTCGGCGGCTCAAAGGAAGCGGCATTCTTTTCGGGAATTGATGTGAAGAAATATCATTTCTTTTCCTTTGTCATTGCCGCGCTGCTTGCGACATTCGGCGGTTTGATTTTGATGTCGCGTTTGAACTCGGTCGCTGTAACGAACGGACAGAACTACGAATTCGATGCGGTCATCGGCTCGATCATCGGCGGCGTGTCTTTGTCGGGAGGAAAGGGGCGAGTCATCGGAACGATGTTCGGCTGCCTGTTCCTTACGGTCCTTTTCAACGGCTTTTCTCAAATGGGGATCGATCCGTTCATTCAGGATGTGCTCAAAGGCTTCGTTCTGGTGATCGCCGTCACGCTTGACATCGTCAGCAACAAGAAAAAATCCTGACCAAACGAAAGGCAGGACGGTTTTATGGAGAAAGACTATATCATTGAAGTCAAGCGCATTGACAAAACATTCCACAAGCGAAAAAACCTCGATTTCGTCTCGGTCAATATCGAACGGGGAACGATCCACGGGCTTGTCGGCGAAAACGGCGCAGGGAAATCAACATTGATCAAGATCATCGCAGGACTCTGCAAGGCGGACTCCGGCGAGGTCTATATGAACGGGAAACTTTGCCGCTTTACAGCCCCCATTGACGCACGCCGCGCCGGAATTTGCGTGATCCACCAGGAAATCAAACTTGCCGAGCCGTTGAGCGTCACCGAAAATATGTATCTCGGCAATCTGATCTATCGAAACGGGATCGTCGATTGGAAAGAAATGAAAAAACGGACGAAAGCGATCCTTGACGAACTCGGTATGGATATGGATGTCGATGCACCGGTCGAATCGCTCTCCGTTGCAAAGAAACAGATCGTGGAAATCATGCACGCGATCAATTTCAATTCCAAGGTTTTGATTATGGATGAGCCGTCGGCGATCCTCACCGAAAGAGAACTTGATGTGCTGTTCGGTATTGTCCGCAAACTGCGCGAACAGGGCATCACGATCATTTACATTTCCCATCGGCTCGACGAAATTTTCGATCTTTGCGACAATGTTACCGTTTTGCGGGACGGTCAGCACATCGGGACTTATCCGGTCAAGGAACTTGATCGGAGCCGACTGATCCGAATGATGGTCGGCAGGGAAATGAATCAGGAATACCCCAAAGAGAAGGGGGAGATTGGGCAAACCGTTCTTGCAGTAAAAAACCTCAACTGCGGAATGCTGAAAGATATTTCATTTGAGGTAAAATCCGGCGAGGTGTTCGGCATTTCCGGATTGGTAGGATCGGGACGCACCGAACTTGCAAGAGCGATCCTCGGGATCGACAAGGCGGAACGCGGAGAAATCTTCGTGCGTGGGAAAAAGGTTCGCTACAAATGTTTTCGGGATGCCATCGCCGACGGACTCGGGCTGATCCCGGAGGATCGGAAGCTGCAAGGATTGGTACAGATGATGCCGATTTGCCAAAACATCACGCTTGCAACGCTTTCCAAAATCACAAAGCACGGGATTCTGAACAAAAAAGCCGAAGAGGACGCAAGCGATCACTATGTGAAAAAACTGCGTATTGCCTGCTCGTCAATTGAGGAGCAGATCTTCCGCCTGTCGGGCGGCAATCAGCAAAAAGCCGTGATTGCAAAGTGGCTTTTTCGGGAATCCGGCATTCTCTTCCTCGATGAGCCGACAAGAGGCGTTGATATCGGGGCAAAGGTTGAAATCTACAAACTGATCAATGAAATGGTCCGAAGCGGGAAAACGGTGATCATGATTTCTTCCGAAATGCCCGAATTGCTCGGAATGTGCGATCGGATCATGGTCATGCACGAGGGCAGAAAAAAAGGAGAATTCAACGCCGAAGATGCTACGCAGGAAAAAATCATGGCACTTTGTACCTGATGTATATTTGATAATAAAATCCGGAGGAAACTATGAAAAAAATATTATCCGTACTTTTACTGCTTGCTTTTACATTCGGACTTGCCGCCTGCACGAGCGGAAAAACCGACCAAAACCGAAGCGTTATCCCCGCATCGGTACACTTTCGGGAAACCGATGCGCTCAAAGGCAAAAAAATCGGATGTACGATCGTCTACAAAGGGGACGAATGGGCATCCACAGTCTCGGATGCGATCGAAACCTTTGCGGAGCATTACGGCGCCGTTCTCACCTGCGAAGACGGCGATTTGAACGATGAGACGCAGACAAAGCAGATTGAAAATATGATCGCAAACGGTGTCGATCTCATTCTTGCCGATCCTGTGACCGCCGACGGTTGCAGTGAAGCGCTGATGAAGGCGGTGGAAAAGAATATCCCCATCATCATTTTCGACAGTGTCTGGACCGGTGCCGAACAGTATGCCGTGTCCTCCGTTTCGTGGGATCAATATCAAACCGGCGTTGCGATCGGGAATTATCTGGTCGATTATGCCCGTAAAAACAACGGCGGAAAGGCTTCGGTCGTTGAACTTGAAAATATGATCTCCACGCATTGCCAGGATCGTTTTCAGGGGTTCCACGATGCGATCGAAAAAGCAGATGACATAGAGATCAAGGTGCTCAACCGCTACGATTCTCAGGGAAATCGGGAAACCTCCTACAACATCATCTCCTCCATCGTCGAGCCGTACGATTTCGTCGTGTCCGATGTTGACAACGGTGCGAACGGTGCGGTTGCCGCACTTCAAGCTGCCGGAAATACGAAGGTCAAAGTGCTTTCAATGGGCGGTTACGGCTTTGAGCCTTTTGAGGCGATGCACGCGGACGATGTGAACTATCTTGCGTTTTTGAATGTTGATGCGTGGGGATTTGCAGAATTGGTGATGGACAATGTCATCACCTTCTTTGAAGGGAAACCCCTTGAAAAAACCGTCTATTATCAGCCGGTCGTTGTCGATCACTCCAACGAAGAGCAATATTGGAATTTTGATTAGAAAACGGAAATTGAAGAAAAGAATGAAAAAGGCTCGCCGGATGGCGAGCCTTTTTTGCAATCCGCCTTAGTCTTCTCCCAAGGGGAAGGCTTTTTTTGCGGATTCCCACGGCGGCAAAGCCGCCTCGGAATGACGAATGAGAGGTTGCAATGAAAAACCTGCAAACACGAATTTGTCGGATTTTGTCGGAACTTTTTTGACACAATATATGGTATACTACATATGAGATAGTATACTAACGGTGTACAAATCCCTTTTTAACGGGCGAATGCCCGATGATATATAACCAGTCATTCCGAGACATTGTCAGATGGCGTGAAAATCCGCTCCCTGTCATTTTGAGGAACCGGTCCGCAGACCGATGATGTGGGAATCCGTCCACGGATTGCCACAGTCGCTTCGCTCCTTCGCAATGACGAAGAGAAGGACAGATTGCCACAGTCGCTTCGCTCCTTCGCAATGACGAAGGGAAGGACGGATTGCCGCGTTGCTCCATTTCTCGCAATGACAAAAAAATTTCGGAAAGGAATTTTGATGATGAAGAAACGAATTTTGAGTATGCTCTTGGCAGCCGTGATGCTCCTGAGCCTCCTGCCGGCGACGGCACTGGCGGCAGGAACGGAAACGAACACATACGAACACTCCATGGATCCGGAATTCTGGATTCAAGACAGTTCGTATGTGCAGTTGAGCGAGTTGTGCAAGAATGATGCAAACAGCGACCATACGCCGATCATCTATTACGGCACGGATCTCAGCGGAGAGCCTATGCCCTACTATTTGATTGGATCGGATTATGACGCGGACGCATACGGCGGCAACTACATTACATTGCTTGCCAAAAACTGCGTGAGTGAATCTTATTTTGACAATCTTCGTACCACCAAGTCCGGGGATTATGTGGGTTCCGCACTGCAAACGGCAACGGATGCCATGGTCAGTCACCTTTCGGACTATGAAAAGGCCATTGTGCTCAAACGCACGGTGAGCGCATCGGCTTACAGTGCCTCTGCGCCTTACAGCAACGGCGTTGCCACGACCGAATTGACGGAGCCGATTTTCCGCCCGCTTACTACGGCAGAGGCTGAAAAACTGGACGAAAGTATCCGTAATATCGGCGAGGATTACTGGCTCTGCTCTCCGGGGGCGGAGGCAAATACCGCCGCCTATGTGGATGACTCCGGCAATGTTGTGGTTGCGGGCGGTACCGTGGACGGCGCACAGCGCGGCGTGCGTCCGGTTCTGATCCTCGATTCGGCAGAGATTTTCTTTTATGTTAATTATGCCGTTGGCGGCAAGGACGAAAAGACTTTTTTGCAGGATACTGCCGGCAAGAATAACAACGAGTGGAAACTGACGATTTATGATAAGTTCAGCCCCAACTGTGAATCGGCAGGTATCGAGATAAAGAGTACAAGCAACGATCACGATCTTTACAGTTATACATTTAATCTGGAAAATTGTCCCACAGGCGGTCATGCGGTGCTTTATATGCAAAATGCGCCTTATCACATGGATGCCGGCGTGATCAACGGGACGGAAAATCAGAAAATTTCCTTCATGGTGCCGCCTTTTTATAAAGCGTCCGATGCTTTGTCGTTCGGGTACGAGTTGTGGAACGGCGACAAAAAGACAGATGTTTTGTTGGCGAGAAACGATTGGAGTACATATTGCTCACCGCGCAGGCATGCGGAACTGCAATACAATGAACTTTATCTGCGCCCGGGCGACAAGATGGATATGAAGATCGAGCATGAGTGGAATAACGCAGAGGGCTCGACCGTCACACTGGAAAGCAGTAATCCTGCTGTGGCGACTGCGACGGTACTGCAACAGGGCGCAAGAGAATATGGATACGGTCTGGGCGAAGTTAACGCCGTCGGCGTCGGCGAGGCTTCCATCACCGCCACCTTCTCAAACGGACTGACCGACACTTGCCATGTCACCGTTGCAAATCCGAGCAATGTGGACTATTCCGTAACCGGTATTTCCACGGTAAAAGAATTTGAGGACTTCGCTTTGCAAACCCGTTTGGGAGACTGCAAGTATTATGAGGATCCCGGCGTGGATGAAGACGGCTGTTATATCAGTGGTACCATTATAAATCCCCATGAAGCCAACTACTATGTCGGCAAGACCGTGGAATTGAAGGCAGACATCGGCAGCGAAAGTAACCGTGTCACCGTCGGTTTGGGCGATTTTTACGGCGTGCTGGAAGGAAACGGACACAACATTTGGCTGGACATTTCCGATCGGGATTTTGCCGGTATTTGCGCTCGCAACTTCGGCATGATCTGCAATCTTACCGCCTACGGCAGTGTTGCACGAGTCGGATTTGAACCGAGTGTGCATTACTGCGGCGCGTTTGCAGCCCAGAACTTCGGTACTATTTATAATTGTACGAACCGCGCCACGGTGACCTGGATCAACTGGAATTGCAGAGAGGATACCGCAAATATATACATTTCCGAAAGTTATATCGGCGGTATTGTGGGCTCCAACGCCGGTCTTGTCGACGGCTGCGTGAATGCCGGAAATGTTGTTGTCCCTTACGGACAGTACAGTTATGTCGGCGGTATCGCCGGAGGACAGATGGATGTCAGCGCCTTGATCAAAAATTGCGTCAATGCAAGTGAGGTGCGCATCAATACATGGACGATCGAGTCATGTCGTGGCGGCATTTGCGGATTTGCAAGTGGTTACGGCTCCATTCATAACAGCATCAATATGCAGCCGGATGTCTATTTGTGCTATAATTACAGGGATGAGCTTACAAACGCGATCCAAAACTGTTATAGCCCCTTGCAGACATCGCAGGAAACAAGTTCTGATTTCTATCATGCCGGCATTTTGCACAGTCAGGCGACAGGACACGGCGGAGAGGAAGAATATACCTATGTTTCCCCGGAAATGGTCAGCGCACGCAGCGGCAAAGACGCTCTTATTACGCTGCTGAACAGCTATACGGATCCTAACACGGGGAAAAGACCCCGGGATTGGATGAAATGGGCGTTCCAGGGCAATGACAACTATCCCACGCCTGTTATCGGCTCCGAGGAGAATACCAAAACAGTGTTCTATCTCGATGAAAACGGCAATCAGTGTATTGCCGATGCAAAGATCCTCAGCAAGGACACGGTGGATACCGTTTTGTACGATGCGGGCAGTCCGGTTTATGTGGTGGAAGGCGATGTCGATCTGAACGACCTGATCCATCCGAATATGCTTGAAAACAGTATTGCCTTCAAGTATATGAATGACTGCATTCTGATTTTGGAGGATGAGTCGAGACTCGTACTGCCCAACGGAATCTGCAATCAGAGTTGGCCGATCCTATCCGGTATGACGGTGTATGCTCAGTCCACCGGAGAGAATATGGGCGAACTGGTGCTCGGTGGTGAAGAAAACTATCGCGTCGGCTATGAGGGCAACTATCTCACGATCAACGGCGGCAAGGTGACTTTGTCAAGCCAATATCCTTGTGCGGTTTGTGCCTATGCGCTGAACATCAACGGCGGCGAGGTGACGATCAATGCTTTTGGAGACGCAGTTCCCCTTGCCAACAAAAATCCGGGTCTGGTGTTTCCGGGCAAAATGCCGAACTTTGAAAGTTGCCATATCACCATGCCTGCAAATTACTCGGTGAAGACAGCCAAGGACGGCGATGCGATCACTCTCGACGGCAAAGCCACATGGGAAGAGCGTATTTCTCCCGTGATGCCGGAGGATTATAGCGGACCTTCTCTCTATCCGGCATCTGTGTGGATCGGCGCGACATCCGCTCCCGTTTCGGGCGTGAGCGCGGATTACATAGACAAAAACGGTGATGTCAGGGTCGCCACCGGCGTTACGGTGATTAACGAAGATTTTGAAGACACCGAACTTGCGCCGGGCTGGTATGTCGTCAAGGGCGAGGTTACACTCAAAAACAAGTTGACCATAACGGGCGATGTGCATCTCATTTTGCCGAAAAACGCGCAGATGACCGTGATGGGCGGCATCGACGGCGGCAGCCATTCGCTCTATGTGCACGGTCAGGAGCAGGGCGGCGGTGCACTTGCTCTGATCGGTGAGGACGGCAAGAACGACGGTGACAACGGCAGTGCCGGCTTCAAGGGTGCCAAACTCGTTGCCTGCGGCTGCATAATCAGCGGCAATGGCGGTGAGGGCAGCGGCACCGGCAACGGCGGCTGTTTTGTCGAAGCGGATGTTGAACTGTACAACGCCTCCATCTCCGATGTCAGCGGCGGCGGCGGCGCAAGTGGCGGTGCTGCCATCAAGGGTAATCTGACCGTGAACAATTCGGACAGTCGTGAGGTCAGTCTGAACGGTGGAATCAGCCATACCGCCTCGAAGGGCGGCAATGCCGTGGAGGGCAATGTGACCATCCTCAGCGGAACAGCCGGGCTTTTCGGCGGCGAAGGTCAATCCGAGAGCGGTAAGATCCTGACCGGCACGATCAGTTTCGGCAATTCCGGCGAGAAGGGCAAAAACATCAGAGTCTCCACGGACAGCGACAAGTATGACAAATGGGACGGCGTTACGCCGTTGAACAGTTATCCGTATATAGACTGCGAGGTACACGGTCACAACTTTGCCAAGAGTTGGGATATTACCGAAAAGGGACATTATCATTACTGCGAGGGCGTTTCTTGCTTCCTCGAGCCCGAGGACTATTTGAGCGGCAAGACCGAATGCGCCGAGCAGATCGCCTACGCACCGCACGACACCAAAGGTGCAAACGGCACCTGCTCCGTCTGCGGCTACAATCCCGAGCATGATCTGAAGGTCAGCAAAAACGGCAAACCTGCCGTTGAAGGCACGGACTATGTATGGGTCGGCACCTATCTTGTTCCGATGCAAAGCGGTTTGACCGTCAGCGGTACGACCAAGACGGAGAGCATCGCCATTTCGGGCGAGTCCACCGCACCGAAAAAAATGTCTTTGCAGGCAGTGAGGGCAGCAGTTGTTGCCGGCAATATCGCGCATGCGTTTGAACTGACGCTCAAAGATGTTTCCATTGAAGGTACGCACAACCATGACGAAAACATCAGCGGTGCGATCACGGTCAATGGCGGAGAAGGTATGCTCAAACTGATCCTTAAAGGTGACAACTATCTGGGTAAACAGGTGAAGTATACCGAAAGTACCGTCGCGAGCGATTATATCGACGGCTCTGTCAACATAGACGGCAAGATGGGCCTTTGCTTCTCCGGCGACGGTAATCTGAATATCTGCTCCAAAACAAATGGCATTTTAAACCGCGGCGGTGTTATGACGGAGCAATTCTTCACGGGTAAGATCAAGATCGAAACCTTCGGCGCAGTCGCCGTGAACACGGCGGTCTCCGCAACCAAGTTGAGTGAAAACAGTGCTTTGGATGTGCGCGGCGGCGAGATGGAGATCATCAGCCACGCCGGAGAAGGTGTGCGCGGTGAAGTGATTTTCAGAAACGGAGCTTTGACCATCCGCAGTGACCGTAAGACAATGTCCAAAATTCAAAGTAATGCCGGCTCGCTCCTTGTGGGTTTGAAGGCGGACGGTGCCGATGCGGTCAAACCGAAAGGTGCGGTACTTGACGATTTGATGGAAGGCAGCGGAAAATACGCTTCGAACATCCGCTATATGAAGTTCTCAACTTCCGGATTCCTTCTGGGCAACGATTCTGCGGAAAAAGGCGAAAAGAGCCGCCCGACAAATCCCAAGTGGAACGATTACGAGTTTGACGGTTGGTATACCAATCCCGTGAGCGGCAAGCTGATCTGGAAGGACGGCAAGTTTGTTAACGGCTATACCGAATTCCCCGCCGGCTATGCCTATGCTCACTGGAAAAACAGCGCCGGTCACACCGTGCTGACCGCACCGGTGAAAATTACTTCCGAATCGGTACTGGCGATCAACGGCTTTGATACGATCGACGCAAAGACCATCCAAAAGGAATACGGTCTGTCTCTCACTTGCGATGCCGCCGCAAAGACCGCAACCTTTACCATGGACAACGCGGATATTTTCTATGCGTCAGGCAACAATACATCAAATTCCGTGAGCGCCGTTGAACTGTCTCTCGACAGTATTTTCGGACAATGGGACTGCTCCGAGACGAATAAGGGCAAACTGACCATCGTGACCGAGGGTACCAGTCATGTGACTTGCGAAGCGCAGGCGAGGAATACGGTTTTTGCGTTTTCGATCAAAGACGATCGCCCTGAATATGATGCTGTGGACTTCGTCGGCCCCGGCATTCTGAAAGTGGATAACACCAAATCCGATTCAACAAGGCAAATCTTCGGCCTTTTCAGCGAAAAGGGCATCAACATCTGGGGCGGCACGATCCTTGTGACCGCCGACGGTGAGAATGCCGATCAAATCGAAAGCGTCAGAGGCATATCCGTCAACGGAATTCTGAATGTGAACGGCGGTACGGTTCGCGCACAAAGCGGCAAATCCAATTTGGAGACGGTCGGTCTGGCTGCCAACACGCTGAATATTTACGGCGGCGATGTTACCGCCATCGGCGGAGAGGGTATGCTCAGCGCCGGTGCAGTCGGCAGAGACAGCTTTGTTGTCGACGGTACCAACGGCAGTCTCACCGCCAAGGGCGGCTTTGCGGCGATCGCATCCACATCCAACGGACAGACCTTTGATAACAACATCAAACTCGGCAGCGAGGCACATCCCGTGACGCTGACGAATGCAAAAGCGGGTGCAAATCCCACAACGGTTTCCACGATCAGCAGATCCGACGGCACAGACACCTACGGTGCGGTTGTTTCAGATAAGTCAAACAAGAATGTCGAGATCGTGATGCAGAAGGTCGCGATCCGCGTGGTGCGTTATTTGGATGAAAACGGCAATGAGCAGGAGATTTCCGCCAAGGTCGTGGATGCCACCACCACCGAATTGGATGACGGTTGGTGGGTAGTGACCGATAAGAATCTGCTTCTTGAAAACAGCTTGAAGATCAGCGGCAACGCCAAACTGATCCTCGCCGACGGCGCGGCGCTCACCGTGAAAAACGGGATCGACGGCACAAACGGCAATCTTTGCGTGTACGGTCAGTCCAACGGCACCGGCAAACTCATTGCCGAGGGCAAGGACGGCACCGGCAGTAATTCCGGCGGCGATGCGATCGCCTTGCAGGAAATGCGCATCTACGGCGGCAATATCGTCGCAACAGGCGGCGAAGGCGGCACGGAAGCAGCAGGCGGCAACGGTATCAGCACCGTCGGCTCCGTAAATGTTATGAACGGCAGTATCCTCGCAACGGGCGGCAAAGGCGGCTCCGGTGCGACAGCCGGCAAGAGCGGCGACGGTATCAGCGCCGCAAGCCTTGTCATCAACGGCGGCAAGGTGGATGCGTTCGGCGGTGACGGTGCACAAAGCGGCACGACACCCGTCGGCGGCAACGGTATTTCCGGCGATGTCTTTGTCAATGGCGGTTGCCTCAACACCAAGGGCGGCACCGCATCCGGCGGTACCGCAGGCAAGGGCGTGAACGGCACCGTGACGGTGGACGGCACAATAGATCCGACGGCTTCTTCCGGACAGAACTACAAGAGCCGCGTCGGCATGGATGTCGATAATCCGAACGGCGAAGCGATCAGCAAAGAGAATTTCGCAGATTATGCCGCCGGTAAGGTGAAATGGAACGGATTTACATCCGCAGGTATTGCGGACGATCAGGGCGTAAAGGTGACATCTTACGATCAGATGTCGGCAGATGAACATTACCGTGTTCTTTGGAAGAATAATGCCGGTAATCAGGTGCTGACCGAGCCCGTCACCGTTAAGGCAGACGGCGTGTATCTCGGTAAGTCCGAAACACCTGCTTCCGCCGAAACGCTCAAGCGGTACGGCATCACCTATAACCCGTCTGCAACACCTGCAAAACTGACATTCGATCACACCGATCTCTATACTCCGGCAGGTGAGATCGGTCAAAGCGGTCGCCATGCCGGCATCATCATTGAGGATTGCGATCTGGTTTTGGATATTCGCGGCGAGAGCAATATCCAAGTGACGGGTTATACCGATACAGATCGGGACGATGTCGTTTCCGGCATTTCCGTCGCAAGCGGCAAGAGCCTCACCGTTAGCGGCAATGCACCGCTGCATATCTCCGTCACCGGCGGAAACACTGCCGAAAAGGTCAGCGGTATACTCGCCGATGACGCCACGCTTTGCATCAAGGGCAGACTGGATGTCACCGCAACGAATGCAAAGGAAGAGGCTTCGGCACTCAATTCCGGCAATATCATTTTCAGCGACAAGGCATTTGTCAACGCCAAGGCGGACGGAGCAAACAAAGCAAACGCCATCGTCAGCGATGTTTCCAACGGCGGCAGCGGCATCACCGTTGAGGGCAGTGCCATTGTCAACGCAAACGGCGGCGAGGGCAAGAGCGAATTTTACGGCATTTGCACCAACGGCGATGTTACCGTCAAGGACAATGCAAAACTAAATCTCACCGGCGGCAGCGGTCCCAACGGCGAAAATACCGCTTTGAAACTTACTTCCGACAGCGGCAAGACGCTCAAGGTCAGCGGCAATGCGCAAATGATCGCGAACGGAACGGTTGAAGTCAGCGGTACCGACTCTACCATGAAAATGGAAGGCAAAGCCGCAGTCAGCGTTCTGGGCGAGTTGAAAGCCAAACTGACAGCCGACGGCTGTGATGTGGTTGCAAGCGGATCCTATGCGGCAGGCAGCGGTCTGAAGCAGAAGAATGCCGAAACGCCCGTGGTCATCAATATGGCAAAGCGCACCGTTACCTTTAAGGACGCAAGCGGTACTCCGGTGAGTGTCGGCGGTCTGCTTGAAAAGCCCAAGGAAGATCCCGTCAAGTCCGGCTACATCTTCGGCGGCTGGTATAAGGATCCTGCCTGCACGGAGGCATGGAACTTTGATACCGATGTACCTATGGAGGATATGACACTCTATCCCAAGTGGATTGCGGAAAGTGAAAAGCCCGTGACGATCAAGAATGCCGCGATCTCCGGCAACGACGGCAAGAACGCCAAGGTCGAACTGATTTCCGGCACGCAGGTCGTTGCTTCCGCGATGACCGACGGCAGCGGCAAATTCAGTTTTGACGCCGTGAAGCCGGGCGACTATATGCTGGTTGTCACCAAGGACGGCAAGACAACATCCGAACTGGTTCGTGTGAATGCGGCGGCAAAGCCGAGTCTGACCGTATCCGATCAGAATGTCAGCACCAAGATTGACGATCCGGAAGGAATGGGCGTGATGGTCGGCGGTCTGAACACTATGATTGCCGAACAGACACTCGGCGCAGGCGAACGGTTGGAGATTTTCGCCTCCGTTAAGGAAGCTCCCGAGAGCAGTATTGATACGGCTCAGCGGAAGTTTGCGCAGATCACACAAAAAGAGGAAGAAACCAAGTGCATCCATGTGGATATCCTTGCCAAGCACATCGGCGGAACGAAGGACGGCGTTGTGGAGCAGTTCCGCGAGACAAAGAGCGTTTTGGAGATCATTGTGCCGTTCAAGACAGAAGGACGCAAGGATTTTCGTGTCATGCGTTACCATGACGGCATAGCCAATTTGTTCACTCTGTGCGCATCCCGTCCCGGCAATGATTATAAGGACGGCACTTATTTCGTGGGCAACGGCTTTATCGTGATTTACGCCGACAAGTTCTCCGAGTATGCCATCACTTATACTGTGGACGACAGCGATGAAGAAGAAAGCGGCAGCACAGGCGGCAGAGCCAATGTTGTCACGTATGCGCTCGAACCTGCCGCAAACATCAAGAACGGCAAGTTGACCGTCAGCCCGAAGAATGCCTCTGCCGGTCAGACGGTGACTGTCACGGTTACACCCGATAAGGGCTATACGCTTGAAACGCTTACCGTCCTCGATCAAAGCGGCAAAGAGATTGCAGTCAAGAATCTCGGCAACAACAAGTACAGCTTCAA
>JAZUIU010000035.1:0-4286 GCA_045642405.1 Oscillospiraceae bacterium
TCGCTACCTTTAACAAGGGAGGTTGGTGGTTCTTAACCCCCCTTGTCAAAGGGGGGACAGAAAAATCTTTGATTTTTCAGGGGGGATTCTTGTACGATGACGCACGAGGGCAAAAGAGGAAAGGGGAATCCCTCCACCGCAAGCGGCCCGCATCGCTTCCCAAGGGAGGCAAAGAGGCACGTATTTATATAGTATATAAGTGCCCAAAATCTTCCAAACAAAAAATAGCGGCTTTGTTACAAAAAGACAGTAATATTACAAGTATGTAACAAATGCGGCAAACCTATTGACTTCATTTTTAGGCGGTGTTATGATGCAAATGCAATAAGGAAGGTGGACGCGAGTTCCGACTTAGTTACGGGATCGGCTAGCCACGGTAAGTAAGCCGAGAAAACCGAAACCTACCGCATTGCACAAACCGTCAGTTGAGCGGAAACGCCCCGTTCGCACGAAGCTTCATCGGAGTCTCGCGCAAGGCAACGGGAAGCCGCAAGGCGGACGAAACGATCCGTAAGACGACGGAATTTTAGAAAGGAGAGTAACAATTATGAAGAAGTTACTCGCATTGGTCATGGCGCTGGTTATGTCCCTTAGCTTGGTGACAATCAGCTCCAACGCTGCTTTCGGCGATCAGGAAAAGATCAAACATGACGAAGCAGTGCAAATCATGGCTTCGCTTGGCATTCTCGCCGGCAAAGAAGATGGTAATTTCGACCCCGAAGGCACGCTCACCCGTGCTGAGGCCGCTAAGATCATCTCCTACATGCTCATCGGCACTGAGAGCGCCTGCAAGCTCACCCCCAACGGCACACAGTTCACTGACGTTGCTGCTGATCACTGGGCTGCTCCTTACATCGCATACTGCGACGCACAGGGCATCATCAATGGTAACGGCGACGGCACCTTCGATCCCGAAGGCAAACTCACCGGTTACGCATTTGCCAAGATGCTCCTCGTGGCAATCGGCTTCGACGGCGACTACACCGGCGCTGCATGGCAGGCCAACGTTGCTGCTGATCTCGAAAAGACCAAGAAGCAGGATGCAACCGAGAATGACGGCTTGAAGGAAGAACTCAAGGACATCATCCTTGCAAACGAGATCTCCCGTGATGAAGCTGCGCAGATGGCGTTCAACGCTCTGTTCTTCAGAGATAAGGACACCAGCACCTACAAAATCCGTTTGACTAACCCCAGCGGTAACAACTATGGTAATGTTACATCCAAGGAATTCGACAGTTATCAGGAAGCTTACACCTATATGCTCTCCTGCGGTGTTGACTATGAAGCCAACGAAGACAATGAAGTCTACACGATCGTGAGCACCGGCAACGATACGCTCGCTGAGGACAACTTCAATGTGACCGCTGTTGGCGGTGTCGTTGAATCCAACCAGGCTACCTCTTTGCAGGAATACACCGTGGTTAGCGGTCAGAAGATCAACTATGAGACCGGCGCTGATATGATCGGTCACTATGTTGTCGCTTACCTCGACACCACGATGGGCGACGATGGTCTTTGGAATTATGACGAAGGCGACAAGGAAGAAGAGAAAGGTCTCTGCTTCACGATGGTCGACAAGACCACAGTCGTTGAAGTTGCCGAAGACACCTATGGTCTCACCAAGAACGCTGTCAAGTCCTTGCTCGGCGTGACAGTCAGCAATGATAACTTTAACCCCACTGCTTACTTGTCTAACTATAGTAACGGTAAAGAGGCTGAACTCGGGATTCAACCCATTGCGGAGAAGGAAGGTTATGACGGCAAGTACAATGTTGCTGCCGGTAAGTACCTGACCGTTGAGGATATTGACGATAAGGTCTATGTTTACGGTTATGCGGATGACGCTTCCTGGTTGGTCAACTTCCATGTTGAATTGGACGATGCCGAGAACAAGTATTACACGGTTTACACCGAGGACAAGGAAGTTGTTAAGGTTGCGGAAGATGAAGACGATTGCTTCAACACCATCAACCAGAACATCGACTGGCTCAGCTATATCGGCAAGGGTTATGACAACGAAGACTCCGAAGATTTCGGCGATGTCGTTTTTGCTACGACGCTGCACGGTAAATTTGGAATCACCAATAGCGACGATGTTCAGATGTGGCGTTTGGACCTCGCAGAGGTTGAGACCGTTACCGGTAATGTGACCAAGGTCGTCACCAAGAATGTTGGTGAAGAAGACGAGATCAAGCAGATCTATGTTGACGGTACGGCTTATGATTACAACGATGACCCGTCCGCTATCAGCTGGATCGATGAAGTTGCAAAGAACATCTATACCGCTAAACTCGACGACAATAACTTCATTACGAACAAACTCCCCGATACCGCAAAGGATAAGACGCAGGTCTTCTTCCTTCTCAACGGCAAGATCGTTGCCTTCGTGAACGAAGACAACAGCACGGATGCTCAGATGTTTGTTCCCGTTAAGTTCTGCGTTGTTGATACCCTCAACGGTGATGACAGCACCGACTCCTACGGCGAAAGCGATCTCGACGCATACGATCGTTACGAATTCTTCCTCCAGGGCGTTGATGCCAACGGCGCTGAAGTGAAGATCTACCTCGATGTCGCTGACTTGATCGACGACAATAACGAGGTTATTGATGGCGCTTTGATTGAAAACTTCTTGAATCAGTTCTTTGCCGCCGCCGATGCGAATGCTGTCATCTCTGCAGGCGAAGCTAAGGAAGGCGAAGACGACTTCTATGCAGTCGCCAACGCTATGGTTAAGGAACTCAAGACAAAGGATGTTGCCGATGGCGTCTTTGAAAACATCTGGTTCTATTCCGATGAAGATGACTACACCAAGTTCACCACAAAGGTAGATAAGCCCAACGAAGAAGCTACCACAAGCAAAGTTAAGGATGCTTCCACCGGCAATGTTGTTACCAAGGACACCAAGCGTGTGACGGATGGCGATGATACCTATCTGCTCGGCGCCGGTTACACGGTCATCAAGTTCAGCGGCGAAGGCTCCAAGCTGAAGATCACCACTTCTGAGAATGTTTACGGCGCACTCAAGAAAGATGCCGCTCTTCTCTACGGCACCAAGACCTCGACTGCTTCCAGCTACACCTTGAAGTATGTCTTCTTGAAGGATGCGGGCAGCATTGATATGGACGAACTCATCTTCGTTCCCGAAAAGTTCACGAAGGCTAATTCCGCTAAGTTGGAATACAAAGACTCCAACGGCCGCGCGAAGACCATCACGGTTTACGAAGAGACCATCTATGACGGTGCTGATATGAAGACCATCAATGTTGAGAGCAGCCACGCTACACATGGTGTTGGTTTCTATGAGTATGAGATCGACGAAGATAAGGGCACTTACACCCTTACTCCCGCCGGCGATGCTACCACGCTTTGTATCTATGGTTTCGATTCCGAAAACGGTGCGATCACCCTCAATACACTGGGCAAGGGCACTAAGTATTTCGATAAGGATCTCCCTGAATTGATCGTCAACACCACGGACTTTGATGTCAAGACCGGCAGCTTCGCTTCCGATAGCAAGCACGCTTACTTTGCTGATGCTAAGTTCGACGGCGATGATATCGAAGAAGATGCTATTGAATCCCTCTACATCTATGCTGTTGCTCCCAAGATCACATTGCAGTACACGAAAGACGGCAAGTGGACTGATGCAGAAGTTACCTTCACCGATTTCAATGAAAGCGGCAATGCTCAGTTCAACTATGCGGTTCCCTACGGAACGACCTCGTTGCGCGTTGTCAGAACCTCCGCTCAGGGCCTCAGCAGAACTGTGACCAACAATATGATCGATGTTACTGTTGACGCGACTGTGCTTACAGTCAGCGAAGCAAACTGCATCAAGGCAGTCATCTCCATTGTTGATTCTGACCCCTCTTGATTGCATAAGAACTTCGTTCTTACAAGATCATAAAAAAGAAACTCCCTTCGGGGAGTTTCTTTTTTGTTGTTTCTGCTTTCAATTTACCTTCTCCGGTGTGGAAAGGAGTTGCGGATTGCCACGGCGCTGCGCACCTCGCAATGACGAAATATTTGGATGTGTAAAAAATGCGTCATTCCGAGGCAACGAAGTTGCCGTGGGAATCCGTATAAAAATTTCTGCCTATCAGCCTTCCTCTTAGGGGAAGGGGGACCCCTTGCGGTGGATGAGGTTTGCGGCGACCCCATCCGCTTCGCTTCGCACAGCACCTACCCCCACCGGAGAAGGCATGCGGATTGCCACGGCGCTACGCGCCTCGCAATGACGAAATATTTATATATGTGAAAATCTTCGTCATTCCGAGGCAACG
>JAZUIU010000036.1:0-32317 GCA_045642405.1 Oscillospiraceae bacterium
CACCAACGCTTTCACCACGGCTTTGGCATCGGCGGCAACTTTGGTATCTTCTTTGAGCAAACCGTAGTAATCTTCCACGGATTCGGACGCCGTATCGTAAAGCGTACCGTTTTCATCGTAGAAATTCGCCGTGATCTTTTCTGCAAGTTCAATAGCACTCACATCAAAGGAGAAGATTGCTTTGCCGGTGCTGTCTTTTTCCGTTTCGTTATAGCGCACCGTTTGCGTCTTGGCGGCTTTACCGCCGACGGACATCGTCATGTAACCGGTTTTCAATGCCTCTTCGTTGACCGTAGAGTGGAAACGCATGCCGATGTCGCCGTCCAGTTCGAGCGACAGATCTTCGATCTTGGCGCTGTCCGCCCAATGCGCATAGAGCGTCACGCTATCGGAGTCCTGATCCCAGACCTTCACGCTTTCGCCGTTTGCATCGTAATACGCTTCGCCCTGCTGCGTGAAGTAGCCTTGGAACACATGCTTATCCCAAGTGGGAGGCGTGACCTTCGGCATCGCGGCGCCGTAAGTTGCCGTTACGGAAGTCTCGCCGCTTCCCTCACCGTTATCAAGCGTGACGGGATAGGTGTTACCTGCCCACTGGGCATAGAGGGTCATAGCCGCAGGATCAACATTTGCCGCCTTGATCTCGGCACCGGCGGCATAAGCCGTACCCGTGCCGTCCGGTTTGGTGTTCCAGCCTGCAAATGTATAGCCGACATCACCTGTAAATCCGTATTCTGCATAGGTCGCGGCATCGTAAGTCATGGTGACCGCTTTGGGTGCAATTCCGTGACCGTTTGCGTTGTAAGTAAGCGTCTGATTTTGTGACCACTGTGCATAGAGAGTGGCTACCACACCGTTACCGTTGTTATACTTAAATCCGTAGTCGGTTCCGCTACCGTTTGCTGCAGTGTTCCAGCCTTTAAGCGTGTAGCCTTCACGGTTCGGTGCCGTTGTCGGAAGTGTAAGCGTTCCGTCACTACTCTTATAAAGGCCGTGAAGATACAGAGAATTTATTGCCCCCAGCTCCGTATCCGGAGCCTTTCCCGGTGCCCCCGAGCCGCCGTTTGCATCCAATGTTAGCTTGTAAAGGCGATGGCTTTCAGACTTATCCGATCTTGAACCGATACTTACATTGGCAGTGTCACGGAACAGCCATGTTCCTCCGGCACAATAAACCTTTTCAAGAGAGATATTGCCGATGATATGAGCTTTCAGATATCCCCAAGCATTAGAGCCATCATATCCGTCGCCGCCGTTATACAGGTACAAAGCGTAGCTGCCGCCGGTAACCTTTGACTGAGTGCTGCTGGTGTTCACAAGGTAGAACGGGCATCTGCACGGATACAGGAACGCATAGCTTGGTTGTGTCTTTGTGAGGTTCTTTCCGTTCAGGTTCAGAATGATATTCTTATCATAAGGAATCTTAAGCGTTGATGTGGAATCATTCGTAAGGTTTGCCGTAAGGGTAATCGCCACCGGTGTACCGTCGGTAGGTGCATTGGATACCGCAGTTTCAAGCGCAGCGTATGTCGAAACATTGGTATTGCTCAAAGAGGAGCCGTAATCATAAGAGCTTGATGTACGTGTCACGGTTTGTGTCCACATCATCAGTCTGCCGATTGTTTTACTCGATTCTTTTCCAATACCGTTATTGATAAATGTACCGCCTTTGATATACACCCAACTCGTTTTATTTCCTTGATCGCTACCTTCATAAACGGCAACACCACTGCCGTATGTCCAGCTTTCATTGCCCTTCTTGTTGTCTTTGATAACGCCGCCGGTCATAAAGAAACTTGCCTGTCCGCCAATGAACATTCCGCCGCCTGCCCACTGTGCAGAAGAGTTTTCACTGATTTCTCCGCCGGTCATGACGAACTGTGCCGTAGTGGGAACGCTATGACCGTCCCATGCCACTCCTCCGCCGGTAATGTAGAAACCTCCACCGTGAGCTTGGTTAGTTGCCACATTTTTCCGGACAGTGCCGCCGGTCATCGTGACAAAACTGCCAGTGGAGTAAACACCGCCGCCATGTCCGTTTTTAACTGTCGTTTTGCAGTTCTGAACAGTACCACCGTTCAAATTAAACATACCGCCGTTCCAGCCGTACACACCGCCGCCATTGTTAGCGGTACAGCCATCAATAAAGCCACCGTTCATAGTAAATGTACCGGCGTGGTTTACACCTCCACCGAAGATAGCGGAACATTTGGTAATGGTACCGCCGTTCATTGTAAATGTGTAACCTTTATACACAAACACACCACCGCCGCCGTTATATGCAGTACATCCGGTGATGGTGCCGCCGTTCATAACAAAAGGGCCTGCCACAGAAACACCGCCGCCTTGGGCATTGTTGCCGGAGTTCTCTGCCTTACAGTTCTGTATTGTACCGCCGTACATTGTTATAAAACCGCTGGACTCAGCTTCTATGCCACCGCCGTTATAACGGTTTGCCTTACAGTTGTCAATGACGCCGCCGTACATATTGAAGATACCGTAAGCATCAACAGCTCCGGCATATCGCTCTGCCGTACAATCCTTAATCATACCGTCGTACATATTAAATGTACCGTTTTTTTCAACAAAAACTGCACCGCCAAGTCCGGTTCCGCTACCCGTCCCGTAAGCCGTGGAGTTTTGAATCGTGCCGCTGTACATATTAAATATACCGTCAGGGTAAACATAAGCAGTACCGCCGTTTGAGCAATAGCCGCCGGTAATGGTACCGCCCTCGTAACCGTAAAGGTTGAACGCGCCATATATATTAAAACGCGAACTCTTGCCAAATGTTACGGTTTTCCCGTTCAGGCAAAGGGTAACCGTCTTCTCTGCTGCTGCCACAAGTACGGTACTGTCCGGAATTTGAACATCCGCGGTCAGATAACCGTTTCCGCCCGTTTCAAACAGCGCCTGCAAAGCAGCCAAATCCCCGATTTCTGTTGAAAAGACAACATTATTGTGGGTATGGACTACTCCTTTCGCCGCCGCCGATGCCGTGATCCCCAAAGCAGGTATCAATGTGCAAATCATGGAGATCGTGAGGAAAATCGAAATAAATCTTTTTTTCATGGTTTTTCTTCCTTTCATTTCCATTTTATATCATAACAAATGTCGGGATTCGGGCAAAGTCCGACGCATTTCCCTATAAAGGAAACGCACAAGTCAAATGCCCCTTTTACCGCGCATATCTTAACTTCATAATTGTAGCACACTTCTTTCTTAAAATGTTCCGACAAAATCCGACAAATTCGCGTCCGCTTGAAAATCCGCCTTTGATATGGTATACTGACTGAAAATCATCAAAGTGGAGGTGTTTGCCCATGGAAACCAGTGGAAAATCCCTGCCAAGTCCGGCATTACGCGCCATTCTGATCGGGATGATCGCCGCTTTCACCGTCTGTACCGCCGTTGCCGCCCGTTTGGTGGATTTTCAAAATCCGGCGGCATCGCTCAATCTGTTTCTTTCCGCTGTAACGACGGCATTCACCGTTTTGCTTTATTTCTTCTGCATCAACGATGTCACTTGGAAACGGCGTGAAAAGTTGATCTTTGAGAATATGGTCGTGATCTTCTTTCTCACGGCTTTGTCCCTGCTGCTCGCAAGCGGCAGTACGGGAAGAGCGGAAATGTACCGTCTTACCATGTTACTTAACACGCTTTTGTATCTGCTCTCCTCCGTCTATTGGATCATGTTCTGGTTTTTTCAAAAAGCCAAATATTCGCACTCCTTCGGTGAAAAGCCCTGTGGGATCATCTATCTTGTCTTTTGGGGCATCTATATATTGCAGGTCGTCGTCAACCACTTCACCGGCTTTTGCTTTTTTGTCGATACAAACGGGGTCTTTGTGGTGCGCTCACCGCTTCTTTTCATCATGACTGTACTGTGGTTTGTTATTTACTTCATCTTCGCCGTGACAACGCGATGCACGCGAAAGATCCGGATGACGCTGGCGAGTTATTCTCTTTTTCCGCTGCTCAGTTGGCTTTTGCTGTTCGTCTTTCCCGATACCACCCTTTATCTTGACATTTTTTCAAGTCTCGGTATATTCCTTTATCTCATTCCGCTTTATTTGCTGTTTTTCAATGTCTATTTGGAAAGCGGACGGCTCTTTTTGCAACGGGAAAAAGAATTGGAAGAAAGCCGCGCCAACGCCATGATGCTGAAAATCAGTCCGCATTTTATCGCCAACACCATGAGTTCCATCGTCGCTTTGTGTTATACCGATGCGCCTAAGGCAGGCGATCTTGCATCGAAATTCGCCGGCTATCTGCGCGATAACTACGCCGATATGAATGAAAACGCGATGATCCCTTTTTCCAAGGAACTCGATCACATTCGCAACTATCTTGCCATTGAGGTGATCCGCTTCCCCGGTCTGTGCGTGGAATACGATGTGCAGGCAGAGTCGTTCTTTCTGCCCACGCTGACGGTACAACCGCTGGTGGAAAATGCCGTGCGGCACGGCATCACCAAGCGTCCCGATGCCTCCGGCACAGTGAAGATCAGTTCCTTTGAAGAAAAAAATAACTATGTCATCCGCATTACGGATAACGGTATGGGATTAGACACTGCAACGATGTCCGACGGTAAAAAACACATCGGCATTGCCAATGCCAGAACGCGACTTACCCTGCTTTGCGGCGGCACGCTGACGGTCTCCGCCTTGCCGGAGGGAGGCACCGTCTGCGAAATGAAAATACCGAAGGGAAACGCGAAAGGTGAAACAGAAAGGAATGGTCATAAATGATCGCAATTTGCGTGGATGATGAGCCGATCCTGCTGGATTGGCTGCAAAAATTAGTGTCCGCCTCCCCGGATATCGAGCAGACAGAGGGGTTTTTGAACGAAACCGCCGCGCTCAACTACGCCGATGAGCACCCGTTTGACCTTGCATTTCTTGATATCGAATTGCACGACACAGACGGTCTCGCCGTGGCAGAGCGGCTTCGCACCGCAAACCCTAACTGCGGCATCGTCTTTTGCACGGGGCACGCAAGTTACGCGGTGGACGCCATCGGACGGCTTCGTGTGGATGGCTATTTGCTCAAACCCATTGACGGTGCCGCCGTGCAGCGTGAAATTGACCGTTTCAAAACGCGCTATCGGAAGAATGCGCCGCTTCTTACCGTCGATTTTACTGCCGGCATCAACATTTTTGATCAAAACGGCAAGTCTGTGCGTTTTCAGCGCACCAAAACAGAGCGGCTTCTTACCCTTCTGGTACAGCACAACGGGCAAAGCCTTTCGACGCGAAAACTGTGTGAACTTTTGTGGACTGACAGTTCCAAAAGTCAGTATCTCTATCAAAAAAATGAAAACTACCTCTCCCAGCTTTTCACCGATCTCCGGCATACGCTGGAAGAACACGGCGCGCAGGATGTGCTGAAAAAAAACGCCGATGGTTACGCCGTTTGTATGCCGCTGATCACCTTCCGCGGTCGCAACTGAACGCATTTGCCCTCTTCGTTGTCCGTCATTGCGAAGCGCAACGCGCCGTGGCAATCCGTCTTTTGCCTTCTCCGGCGGGAGAAGGTGGCACGAGCGCAGCGAGTGACGGATGAGGTCGCTGCAAACCTCATCCACCGCAAGCGGTCCCCCTTCCCCTAAGGGGAAGGCAAATGTGTAGGAAAATTTTCTCCCGTAGGGGCGAACTGTGTTCGCCCGCAAAATTTCGCATCGCCAAGACGGGCGAACACAGTTCGCCCCTACACCCGTATGATATAGCGGTGTCATCCCACGCGTGAGGAGCAAGCCCCTCCCCCACGGAGAATCCACTTAAAACCTTTTGTCATTGCGAGGCAACGAAGTTGCCGTGGCAATCCGTTCTCCTCTTAAAACTTAAAACTTTTCACTAATGTGCGTATTTTTTGTGTTATCCGCTCTTTATTGCCGAAAATGCTTGACTTTTTGGTACTTTCGTCATACATTCAATGATGTATGAATATGACCTTGTCGCACTTGCGGCAGAGGTAAACAATCAGAAAGAAGGAACAGATCATGAAAACAAAAGCAGTTCGCATCCACGGCAAAATGGACCTTCGTCTCGACGAGATCGAGTTGCCCGAAGTCGGACCGGACGATGTGCAGATCAAGATCATCTCCGACTCCATCTGCATGAGTTCTTACAAAGCCTCCGTTGAGGGGGAAGAGCACAAGCGTGTCCCCGATGATGTTGCCGAGCATCCGACCATCATCGGTCACGAATTCTGCGGTGTGATCAACGCCGTTGGTGAAAATTGGAAACACAAATATAAAGTCGGTCAGGGTTTTGCCATTCAGCCGGCACATTTTTACAAAGGCTCTTTGCTCGCGCCCGGCTACTCCTATCAATATTGCGGCGGCGACGCGCAGTACGGCAATGTGCCCATTGAGACCTTGCTCACCGACAACCTCCTCCCCTACAACTCCGATGTTTATTTCTACGGCTCTCTTTCCGAGCCGATGAGTTGCATCATCGGTACCTACCACGCGATGTATCACACCAAGCCCGGCTCTTATGAGCATGATATGGGCATTGTGGAAGGCGGCAAACTTGCGTTGCTCGCGTCCGTCGGCCCGATGGGACTCGGTGCGATCGACTATGCACTGCATTGCGACCGCCGTCCGAGCATGATCGTCGTGACGGATATTGACGATGAGCGTCTCGCCCGTGCCGAGAGCATCTACACGGTGGAACACGCGAAATCGCTGGGCATCGACCTGCGCTATGTCAACACCGCCAAGCCCGGACACGATGCCGCGTATCTGCGCGAATTGACCGGCGGCACAGGATTTAACGATGTTTTGTGCATGGCGCCCGTGCGTCCCGTGGTGGAACAGGCGGATGCGATTTTGGCGTATGACGGCTGTCTCAACTTCTTCGCCGGACCGACCGACAGTCAGTTCAAGGCGGAATTCAACTTCTTCAATGTCCACTATGCGGCAACGCACATCGTCGGCACTTCCGGCGGCAACACGGACGATATGAAAGAAGCGATCGAGATGATGACGAGCGGTAAGATCAATCCTGCCGCCATGATCACACACATCGGCGGACTGGATGCCGCGGCGGAAACCACGATGCACCTGCCGGAGATCCGCGGCGGCAAGAAACTCATCTACACGCAGATCGAGTTGCCGCTGACCGCCATCGCCGACTTTGAAAAACTCGGCGCAAGCGATCCGCTCTTTGCCAAGTTGGCGGAGATCACCAAGCGCCACAACGGTCTTTGGTCTGCCGAGGCAGAAAAATTCCTGCTGGCGGAAAAAATGTAATTTTTGAGAGAAGAAAGAAGGCAGAATATGTCTGTTGATATGCAAAAATGGTGCGACCTTGCCAAAAAGAACATGGGCAAGCGTCCGCAGGGTGAAGGCCGTCTCGCCGGCAAGATCTGCATTGTGACGGGTGCGGCGCAGGGCTTCGGCAAAGGCGTCGCCGAGGGAATGTACCGCGAGGGCGCAACGGTCGTCATCGCCGATATGAACGAGCCGCTTGCCAAGACCGTAGCAAACGAACTCGGTGAGCGTGCCTGTGCCATCGCCGTGAATGTCTCCGATGAGGAGAGTGTGGCGAATATGGTCGCGCAGACGGTGGAGAAATTCGGCGGACTCGATCTGATGTTCTCTAACGCCGGTGTCGTCCGTTCCGGTCCCATCGCTGAGATGGAAAAGAAGGATTTTGACTTCGTCACCGGCATCAACTATACGGGATTTTTCCTTTGCGCCAAGTACGCCGCCATCATCATGCAGGCGCAGCACGAGGCGGATCCCACTGCGATGTTTGACATCATCACGCTCAACTCCAAGTCGGGACTTGAAGGCTCGAACAAGAATTTTGCCTATGCCGGCTCGAAATTCGGCGGTATCGGGCTCACGCAGTCCTTTGCGCTGGAACTTTGCGCGTATAACATCAAGGTCAACGCGATTTGCCCGGGCAACTTCCTCGACGGGCCGTTGTGGAGCGATCCCGAACGCGGACTTTTCGTGCAGTATCTGCACGCCGGCAAAGTCCCCGGCGCGAAGACGGTGGAAGATGTGCGCCGTTTCTATGAGGCGAAAGTGCCGATGAATCGCGGATGTCTTCCCTCCGATGTGGTCACCGCCGCGCTTTATTGCGTAGAGCAGAAATACGAGACCGGTCAGGCGATCCCCGTCACCGGCGGACAAGTGATGCTGAACTGATGATCGAGCAGAAGATTTTGGAAAAACTCAACGCCCCGACGAAGGAGGAACGCCTCGCCAATCTGCGCGAAGTGATGAAAACTACCGTCTTCCCCCCTGCCGTGGCGCAGTATATCAATAACCATATCCATACAACCTATTCGTTTTCGCCCTATTCTCCCACCGCCGCAGTCTATGCCGCGCGGATGGAAGGACTTTGCACCGCCGGCATCATCGACCACGATTCCATCTCCGGCGCACGCGAATTTTTAGCCGCGGCAGAAATTGTCGGGATGCCCGTCACGGTGGGAATGGAGTGCCGCGTTTCGATGAAAGGCACGATTTTGGAGGGCAGACGCACCAATCACCCCGACCAAAAAGGTGTGAGTTATGCCACGATCCAATCCGTGCCGCACGACCGCATTGAAGAGGTCAACGCCTTTTTCCGTCCCTACCGCGCCGCCCGCGATCGGCGCAACCGCGCGATGGTGGAGAAGATAAACGCCGTCTCCGGCGGCATTACGCTCGATTATGACCGCGATGTCCTGCCGCTTTCCATGCATCATGAGGAAGGCGGCGTCACCGAGCGGCATTTGCTCTATGCGCTCGCGCTTGCGATGATCGAAAAGGTCGGCAAAGGGCAGGCGATGGCAGATCACCTCGCCGCGCTCGGTCTGACGCTTTCGGAAAAACAGCGCGCGCAGATGCTCGACACGGCGTATCCGTTTTACGCCTATGACTTGCTCGGCATCCTCAAAGGTGCATTTGTGCCGCAGTTTTATATCGACGCGGACGAAGAATGCCCGAATGTGCGCGATGTGGTCGCGCTTTGTGACCGCGTGGATGCGTATTTGTGCTACGCCTATCTCGGCGATGTGACCGCCTCGGTCACAGGCGATAAAAAGGCGCAGAAGTTCGAGGACGATTATCTGGATGATGTGATTTGCTGTTTGAAAGAGGTCGGCATCCGCGCCGTGACCTATATGCCCACGCGCAACACGCCCGAGCAACTTGCGCGTATTCGCCGTCTGTGCGAAGAAAACGGCTTGATGCAGGTCTCCGGCGAGGATATCAACTCTCCGCGCCAGTCGTTCGTCATCCGCGTGATGGACGATCCGCAGTTTGCCAACCTCATCGACTCGACCTGGAAACTCATTGAACACGAGAAAGCATAAGAATTGATAGAAAAAAGGGACGATGCACGCATCGTCCCTCTTTCTTTGCCGCTCGCCTGCCTTCTTTTCCGTAGGGCGGCTGCTTGCCGTTCCCTCGTCGCACATGGGAGGAGCAAGCCCCTCCCCTACAAAATCCTCGTCATTGCGAGGCGTCTTTTCCGCCGTCGCAATCCTCGTTTCCTGCGTAAAAAGAGAACGGATTCCCACGGCAACTCCGTTGCCTCGGAATGACGAAGATTTTTCGTACATTGTGCGTTCTTTCATCCTCCGTCATTGCGAGGCGCAAAGTACCGGATGAGATCACCGTCGCTTTTTTTGCAAAAACCACTTGCAACCCGACGAAAAATGTGGTATAAAAGAACTGTTACATGCGTGGAAAGGGAAAATAGCACGCAAACGCTTTGCCAAGAGAGAGTCGGTCAATGGCTGAAAGCCGGCTTGCATGGCGGTGCTTGTTCGCCCTGGAGCTGCCGCGAGGAAATGCGCGGACGGTTTGCCGCCGTTATCGGTCAAAGTGCATACTATATTTGATAGTATGAATACGGGTGGTACCGCGGAAGAGTCTTTCGTCCTGTTACATAGGGCAAAAGGCTTTTTTATTTATGTATTTCATCCAAAAGGAGAATTGATATGAAACAGAAACTCGAAGAAATCCGCAAGCAGGCGCTTGACGCGATTGCAAAAGTCAACGCCGCGGAAGAATTGGAAAACCTGCGCGTGCAGTATCTCGGCAAAAAGGGAGAACTGACCGCCGTTTTGAAGCAGATGGGCGGACTTTCTGCCGAGGAGCGTCCTGTCATCGGTCAACTCGCCAACGAGGTGCGTCAGACACTCGAGGTGAAAATCGAAGCGTGCGCCGCGGAAATCGCCAAACGCGCCATGGATCTCAAACTCAAATCCGAAGCCGTGGATGTCACCATTCCCGGCACGGCGCCTGCCATCGGCAAAAAGCACCCGATGTATACCGTGCTGGACGAGATCAAAGATATTTTCATCGGCATGGGCTTTGAAATTCTGGAAGACCGCGAAGTGGAACTCGCCGACTACAACTTCACCAAACTCAATGTGGAAGAGGGACATCCCGCCCGCGAGTGGAGCGACACATTTTATTTTACTGAGGACAGCTCCATTTTGCTTCGCACGCAGACTTCTCCCATGCAGATCCACGCGATGGAGCAGCGCGAACTGCCCATCCGCATTTTAGCACCCGGGCGCGTCTACCGCAAAGACGAAGTCGATGCCACCCACTCCCCGATGTTCCACCAGATCGAAGGTATGGCGATCGATAAGGGCATCACGATGGCAGACCTCAAAGGTACGCTCAACGAGGTCGTGCGCCAACTCTACGGTGAAAACACCGTCACGCGTTTCCGCCCACACCATTTTCCGTTCACCGAGCCGTCCTGCGAAATGGACATCCAATGCCACAAGTGCCACGGCGAAGGCTGTCCGACCTGCAAAGGCGAAGGCTGGATCGAAGTGCTCGGCGCCGGTATGATCCACCCGAAAGTGTTGGAAGGCTGCGGCATTGATTCCAAGGTCTACTCCGGTTGGGCGTTCGGTATGGGGCTGGAGCGTATGGCGCTCGGTCACTTCAAAATCAGCGATTTGCGCTTGATTTTTGAGAACGATGTCCGCTTTTTGAAACAGTTTTAAGAAAGGAGCAAAGAGAAATGATTTTATCCAGAAAATGGCTCAACGAATTTGTTGACCTTCGCGATATTTCCGACAAAGAATTTAACGATGCCATGACACTCTCCGGCTCCAAAGTGGAAACGATTGAGCGTCCTGCGGACGAGATCAAAAATGTGGTCGTCGGCAAGATTTTGGAAATGGTGCGCCATGAGGATTCCGACCATATGTGGGTTTGCCGGATTGATGTTGGTGCGGAACAACCGCTGCAAATCGTCACCGGTGCACAAAATCAAGCCGTCGGTGATCTCGTGGTCGTCGCGCTGCACAAATCGACGCTGCCCGGCGGCGTAAAGATTGAAAAAGGCAAACTCCGCGGCGTGGAAAGTTTCGGTATGTGCTGTTCCTACAAAGAACTCGGTATGACCGAACACGATTGGCCGCACAGTTTTGCCGACGGGCTTTTCCTCATCAACTCCGACCCCGATCTGATGCAGAAAAATCCCAAACCGGGCGATGACATCAATACACTCATCGGCACGGATGATTCCGTCGTCGAATTTGAGATCACGCCCAACCGTCCCGACTGTTTGAGCGTGATCGGTTTGGCGCGTGAAGCAAGTGCCACCTTCCGCCGCCCGATGGAATTGCACATTCCCGAAGTCAAGGGCTGCGGCGGTAATATCAATGACTCCGCCGCCGTGGAAATCACGGACGGCACGCTTTGTCCCCGTTACTCCGCCCGTATGGTGCGTAATGTCAAGATCGAGCCCTCTCCCGAATGGATGCGCGAGCGTCTGCGCAACAGCGGTGTGCGTCCGATCAACAACATCGTTGACATCACCAACTATGTCATGCTCGAATACGGTCAGCCGATGCACGCATTCGATTTTTCCTGCGTCGAAGGCGGCAAGATCGTGGTGCGCACGGCAAAGAAGGGTGAAACCATTCAGACGCTGGACGGAAAAGATCACGAACTGAGTGAAAATATGCTTTGCATTTGCGATGAGCATAAGCCGGTATGCGTTGCCGGTGTGATGGGCGGTGCAAACAGCGAAATTGTCGGCGATACCGCCGTGGTGCTTTTTGAAAGTGCCAACTTCAACGGTGTTTCCGTGCGCCGTACCGCTTCCGCACTCGGTATGCGCACCGACGCTTCTTCCCGTTATGAAAAAGGACTTGATCCGCAAAACACCACAAAAGCCTTGCAGCGCGCCTGCGAATTGGTTGAATTGCTCGGTTGCGGCGAAGTAGTCGATGGGATGATTGATGTCGTGGCGAAGGAAACTCGCCTCACCGAGATCGCCTTTGAGCCTGACCGTATCAATGCCTTACTCGGCACGGATATCGACCGCGACACGATGATCGACATTCTCGATTCTCTGCACTTCGGCATGAAGGATGACACCATTTTTGTTCCCTCCTGGCGCAGTGATGTTTTGGCAATGCCCGATATTGCCGAAGAAGTCGCCCGTTTCTATGGCTACAATAAGATCCCCTGCACGCTGATGCGCGGAGAAACCACACGCGGCGGCTTCTCCGAAGCACAACTCTATGACCGCCGCATCGGTGAGATCGTCCGTGCGCTCGGCTATGATGAGATCATCACCTACTCGTTCATCAGCCCCTCACACTATGATAAAATTGCGATGCCGAAGAATTCTCCGCTGCGCAACAGTCTGAAAATTCTCAATCCGCTCGGCGAAGATACTTCCATTATGCGCACAACGATTTTGCCGAGTATGATGGAAACCGTTGCCCGCAATTTCAGTTACCGCAATAAATCCGTCCGTCTCTACGAACTCGGCAAAATCTATCTGCCGCGCAAAGACGGTCTGGCGGACGAGCCGAAATTCCTCTCACTCGGCGCATACGGCGACGGCATCTCCTTTTTCCCGTTCAAGGGTGTGATCGAATCGCTTCTGCACGAACTGCGCATCGCCGATGTCCGCTTTGAAAGTCGCAGTGATAACGCTTCCTATCATCCCGGTCGTTGTGCCGAAGTCTTCTCCGGCGATACCCGTTTGGGCGTTTTCGGTCAAATCCATCCGAGCGTTGCCGAAAACTACGGTGTGGAAGAAGAGGTCTATGCCGCCGAACTTGCCTTCGATGCACTTTATGCCTGCCGCGGCGCAATCCCCGTCTACGAGCCTTTGCCGCGCTTCCCTGCCGTCACACGCGACATCGCCGTCGTCTGCGACGAAAGTGTCACCGTCGGTGCGTTGTCCGATTGCATCCGACGCGGTGCCAAAGGGCTTTTGAAAGAAGCCACCTTATTCGATATCTATCGCGGTCCGGGCATCCCCGAGGGCAAAAAGAGCGTCGCGTTCAATTTGGTACTGCGTGCCGATGACCGGAGTCTGACCGGCGAAGAAGCCGATGCCGATAAGGAAAACATTTTGGCGGCTTTGGCGAAGGAATTGGACGCGCATCTGCGTTAAATATAGCGCAAAAACATTACAGTTTCGTTACAGTTGACCGTTTTCGCTTTACTTTTCACTTTTTTGCGTGTATACTGAACGCGAGAAAGAGGTGAGGCGAATGGACGAGCTGACTCGTAAATTTGATGCGCAACAAGAGAAGGATGTGGAAATTCGCCACATTCTGACCACGGTTTATGCCGCATTGAAAGACAAGGGCTATAATCCTATCAACCAAATCGTGGGTTACATTCTCTCCGAGGATCCGACCTACATCACCAATCACAATCAGGCGCGTACACTAATTCGCAAGTTGGATCGCGATGAATTGTTGCAGGTTCTGGTTGAGACTTATCTAAAAATTTGACAGAGAAAAACGGTTCGGCGGTTATTTGCCGAGCCGTTTTTTATATGCTTGCATAAAATGTGAATATATGCAATGTGATATTCACCGGATTTATTCACTTTTTGTGTATTTTTATATGCAATATACATTTTCAGCATAAATTTTTCTGTTTTTTTGTGCGTTTTGCACATTGACTTATGCAAAAATATGGATTATTATTCTTACATATTCAAAAGCAACACATTTTGCTTAAAAAAATTTGGAGGAAAAGAAAATGAAAAAGATTTTGGCACTCGCTCTTGCCGTTATGATGGCATTGAGCCTCGCAGCCTGCGCTGCAAAGAACAACACCCCCGTACCGGATGACAAGCAGGAAGTTTCCCTCACCATCAGTGAAGGCAAACTCGTCATGTCCACCAACGCGCAGTTCCCGCCCTACGAAATGATCGCCGATGACGGTTCTTTCGAAGGCATTGATGTTGAGATCGCCACCGCCATTGCCGAGAAACTCGGTTTGGAATTGGTCGTGGACGATATGGAATTTGACGCCGCTCTCCAGGCCGCGCAAAACGGCAAGAGCGACATCGTGATGGCAGGCGTTACCGTCAATGACGAGCGTTTGAAAGTCATGGACTTCTCCGACACCTATGCAAGCGGTGTTCAGGTCATCATCGTCAAGGAAGGCTCCGATATCACCGTTGAGAATCTCGGTGAGCAGAAGATCGGCACTCAGTCCGGCACGACCGGTTACATCTATTGCTCCGATGACTTCGGCGAAGATAAGGTTACCGCTTACGAAAACGGTGCTACCGCCGTTCAGGCTTTGATCAACGGTCAGGTCGACTGCGTTGTCATCGACAACCTCCCCGCTCAGGAATTCGTCAAGGCAAACGAAGGTCTTAAAATTCTCGACACCTCTTATGCCGAAGAGGATTACGCCATTGGTATGAAGAAGGGCAACACTGCTTTGGTGGAAGCCGTCAACGGTGCTTTGGCTGAATTGAAGGCTGACGGTACGGTCGACAAGATCCTCGAAAAGTACCTCGGCGCTAAGTAAGTTTTATTTATAGAATAAAGGAGGTAGCGCAACAGTTCGCTCATCGTATAACGAACTTGGGCCGCCTCCTTTTTCTCCGTTTTGCATATCAGATAAAAGGAGAGATCGTTTTGCAGAAATTTTTGGCAGGCTTTCACACCGCCTTTATTGAGAACGGCCGTTGGCATCTCTATCTCGACGGCGTTTTATCCACCATCTATGTTACTTTTCTTGCCCTTTTGATGGGCGTTTTTCTCGGCGTTATCGTTGCCGTCATCCGCACGGCGCACGATCAACAGCGTCCCGGCAAGCATAACCCGTTTTTGGGCGTTGCCAATGCCGTTTGTAAGGTTTATATCACCGTGATCCGCGGCACACCGATGATGGTGCAGCTTTTGATCCTCGGTTTCGTTATTTTCAGCAGCAGCCGCAATTTTACTCTCGTCGGTGCCTTTGGCCTTGGGTTGAACTCGGGTGCGTATGTTGCCGAGATCGCCCGTGGCGGTCTGATGTCGGTGGATAGCGGTCAAGTTGAGGCAAGTCGTTCCCTCGGTATGACTTACGGAACGACGATGTTTCATATTGTCATTCCGCAGGCGTTCAAAAGTATTCTTCCCTCTTTAGGCAATGAATTTATCACACTTTTCAAAGATACCGCCCTCATCTCCGTTGTCGGCGGCAAGGAATTGGTCTATGCCGCGCGCTCCATCGGTGCCAAGACCTATAACTATATGTTCCCCTATGTCGGCATCGCCATTGTCTATTTGATCATGGTCATTATCTTCTCGCAACTGCAAGGGAAATTGGAAAGGAGTTTGAGACAAAGTGATAGACGTTAAACACCTGACCAAAGAATTTCATACCAATCACCCCGTTTTGCTTGATGTCAACGAGCATATTTATCCCGGCGAAAAGGTCGCGATCATCGGTGCTTCCGGCTCCGGTAAATCCACCTTTTTGCGTTGCCTGAACCTCTTGGAAACACCTACTTCCGGCACCATCACCTTCAACGGTCAGGTCATCACCGATGAAAAAATCAATGTTGACTTAGTGCGCCGTCAGATGGGTATGGTGTTCCAGCATTTCAACCTCTTTCCGCACATGACCATCCTCAAAAATATGACCATCGCCCCGATCAAAACAGGCTTGATGAACAAAGAGGAGGCTGAAGCAGAAGCGATCCGTCTTTTGGAGCGTGTCGGTCTGGCGGACAGAAAAGATGACTACCCTGCCCAGCTTTCCGGCGGTCAGAAACAGCGTGTCGCCATCGTGCGTGCGCTTGCCATGAAGCCGAGCGTGATGCTTTTTGATGAACCTACCAGCGCACTCGATCCCGAAATGGTCGGCGAAGTGCTGGATGTTATGAAAAATCTTGCCAAAGAAGGTATGACAATGGTCGTCGTTACACATGAGATGGGCTTTGCCCGTGAAGTGGCAGACCGCGTACTTTTTATGGACAATCACAACATTGCCGAGCAAGGCACGCCGGATGAGGTTTTCAATCATCCCAAACATCCTCGCTTGCAGGAATTTCTCTCCAAAGTGCTTTGATTTCATATTTTCCCCAAAAAGTTTCCGTCACGGCGGAAACTTTTTGTTTTTCCCTGTCGAAGCCTTCTTGCCGTGTTTGGTTGACAAAAGCGCAAAAAAATGGTATAGTAAAGTATCTTTATGGAAAAGGAGTACTCGTATGGCTAAAACACAAGAAGGCCTCGTCTATCGTGGTCATCCGTTGCGCCGCGTCAATAATCTCATTTATTACGGCTCAATGGCGGATAAATACATTGTGATGATGCAGGTGCTCGACACCGAGCCTTGCAAAGATATCGAACTCGCCAAGCGCGTTTCCATCCAATTGCAGTTGACCGATCCCGATCTTCGTTCCCGTGACCGCATCGTGCGCAGTACGGAGAAGAGCAGTTTGGGTGAAGCAATGGAATTTGCCTGCATTTGGCTTGAACGCGCACTCAGCGGCAAAATCTGATCGGGAGAAATTTTACTTATGACAAAAGAAAACAAGAAACGCTTCCTTCGCTTCTCGTTCCTTCTTGCCATTGTGTTATGTATGACACTTGCTCCCGTCTTTGCAGAAGGCGAAGCGCAGGAAGCACCCACCGCGCGGATCGGCGAAGTAGTCGGCGGCACGATCAATATCCGCACCGGTCCGAGTACCGATTATAGCCGCATCACCCTCGTTTATACCGGCAGGCAAGTGACCATTCTCGATGAGGAAAACGGCTGGTATCACATTCAATTTGACGGTGTCGACGGCTATATCTTCGGGCAGTATCTCAAAGAGATCACCCCCACTCCCCAACCAAGTGAACCGACAGAGCCTACCGTTCAAACCGGTACGGTGGTCGGCGGTACGATCAACATCCGCACCGGTCCGAGTACCGATTATGACCGCATCACCCTCGTCTATACCGGTAGGCAAGTGACCATTCTCGGTGAGGAAAACGGTTGGTATCACATCCAATTTGACAATGTCGACGGCTACATCTACGGACAGTATCTGCAAAAGAACGCCCCTGCTCCCGCAATAACGGACGGCTCCTTCGGCGCACAAGTCGCCGCACTCGCCCAACAGTATCTCGGTGTCCCTTATGTTTACGGCGGCTCGACGCCCTCCGGGTTTGACTGTTCCGGCTTTACGATGTATATCTACGGTCTTGCCGGCGTGTCTCTCCCCCACTCTGCGACCGAGCAACTTTACCGACACGGCGCCCCCGTGGAAAAAGCGGATCTGCAAGTTGGTGATGCCGTATTCTTCTTCCGCCCCGGCACATCGTCCATCGGTCATGTGGGCATCTACATCGGAGACGGCAATTTCGTCCATGCGCGGACAAGCATTGCCCGTGTCTCGATCGACAGTCTGAACAGCACATACTACCGCAACTACTATGCCGGTGCCAAACGCATGAAATAAAAAAACGAGGTATCGTTCGATACCTCGTTTTTTTGTTTAAGAGATTTTCTTCACATAGTAGGCGTAATACTCTTCGAGCGTCAGGCCGCTGTTGTGAATACTCTGCGCCGCCTTCTGCCCGACATAGCGGTAGTGCCACGGCTCATACATATAGCCCGTAATGTAACTCATCCCCTCGCCGTAGCGCAGGATGAAGCCGTATTCGTGGGCGTGCTGCTGCATCCAGGTAAATTCCTTCGTATTGCCGAAGTTGTTCAGATCACCGTCGCGTGCCGCCACATCAAGCGCAAGTCCCGTCTGATGCTCGGAAAATCCGGGGCGAGCGGAATAGGTGTCCGCCTTTGCCGCCCCCTCGCGACTGCAATACTGTGTGTAAAGTTTGTTCTGTCTGGCGTAATCGCGGAACGGCGAAACGCCTATTATGGTGTAACCTTCTGCTTTTGCCGCATCGGAAAGAGCGGCAAAAGCTTCATACGCCTCTGCGCGAAGCGAGCCCCATGTGCCGTAACTGCCGAGTTCTTTCAAATCGCCCGGCTGATAGTTTTGCCCGAGCGGATGGAGTTTATTGACCAACACCAGATTGCCCTGTGAGAGATCAGCCGGTGATTCCTGCGAAAAATACGGCATATCGTTGTCCGTATTGACGATGCGCACCACCTGCGCCGGTGTATAACGATCGCTCGCATAAAAGCCGAGATAGCGGTCTTTGCGGCTTTCCAGATAGTGCGGTTGAGCGGCAAGTTGCATCAAAAATTCCTCTTCGCTGATACTGCGCGGTGATCCGCCGCCCTGATTTTCGTTTTTGACCGGTTTTTGCTCCGGCTTTTGATCCGGTTTTTGATCTTGCCCTTCACTTTCCTTTTCATCGACAGGAGGTTTTTCCTCTTTTTGGGGCTTCACTTCAACGACCGGTATTTCCTCTTTCGGTTTCGGCTCTTGCACCTGCTTATTGCATCCGCAAAGCAATGCCGCAAACAGCAGCAAAGCGAGCAGCGTATATTTTTTCTTCATGATATGCTCTCCTTATCCAAACGCTCCACCTGCGGATAGCAAGTGCCGTTCTCGATTGTCAAAACTCCGTAAGTCGGCTTCGTACGATCCCCGATCGTGCCGGGATTGAAGAGCAAAATGCCTTCTTCGTATTCCACCAGCGGTCGGTGCGTATGTCCGAACAAAACCGCCTGCACTTCCCGTTCTTTCGCGGCATAGACCGCCGTCAGCAAACTGTATTTCACGCGCAGTGTGTGCCCGTGGCAAAGCAAAATACGCACACCGCCGACAGTGATAACTTTTTCCTCCTCGTACGACATACCGCCATCGCAGTTGCCGCAAACCTGCACCAAGGGGATCTGCGGATACTTCTCATGCAGCCATTCGGCATCCGCATAACCGTCACCCAAGTGAAAAATGCGCTCGGGCGACACTTTTTTTACCGCTTCTTCGAGATAACGCCGATTTCCGTGGGAATCGGAAACAACCAATATTTTCATGCGTTCATATCCTTTTGATTTCTATGGATATTATACGCTTTTGTGTTGCAAAGTGCAAGGGCATTCCCTGAAAAACCGATCGGAATTTCCAAAAAAAATACGCTACGGAAACAGACGCTTCCATAGCGTATTTTTTTGATTTATTTTTTGTCGGCATCGCTTTTCGGCGCGTATTCCTTTTGCAAAAAATGCATCGCGGCAAAAGCACTCTTTTCATCGGCAAAAAGCCCGATCCCGATGCCGGCGAGCATCGCCGCCCCCGCCGCGCCGGCGGAAACTCCGTTCACCACTCGGATTTTACGGTCAAGAATATCGGCGATGATGCGAAGTGTTGCAGCGGAATTGGTGATGCCGCCGATGATTTTGAGAGAATGCACAGGGAAAAGCGTCTTTTCGCACTCTGCCAAATTATGACGCAGCAGCATCGCGGCACTTGCCACGATCCCGTATGCGGCTTGCTCTTTCGCAAAATCCCGCGCACGCCCGGCATCATCTTCATCAAATCGGAAATGCGGATACGGCGCACGCGGATCTGCCGCATCAAGCAGTTTGTCGAAATCGGCAAATGCGATCTTGCCGAAAAGCCGCTTGCGCAATGCGTCGATCTTCTCTCCGAGCGATGTCACGGAATTCATCACGCAGTACGGCGCGCCGCAAAGCATATACCGATCGACCAAAAAGCCGCTTGCGATCGCCTCTTCGCGTGAAGCCGTCGGGAAAAATTCCACCCACGAAGTGCCGCAGGAAAGCAGCACTTCGCCGCGCTCGTATACTCCTACGCCCGTTGCACCGGCAGGATGGTCAAAACTGCCGAGCACGACTGCCGTATGATCGGGGAGATGCAGTTTTTCCGCCGCATCTTTTTTAAGTGTTCCGAGCACCGTACCCTTTTCCATAATGGGCGGCAGACATTCTTCCCGAACGCTGAGGTCTGCCAATGTCGCCGCGTCATAACATCCGTCCTTTTGCCGCATCAGATAAAACGGTGTCCCCATCGAAGGCGATATCCCGAATTTTCCCGTCAGCGCAAAATTCAGATATTCTGCACTCATGCAGATCATTTTTGCGTTTTTGATCCACTTTGACCGATGCGCCTTGATGTGCCGCAAAACGGTCAGCGGAAATCCGTCCAATGCCGGCCAGCCGACACGCGCATAGATCGCTTCGCGCTCCTCCTGCGAATACGCTACATCGTCAAAGGTGCTTTGCCAACCAATGATCGGCGCGATCGGGCGGTCGTTTTCGTCCAAAAGCAGAAGATTTCCGCTGGCACAACAAGGGCAAATTGCTTGCACGCGGTAGTTTCCGCTCTTTTCGCTTAATCGGCGAAGCACATCAAAACAGACCGTCAAAAAAGTATCGGGGTCAAGATAGCGCACCGTACCTTCATCGTGATAAGAGAAAGCACCCGACTCGACCGCCAAAACCGCACCGTCAGCTGAAAGAAGCATCCCTTTTACGGCAGAGGTGCCGATATCCAAACCGATCAAAGCGTCCATCCGCATTCCCCCAAAATCCGTTTGGCATTACCGTAGAGGACATTTTCCACTTCCGCATCCGTCATACGGCGTTTTTGCGCCACGCGGCAAAAGGCGCGTAGTTGTTCGTAGATCATCAGCGTAACATCTCTTTCGTCCGTCTCACGCATATGAGGATCATCCGACACATCACCGTAAAGTCCGCGTGGAATGACATTGATATAAGAACCGCCTTCCGTCACGCGATACATCCGCATCGCGGCGATCGGCAAATCCGATCCGAACAAAAGCCGCTCACTGCCGACGGCATCAAGACACGCGTCGGTCGCTTCGTCAAAGAGATTTGCGGTAAAATCGAAAACGAGATGTTTTGTTTCGCGCAAAAGCGTAAAGGCATCGCCTAAATCCTCTTTGGTATAGGCTCTGCCGATATGCGCAATGACCACATGGGCATTGGGGTACTTCTCTTCGATCTCCAGCATCTGTGCCAGATTGACTGTATCGCGCAGGCGTTTACTGCGCGGAATATGGAGCATCACGATCCAGCCGTTTCGGTCAGCCGCTTTCAGATGCTCATGCGGCAAAAAATCAAAAATGCGCAGTTCAGATGCCGGCAGGTAGGATGGCGCGTCACCAAGATAGGGTTTCAAACCGAGAAAGCCGTATTGCTTTGCATTTTCCTCCAACTCTTGGGCGCTCATATCCCAACTTGACCGCATCAAAGCAGGAAAACGTTGCTTTTTCGAGGCTTTGGCAACATAAGTATTGATTTCGGGAATACGGTAATTGACATCGCCAAAAACAAGCGGCGTCACCGTTTGCTCGGGAAAAAGTGTCCGGTAGGTCTCGATCAGTTTTTCGCACGGCAATTCATCGGCAACGAGATTGGCCCATGCCGTAATGCCGCCGTCCGCTCTCGGCAAATCGCATTGCGAAATATGCGTATGAAAATCCACCATGCACCCGGGTAAAAAATTTTTCAGTTCCGTCTCATAGACGCTGCGGTCATACTCCGTCGTTTTCAGTTGATACATCGTTTCCTCCTTAAAGCACAACCGTTTCGAGATCCAGCAGCTGCCCGAAATGCCGCAGTTCCTCCACCGTCGCACCGTAAACGAAAATACTGTGGTGTGTTGCGCCGCTGTGGCTGAGTCCCTCCAAAAATTCCGCGGTCGTCTTCCCGATCGGGCGCATCCAGCCGCGCATGGACATTGGGAAGTTGTCTTCCTCCTGTTCGAGCATTTCTGCCGCTGCCACCGTCATTCTGAAATCTTTTTCCGCGTGGCTGATGTTCACATATACGCCCTTTCCGCCCTTCATTCGCGTATAACCTGCATAGGGAAATCCGCCGGGCGAATAGTTGGTCGCGGCGCGGTTGATGCACGGCTTTACCGCCGAGACACGATAGTTGACCTCACCCATGTGACTCAAAAAGAGCGTATTGTTCTTCCAATCCGGACAGAAAATTTCCACGAAATTCGTTTCATCGTAACCGCGCAAAAATGCACCGACAAATGCCGCCGTCAGCACATCACCTTCGCCGGCATAGCCTGTACCGCGCTCCATTGCCTTGCAGCATTCGACAAACGGAATACGCGAAAGTCCGGACTCTTCGCCCATACGGGTGAAGTTGATGGTAAAGGCATTGAGTTCTTTTTGCTCAATCCACCTGCGCACCGCAAGTCCGGCGCGCAGAGAATCCCGGTATTCGTCCTCTATGACATGATCCGCAAAATCGAAACGCTTTGCATCTGCCGCGCGTTCCCGATTGATTGCGTCTTCGTCGATCTCGACGCAGATTTTTTTCATTTCCTTTGCCTTCGGTTCCACGACTGTCACGCCGAAACGGGATTTAAGTTCGGCAAACGGCACCTGAAAATCGCCCATTCCTTCAAAAAGTCCGCCAATCAGACCGACCGAAGTACTTTGCAAAGCGCGAGCGGCTACCGTTGCGCGCAAATAACCGCAAACACGGTCGATCACATCGGACTTTGCATAATGTCCTGCGGCGATCGCGTATGCTTTGCCACGCCGCGTAAGCATACTGCAAAGATCCATCACGCCGTGAATACCATGGTTGTAATTGATCTCATCCGGATCCTGCATCGCAGTAAATTCCAAGGTCTGCGTGGTATCCAGCACAATGATCGGCAATTTTGTGTTGCAAAGTACATCAACCGACTCCAAAGACGGGGAATACGCCATGTGGAGCGTCACGATGGCATCGACCTTTTCGCGTTCAAACTGCGCGACAGTACTTTGAAATTCAGCGCAAACGCGGCAAAACGAGGGGGTGACCACTTCGATATCGCGCTTTTCAAATTCTCTTGTGATTTCTTGGTAAAAACTTTCCAACCGCTCGCGCAACTGCGGCACAACTGCATCATAAAGTGCAATGTAAAGCGGCAAAAGCCCGATTTTCTTTTTCATTCTCTTTCCTCCGTCAACCGTCTACAATGATTTTCTCGTGCAGGCGTTCTTCGCTGATTTTACGCACTTTTTCATAGGTGGAAGCCGGAATAGGCTCATGCGGAAAGGATGTTGTCGGCAAAAGCTGATCGCCTGCCACTTCGGGTGTCGCGCAGGCGTGATCGTTGCGCCACAGATCGCGCACCGCTTGATCGCGCAGATCGGGAATGACAACGGGTTTGTTTCCGTGAAGCACACTGCGCCAACCCAAAATACCGCAAATACCCATATTGATCGCCGTATAGACATCAATCGACCATTTGCCCTCTTCCCTGCCCAAAATCTTTTGGATAAAGAAGTGCGTGGCATAGAAATCGCCGCCGTTATGCCCTTTGACCTTGGATGCAAGATCGGTCGCGATCTCGTTGACGGGATCGTAATGCTGCCATTCACCCTTGCAGTATTCATCTCCCTCGACATACATATTGAACTGCTTTTCCCCATAGCGTCCGGACTGCATCATACCCTTCTTGCCGTAAATCATGGTATTATAACTGGGCGGCTCCAATTTGAGCCAACCGTGCAGGCTCTTGATGACCGCACCGTTTTCCAGCGTGATCATCATCGCACCGGCACCTGCAACGGCACCGACTTCATAGGATTGCTCGTTGGGGTTGGTCTCAAACGCCACCACCTGCACCGGACGCAAACCCGTGATCGTGAGCAGCGGTCCGACGGAATGCGTGCAGTAATAGGTCGCATACATGCGATTGCGCCAATGATTGGGATCGCCGTAAGTCTTCTCGGGCCAGATACCGGTGCAGTCGTGGACATATTCGCCCTCGCCGTACTGCACCTCGCCGATCTCGCCGCGCTGATACCGCTTCCACATCTCGAAAGAGTGCGTCATATAGCAGTAGTTTTCGGCGTATGCGTAGACTTTCCCCGTCTGCTCCACCGTCTCAATGAGTTCTACTGCCTGCGCCATCGTTTCGCAGGGCAAAACCTCACTGAGCACATGTTTGCCTTTTCGCATCGCACGGATGGCATAGGGCGCATGCTCGTTGGCGTAATTTGCCAGCACAACGGCATCCATATCGTACTCGATAAAGTCGTCGAACGAGCGAAAAAGTTCCACCGTGCAGTTGCTCTCTTTTGCTTTGAGTTTCACGCGGTCGAGCATCAGTTGATTTTTGTCGCAAACCGCGACCAACTCCGCATCGGGATGATCGAGTAAAATGTCGATCATGCTGATGCCGCGGTATCCGCCGAAAACGCCGACTCGAAGTTTTTTCATATTGACAACGCCTCTTTCTGTTTTATAATGAAAAATAAGAACTTATATTCGTATCATATCGGCAAAACGGTTTTCGTGAAATGTACAACCTGTCCAATTTGAGGAATTGATTTTTATGAAAAATAACCAAATCTCAAAAATTGCACAAGCGGCACATACCAGCAATTCCACGGTGTCGAAAGTCCTGCACCATTGCGGCGGTGTGGGAAGCGAAACGCGCGACCGTGTTTACACTTATGCGGCGGCGTCATGGCAGCGAAAGCACAATGAAAACGCTTTGCCGACCTATGCGCTTTTTCCCGAAACGCCCAATTTTTTCTGGAATTGTACATTGCAGAATTTCGACGATTTGCACCGTGTGAAATATAACATCTATTCCCGTCTCGGCGACGATGCCATGGTCCTGCGCTATTTGCAGGAAGCCATCGCCCTGCGCTCGCGCGTGATCATTGTCGCCGCGACGCTTAACGAAGAGGCACGCACGCTGTTACGCCGGGTATCTGTTGACGCACTCATTCTTTTTCTCACCGAGTATAATGCCATGGTCAACACATTTTATATCGGCAGTGATGCCGCCGCAGACGGCAAATTGCTCGCAAATGCCTGCAAAAGAGAATGCCTGAAAGGCTCCGAAATTCTCGTCTTGAAAGAACGCTCGGACAGCGAGACGAGGGAACATCGCCTGTCCGCGTTTTTGCAAACGGCGCAAAACGATTTTGTATGCGATGTAAAGGAGATCGAGATCGATCCTTCCCGTTTTTCTCCGGCTCTTTTGGCGCGTTCTCTTGCGCCGCAGATCGAAGGTAAAAACTATGCCGCACTCGTTTGCTGTAACGGATATCTGCCGCAGATCTGTTCGGCACTGCGCAAACTGCGCCGACCGCTTCCGTGTTTCGGTTTTGAACACTTTGCGCAAGAGAGCGAATATGCCGCATCGGGTTATTTGAAAGCGGTCGTCTGTCAGAATTTTCAGCGGCAGTTGGATACGGCGCTTGCCGTAGCACGGGAGTATTTGGATACCGGCAACGCCCCCGGGCAAAAAGCGATCTATGTTCCCTCCGATTTGGTCTATTTATAAAAAAAGCAGATGCGGCGCATCTGCTTTTCTATGCGATTTTGTTACTCGTCTTCGCTTTGCGTAGTCTGCTTTGTGCCGTTGTTTTCACGCTGTTTTTTGTTCTTCATCACGCAAAACTCCTTTCTTTTGTACTGCTCTATCGTCAGTTTCCCCGAAAATCGTAAAAAAATGCAAACTTTTTTCAAATAAAGGTTGACATCACATTTTGCAAGTGTTATAATCCCTTATGCAAAAAGAAGCAGAACGGCGCATCCGTTCTCACCCTCAGCAATGCGAAAGGGTTGATAAAGATCTCTCCGCAAGGGGGATTTTTATGTACGGGTGCGTTTGCATCCGTTTTTTGTTGCCTATTTTAAGGAGGTGCTTTTGTATTAGCAGTAATGTGCATCAAATCAATGAGGAAATTCGCGATAGTGAACTGCGTCTGATTGGCGCCGATGGCGAGCAGCTCGGCATCATGTCCGCCGCCGAAGCACAGCACATTGCCGATGAGCAGGGTTATGACTTGGTGAAGATCTCACCGCAAGCCGTTCCCCCCGTCTGCAAACTGATGGACTACGGCAAGTTCAAATTTGAACAGGGCAAGCGTGAAAAAGAAGCCAAGAAAAATCAGCACACCGTGGAAGTCAAAGAGATTCGTATGTCTCCGGGCATTGATGTCGGCGACTTGAACACAAAACTGAAAAACACGCAGAAATTCCTGGCAGACGGTAACCGCGTCAAAGTTTCGGTGCGTTTCCGTGGCCGTGAGATGGCGCACACAGAGATCGGCAAAGACCTTCTCGACCGCTTTGCAGAGCAATGTTCCGAAGTTGCAAATTTGGACAAAGAGCCCAAAATGGAAGGGCGCAGTATGTCAATGTTCCTCTCCCCCAAGACGGGAAAGTGACGCAATAATACGAAAAGGAGAACAAAACAATGCCCAAACTGAAAACACACAGCGGATCTAAGAAAAGATTCAACCTGACCAAGACCGGCAAGGTCAAAGTCGCCAAGGCGTTCAAGAGCCACATTCTGACCAAGAAGCCTACCAAGCGTACCCGTCGTCTTCGTCAAGGCGGTTATGCCGACGCTACTACCGTCGCCACGATCCGCAAGATGATCCCCTACAAATAATTGATGATACGCTGATAAGGAGGCTAATGAGATATGGCAAGAGTTAAAGGCGCAATGATGACGCGCAAAAGAAGAAACAAAATCCTCAAACTCGCAAAGGGTTATTGGGGCAACAAATCCCGCCACTTCAAGATGGCAAACGAACAGGTGATGAAATCCCTCACATACGCTTATGTGAGCCGTCGCCTGAAAAAGCGTGATTTCCGCTCTTTGTGGATCACCCGCATTTCCGCCGCCTGCAAACTCAACGGTATGAACTATTCCACGTTCATGCACGGTTTGAAGGCCGCCAATGTCGAGATCAACCGCAAGATGCTCAGCGAACTGGCGATCAACGATGCCGCCGCGTTCACCGCTCTTTGCGACCTCGCCAAGAAGGCTAAATAAGAAGTACATATTATAAAAAAGCACTTGCCTTGCGGCAAGTGCTTTTTTGTATGCTTATGTGCCCGGTCTTACGATTACAACTTCCTGATTTCCTTCGATCCAATCAACCGTTGCGCCAAGGGCTTCCGCAATAAATCTGACCGGCGTATAAGTTCTGTCATTTTCAATAAATGCCACAGAATCCAGCTTCACAACTTCGCCGTTGACGGTTGCTTGATCCGATCCGATCACAAGGACAATGACCGTCTTGCGATCAGCGCTTGTAATGGTCACTTTTTCCTCTTTTTCGCTCCATTCCACCGTAGCGCCGAGGTTTTCGGCAACAAATCGCGCCGGAAGCATGGTTCTGTCATTTCTGATGATCGGTGCAACATCGTTGATCTTTTCCTGACCGAATACCTTTGCTTCCTTTTTACCGATGGTCAAAATGATTTTTTCGCTATCGTCAACGACCTTATCCCATTTTGCATATAGCGTGATATTTTTTTCCACTTTTTGAGAAAAATCATAAGGAGTCGTTAATGCGGCATCCAAATACCACCCGGCAAAGGTATATCCGTTTTTGGTCGGCTGCTTCGGTTCACTGCAAAGTGCGCTCTTTGCAACGCTTGCAGCAGGAATCGTGTTTCCGCCGTTTGTATTAAACTTCACAATGTAGGTAGTGGTAGAACCGCCACTGCCGCCGGAGTAGTGGCGTTCTGTTTCGGTATAAACCGCATATTCGGAGAAGTGTTTCAGATCAGCGGTCACCGTTTTTGCTGCATTGTCATAAACGACCGCAACGTTTTCCGTCGTTCCGTCATCTTTAACACAGACCATCTTGACGGTACCGCCGGTATATTTATCGTAGACCAAAGTGACCTTTACCGTGCCTCCGTTAAAATCCGAAACGGAAACGCCATCGCAAGTCAAGGACAACTCGTACACTTCGGCATCCGAAAGTTTGCTGATCGTATCAGTCTGCTTGTCGTTGACCGCAACATTCTCGGATTTTTTCATCTCAAAAGAGATATTCTCACCGGAAAGGCCTGCCAATGCGTTGAGTACTGCACCGTCAAACAACACCGTCGTCGTTTCATTGGCTTTATCGCCGCTCAAAACGATACCGAGCGCCGCGCGGTCTTTTAAACCATCGAAAACGCCTTTTGCGATCGTAACATTTTGGATTTCCTTGCCTGTCAAATCGGTAAAATCAAGTTTGACCTTTTTGACTTCCTCCGGCAATGCAGTCAGATCAAGCTTTTTCACGACCGCAATGCTATCCGTTACACCGATTTCGGAAGTCACATTCTCTGTTGTTTTTACCTCTGTTGTAGTTTCAATAGTCTCGCTTGCTTCCGTTTCCTTGGTTTCCAAAATATAATTTTCGGCATTTTCACCCTTTAAGATCAAGTTGAGAACTTTGTAAGTGATTTGATTGTCTTCCGTTTTCGTAACACAGGTAGTCAATTTATCAAAATCAAGCCCGACATTGCTATCGGACGCCAAAACTCCGGCAAAAGCGGCTGTTTTTTCTTTGACATTCAGACTTTCCAGCGTTATGCTCTTCGGGCTGACCGTCAATTCCACGTCTTTTGTAAAGGGCGCATAGGTATCATTTCCGGCTTCCTTAACGGTAATCGTAGCCTTGCCGGCTTTTTTCACGGTGACTGTACCGTCAGCGGAGACTGCTGCAACATTCTCATTGCTCGAAATATAAGTGAACTGAGAAAGTTTGGACACTGGATCCGGCATAACTTCCATTTTGAATGCCGTATCGCCATACTGCTTTGCTGAGATTTCACCAACGGTGATATTCTGCGGTGTCTTATCCACCACTGAAACCGTACCTTTGATAAAATGCAGATCGTAGTTGCCGTTTGCCTTCAATGTGCCTTGCGTAATATCATAATCGCCCAATTTTGCCGCATTCGCTCTTGTGGCTAATGCGCCGGTCAAAGTATCTGTACCGAACAACTGCCCATCGGTGATCCGATAGGTCAAAGTCGGTATTGCCGTATTTTTAATGACCTGAATGTTCTCTGCCGCCACCGTAAGCGGTGCTTTGGTAATGTTTGCCTTCACCGTCGGTTGCGTCAGCGTATAGTTGCCCGCCTTTATCCCGTTTAATTTGATTTCCTCAAACATCACGGTTTGATTTGTCCCGACATTGGCATTGGCAAATAAACCGTCGGTCGGCATCGTGGCAGAAACATCATCGCCCGCAACTATTCCCGAAAGCGCACCGCCGAAAAGCACAGTATTCTTTGTACCATCGTATGTTTTATTGTTTGCCGAAAGTCCCGAAACACTCAGCGCTTTGGGCATGATCTTTAACTCGGCATTGAGCGTCAGATCGTTATATCCGGCGCAAGTGACCGTTGCACTTGCCTGATAAGTGCCGACATCCGTTCCCTTGTTGTTGCTGTATATAACTTGCGCGCCTTGCGGAAGCGTACCTCTGAGTGTCAATGTCTTTTCCGTGCCATCGTATGTTTTTGTTGCGCTATTGAATGTCAGGCCGGTGAAATTCTTCACGCCACCGTCATCATCCACGATCAAACGATACCATTTTCCGTCTTTCTCCGCAAAAATATATTGCCTGGTTTCACCTGCAATAATAGCATTTAAATCGTCTTTACTGACATCAATAACATTGCCCGTTACGTTGATAATTACATTCCCCGTATACTTCCAATTGCTATCCATTTCATACGAGTATTCCTTTGAATATTTCTTTTCCGATTCACTGACATTGTTTCCGTTTTTATCAATATAAAAATAGTTCCATATATTTTCGCCCCATTTATCGATTTTATCCGTCTTTATTCCTACTTCCGCAACGCCGTTATCGAAATAATCTGCACTATCATACATAAGCGGAATGACAACATTACCTTTTGTGTCAATATATCCGTACTTGTCATTCTTCTCCACGCATAACAATCCTTCATTGCAATGAGCGATATAATCATAGACGGAAAAATCAACCACAAAATTGCCTTTTGTATCAATCAGCGCATATTGCCATCCAGAAAAGTCAGGTGCATTTTTAGCAACAGTTGCCACACCGCCATAAAAATAGCTGATGCCATCTACACCATAAGAGTCGGAGAAAACCACTTCACCGTTTTCGTTGATCAATCCGGAATTTGATGCAGTATGCATATAAGTCCAATCAGGATTAAAACCGCCGTATATAAAGAGACCTTCACCGGCATAGTCATATAAATATTTGTCACTGGCTATTTTAGCTGTAATAGCAGTCTGCTCCGCATTGTCATTTACAAAATAATACTTGCTGCTGCCTTCCGGTTTGGCAAACAAACCGTTTAATCCGAAAGTGGTCCAACGTGTGTAATGTGCCGTTGTTGTGATACCGGATTTTAAACTATAAAAATGTACATCACTATCCCCATAAGAACTGCATTTCTTAAAGAGACCACCGCCCAAATATCCATCTCCATAACCTTTTGGTGACGGAAATGCAGCAATTACATTTCCGTTTTCATCAAAAACGCTGTCTTTGTTTGTCTTATCATTATTTTTGAGGCTTGTTGTCAAAGAAACATAGTTTTTACCGTTAAAAGAAAAAACTTTCATATATGGAACTTCCTCAGGAACATAACTTGTATCTCCGTATAAAGATGCTACGATTTTATTGTCTTCCACACAATATACTGCCGGTGCACCGCGATCTATGCATTCAATATAAGTCTTGCCATCCAAAGTGCATTCATCAAATATCACTTCTAAATCAGTATGATATGTAATAAATGTCGCTCCAATTTCTTCCAAGTGATACGATACCGTTTTTGTATCTGCTGCAAATACGCCGATATTCCCAAGAAGCAGCAAAACGCTTAAAAATAAACTTAAAAATCTACTTTTCTTCATTTTCTTGTTCCTTTCGTTATTTTCAATCAGCAGTTTCTCATCTTCGCAAAAGAACTTCACCTCCGTATTATCTCTTTTGAGAAACTGTTTTTAGTATTTTATCACTATTGCTATTGTTTTGTCAACTCTATAAATGTAATTTTTATCTCTATTGCGTGATAAAATATCTTCTATGGAGGTGACTTTATGATAGATGTCGGCAAGAAAATTCAGTATTTTCGGGAACGAAAAGGTATTACGGTCAACAAGTTGGCAAACCTTTCCGGCGTATCGCAAAGTTATGTGCGCGATTTGGAGTTGGGCAAAAAGCAGCCCACGGTTGAATACTTGTCCTATATTTGTGACGGACTCGGCATCACACTTTCCACCTTCTTTGAATCGGAAGTGCAAGATAATCCCTTGCAAATCAAAATCAACGAATTGAGCGACGAAAAAAAGCAAGCGCTTTTGCACTTGCTCGATGCCTTTGATCCATAAAAAATGCAGTCAGACTGACTGCATTTTTTATTTACTTGATAGAGTTAGAAAATTAAATACAAAGCGTTCGTGCGGAAAGTCGGATCGCTTCCCGACGGGATGAGCAAGCCCCTCCCCTACGACACATTGCACCGAAGGTGCGCTTCATTTCCAAAAAGAAATACGATTGCAAAGCAATCGTCTTTCTTTTTGGTGCTGCTGGGCGGATTTGAACCGCCACAGCGCATATTGCTTCGCAATATCCCTGTGATGCCTGATCAAATAGAGGTCGGCGGTTCAATTCTTCCTGCAAATACGAAAAAGAGGCAAGCCCCGTATGGGGTTTGCCTCTTTTTGGAGCTGCTGGGCGGATTTGAACCGCCGACTTCATCCTTACCAAGGATGCGCTCTACCGACTGAGCTACAGCAGCATTTGGCGACCAGGAAGGGACTCGAACCCTCGACCTCCGGCGTGACAGGCCGGCGTTCTAACCAGCTGAACTACCTGGCCAAATGCTCACAAAATGTATTATAGCATTTACAACTTGCGTTGTAAAGAATTTTTTTGGCAGGGGTTGAAAGATTCGAACTCTCGACACGCGGTTTTGGAGACCGCTGCTCTACCAGCTGAGCTAAACCCCTATATGGTGGGCCTTCGGGGACTCGAACCCAGGACCAACCGGTTATGAGCCGGTCGCTCTAACCAACTGAGCTAAAGGCCCGTGTATGCCTTGTGGTATAAGAAAAGTGCCGCCACCAGAGTGGCGGCACTCTCTTGTCAATGGCTCCCCCTGTTGGACTCGAACCAACGACACCGCGGTTAACAGCCGCGTGCTCTACCGACTGAGCTAAGGGGGAGTGTTGGCGCTACCTATCTTACCGGGCCGTCGCCAGCCAAGTATTGTCGGCAGAAACGAGCTTAACTTCCGTGTTCGGAATGGGAACGGGTGGACCCTCGACCTAATCAGCACCAACTATATTGCTACGCTTTTGCGATCACAACCGTATTGTATTCAATTTCGGGTGCGCTGTCAAGAAGAAAGTGGTGA
>JAZUIU010000037.1:0-10622 GCA_045642405.1 Oscillospiraceae bacterium
TCTGCCGGTCAGACGGTGACTGTCACGGTTACACCCGATAAGGGCTATACGCTTGAAACGCTTACCGTCCTCGATCAAAGCGGCAAAGAGATTGCAGTCAAGAATCTCGGCAACAACAAGTACAGCTTCAAGATGCCGAGCGGCGAAGTGAAGATCAGCGCGACCTTCATGGTAGATAACGCGATGCTCAATTTCTTTGTGGGTGTGAAGGCAGAAGATTACTTCTACGATGCAGTCCTGTGGGCGGCAGAGAAGGAGATCACCAAGGGAACGCATGATGTGCATTTCAGCCCGATGGATCCCGTGACGCGCGGTCAGGACGTGACCTTCCTGTGGAGAGCGGCAGGTTGCCTCGAGGCAGAGCATACAGCAGCGGCGTTTAAGGATGTGTCTCCGGATGCGTACTATGTAAATGCTGTTGAATGGGCATTGTCACAGGGTATCACCAAGGGAACAGATGCCACGCACTTTGATCCTGACGCAGTTTGCACGCGCGGTCAGATCGTTGCATTCCTCGCTCGCTTCGCAGGTGTAAAGGACACGAACACAGAAAGCGTATTTAGCGATGTGAACGCAAGCGATTACTTCGCGGCGGCAGTCAAGTGGGCAAAGGACAACAAGGTGACCGAAGGTACTTCGGCTACCACATTTGGCCCCAACGAAGACTGCACACGCGGTCAGGTCGTGACCTTCCTTTGGCGCTATATGGTCAAGTAAGCAAACACAAACAAAAAAACAGACTTGCGAAAGCAAGTCTGTTTTTTTGCGCTTTCTTAGGCTGAAGGGAGCAGACGCAATGACGGGGTATTGCGGCATTTTTGTCTTGCGCCAAAACAAATAATCTGCTATACTGTTCACATATAAATGTTAAGGAGAGTGCTGATGAAAAAAGAAACACCCCCCGAAGAATTGCTTCGTTACCTGAAACCGTTTTGGTTTTTGGTACCCAAAGGACTGAGGAACCTTGTCTTGCGGTTGCAAGAGCCGCTCGGGTATCTGATTTTCGGCGGTTTGACCGCTCTTGCCAATATCGCGGTGTCCTATCTTGCAATGGGACTTTTGCATTGGGATTACTTTGCCGCCAACACGCTCGGATGGATCGTGGCACTGATCGTGTCGTTTCTGACCAATAAATTCTTTGTTTTTGAGGATCACAACTGGTCGTGGCGCAAAGTCACCGTGCAACTTTTTTCCCTTGCGCTGGTGCGCCTTTTGGGCTACGGGGCAGAGCAGGGTTTTATGTATGTTACGGTCACTGGCTTGCATGGAAATGAATATTGGATGAAAATACCGGCACAGATTTTAGTGGCGGTGGTAAACTATACATGCAGTAAGTTTTTCGTATTCGGAAAAAAGAAAGGATGATCGTATGTCTTGCGGAAATTCCTGCGACGGTTGCGACGGATGCAGCATTCCTTCCTATCGGGAAGAACGGATTTTTACGGATATTGTTGTACTCAACAAAGATAATTTCAATGAAGAAGCCTATGACGATCCTGCCATTGTTGTGATCGACTTTTGGGCACCGTGGTGCGGTCCCTGCCGTATGCTCGCGCCGATTTTCGAGGAACTCAATGCGGAATATCCGCATTTGAAGTTCTGCCGGATCAATGTGGATGAACAACCGGAGTTGGCACAAACATTCAACATCGAAAGTATCCCGACAGTGATCGTACTGCACGATCACCATGCGATTGCCGGCAGTATCGGTCTGAGGAGCAAAGAAGAACTGCGTGAGATGCTTGATAACGCCATAAAGGGATGAGTCGATGAAGATTTCTTTGAATGAAGATGCCGCGTTGGTGGCGCGTATTCGTGAGGGTATTTTGAAAAAAGGCGGTTACTGTCCGTGCCGCGTTGCCAAGACGGAAGACAATATCTGTATGTGCCGCGAATTTCGGGAGCAGATCGCAGATCCGACCTTCGAAGGATACTGCCATTGCCAATTGTACTATAAGGAAAACTAATGGAGCATAAGAATTTCTTTTGACCATCCGCGGAAAGTTGCACAAAACAGATATTTTTTGTGCAATGTGCAATAAAGCAAGCAATAATATTTGCAATTTTTGACGATTATTTTGCAAAATATTGCTTGTTTTCTTCTTGCTTTCCGGGCGTATTTTCGGTATGATAATAGCAGATATTGACCGCAACGGTCGAAAAAATATTTTTGGAGGATACACACATGAAAAAGTTCCTTTCCCTGCTCCTCGCACTGGCGATGGTGCTCGCTCTCGGCGCTTGCGCTAAGAAAAACGAAGTACCCGAAAACGAATCCGCTATCAAAGTCGGTTTCATTTGCCTGCACGACGAAAACTCCACCTACGACCTCAACTTCATCAAGGCTGCAAAGGCCGCTTGCGAAGAACTCGATGTTGAGTACATTCTCAAGACCAACATCCCCGAAGGTCAGGAATGCTATGATGCCGCTGCCGATTTGGCAGACCAGGGTTGCAGCATCGTGTTTGCCGACAGTTTCGGTCACGAAGACTACATCATTCAGGCTGCAAAGGAATTCCCCGAAGTGCAGTTCTGCCACTCCACCGGTACGAAGGCTCATACCGAAGGTCTTGACAACTATCACAACGCTTTCGCCGCGATCTATGAAGGTCGTTATCTCGCCGGTATCGCTGCCGGTATGAAACTCAACGAAATGATCGAAGCCGGTCAGTTCACTGCCGAAGAAGCCAAGATCGGTTACATCGGTGCTTTCACTTACGCGGAAGTCGTTTCCGGTTACACTTCCTTCTTCCTCGGTGCCCGTTCCGTCTGCCCGACCGCTACGATGGATGTTACCTTCACCGGTAGCTGGTATGACGAGACCGCCGAAAAGGAAGGCGCACAGAAACTCATCGACGGCGGCTGCAAACTCATCAGCCAGCACGCTGACTCCATGGGCGCTCCCACCGCTTGCGAAAACGCCGGTGTGCCCAATGTCTCCTACAACGGCAGCACGATCGACGCCGCTCCCAACACCTACATTGTTTCCTCCCGTATTGATTGGACTCCCTACTATGTCTATGCCATCAAGGCTTGCATGAACGGCGAAAAGATCGACGCTGACTGGACCGGCACGCTTGCTACCGGCTCTGTCCAGCTCACCGATGTGAACGAAACCGTTGCCGCTGCCGGCACCAAGGAAGCCATTGAGAGTGCCAAGAAGGAACTCGAAGCCGGTACGCTTCATGTGTTCGATACTGCTACCTTCACCGTGGAAGGCAAGACTCTTGACTCCTACCTCGCCGATGTCGATACCGATGCGGATTACACGCCCGATACCGAAGTCATCGAAGGCGGTTACTTCCATGAGTCCGAGAAGCGCAGTGCTCCTTACTTTGATTTGAAGATCGACGGCATCAATCTCCTTGATACCGCATTCTGATTAAGCTCTTAACAACGGGCTGTATTGATGATACAGCCCGTTGTTTTCTTCTTCTTTTTTTGCAATTTGTTGATTTACAAAAAGCGTCATATATGGTAGAATATTGACAGATAATTTTAGCTTTTTCAGAAGCGCTCTTTGAGAAAGGATGATTGCCTTGGAAACACAGAAAAAAGCCATTGAAATGAAGCATATCACCAAGCGTTTCGGCACAAAGGTCGTGGCAAACGACGCAGTCGATCTTGACCTTTATGAAGGCGAGATATTGTCACTTTTGGGTGAAAACGGAAGCGGTAAAACCACTTTGATGAATATGCTTTCGGGTATTTATGCACCCGACGAAGGGGAGATCTTCGTACACGAAAATCCCGTGACGATCGCCTCACCGAAAGATGCCTTTGATTGCGGTATCGGTATGATCCATCAGCATTTTAAGTTGGTCGATGTTTTTACGGCGACGCAAAATATCGTGCTTGGGCTCAATGAAAAGGGCCGCATGAATTTGAAAGCCGCTGCTGAAAAAATTAAAGCGATCTGCGATCGCTACGGATTTGAGATCGATCCCGATCAGAAAATCTACGAGATGTCCGTTTCCCAAAAGCAGACGGTCGAGATCGTCAAGGTGCTTTACCGCGGCGCGGATATCCTGATTTTGGATGAGCCGACCGCCGTTTTGACGCCGCAGGAGACGGAAAAACTTTTCGCCGTGATGCGCAATATGAAAAACGACGGCAAGTCTTTGATTATCATCACCCACAAACTCAACGAAGTGATGGCGATTTCCGACCGTATTGCCGTTTTGCGCAAGGGACAGTATGTCGGCAGCGTGGCAACGAAAGACGCCAATCCGCAAAGTCTGACGGATATGATGGTCGGTCATGCCGTTACGCTCAATATCGACCGTCCCGAGCCGAAGGATGTCAAGCCGCGCTTGATCATCAAGGACTTGACGGTACACGATAAACTCGGCATCAAGCGATTGGATCATGTCTCCTTCACCGCAAATTCCGGTGAAGTGCTCGGTATTGCCGGTATTGCCGGCTCCGGTCAGCGTGAACTTTTGGAATCCGTTGCCGGACTTTGCCCGATCACAAGCGGTGAGATTTTGTTTGAAGATCCGAAATCCGGTCAAGAGAAGAATTTGGTCGGCATGGATCCTTTGGATATTCAAAATCACGGCGTCGCGATGAATTTCGTGCCCGAAGACCGCCTGGGTATGGGTTTGGTCGGCTCAATGGGTATGACGGGCAATATGATGCTTCGTTCCTGGCGCGAAGGACACAGCCTTTTCGTCAACCGAAAGGAGCCGGAGGATCTTGCCAATCAGATCTGGCACGATCTGGATGTGGTGACGCCGAGCGTCAATTTTCCGGTGCGCCGTATGTCGGGCGGTAATGTGCAGAAAGTTTTGGTCGGCAGAGAGATTGCACAGTCGCCTGCCGTATTGATGACGGCTTATGCCGTGCGCGGTTTGGATATCAATACTTCGTATACGATCTACAATCTCTTGACCGAACAAAAGACCAAAGGCGTTGCCGTTGTGTTTGTCGGTGAAGATTTGGATGTTTTGCTGGAATTGTGCGATCGCATCGTCGTGCTTTGCGGCGGTCAGGTTTCCGGTATCGTGGATGCACGCAAGACGACCAAAATGGAAGTCGGCGCATTGATGACAAGTGTGGGAGGGAATGAAAATGCATAATAAAAAAGTCCTTTTCCATATCGCCGCACGCGATGCAATGCCATGGAAGAAGGCACTTGCCATTCGCTTGGGTGCAATCGTAGCGGCACTGCTCGTCTGCGCTTTGATCTCCCTTTTCGTTACCGGTCAAAATCCGCTGAAAATCTACGAAACGATTTTTGTCGGTGCATTCGGTACGACGCGTAAAGTTTGGGTGACACTGAAAAATCTTGCCGTTTTGCTCGGTATTTCTTTGGCGGTCACACCGGCATTCAAGATGCACTTTTGGAATATCGGCGCAGAAGGTCAGGTTTTGATCGGCTGTTTGGCGACGACTGCGTGCATGATCTGTCTGGGAGGCAAATTGCCGCCGGCTCTGCTTGTTGTCGTGATGCTCGCCGCCGCCCTCGGTGCCGGTGCGCTTTGGGGATTTTTACCCGCTTTCTTCAAAGCAAAATGGGACACCAACGAAACGCTTTTCACCTTGATGATGAACTATATTGCCACGCAGCTTGCGGCATTCTTCATCATCGTTTGGGAGACGCCGAAAGGCGCCGGTAAAATCGGTATCATCAATCAATCATCCCAAGCCGGTTGGTTGCCCGTGATCGGCAATCAGCAGTATCTGCTCACGATTTTGATCGTCGCCGTCTTGACGATAACGATGCATGTTTACCTCAAATACAGCAAACACGGCTATGAGATTGCCGTTGTCGGCGAAAGTCAACGCACGGCGAGTTATGCCGGTATCAAGGTCTCCCGTGTCATTATCCGCACGATGATCCTCTCAGGTGCCGTCTGCGGTTTGATCGGTATGTTGCTCACTTCCGCCACGGATCATACACTGACCACGACTTTGGTCGGCGGCCGCGGCTTTACGGCGGTCATGGTTTCCTGGCTTGCTAAGTTCAATCCCTTAGTGATGATCCTCACAAGTCTGCTTCTTGTCGTGTTGGAGCGCGGTGCGGGTGAGATTGCAAGTTCCTGCCAACTCAACGAATCTTTCGCTGATATTCTGACCGGTATCATTTTGTTCTTCATCATCGGCAGTGAATTTTTCATCCGCTATCAAATCATTTGGAATAAGAACAAGGAGGAAAAGAAATGATTGATTTAGTATCGTTTATTCCCCGCGCTGTGATGCAGGGTATTCCTCTTTTGTACGGCAGCACCGGTGAAATTCTGACGGAAAAATCCGGCAACCTCAACCTCGGTATTCCGGGTATCATGTATGTCGGCGGTATTTCCGGCGTGATCGGCGCATTTCTCTATGAGCAGGCTGTGCCTGCCGATGCACGCAGTAAGGTGCTGATGCTCCTTATTCCGCTTTTTGCAACGCTGCTCGGCTCACTCCTCATGGGACTTTTATATTGCTTTTTGACGGTGACTTTGCGAGCCAATCAGAATGTGACCGGTCTTGCGATGACCACATTCGGCGTCGGCATCGGCAACTTTTTCGGCGGCTCGCTGATCAAACTCGCCAAGAGCGATGTGCCGTCCATTGCACTGACACAAACGAGCAATGTGTTCCGGGCGACACTTCCGTTTGCAGGGAAGTGCGGCTGGTTTGGAAAACTTTTCCTTTCCTACGGATTTTTGGCATATCTGGCGATCATCATTGCCGTTGCGGCATCTTTCTTTCTCAACAAAACGCGCCAAGGTCTGCATTTGCGTGCTGTGGGTGAAAACCCTGCTACGGCAGATGCCGCCGGTATTGATGTTTTGCGCTATAAGTATGTTTCCACTTGTATCGGCAGTATGATCGCCGGTTTGGGCGGCTTGTATTATGTGATGGACTACGCCAACGGTGTTTGGTCGAACGATGCGTTTGGTGACCGCGGCTGGCTGGCGATCGCACTGGTTATCTTCACCATTTGGCGTCCGAATTTCAGCATTTTTGCTTCCATTTTGTTTGGTGGTCTGTATATTGTTTATCTTTACATTCCTTCCGGCAATCATCCGGAAATGAAAGAACTTTACAAGATGCTGCCCTATGTGATCACACTCATCGTGCTGATTTTGGTTTCACTTCGCAAGAAACGCGAAAATCAGCCGCCGGCATCGCTGGGATTGAGTTATTTCCGCGAAGACCGATAAGAAAAACTGCGCTTTCAAACCGAAAGCGCAGTTTTTTTATGTCTTGTCGATTTTTTTGCGAATGGCGTCCGCCAGTGCGGCGCGTTGGTGACGAAGACGGTCGGGTAACTGGTCGGCGGAGGCAAGAATTTCCATCAGATCGCCCTGCGTTTTGAAGAACTCGTCCGAAAGTTTGCGCCGCTTGGGATATTCGCCTTTTTGCCAGCGCTCGATCACCGCGTCATATTCTTTGCACGCCATGGCGACGGCATCTTCCCACGAAAGATAAAGTTCTTTTGCCGCCGTTTCTCCGACTTGTTTCATCTTTTCGGGGTGCAGGCACAATTCTTTGAGTTTTGCCGCGAGAGATGCGGCGTTATTTTGGATGAGAAAACTGCTTTGCCCGTCTACCATATCTTCCGCAGCAGAACTTCCCTCGATTAAAACGGAAGGCGTACTGCTTCCGGCGGCTTCACGCACGACAAGCCCGTAAGTGTCAAAGGTGGAGGGGAAGAGGAATAAATCGGCGCGTGTGTACCAAACGCGGAGTTTACTGCGTTCCTGTACGGGGCCGACAAAAATACATTTGTCAAATATTTTGCGCCCTTTGGCGTATTTTTTGATTTCATCGCAATCACCGCCGCTGCCGACGAAGACCATGCGAAAGTCGTATTCATCGGCGCGCAAAGCCGCCAAAGCGTCTAATATAAGCCGCAAGCCTTTGTACCACATCATTCTGCCGACAAAGAGAAAAACGGGGACATCGGCAGGCAGATCATAATCTTTTGTGACTTCGTGTACGGTTATGCGGTCCATTTTGCCAAGCGGCACATCCACACCGTTGGGCATCACGGTGAACGGTCCTTCATAGCCGAGCGAGCGCAGATTTTCCCCTGCACCGCGGCTGACGACCCAAACGGCATCGCAGGCTTCGACATTTTGCAAAATTGCACGCAAAGCTGCATCCTGCAAGAGTTTACCCGGGATGTTATTGGCGACATCAATGTCATATTTGGTGTGGTAGGTCATCACGAGCGGCGCATCCACCGCACTGCGCAAAGAACGCGCCAAGATGCAGGAGGTGACGGGACAATGCACATGCATGAGCGAAACACTCTCAGGGTTTAGGCGTGCCATTGTTTCGGGTGAAAACGGGTAGCCTGCGACATAGCCGAAGAGTTTGCGCGTGTCAATGCTCGGATAGCGCAAAACGGGAAAGGAGAATGCATTATCATTGGCACGCGGTACTTTCGGCGTTATCACCAATGCTTCGCCGTAGTGCGCGTTAATGTTTTTTGCATAATTGACGACGGCGTTGCTGACACCGTCGATTTGCGGCGGAAAAGAATCGTTGAGTAAACAGATCCGTTTCATTGCAAAACTCCTTTCTGTTGATTTGAGTATCACCTTATCGCAGAAATAGTATACCATATTTGTTTCCAATGTGCTATACTATTTTTTGAAAAGAGGTGACGGTGATGCGAAAACTGACTGCCATCGTGACACGCGAGCGAGACGGCGCAATGGTCAAAGGGATTTTGCGCAACGAATTGCAAATCTCCTATACACTCATGAAACGCCTCAAATGGTGCGACGGCGCGATTTTGCTCAACGGGGAAAGTGTTCATGTCAACGCCGTTGTCCATGCAGGAGATGAAGTGAGCGTCATTCTGCATGAAAAGCACTTGCCGCCGCTTTCAAAAAGCACATTGCATCTTGATGTGGTCTATGAGGATGAAGATTTGCTCGTCATCAACAAACCGGCAGGAGTTGCCATGCACCCCAAGCGTACAGGCGATGCCGTGCCGGATTTGGCGCAGGCGGTTTCGGCACATTTGGGGGAGGGGTACGGCGTGCATTTTGTCAATCGTCTGGATAAAGGAACCTCTGGACTTTTGATCGCCGCCAAAAGCGGTTATATCCATAATTGCCTGCGCAGGGATTTGCATACCAATGCGCTTTTGCGTGAGTACCGTGCGGTTGTAGAAGGGGAGTTGGAGCAAGAGAAGGGCAGTATTGATTTGCCCATCGCTCGGGCGGAAAACTCCATCGTGCGCCGAACCGTCCGCGCAGACGGACTTCCGTGTCATACGGAATACGAGGTGCTGGCGAAACACGGCGCGTATTCGCTTGTGCGGTTGCTTCCGAGCACGGGACGGACACATCAACTGCGCGTACACATGGCGGCGATCGGACATCCGCTGGTGGGCGATTGGCTTTACGGCAAAGAGGAGGCAGAACTCATTGCAAGACCGGCACTGCATTCATACGCTCTGCATCTCAAACACCCCGTGAGTGGGGAAGACCTTGATTTTATTGCGCCGATCCCGCAGGATATGGAAAAACTGATGGAAAACTGAATGTATGTTTTTCTCTTTTTCGGGTAAAATGGAAACAAGGAAAAGGAGAGTGAACAAAATGAAAATCGGATCGTTTTTATGCGGTATGGGTGCCGGCATGGTGGCAGGTGCCGCAGTCGGTATGGCGTGCAAAACGAGCAAAACCGTGATGAAAACGCGCGTCGGACGCTCGATCGAAAGTATGGGCAATACCATAGACCATGCCTTGGAAGAGTGGCTGCACAACATCAAATAAAGGAAAGAGCGAGGCTCTTTCCTTTATTTTTTTGAAAAAACGAAAAAAATACCTTGACTTTGCGGGAGAATTTGATATAATAACTCTCGCTGTTGTACAGCCGATATGCAGTGGTATCGAAGCGGTCATAACGAGCACGATTGGAAATCGTGTTGGCGCTAAAACGCCACGAGGGTTCGAATCCCTCCCACTGCGCCACAAAGGTACGGTAGCAATGATACAAATTGCTACCGTACTTTTATATTATTCCTAATGAAAATCCCTTGATATAAAGCCAAAAGCGAGGTTAGTGGGTTCAAATGCGAACCCGCCGACCTCGCTTTTTTCGTTTATTGGGTTTCCAGGCAGCCGCTGCCGCCGCTAAAAGTGAACCCACTCTGCTGAACGATTACACTTTTTATGAAAAAATGTAAAGGTACAAGGAATAATGTAATCGTATTATTGGTTACAATCAAACCGCCGTTGCCGCAAGGAGTATCTGTTGCCGTGTCTAATTTGATACAACATAACGGAGCGGAATTTCTACCCCTTAACGATGCACCCGCACAGGTGCATTTTTGCACACCCCTCATAACGATGCCGTATGCACCGTTACGGAGTAAGGTATTCGGTTTTATCGCTGCCTGTGCGTAAATCCTACGGTAATTATGACAAAATTACCGTGTTTTTTTGATTGTAACGATTTTATGAATTCTATTGACAAATCGAAAAATGTCGATATAATATAAAGTGTAATCACAAATTCGGTTCAAGGAGGTGTTCAGATGGAGCTTGATGAAAAGCGTACTCCCATTGTTTTCAAAGCATTATGTGATGAAAATCGTGTGCGGATACTCAAATACCTGATGGGTGGCGAGAAATGCGCCTGCAAGCTGCTGGACGATTTGAATA
>JAZUIU010000038.1:0-17462 GCA_045642405.1 Oscillospiraceae bacterium
ACCGCTCTTTTTTTATTACTTGTCAAAACTCGGGATAACGTAGTACACATTCTTCTCGTCCAAACGGGCTTTGACGATGCGCAGGGCTTCGACGAAACGCTGGAAGTGGACGATTTCTCTTGCACGCAGGAACTTGATGACATCGCTGACATCGGGATCATCGCTCAGACGCAGGATATTATCATAGGTAAGACGCGCTTTTTGCTCGGCGGCAAGATCTTCGGTCAAATCAGCGACGGTGTCGCCTGTGACCTGCATCGTTGATGCCGACCACGGATAACCGGATGCAAATTGTGGGAATACGCCGGTCGTATGATCGACAAAGTAATTGTCGAAACCGGAATCTTTGATCTCTTTTTCACTCAGATTACGCGTGAGTTGATGGACGATCGTACCCACCATTTCCAAATGTCCGAGTTCTTCGGTACCGATATCGGTCAAAAGTCCTTTGAGTTCGGGATAGGGCATCGAATAACGCTGAGAGAGATAGCGGAGTGATGCGCCCAATTCGCCGTCCGGACCACCGTACTGTGAAATGATGGCGGCGGCTAATTTAGGGTTGGGGTTTTTGATTTTGACCGGATATTGGAGTTTCTTTTCATAGACAAACATTACTTTTTACCTCCTTTGTCCAAATCCCACGGCCACGGATCATTAAGCCATGCGAAACCTTTTCCGACCAAATCGGTTTCCATGATGGGACCGTACTGACTTTCGTATTTATCTCTGCCTTCTTTGCCGAGTTTGATATAGGAGCGGTAGAGGTCTAAAACTTCCTCGTCATCGGGATGTGTTGTCAGATAAAGGCCGAGTTCGTCGATCGCAAAATCAAGCGCCATCAATTCGGAAAGTGCAGTGTTTTCAGCCGGAAATTTAGTTTTCAATTCCGCGTGAAACGGCAAGTTGAGACCGGGGAACAATGTGCCGGCTTGCAGACCGTCCTGCTGAGAATAGCGGACGGGATTGTTATCCTGATAGGGAACATAAGGAAACGCAAGCGGAGCGCACACATTGCCGGGCAATTTGCCGTTGCCGGCGGTACATCCGCCTTGTTGCGGTTTCATTTCCAAGAGAATTGCCTCCTTTTAAGGTTTGAGCTTGCGCTCACACCATCCTATGACGCAAAGGGAAGAAGTGCGATAAATTGAACAAAATTATCTTGTATCTTTGACGATATTATTGTATAATGAAAACAGCCTCTTTCTCATACGATAAAAGGGAGAAGGAGGCAGGATATGATCTATATTCGATTTCGGCATGTGCTGATCATTGTATTGGCGATCTCGCTTGCGTTGCTGTCATTCATTTTCACAAAAAGTAAAGATGTTGCCAGGCAGACTATCGGTACAATGCAAAAAGTGACATTTGTCATAGATGCCGGTCACGGTGGGGAAGACGGCGGTGCGGTTGCCACGGACGGAACGGTGGAAAGCGAGATCAATTTATCCATCGCAAAGCGTTTGGACGGATTGATGTGCCTTTTGGGACATTCCTGTGTTATGACACGCACCGAAGATAAGTCGATCTATTCTCCGAGTGCGAAAACGATACGCGAAAAGAAAGTTTCCGACATCCACAATCGCGTTGATTTGGTCAATCAAATTCCCAACAGCATCTTGATCAGTATTCATCAAAATATGTTGCCGTCGCATCCGAATGTAACCGGTGCACAGGTTTTTTATGCACCGAATGAGTCGAGTCAAAGACAGGCAAGCGCCATTCAACAGCAACTCAATCAAACGGTTAATCGAGAAAAAAACAAGCAGGAAAAACCGGCTGCTTCGTCAATTTATTTACTGCAAAACATTGAGACAACAGGCGTTTTGATCGAGTGCGGCTTTTTATCCAATCCCGGCGAAACTGTGAAACTAAAATCAGATGCACACCAAAAATTGTTGGCGATTACGATCGCCACGGGAATACACAAAGCAGAGGGTGAAATACCATGAAGACAAAAACCGTTTTCTATTGCACGGAATGTGGCAATGAAAGTTCCAAATGGGCGGGTAAATGCGCCGCCTGCGGTGCATGGAACACTTTGGTGGAACAAGCGGTGGTGAAAAAGAATACGGGCAACGCAAAGACTTCCGTTTTGCATACACCAACCAAGGCACAATCAATCAACCATTTGGATGCTGCGCCCGAACTGCGTTTTCAAACCGGAATGGGTGAGTTGGATCGCGTACTCGGCGGCGGTGCGGTCAACGGCTCTTTGGTGCTGGTCGGCGGTGCACCCGGTATCGGAAAATCGACGCTGATGTTGCAAATTTGCGGTCAATTATGTAATTTTTCAAAAGTTTTATATGTATCGGGTGAAGAATCGCCGCATCAAATCAAGATGCGTGCGGACCGTTTGCGCGTATCAAATGAAAATCTTCTGGTGCTTTCGGAAACCTGTTTGGTCGATGTGATGGCATCCGTCGAGAGTGAAAAGCCGGATGTTTTGATCATTGATTCCATCCAAACACTTTATAATGAAGAATTAGATTCACCTGCCGGCAGTGTTGCGCAGGTGAAGGACTGCACGATGTCTCTGATGCAGTTGGCAAAAGGGAGGGGTATCACGGTTTTTGTCATCGGTCATGTCAATAAAGAAGGTTCGATCGCAGGACCGAAAGTGTTGGAACACATGGTGGATTGTGTCTTGTATTTTGAAGGCGATTCACACAGTAATTACCGCATTTTGCGCGCGGCAAAAAATCGCTTTGGTGCGACAAATGAAATCGGCGTATTTGAAATGCAAAATGACGGACTTTCCGAGGTGGAAAATCCGTCTGAACTCTTGATTTCCGATCGACCGGAAGGCGCATCGGGTGCTTGTGTAACTTGTGTTATGGAAGGCGCACGACCGATTTTGGCGGAGATCCAGGCACTGCTCGCATCCTCGACGATGGCATATCCGCGCCGTGTCAGCAACGGCTTGGACAATAGCCGCGCTACAATGCTTTTGGCGGTTTTGGAAAAGAGAGGACATTTGAAAGTTTCCGCTTGCGATGCCTTTCTCAATGTGATCGGCGGCTTGACCTTGGACGAGCCTGCCGCAGATCTGGCGGTCATTTTGGCTTTGGCGTCCTGCTATCTGGACAAGCCGATCGGCAGGGAAGTGGCGGCGATCGGAGAAGTCGGCTTGACGGGCGAACTGCGCAGCGTGAGCCATTTATCTGAGCGCCTCAATGAAATGAAGCGTATCGGTTTTAAAACCTGCATTATTCCAAAGCAGAATTCGAAACATTCTGTGTCTGTTGAGGGCTTAAAACTCCTTGAGGTTTCGGACATTGGGGAGGCACTTCGTGCCATTGCGCATGATTGAGTACGCTCGGTCTCGGCGTATAATGCACGCAGCCGTTGCTATTTTTGGAAGAACCAAATGATGAGGCAGAAGACAAATCGCAATTTCCGTCTTTTTGATAAATACATCCTGCACTGCACGGTATCATAATCAATCACCCTTTCAAAGGGTAGTATGAGCATTTTGCAAAATTATATGCAGGAATACACAAAAGGGAGCACCGTTTTACCAATACATATAATTGAACAAAATGATAATTTTGTTCAATTTAGGGGAGGGAAAAATGATGTTTTAGGCGAAAAACGCAATTTCGGCCTCTTCTGATGATATATTCTATTTTGATGCTTAAACTCAAATATTGATAATAATACTTCATTTTTTGATGTACCTTTTTGAAACGGCTTAGTTTGGTTTTATGATTTCTTTCACGCACACTTTGCTTTCTTATGATTGAGTATTTTGTTTGTCTTTCGGTTTTGTTCTCTTATGCTATCGAATAGAAAGTTTCCGATCGACCAAAGTATCGTTCCCGATCCTTCTATTCGCTCCAGAGCGGTTTTTTATTTTGATGAAAAGTTGGTGTTGATTTTATGATGGATTATCGGACGGAATCTCCGGAGATTTTGCGTGATTTTCTTTCGTATCACGAAACGGTCAAAGCACATTCCAAACGCACGGTCGACGAATACTTTTTGGACTTGCGTAACTTTTTTCGCTACTTAAAACAGCAACGCAATCCCGATTTGCGCAATGAAGAATTGAACAAAATTTCTATAATGGATGTTGATTTGTCATTTGTCTCTTCGGTTACATTGACGGATGTTTACGGCTATTTGACCTATTTGAGCCGCGATCGTGTCCTGCACCAAAACAGCGAAAATTCCGCTTTTGGGCTTTCTGTGACTTCTCGTGCAAGAAAAGTTGCAACAATTCGTTCTTTTTACAACTATTTATGCAATAAAGCACACTTAATGTCGCAAAATCCAATAAAAGACATCGATTCTCCCAAATTAAAGAAGACTCTGCCGCGTTATTTGACATTGGATGAAAGTATGCAGCTTTTGGAAAATGTTGACGGTAATCAGCGCGAACGGGATTATGCCATTTTAACGCTTTTTCTCAACTGCGGATTGCGTATTTCGGAACTTTGCGGCATCAATATTCATGATATTCAAGGCGAAACGCTTCGCATTCTCGGTAAGGGCAATAAAGTGCGGATCGTTTACTTGAACGATGCCTGTCTGACGGCATTACAAAACTATCTTGCCGTACGCCGACCGATCGTCGGGCGGGATTGGGACGCTCTGTTCCTTTCGTCCCGTAATGAGCGCGTGAGCCGCTCGACGGTACATGCGTTAGTCAAAAAGCACATCAGTGCTGCCGGATTGGATGCTACGCAGTATTCGTCGCATAAACTGCGCCATACCGCCGCAACGCTGATGTTGCAAAACGGTGTTGATATCAAAGCGGTGCAGGAAGTTTTGGGACACGATCATCTCAATACTACCGAGATCTATACACATATTGATAATGAAGCACTCCGTGTTGCCGCGAAGGCAAACCCTCTCTCCCATGCCAAACAACCAAAATCCGACTCAAAAAATTGAACAAAATTTTTGCAGGTGAAGCTATTTCACCTGCATTTTTATTGATAATAGCCCAATATATGCAAAATGCGTAGTTCTGCATAGGCGTATGTGGAAAGCGGACGATTGTCGGAGTCATAGCTATGCGATGCGACTAAAATTTCCTGTGGTGTTTTTCCGTTTTTCACAATGATGGGTGTGTGCTGAAATGCAACGCCGTCATAGGATATCTGAATGATATCTCCGATCTTTGCTTCCTGCAATGAAACTGTTTTGGCGATCGGTCCTGCGGACGGCTCCTTGCGCGTCATAAAGCGGTAAAAGAATTCCACACCTGTCCACGCCGGTGCTTTCTTGTTTGCGCTGATATAGTACCAGCCGAAATCCGGCGTGTAATTCATCACACCGGTACCGGCGTATATACATTGTGAAGCAAAATTTGTGCAATCACCGCCGATGTTTTCATAATCGTAATAAGCCGGATTGCGTCCGTATGCCCAACGATGCGCGTATGCAACTGCCAAATCTCGCTGATAGGTCAAAAGCAGCATGATCCCTCTTCCCTCCTTTCCTATCGTATGCGAGTAAGCCGTAATTTCGACTCAAAAAGAAAACTTGTTAAAAAAATTAAAAATAATAATAAATTTTATTAAAATTTCACTCGGTTTGCATTGACTTTTCCAAGGCTATTCGCTAAAATAAAAGCATAACCGCGTAAATTTTTCTATTTAGGAGGCAATTATGAATTCGGCAGAACTTTCCAAAGTATGTCGCCAAGTGCGTCGCGACATCATTAACATGACGGCTAATGCCGGTAGCGGACACCCCGGCGGTTCTCTTTCATGCGTGGAGTTGATGACCAGCGTATTTTTCAACCACATGCGTGTGGATGTCAAAAATCCTCACGATCCCGACCGTGATCGCTTTGTTCTTTCCAAGGGCCATGCCGCTCCTTGCTACTATGGCGTTTTGGCTGCCAAGGGTTTCATCTCCCGTGATGAGTATGCCAACTTCCGTCAGTTGCACAGCATTTTGCAGGGACATCCCGATGCCAAGAAAGTCCCCGGTGTGGATGCTTCCACCGGTTCTCTCGGTCAGGGTATCTCCATTGCCGTCGGTATGGCTTTGGGTGCAAAGCACATGAAGAAGGATACCAAAGTCTACTGCATCGTCGGTGACGGTGAAAGCCAGGAAGGTCAGGTTTGGGAAGCTTATATGGCGGCTGCTCATTATAAACTTGACAACCTCACCGTGATGATCGACAACAACGGCTTGCAGATCGACGGCACGAACGACCAGGTTATGTCTTTGGGCAATCTCGGTGATAAACTCCGTGCGTTTGGTTTTGAAGTTTTTGAACTCGCCGACGGTCACGATCTCGATGCAATTGAAAAGGCTTTGAGCACTCCTGTTGTCGGTAAGCCCAAGTGTATTTTGGCTCATACCGTCAAGGGCAAAGGTGTTTCTTTCATGGAAAACCAAGTCGGTTGGCACGGTAAAGCCCCGAATGAAGAGCAGCGTGCACAGGCTTTGAAAGAATTGGAGGACTAAACGATGAGTGATAAAATTGCTACCCGTCAAGCGTACGGTGACGCTTTGATCGAATTAGTTGAGAAAAACGATAAGGTTGTCGTTCTCGATGCTGACCTTGCCAATGCAACGCAGACTTGCCGTTTGCAGAAGGTACACCCCGAAAAACACTATAACTGCGGTATTGCAGAAGGCAATATGATGGACATTGGTGCCGGTCTTTCCACGATGGGCCTTGTCCCCTTCTGCTCCACTTTTGCCATGTTTGCCGCCGGTCGTGCTTATGAGCAGATCCGCAACAGCATTGCATATCCGAAGTTCAATGTGAAAGTCTGTGCAACTCATGCAGGCGTTTCCGTCGGTGAAGACGGCGGAAGTCATGAGTGTATCGAAGATATTGCTTTGATGCGCGCCATTCCCGGTATGACCGTCATTTGCCCTGCAGATGCAACGGAAACGCGTGCCGCCGTGATGGCGATTGCCGATTACAACGGTCCTGTCTATATGCGTTTGGCGCGTCTCGCCTCTCCTGTTTTTGAAGGTGACATGGTCAAGCCGTTTAAGATCGGCAAAGCAAATGTTTTGCGTGAAGGTAAGGATGTCGCTATCTTTGCTTATGGTCTGATGGTCGGCGAATCCCTCGCCGCCGCCGAACAACTCGCTGCCGAAGGTATTGATGCCGCAGTGATCAATGTTCATACCATCAAGCCGCTTGATGCCGATTGTGTCAAGAAATATGCTGAAAAATGCGGTAAGGTCGTTACCGTCGAAGAGCATAGCGTCATCGGCGGCCTCGGTGATGCCGTTGCCGATGTGTTAATGGGTAATGTCTCCTGCAAGTTTAAGAAGATCGGCGTAAACGATGAATTTGGTCAGTCCGGTAAGGCAAATGATGTACTCAAAGAGTACGGTCTTACTGCCGCACAGATTGCAGAAACAATCAAAAAAGTCTGATTTTAGAATCATGCAAAAAGGGCAAAACGGCGTTTTGCCCTTTTTCACGCAAATTTTCAAAAAAAGTTGTGTGAAATTCAATATTTTTTCCGTAATACACTTGAAAAAAAGCAAAATTGTGATATAATCACAGTTGCAATTTGTTCCAATTGTTCCAAACAACTTATACAAAGGAGAAAAAACTATGTCTATTGTTACTACAAAAGAAATGTTTGCGAAGGCTTACAACGGCGGTTACGCTGTCGGTGCTTTCAATGTCAACAACATGGAGATCATCCAGGGCATCACTGCTGCTGCGATCGAACAGAAAGCTCCTCTGATCCTTCAGGTCAGCAAGGGCGCTCGTTCCTATGCTAACCACATCTACCTCATGAAACTCATTGAGGCGGCTGTGGAAGATGCTGAGCAGAATGCCGGTTTTGACCTTCCTGTCGCCATTCACCTTGACCACGGTGACAGTTTTGAACTTTGCAAATCCTGCATTGACGGCGGTTTCACTTCCGTTATGATCGATGCTTCTTCCAAGCCCTTTGCTGAAAACATTGAAGTCACCAAGAAAGTAGTCGAGTATGCGCACGATCACGGTGTCGTGGTTGAGGCTGAACTCGGTACGCTTGCCGGCGTGGAAGACGAAGTCAAAGTGAAGTCCGAAGATTCCTCCTACACCCGTCCCGAAGAAGTGGAAGAATTCGTCAGTGCGACCGGTTGTGACTCCCTTGCGATCGCGATCGGCACCAGCCACGGCGCTTATAAATTCACCGCCGCACAGTGCACGCGCAATGCTGACGGTATTCTTGTTCCCCCTCCCCTTCGCTTCGATGTTTTGGAAGAAGTCTCCAAGCGTTTGCCCGGCTTCCCCATCGTCTTGCACGGTTCTTCTTCCGTTCCTCAGGAATTTGTTGCGAAGATCAACAAGTTCGGCGGCAAAATGCCCGATGCTGTCGGTATTCCCGAAGAGCAGTTGCGTAAGGCTGCCACGCTTTCCGTCTGCAAGATCAACATCGACTCCGACTTGCGTCTTGCTTTGACCGCTTGCATCCGTGAGCACTTTGCCGAACATCCCGATCATTTCGATCCCCGCCAGTATCTCAAACCCGGCCGTGAAGCCATCAAGGCTATGGTCGAACACAAGATCGTTGATGTTCTCGGCTGCAACGGCAAGGCTTAATCGGAAAGGGAAAACCAATGAAAGAATTGAAAGGCGCTTGCGTCATCGGTCAGTCCGGTGGCCCGTCCTCTGTCATTAACGCCAGCGCATACGGTGTGATCAAGACCGCTTTGGATAACGGTATGATCACCAAGGTATATGGCGCAGAACACGGTATCAAAGGTATTTTGAATGACCGTTTATTCGATATGGGCGCAGAAGATCCCAAAGAATTGGAACTTTTGAAGTACACGCCTTCTTCCGCTCTCGGCTCCTGCCGCTATAAGATGAAAGACGCGGATGTTGACGATACCGACTATAAGCGCATTCTGGAAGTGTTCAAAAAACACGATATCCGCTACTTCTTCTATAATGGCGGTAACGATTCCATGGACACCTGCAATAAGATTTCCAAGTATATGCAGAAATCCGGCTATGAATGCCGCGTAATGGGTGTGCCCAAGACCATTGATAATGACCTCTTCGGCACAGATCATTGCCCGGGTTTTGCCTCTGCTGCAAAGTATATTGCAACGAGTTGCATGGAAGTTTATCATGATGCTCGTGTTTACGATACCGGTTTGATTGCCGTTGTCGAGATCATGGGGCGTCATGCCGGTTGGCTTGCCGCCGCTTCCGCTCTTGCTACGGAATTCGGAGCCGGTCCCGATCTCATCTATTTGCCCGAGACAGATTTCGATATGGACAAATTCCTTGCCGATGTCGAACGCATCTATAAAGAGCGCGGCAACTGCATGGTCGCCGTTTCCGAAGGCATCCACTATGCTGACGGCAGTTTTGTTTCCGAGGCGAAGACTTCGGCAACCGACGGTTTCGGTCATGCGCAACTCGGCGGTCTTGCCGCGATGCTTGCCAACGCCGTCAAAGAGCGTACAGGTGCAAAAGTGCGCGGTATTGAACTCTCTTTGCTCCAGCGCTGCGGTGCGCACCTTGCCTCTCTTACGGACATTGAAGAGTCCTTTATGGCAGGAAAAGCCGCCGTTGAAAATGCGGTCGCCGGTATTACCGACAAGATGGTCGCTTTTGAGCGCGGCACGGTTGACGGTAAATATGCTTGCAAGACCAAGTTGATCGATCTTTCCGAAGTGGCAAACTACGAAAAGAAAGTGCCGCTGGAATGGATCAATGAGGAACACAACGGTATTAAGCATGAATTTGTAGAGTACTGCTTGCCTCTCATTCAAGGTGAAACAAAACTTCCGAAGGAAGAGTCCCTTCCCCGTTTTGCTCATCTCAAAAAGGTTTTGGCAAAGTAATGACAAAAACAACCGACATTGGATTTTTCCGATGTCGGTTGTTTTTTTATTTGAATACCACATTTTCCTCGCCGAGATCTTCTTTCAAGGCTTCGACAAGCGAAGGTAATACATTACAGGTTGTGCCGACCAATTTTCCGGTATCGGCAATGCGGATACGGACTTTATTCTCTGTTCCCTCGAACATATAGAGATATTTTTTAACTTGCTCCAATTCAAAACTGTCCATGGACGGAACGCGAAGATAGAGCGTTTTCGTTTCGTCCTTCCTTGACAGCGGCGAAATGCGCTTTACAGGGGGCTCCTCGTGTTCATTGAGAGGACGCGCGAAATCACACATCAATTCCGGCGGACGCTCGTCACGCACGCTTAAACGGCCGGAAACGGTAATGACCATTCCCTCTTTGAGATAACTGCCGTAGTTTTCGAGAACTTTGGCGAAGCAGAGTAATTCGATCGAGCCGGTTTGATCTTCCAAAACGGCATTTGCCATGAGCGTGTTATTCTTCGTGGTGCGCGTTTTGCAAGTGGTCACAACACCTGCCAAAGTGACTTTTTGACCGTCGGCATATATTTCGGGACCGTCCGTGTTGGCAAAATCGGTCAGAATATCGCCGATTGACGCAGCACCGATCGCTTTTGAAGCTTCAACATAGTGATCCATCGGATGACCGGAAAGATAAAGGCCTGTTGTTTCCTTTTCCATTGCCATCTTTTCCTGCTCGGTGTATTCGGGAATATCGGGCAAAGCAAGTTTCGGCTCTGCGGTCTGCACGGCACCTTCCATGCTGAAAAAGTCCACTTGCCCCTCAAGCGATTCCTTTTTGCCGGCGCTGATCGCATCCATGACGCGCTCATAGACGGCAATGAGTTGCGAACGCTTCTCCCCTGTCGTATCAAAAACGCCTGCGCGAATGAGGTTTTCCACAGCGCGCTTATTCATATCCGTACCGTCCATACGCTTGCAGAAGTCTTGGAAATCGGTAAAGAAACCGTTTTGCGCACGCTCTGTCATGACGCGCCGGATAAAATTGCCGCCGATATTTTTAATGGCGACCAAACCAAATCGAATACCGTCTTCCTCGACGGTAAAACAGTCATCGGAGTGGTTGATATCGGGCGGAAGCAGGCGAATGCCGCTTTCCTTGCAATCGGTAAAGTAGGCATTGACTTTGGCGGAATCGTCCAAAACCGAAGTCAAAAGCGATGCCATATATTCCTTTTGATAATGCGCTTTGCAGTAGGCGGTCTGGTAAGCGACCACGGCATACGAAACGGCGTGTGCTTTGTTAAATGCGTAGTTGGCAAAGTCATAAATATCTTGATAGATGGCTTGCGCTACATCTTCGGGAATGTCGTTGGCAATGCAGCCGCAGATCCCACGCTCTGCATCGCCGTGGATAAAGGCGTCTTTTTCCTTTTCAATCTGCGCCACTTTCTTTTTGGAAATGGCACGGCGCACCATATCAGCTTGTCCCAAAGAATAGCCACCGAGACGGCGGAAAATTTCAATCACCTGTTCTTGATAGACGATGCAGCCGTAAGTCACGCTCAAAATCGGTTCCAAAGAGGGATGCAGATATTTGACCAAAGACGGATCGTGTTTGCAGGCAACAAAGCGAGGAATGGAATCCATCGGACCGGGACGGTAAAGCGCAATAATCGCGGTCAGATCTTCAATGCTTTCCGGCTTCATCGAGGTGCAAACACCGGTCATACCGCCCGATTCCAACTGAAATACGCCTGCCGTCTTCCCTGCCTGGAGCATCTGATAAGTCGGCAGATCATCTGTCGGGATCGTACTTAAATCAAACGAAGGATCCTTTTTGCGGATCAGCCGCACGGCATCGTCCAAAATCGTAAGATTTCGAAGTCCGAGAAAGTCCATCTTCAAAAGTCCGAGTTCTTCCAAAGTGGTCATCACATACTGACAGACAATGGTATCATCGTTGCGCGCAAGCGGAACATAGGAATATACCGGCAACTTGGTGATCACAACACCTGCCGCGTGCGTGGAAGCGTTGCGCGGCATACCTTCCAGCGAACGGGCGGTGTCAATGAGTGTTTTTACCTGTTCTTCGTTTTCATACCGATCGCGCAGTTCTTTGGATAGTTTCAAAGACTCTTCCAATGTGATATGCGGTGCTTTCGGAATGAGTTTTGCAATGGTATCACAATCGGCGTATGGAATATTCAGCACGCGTCCGACATCGCGAATGGCGGCACGCGCCGCCATCGTGCCGAAAGTGACAATTTGCGCAACATGGTCATCACCGTATTTTTCGCGCACATAGTCCACCACTTCCCCACGGCGTGTATCGCCGAAGTCCATATCAATATCGGGCATGGAGACACGCTCGGGATTTAGAAAACGCTCAAAATACAAACTGTACGGCATCGGATCAATATCGGTGATGTGGAGACAGTATGAGACCATACTGCCTGCGGCACTGCCGCGACCGGGACCGACCGGTATATGTTTGCTCTTTGCGTAGCGCACAAAATCGGAAACGATGAGAAAATAGTCTACAAATCCCATTTTCTCGATCATATTTTCTTCATATTCAAGTTGTTTGCGGTATTCTGTATTTTCGCTTCCGTAACGCTCCGCAAAACCTTCGTCGCAAAGTTTTTTGAAATACGATAAACTGTCGTAACCGCTTGGCACTTTGAATTCCGGCAAATGATATTTGCCGAATGTAAATTCAAGATTGCACATTTCGGCGATTTTTGCCGTATTTTCCAAAGCCTCCGGATATTCCGGGAAAAGCGCTGCCATCTCTTCTTCCGAGCGCAAATAGAAATTTTGCGGCTCGTAGCGCATACGGTTTTCGTCGTCGATCGTTTTGCCCGTTTGGATGCAAAGCAAAACATCATGTGCCTGCGCATCGCTTTTTTGCAAATAATGCGCATCGTTCGTTGCAACCAACGGCAAACCGGTCTCTTTATGAATTTTTACGATATCACGGTTGACGATCGCCTGGTCACGAATACCGTGATCCTGCATTTCCAAATAGAAATGATCGGGACCGAAAATTTCGGACAAGGTCAAAGCGTATTTTTTTGCATCTTCATAATCGCCGCGCAAAATACGGCGCGGAATTTCACCGGCAAGGCAAGCGGAAAGCGCAATGAGCCCTTTGGAATGCTCGCGCAACAAATCAAGGTCAATACGGGGCTTAATATAAAACCCTTCTGTGTGTGCCATGGAGACCATATAAGTGAGGTTTCGATAGCCTTCTTCATTTTCGCATAGCAAAACCAAGTGCCTCGCTTCGGAGTCAAATTCATGCTGTTTATCAAAGCGCGTACGCGGTGCAACATAAACCTCACAACCGATGATCGGCTTGATGCCTTCGGCTTTGCAGGCGCGATAAAAGTCGATCACTCCGTACATCACACCGTGGTCCGTAATGGCGCAAGCCGTCTGCCCCATCTCGTGAACGACTTTCGGCAGATCACGGATGCGGCAGGCACCGTCCAAGAGACTGAACTCCGTATGCACATGTAAATGAACAAAAGACATAATATTTTCCTCAAACGATATCTTCTTTTGCTAAATCAAGCAGTTTTCGCATCCGGTGATTGAGACACGATTTTGTGATCGGCGGATCAAAGGTCTGCGCCAGTTCACTCAAAGAAATATCCGGCTGGATCAGCCTTGCGATTGCAACTTCCTGTAATTTTACCGGCAAGTCGGCGACAATGCCGGCTTCCACTAATCTTTCGATGATTTCCGCCTGCTTTCGGGAAGCAAGTAATGATTTGTCGGCATTTGCATAATCGCAATTCATACGGCGGTTGACTTTGTTGCGCATATCTTTTTCTATTTTTGCGGACATGATATTCATCGAAGCAATCGGTGCGCCTAACAAGGTAAGCAAGTCTTCAATTGTGTCGCTGTGCTTAAAATAAGTGACAGCATTTCCTTGACGCTCAATGCTTTTCGGCTCGATGCCCGTTTCGTTCAAAAGTGCTGCGAATTCACGACCGATTTGCAGGTGCGGCGTGGCGAATTCCAAATGATAACGCTTGTTCGGATCGGTTACGCTTCCGCCGCAAAGGAAAGCACCGCGTAAAAATGAGGTGCGGCAACAGTCTTCTTCGATCACGGCAAAATTGATATGCAGGCTTCTGTGCTGTTTTGCATCGTACCCAAATGAAGACATGATCTTTTCTATTTTTTCGGGACTTGTTATGGAAAATACCATTTTCCCATTTGTGACTATTTCGGGAAAGACATCAAATGCAAGAGAAAAAGCACGCTTAAAAAGAACCGGCAATCTTTGGGCAAAGTCACCGTTTGCCGTCACGATTTTGACTTCTGAAAAGGAAAAACTGTGGGCAAAGAGCAATACGCCGTAAGCCTCCGCCAAAGCGCAACAACGCTTTTGAACGGGGACTTTGCATATTTCCTTTTTCGCTTCACCGGAAAAAGACATCTCTTCACCTGCTTTATTTTTATCGCATCAAATCGCGATGATTGATCTGTACGGGATAATCCCGTTCTTTGATATATTCGCTTAAAGCGCGTGCAATGGATACACTGCGATGGTGACCACCGGTACATCCGATGGCGATGACCAGCATCGTCTTCCCTTCTTCACTGTAATGCGGCAGAAGGTAGTTGATCATATCTTCCAACTTTTTCAAAAATGTCTGCGCTTGTTCAAATTGAAATACATAGTCGTAAACTTCCGGATCCATACCTGTTTTATTGCGCAGTTCGGGAATATAAAAGGGATTTGGCATAAAGCGGACATCAAAGACAAGATCCGCTTCCAGCGGAATGCCGTATTTATAACCGAAGGAAATCACATTGACATTCAATTTGTTTTGCTTTGTCTTATCGCCAAAAAGCGTATAGAGTTCGCTTTTGAGCTTCGCAATCGGCATCTGTGTCGTGTCGATGACGATATCCGCATGTTCGCGAAGCGGTTGAAGGAGTTCACTTTCACGCTCAAAGGCGGATTCGATGCTCGTACAGTTACCGCGCATCAAAGGATGAGAACGCCGCGTCTCTTTATAACGCTTGATGATCGTTTCCGATTTCGCATCTAAAAACAAAAGCCGGCAAAATGTTCCCATCTCGCGCAACTGCTCAATGGTGTTGAGTAAACCGGCAAAATCAGTGCTGTTGCTGCGAATATCGCAAACCATTGCCACACGGTCATAACGACCGTCGCTTTGCGCGCAGAATTCTGCAAATTTCATAATGATATCAAACGGCATATTATCGACCGTATAATACCCGATATCTTCCAGATAACTTGCGGCACTGCTCTTCCCTGCTCCGGATAAACCGGAAACGAATAAAATTTCCATCGTATCAGTCCTTACCGTATGATTTTGATTTCCGGCTCAAGCATGACGCCGTGAGCCTCAAAAACCGTCTTTTGTATTTTTTCAATCAACTGCATCACATCTTTTGCCGTTGCATCGCCTGTATTGATTACGAAACCGGCATGCTTTTGTGATACCTCTGCTCCGCCGACGCGCGTGCCTTTGAGTCCGCATTCTTCAATAAGACCGCCTGCAAAATAGCCTTCCGGACGCTTGAAAGTTGATCCGGCACTTGGCTTATCATAGGGCTGTTTTGCTTTACGCCGCTCCATTAAATCGGACATGGTCGCTTCGATTTCCTCTGCATTGCCCGGTGCAAGCTGTAATACGACATACAAAACGGTAAATTCCGGATGCTCACTCAAAAGACTGCCTCGATAGTGAAACTGCATCTCTTCACCGGAAAAGGTGCGAATGCCGCTTTGCGGATCAAAGACGGTTACAGATCGTACGACATCTTTCATCTCACCGCCGTAAGCACCGGCATTCATACAAATCGCACCGCCGAGCGTTCCCGGTATGCCGTGGGCAAATTCAAGTCCGGTCAGCGCGTTTTTCTGTGCAAATGAAGCAAGCTGAGATAGTAAAATACCGCTCTCTGCTATAATTTGATCGCTATCTCTTGTGATCTGATGAAGACATTTTGCCGTGCAAATAATCAAGCGGTCAATACCCTCGTCGCAAACAAGCAAATTGGAGCCGTTTCCGATGACCAAGGGCGTAACACCGCATTCCAAAGCGTATTGATAAAGTGTGATCAGTTCCTCCTGTGTTTGTGGAAAAGCCATACGCGCCGCATTACCTCCGATGCGGAATGTGGTATGACGCGACATCGGCTCATCTTTGATGTAGTCAAGTTCGGGCATATTCTGCTGCACCAAAAGGTCTAACGCTTCTTGCCAAGCCATCCTAAAACTCCTCACATATCTGTTTTGCTTAAACGGTCAATACTGCTATCTACTTGTTCAACAAATTCGCGTGCCGCATTTTCACCGTATTTCTTTTGACGGTTATTCATCGTGGCAAGTTCCACAATACCTGCGAGGTTACGCCCTGCCGAAACAGGAATCGTCACGCAGGGAAGTGAAACATTCATAATATCCATCGTCTGCTCATCCAAACCGAGACGGTCGTAAAATTTGTTGTCTTCCCAACGCTCAAACTGAACGACAAGGTCGATTTCCGTCATGGATTTTACGCCGCTCATACCAAAGAGTTTGCGCACATCAATTACGCCGATGCCGCGTACTTCAATATAGTGGCGGATGAGTTCCGGCGCAGTGCCGAAGAGCACTTCACCCACGCGGCTGATCTCCACGGCATCGTCTGCTACCAGACGGTGACCGCCTTTGATCAGTTCGATCGCCGTTTCACTCTTGCCGATACCGCTGTCACCCAAAATCAAAACGCCTTCACCGTAAACATCCATCAAAACGCCGTGGCGCGTGATACGAGGGGCTAATTCATGGTTGAGAAGATCAACGGTGATGGAGGAAAACACGACCGTAGTTTGCTTCGTACGCAGTAATGTACGGTTATATTTTTGTGCCATTTCAACGCATTCTTTCGGTGCATCCAAACCGCGTGAAATAACCAATGCAGGAATATCATAGCGGAACAGATCTTCAAAGCGTTTGCGGCGTTCCTGCGGAGAAAGTCCTTCCAAAAATGTCAGTTCCGCCTTACCGAGCAACTGCAAACGGCGCGGATCAAAATAGTCAAAAAAGCCGACAAACTGCAAACCCGGACGGTTGACATCCGGAATGGTCAGCACTTCCGTGTCAAAGTTTGAACCTTTCACGATCACTTCCAATTTGAGACGGTTGACCAGGTCTGCGATTTTAAGAGTGCGTTCGGTATCCATTTCTGCATCTCCTTATGAGTTGATACCTTAATTATAATAAAAAACAATGAAAAAGACAACAAAAAAATCAATTTATTTTGCATAGAATGCGTCAAGCAACAAAATTTTTGATAAAAAAAGTCCGTTTATTTCTTTTCTTCTCAAAAAAACATAAAAAATTTGAAAAAAATGAAATTTTCCTATTGCATTTTACTTGAACTTTTGGTATGATATCTACTGCTTGAAAATAACAAGGTCATTTTGACCATAGCAAGGAGGTGCAACGGAATGGCAAAGTGTGAGTTTTGCGATAAGGGTATGGTCTTCGGTATTAAGGTCTCCCACTCCCACAGACGCTCCAATCGTCCCTGGAAGCCCAATGTAAAACGCGTCAAGGCAATCATTAACGGTTCTCCCCGCCATGTTTATGTTTGTACCCGTTGTCTGCGTTCGGGCAAAGTTACCCGCGCAATTTGATCAAAAAGTCGGATCG
>JAZUIU010000039.1:0-40359 GCA_045642405.1 Oscillospiraceae bacterium
CCATTGCATCAGGCGATTCATTTGAGATTTTGACAAATCGGATGTCCAATAGTCTTGGATTTTAAGAGAAACACCGCCAACACTTGCATTATATCTTCTATTTGTCTCTTTTGCAAGTGCATTATTCTCCGCCGCTTCCGCAAATACCTTGTCGAATGCGTCCACGACCTCCTGCGCGTACTGTACGCGACCGTTTACCTTCGTCAAGAGATTGCGCGTCTCGATAGGGACCATACCGTTCGTGTTGTTGAAATACTTGCGGACATCGGAAATGTATTGTTTCAGACTTGCAATGAAGTCCTTCAACGCATCAAAGATTTTCTGTGCGAGGTCAGGAGATTCATTGCAAAGTCTTTCCACCGCTTTGGACTGTTGCAGAATATCAACAAGGGAGTCCGCGACAACTTCCGCTTCCGCTTTCTCGCGGCTGATGTCTTGACCGAAGTCCTTGTAGGTTTTGATTTTGCGATCTACAAGTTCGTTGAAATTCTGCGTTTTTCCGTGGATCGCATTTTGATCAAGATGACGGATGACCGTTTCTTTCAGTTCGGAATAGGAATCCAAACCTTCAAACGAATGAACGAGTTCATGCGTGAAGGAGCGAAGCATCGTATAATTGCTGATGTCAGCCTCGTTTCCTTCGAGCAAAATACCGGCATTAAGATCAACATAGATCGTGTTGTTGGTATCCTTGAATATGCCTTGCACGGGAGAATACTTGCCATCCACCGCGTTTGATTTGTAGAGAACGACATTTGTACCCGTTGCCTCTGCGATAACGCGGATGATGCGTGTAGCGCGTTTCTGCTGCGCGTTGAGCGTTTCGTTTGCGCCGTGCATGAAAATCAAAGAGCCTTTGCGCTTTACGGTGTTGAAAGATTTGTTCGACGAGGCAAATGCGGAATTTTTTCGTTATTTGCGATTGTGCAAAAATAATCCTATTGATTTTGTCGAAATCTGTACTATAATGATAGCATCATTATGATCGACTGCGGTCGGAAAGTGAGTAGAGATGAAAAAAGAGTCTTCCAACCGCCGTTTCACAAAAACGGCTTATTTTTGGGCACCAATTGTCGCACTTTTATCGGTGCTGATCATTGAACTTTTCAATCACAAGACGTTTACCACGGGTTTTGCCACGCTGTTCACGTTTTTTGCCCATCATCCGCTGGCGCTTTTGGTCAATTTCTTTTTACTGCTTATCACCTTTGCGCCTGCCTTTTTCTTCAAACGCAGAACATTTTACTGCGCTGTCCTCACTTCGTTCTGGCTGATCCTCGGCTTTATCAACGGTTTCATTCTCCTCAACCGTATGACACCGTTTTCCACTGCGGATATGGCGGTTCTGAACGCGGGTCTGGATGTGCTTCCGAGTTATCTCGACACGGGCTATATCATTTTGATTTGCGTCGGCGGTACGATGCTGATCGCAGGTCTCGTTCTGCTTTTTATCTTCGGTCCGAAAACGCAAAACCGATTGGGAAAGCGCCTGCTCACCGGTCTTATCGCGCTTGCCGTTTCCGGCGTTTGTTTCTTCGGATCATGGGAATGGGCATTCGATACGCATCAACTCTCCTCCGTCTTCCCCAACCTTGCCATCGCGTACAGCGACTACGGCTTTCCGTTTTGTTTCCTTGAAACATGGCTCGAAAAAGGTATCAGCAAGCCCAAAAACTATACCGAAGATAATATGAAAAACCTCTTGACGCACATTGATGAGTCTGCCGAAAAAAGCGCAAAAAAGAAAGCCCGGACCGATGTCAATGTTGTCATATTGCAAATGGAATCCTTTGTGGATCCCAATCAATTCGTCCATTTGAACTTCTCGGAAAACCCCGTTCCGAATTGGACGGCACTGCGTGAAAAATATTCGACCGGTTATCTGACCGTCCCCGTCGTCGGTGCCGGCACATCCAACACCGAATGCGAAGTGCTCACCGGTATGTCAACGCGCCTGTTCGGTCCCGGTGAATACCCCTACAAGACCTGTCTTTTGGACAAAACGGTCGAAAGCGTCGCCTATAACCTGAAAGAATACGGCTACGCCACACACGCCATCCATAATCACCGCGGTGCATTTTATAACCGCAACTATGTCTATAAAAACCTCGGTTTTGACGATTTCACCTCTCTTGAATATATGGTCCATACACCGAAAACCCCGAAGAATTGGTGCAAGGATCACATTCTGACCGATCAGATTACAGACGCTTTGGATGCAACCGAAAATCAAAGCGACTTCGTCTTCACCGTCTCCGTCCAGGGGCACGGACGCTATCCGACCGATCCCGTTCTGGAAGATCCCGCAATCACCGTCACCGCTTGCGAAGACGAAGATGCGCGCTACGCATACGAGTATTATGTAAACCAAATCTATGAGATGGATGCTTTTCTCGGTCAACTGACCGAAGAGTTGGAAAAGCGTGATGAAAAGACGATTTTGGTGATTTACGGCGATCACCTGCCTGCGTTTGAGGTATCGGATGACGATATGCAAAGCGGCGATATCTACAAGACCGAATATATCATTTGGGACAACTTCGGCTTGAAAAAGCAGGACAAAAATCTCCGTGCCTATCAGCTTTCCGCCGTCGCGCTCGGACGCATCGGCATTTCCAACGGCACATTCAACCGCTTCCAGCAGTTCTGCAATGATGACGGCAACTACGCCGTTGAGATGCACATGCTGCAATACGATGCACTTTACGGCAAAGGTTATCTCTATGGAGATAATGGCAACCCTTACAAAACGACAAAAATGAAAATGGGTGTTAAACCCATTACCGTAACGGGCATTTATCAGGCAAAAGACGGCTATTACATTCTCGGCACAAACTTTACGCCGTTTTGCAAAGCAACCGTCGGCGACAAGATTTTCCGCACAACTTTCCTCAGCCCCTACGCCCTGCGCGTGAAGGAAAAGCCGAATGTCAAATCCATCAAAGAGATCAAAATCAGCATCGTGGATAAATACAAAGAGATCCTCAGCAATGTGGAATAAAAGAAAGACGAACATTGGAACACCAATGTTCGTCTTTTGTCGCTCTATCAGTCAAAGTACATGGTATTGTTGATGCCGAGAATAACGGCAGTTCTTTATTTATTGTTTTCGTGATTATGACACAAAACGGATCGCCACGCTTCGCTCGCGATGACGAAATAACAAAGAAATGGCAAATATGTCGTCATTGCGAGGCAACGAAGTTGCCGCGGCAATCCGTTCTCCCGTATGGCGGCTGCTTGCTGCCGCCGCTTTGCTGTCTTTACACCAATCCAATTTTTCCTTCCGTAGGGGGCGAACTGTGTTCGCCCGCAAAATTTCGCATCGTCCCGACGGGCGAACACAGTTCGCCCCTATACCCGTATGATACAACGGCGTTTCCGGTCATCCAACACGGGAGGAGCAAGCCCCTCCCCTACGGCGGTTCTATCTGTCATCGCTCCCGTCCTCCCCCATCATTGCAAGGCGGCAATCCGTCTCCTTCGTCGTGGAAACGGATCGCCGCTGATGTCGCAACGGGAGTGCCCGTCAATTTGCCTCTACTCTTTTTGGAATCGTATTGTATTGTCCGTATAGATATTATATGATAAGCGACACTCAAATGAGTGCCGCTTATTCATTATCATTTACTTTTTTCCTGCATCTTTCGCGCTTTCTCACCCATTGCCTTGACCGAGCGGCGATATTCAAGCGGCGACATCCCTTCGCCGCGGTGAAATTGATTGCTGAAATAGCAGATATTATCGTACCCGAGCGTTTGAGCGATCTGCGAGATATTCATATCGCTCTCGCGCAGAAGTTCCTTTGCTTTTTCGATCTTCATTTTCAAAAAGCAATGGATCGCGCCCTCTTTTCTCTGCTGATAAAAAACTTTTTTGATGACCGATTGGCTGATATGAAATGCCTCGGAGAGTTCTGCCAAGGTCATTTTGCGATCCACATGCTCTGCCATATAATGAAGACAACGCTCCAAAAACTGCTCTTCGGAGGAATCGTCAAACACTCTGTCCACAGCGGAATAACGCGGCTCTTCCATTTGCCGTGCAAGCAAAATAAGCAGTTCTTCCAACAACATCCCGATCATTTGCTCGCTTCCGATGCGCGCCGTTTCCGAACGGGAAAGCGCATTGTCATAAGGATCGTCCAAACGGGACGAAAAGGCGTTTTGCCCCTCTGTTAAAATGCGCGAAAGCAACTTTTTCGCATCGGTACCGACCTCGAGGATTTTACCTGCAAAGCGGCGCATTTCTTTTGAGCGGCAGGAAAAGGAGATCACCATGGCATTGGGCGCCGTGGTGCCGTTGGAATAAAGGTTATGCCATTCATTCGGTTGATGGAAAATGATTTTGCCGCATTCCAGCGGCATCTCCCGATCTTCTGCAATGGCAGTGGCTACCCCTTTGTCAACATAGGCAAGTTCCCAAAAATCATGTGACTCACCGGGAAAGGTATAGTCTTTTGAAAACTCAAAGTAGTGGATGGAATAGATCTGCTCCACGCGGAATGCGCGTTTCAAAGTAATCCCTGCAAAAGCCATCGACCTCACCTCTGCTCATATTTTATCAAATGGTGTCAAAAAAAGCAAGCGTGTAACTGAATTTATAAATTTTGCGACTAAAATCGATTGCAATGTACAATTTATTGCATTAGAATAATACAAAAAAGTTAGGAGACAGCCAAAATGAAAGTTGAAGTTTACAAGAACTATGAAGAAGTGATGGTGCGTGCCGCCGAGATCGTGGGCGCACAGGTAAAAGAAAAGCCCGATTGCGTTCTCGGTCTTCCGACCGGCTCTACTCCGATCGGTCTTTATGAAAATCTTGCCAAAAAGTGCGATGCAGGCGAGTTGGATTTTTCCCGTGTCAGCACCTTTAATCTGGACGAGTACTACCCCATCAGTCCCGAACATGACCAATCCTACCGTTACTTTATGAACGATCATCTCTTCCATCATATAAACATCAAGATGGAAAACACGCATGTGCCGCTCGGCAGCAGCAAGGATCCCGATGCTACCTGCCGTGCCTATGAAGACGAGATCAAGGCATTCGGCGGTGTGGATTTGCAGGTGCTCGGCATCGGCAGAAACGGTCATATCGGTTTCAATGAGCCGGGTTGCGATCTGCAAGGTCCCACTCATCTCACCGACCTCACGGATGATACGCTCGACGCCAACTCCCGCTTTTTTGAAAGCGTGAAAGATGTTCCCACCAACGCTTTGACGATGGGCATCGGCACGATCATGCGTGCCAAGAAGATTTTGATCCTCATCACCGGCGAAAACAAGCGCAATGCGCTCAAAGCCCTGCTGAGCGGTAAAGTCTCCAATCAATGTCCTGCCAGTGCTTTGCAAAATCACAACAATGTGACCGTCCTTTGCGACGAGGCGGCAAACGGCTGATGAATTATCTCGGTATCGACATCGGCGGCACGAATATCAAGTTCGGTGTCGTTTCCGATTCCTTTGCAATTCTGCAAGAAAAAACCGTACCTACTGCAAAAAATTCTTACGAGACGATTTTAGATCAGGTGATCGCCACAGCGAAGGAAATGCAAAAGGAGCATTCCTTTTCCGCCATTGGTGTCGGTGTTCCCGCGCCCGTGAAAAAAGACGGCTCTTTGTCGGCTTGCGTCAACATTCCTCTGTACGGTCATAACTTCCTGCAAGATTTGGAAAACGGTCTCGGTTTGCCCGTCAAAATGGAAAATGATGCTTCCTGCGCCGCATTGGCAGAATACTACATCGGTGCCGGTAAAGGATATCACAACATCGTTCTTTTGACTTTGGGTACCGGTGTCGGCAGCGGTATGATCCTTGACGGAAAACCCTATGCCGGAGCAGACGGCTATTTTGAAATGGGACACATGATCATCCACGCAGGCGGTCTGCCCTGCACTTGCGGCAGAAGCGGTTGTATTGAGCAATATGCTTCCGCCTCCGCCTTACGAAGAGATACCTTGCAGGCGTCCAAGCTCAATCCGGAAAGCATTCTTGCCGGATGTGTCAAGGAACATGATCCCTGCATTGCCGTTTTTGACGCCCAAAAGTGCGGCTGCCTTGTGGCAAATGAAGTTTTGGAGCACTACTTTGACGAAGTGGCACTCGGCGTTTCCAATGTACGCTGGATCCTCTCCCCCGACATCATCATCCTCGGCGGCGGTATCGTTGCGCAAGGCGACGACCTGCTCCAACCGATCATCAAGCGTGTCGGTACGGAAATCCCCGTTGTTCTCGCATCCGTTCGCAACCAAGCCGGTCTGCTCGGTGCGGCGATGCTTTGTTTTAAGTAAAGGAAGGTCACGCTATGTTTTTCCGTAACGCTATGATTTTTATGCCAAGCGGACAGTTTTCGCTCAGCAGTTTCAGCGTGGAAAACGGAGTCTTTACCGCGGTTTCCGCCGACCTCAGCGCAAAAGGCGGAGTTGACCTCGGCGGTGCTTTCGTGATCCCGGGACTGATTGACATCCATACGCACGGTAATTCCGGTGCGGACTTTTCCGACGGCGATCCGGACGGTTTGAAAAAGATGGCGGCATATCTGGCATCGCGCGGCGTAACTTCTTTTGCGCCTGCCTCGATGACGCTTCCCTATAACACTTTGGCTAAGGCGTTTGCGGCTGCCAAAGCTTATCACGATAATCGCCCTGCGATGTCTTCCAAATTGGTCGGCATCCACATGGAAGGTCCTTTCTTCTCTTACGGAAAACGCGGTGCGCAAAATCCCGATCATCTGCGTTTGCCTGATTTCGATGCTTTTGAAAAACTCTATCGCGATTGCGGCGGTCTCATTCGGATCGTTGATGTTGCGCCGGAACTTGAAGGTGCTGTCGTTTTTGCCGAAAAAGCGAGCAAATTTTGCACCGTTTCCGCCGCGCATACCGAAAGTGATTACGCTCACGCACGCGATTTCTATGCCGCAGGTGCTTCCCACCTCACGCATCTCTATAACGCTATGCCGCCGCTTTTGCACCGCGATCCCGGTGTCATCGGCGCGGCATCGGAACAAAAAAGCGTAACGGCAGAACTGATTTGCGACGGACACCATGTCCACGAAAGTGCCGTCCGCGCGGCGTTTTCTCTCTTTCCCGACCGCATTTGCCTGATTTCCGATTCACTCCGTTGCTGCGGTATGCCCAACGGAACTTACGAACTCGGCGGACAGACGGTCTTTCTGCATGACGGCGTTGCCCGTTTGGAAAGCGGCACGATCGCCGGCTCTGCTGTCACACTGGCAGATTGTCTGCAAAAGGCAATCTCTTTCGGTATTCCGCGTGAAGCGGCTGTCCGTGCGGCAACAATGACACCGGCAAAGGTGTTGGGACTGACCGATGTCGGCTCAATCTCCGTCGGCAAAGCCGCAGACTTTTTGGTTTGCGATGACACAATGCGTCCGTTGCAAACCTATCTCAACGGTGTTTTGGTTGAATCTCTCGCCCAAGAGATTTGACCTGAACATAATTCTCCATTCTTTCTTCTTTTTGAACAGGGAAAGCCCCTGCCAAATGTGATCACGATCACACTTGGCAGGGGCTTTCCCCATATTCTCTTATTTTTCGCGCACACGCACTTCCGGTTTTTTGATGGAAACCTTTGTGTTGCTGTTGACCGACTCGGTCAAAAATGCGTTTGAGCCGATCACAACATTGTCGCCGATCACCGTATCGCCGCCGAGCAGCGTGGCGTTGGCGTAGATCGTAACATTGTCGCCTACGCTCGGATGGCGGCGTACATTGGGATTACCTTCCATGCCGGCAGGCGCCATCGCACCGAGCGTCACGCCTTGATAAAGTTTGGCGTTGTCCCCGATCACGCAAGTCTCGCCCAAAACGATGCCTGTGCCGTGATCAATGAAGAAATACTCGCCGATCGTCGCACCGGGATTGATATCAATACCCGTTTGCGAATGTGCGTATTCCGTCATAATACGCGGGATCATCGGTACTTCGAGTTCATAAAGAACATGTGCCAGACGGTAGATATAGATCGCAAACAAGCCGGGATAGGAGAAGATCACTTCTTCCATGCTGTGCGCCGCCGGATCACCTGCAAAACTCGCCTCAACATCTTTGAGCACCCGGCTTTGAATATCGGGCATCTTGGCGATCAGTTTATCGCAGATCGCCGCCGCTTTGCGCTTGTTTTCCTCCGTCTCCTCCATTGTCATGGAGATCTGTGCGGTCAGTTTGTCGCAAATGCGATCCATCATCAGTGCCGCATATTCCTCCGGCGGCAAACGCAAAAGTTCCCGTTCTCCATAGTAAATCGGGAAAATCAACTTCTGAAAATCGCGGATGATCTCGATCACCGTCTCGCGTTTGGGCAAACGCATCGCGCTTTGTCCGTACATCGCAAGATCGGAATTGAGATAGTTCTGCGCCATCGCTTTGGCGCTTTTATTCAAAACCGTTGTCGAATTTCGTTTCATGGTTTATGCTTCCTCCTGATACATCGGTGTCGATAAATACTTTTCGCCGCCGTCGGGCAAAAACGCAACGATGTTCTTTCCTGCAAACGCAGGGCGTTTTGCCGCTTCCGTCGCCGCCCAAAGTGCCGCACCCGAAGTAATTCCGCTCAAAATTCCCTCATAGCGCACCAATTCGCGTCCGGCGCGATACGCATCCTCTTCATATACGGTGATGATCTCATCCACAAGGTCACGCTCAAAATTCGCCGGGACAAAATTCGCGCCGATCCCTTGCAGATTGTGCGTTCCTGCCTTTCCGCCCGAAAGGATCGGAGAATTGGCAGGCTCTACTGCTATAATATGCACATTTGGGTTTTTCTCGCGCAGAAATTTTGCCGTGCCGCTGAGTGTTCCACCCGTACCGACACCGGCAACAAATACATCCACCCGACCGCAGGTATCTTCCCAAAGTTCCGGTCCTGTGGTTTGGTAATGTGCCCTTATGTTGTCCGGATTATCAAACTGCGCCGGGATGAAGGCATCGGGCAATTCCTTTGCCAGACGCTCTGCCTCTTCGATCGCACCTGCCATACCTTTCGCTCCGTCGGTCAGTACCAACTCCGCTCCGTAGGCATGTAAAAGATTGCGGCGTTCCATACTCATCGTTTCGGGCATCGTCAAAATCACACGGTATCCGTGCGCCTTTGCGATCGCGGCAAGTCCGATGCCCGTGTTTCCGCTGGTCGGCTCAATGATGACCGTACCGTCTTTGAGTCTGCCGCTCGCTTCTGCACCCTCGATCATAAACTTTGCGGCGCGGTCTTTGCTACTCCCTGCTACATTGCAGGACTCGATCTTGCAAAGGAGATGCGCGTTGAGAGCGTGCGCTTTCTCATAATTATGCACTTCCAAAAGCGGTGTATGCCCCACCATTTCCGAAATAGAATGATAAATACCCATAAAAATCCTTTCCCGATAAAAAGCGGCAGGAAGACTCCCCTGCCGCCTGTTCTTATTTGGCACTGTCGATCATACTGTTGAGTTTGTCAACACCTGCTTGCATATTGCAGGTAAGGACTGTAAGTGCCGCATCGGGGACTTTTTTGATTTTCCATTTGCCGTCTTCGTCCTTTACACAGGTGAAAACCGCTTCCTGATCCATCGTGACCGCATCGGTAGACTTGACTTTTTCGTGGAAAATGCGCAAAAAGGCTTCCGTATAGGCAACGGTATCTCCCTGTTCGGACTCCCCTTCAAGTACGCTCATCAAGGCTTCACAGAAGGTCGTATAAAAGAGGTCGGAACAGTCCATAAAATGGAACTTGACTGAAACTTCGGTTTCATCATCTTTTTGCTCGCACGCGGTGATCTTGTAGGTCATCTTCGCGGCGCTCTCCTGCCAATAAGTGTACATCATGGATGTCATTTCGTCGGCAGAATCCAACTGCTCTTTCAGATCTTCCTGCGACATTGAGGCATCGCCCATCGCGGTCAGATCGAATTTCTGCATAGAGCGGCAGAATTCATCCACGGTCTTTTCTGCGCCGCTTTTTCCGCAAGCTGTCATGGAAAAGAGCATTGCCGTCATACATAAAAATGCAAGAAACTTTTTCATTTTGATCTGTCTCCTTCACTCATTTTTGAATGTTACGGGGACATATTACCATTTTTTATTTCCAAATGCAATAATTTGCCGACAATTTCTTAAAAAGAATTGAAAAATCTTTTGCATTTCACTTGACAGACGGCAATAAATCTGTATAATAAGTACTGTTGTCCGAACATCCGGGTGTAGCGCAGATGGTAGCGCGCTTGGTTCGGGACCAAGAGGCCGTGGGTTCAAATCCCGCCACTCGGACCAAATATGAGAAGTGTACTTTGGTACGCTTCTCTTTTTTCTTTTTGATGCAGTTTGAACCCACGGCCTCTTGTGATTTTTGATCTGCGGCCGTAGGCCATCACGGCACTTGTGCCGTCGATGGCCGTGGGTTCAAATCCCGCCACTCGGACCAAAAACGAGAAGTGTGCTTTTGTACGCTTCTCTTTTTTTATTTCGCATATTTTTCAATAAACGCCTGCCAGGCGGTTTTCCAATTGGCGATCAGTTTGGATTTCTGCTTTTGATCCACGCCGGAATATAAAATGGAATTGATGCAAAGCTGCTTGATATCGGCGAGCGTTAAATCCCAGCAAAGCGTTGCGGCAAAGAAATCATCACACAGTGTCTCATGTTCCTGGCACACGGGATCATCGGAGCAAAGCGAGATCGTCACACCGCGTTTGAGATATTCCGCGCCCGGGTGCAGGCGGATGTCCTTCGTATATTTCAGCGTTTGGTTTGAAATCACGCAGCATTCAAGGCAAATTTCCTTCTCGGCGTACCGCTGCAAGAGTTTCGGATAGCGGTACAAATTCATCCCGTGCCCCACGCGCTTCGCACCGAGCAGATACCCGTCGATCAGATTATCACTTTGTGCGTTGAGCGATTCGCCGCAATGGAGATAAAGGTTAAAATCCGGATGCTTTGCAAAGCAGTCCAAAAGCAAAGGTGCCAAGTCTTTGAGCGGAACGGACTTATCCTCCTCATTGACCAAGTCAAAACCGATCACGAAGGGATGCGGCTCGTCGGCATCAAAATCATCCGGCACCCGATCGCTCAGCCAAAGGGCATTTTCCAGATAGGTTTTTACATTCTTCTCTTCCACGCCGAGGTATTTGAGCCCTGCGCAGATAACAGAAACACTCAATTCCGCGTGTTGCCGTTTCACAGCAAAATAGGCTTTTTTGATGACAAGGAGCAATTCCAACGCCTTTTGGCGGTCATCGGACAACACCGCATGGATCTCCAAATGCGTGATGTGATTGGTGAGATAGTATTCAAAGCAAAAAACATAGTAATCATACAAAATATCGTAATCGTACTCAATGGACTCAAAAAGGCAAAGCAGTTTTTCGAAGTATTCCCACACATTTTCGCTGTGCTTTTTGCCGAGCATCGTCCATTTTCTGTTGAGGTCTTCGCGCGTGATCTTCCCTGCTTTTAAAGCCTGCGCCAAGGGAAAACACCTGTCTTTTGCGCATTGTGACTCATCTTTATGGTAGATATGTCCGTCTTCGGTATCGACCAAAAGTGCCGGATGCGCCGCGACAAAATCCACGAGTTTCGCCGCCGGCACCAGCGCCGTTGCGTGCACATGAAGATCCGATCCTTTCGGCATTTCCTGCAAAAAGCGATAGAGATCGGTGTCCCATAGTTCGCTGTTGGCAAGCAAATTCATCTTGTTGAGGCGATCGGCATCGCTTGCACGGATCACGCGTTTTTTCAACTCACCGAGCAGGGCATCGACCTTCTCCTCCGCCGGATTGAGGATATTTCCCAAAAGATTTTTGTTTTCTTCGGCAATGATCTCCCTTTGGTGTAAGTATTCTTCGTAGTCCATGGCAATTTTCCTTTGATATTTTTTCTCCATTATACAAAACAGATCACCGCAAGTCAATGGCATAGTCCGCGCAAAACGGATTGCTACGCTTCGCTCGCAATGACAGGAAGTACGGATTGCCACGCTTCGCTCGCAATGACATACAGCAAAAAAGGAAGATGCTTTTTGAAAGCATCTTCCTTTTTTAATCTTTTTTACTTAAAATAACGATAGAGGAAAGTCACGACCTGTGCGCGGGTGCATGTGTCGTTCGGAGAGAAGGTCTCGTCGCCCGTTCCGGTGGTGATATCCATGATCCCTGCCCACAAAACTGCGCTATAATAATACGCGTCGGTGGCAACATCGGCGTAGGGACTTGGTGCAGGACCTTCTTCCGTCATATTGGCGATCATCGGTGCATCCGCCATACGCCACAGGAAAGTCACGACCTCGGCGCGTGTCACCGTCTGATCGGGCGCAAACATCTTGTCTTCCACGCCCGTGGTGATCCCCTCGGAAACCGCCCAACGGACCGCCTCGGCGTAGTAGGCATCGGGATCGACATCGGTGAAATCCATCGCGTAATTGACAACGGGAGAGCCTGCGGCGCGCCACAGGAAGGTCACCATCTGTGCGCGTGTGGTTTCGCCGTCGGGATCGAAATGCGCATCGTCTACGCCGGAGGTCACTTCATTGACCGCCGCCCACAAAACCGGAGAATAGTAATAATCATCGGCATTTACATCGACAAATGCGTTTTGGATCGCATCATCTTTCGTAAAGGAAACCTCAACCGATACATCGCAATCGGGCATTACGAAGGAGAATACTTTTTCCGTTTCATCGGGTGTCAATTCTACCTTATTGCCGTTTGCATCGACGGCTTCGATCGTCTCCAAAGTGAAGCCGATCTCGGGCGAAACCGTCACCGTGGCTGTGCCGCCTTCGACGATATCGCCGCCGATCTCCACCTCACCGTGTTCCGAATAACTGACGCTGACGCCGAGACCTTCAAAAATATCTTCGCCAAAACCTTCCTCTTCTTCGCCCAGCGTACCGATGCAGCCGACGGCATAAGAGGTGAGTTTGTCGGTGTAAATATAGAGCAAACCGTTTGCGGTATCAACAAAGCAATGACCGTCCTGCGGCTCGGCGGGTTTGACCTCGTCGGCAACAAAAATCTCCGCTTTTTTGTCGCAAGCACGGTAGACCGTGACATCTGTGCAAGTGCTCGGATCAAACGGAATGACCAAAGTCAAAAGGTGCTTGGTCTGTTCCATGGGCACAGCATCATCGCTCGAATCGGCGTAAACTTTTTCGATTTCTGCGTCAAAGTGCATCAAAGTTTGCTCACCGGCAGCCTCAATGATCGCTTTTTGCGCATCGGTAGCATCGTCTTCATAGGGCCAGGTCTGCATCAAAGAGCAGGCGAGCATGAGCGGCTCTTCCTCCTCTTTTTCGTCATCCGCCAAAGCCTCATAGCCGTCCACGACCGCATTCATCATATATTTGCCCATCGCCATCGTCAGAATGCTGACATTCTCTTGGCTCATTTGATAAACTCTGCCATCATCCGTTGCCGTATGGAATGTGCCGACAAAAATGCGATCTTCCGTCATGATCTGGATATTATAGAGACCTTCGGGCAAATTCTCAAAAACGGCAACACCGTTTTCATCGCTGTTTGTGTTCGCAAGCGTACCTTGTGTGCCCTTTATCACCACCCATGTATCGGCAAGCGGTTTTCCCTCGCTGTCTTTGAGTGTGACGGTGAAATCTTTCAGTTCTTCCTCAGACTTTACGAAAACGGGGTAAAAAACGGTATCACTGCTGACTTCCAACGAAGAAAAATTTGCCACATAAGCAAGGTCATCATAGGTACTCCAACCGACAAAGCGACAGCCCTCTTTGACCGGCTCTTCCTTCGGCTTTTCGACCGCACCTTCGGTCTCGATCACAAGATCTTCCTCAAAGCCCTTGAAAGTCACCTGAAACGGGCCTTCCGGTGCAGGGGCAGGTGCAATAACGATCGGCTCGTCCCCACCGTCCGGTGACGGTGCAATGAGAATATCCATAGTCCCTTCCGGTGACGGCGCAATGCCGAATTCGCCTTTGATGATCTGCTCATCCTCTTCTGCCGCCCACGCGGTCATCCCAACCGAGAGCAACATGGCAAGCGCCAAAAGCATACTGATCGTTTTTTTCATTTTGTCAAACCCTTTCTTTTGTTCTTTAATTCTTATAGTACACTATTTACCCGATAATTACAAGCGCAATTATTAGGATTTACAAATTTTGCAATCTGTGCTAAAATCTACCTGTAAGTGATCCGCAATTACAGTATTATGTAAACTAAAAGGAGTATAGCAAATGGGCATTTCGTTTTCTTTCCCCTGGGAAGTTTCGTTTATGGTTTGGCTGCAAAGTGCCTGCGGCACGGTCGGCAATTACCTGGCACAGTTTTTTTCGCTTTTCAGCGAAAAACTGTTTTTGGTCGGCGTACTCGGCTTTATCTATTGGTGTTGGGATAAAAAGGAAGCGAGGAATATGGGCGTTTATCTGTTGGTCAATGTTATCGCCTGTCCGATCCTCAAAAACTGCTTTCCGCGCCGCCGTCCTTATATGGATCACGAGAACATCCGCTGTCTCAAAGCGGTCGATGCTTCCGGTGACATCTACGATCCCATCGCGCAAGGCTTCTCGTTCCCGAGCATACATTCCTCCAACTCCGCCGCACTCTATACCGCATTGGGACTCTATGCAAAGAAAAAGCCGCTGCGCATCGCGTTTTTTGCGCTCCCGTTCTTTGTCGCGTTCTCTCGCGTGATCCTCGGTGTGCATTATCCCACCGATGTGCTTTGCGGACTCGTGATCGGCTATCTTATTTTATTTGTCATGCGGCAAATCCAAAAAGGTATCAAGCGTGAATGGCTTTTTTATCTTATCATTTTGCTCTGCGCCTTCCCTGCTTTCTTCTTTTGCAAAAGCAACGACTTTTTCAGCGCTTACGGTCTTGCGCTGGGCATCTTCGGCGGGTTTCTCTTTGAAAAATCTTTTGTCAATTTCTCAAACACGCGCTTCGTTTGGAAAATGATCGTACGCACCGCCGGCGGTTTACTCCTCTTTGCGGCAGTGAATGCGTTATGTAAACTTATTTTCCCCGGCAGTATTTCTGTTTTGCGGATGCTGCGCTATGCGCTCAGCGCGTTTTGCGTGATCGGACCGTATCCGATGCTATTTTCAAAAAATTAACAAATTATCTATTGATTTCAATTTTAAATTCCTATATAGTAACTATTTGTTGAAATTATCATGAGAATTGAGGCGTTTACCCTATGCATGTTTTCAGGCGTTTGGCGAAATGTATTCGGGAATACCGACTGCCGACGATTTTGACCTTGATTTTTATCATTTGCGAGGCAATCATCGAGGCGATCATCCCGTTCATTACCGCAGATCTTGTCAACAAAATTCAAATCCATATTGATATGACGACGATTATCAGAACCGGACTTTTGCTTTTGGTTTTGGCTTGCGTATCCCTCTTTTGCGGCGGTGCGGCAGGTCTTACCTGTTCGAAAGCATCCTCCGGGTTTGCCGCAAATCTTCGTCGGGACATTTTCAAAAAGGTACAGACTTTTTCCTTTGCCAACATTGATAAGTTTTCGTCCTCATCGCTGGTCACGCGTATGACGACGGACATCAACAATGTACAGATGGCGTTCATGATGCTCATCCGCCTTGCCGTCCGCGCACCGCTGATGATCATTTTCTCGATCATCATGGCATTCAAAATGGGCGGTATGCTCGCGATGTCCTTCGTGGTCATCGTCCCCATTCTCGCTTTCTCCCTCTATTGGATCGGGCGCAAGGCAATGCCGGCTTTCCACGCGGTGTTCAAAAAATACGACCGCTTGAATGAATCTGTGGAGGAAAATATCCGCGCCGCGCGTGTGGTCAAAGGATTTGCCCGTGAAGAGTACGAAAAGAAAAAATTTGCGTCCGCCGCGGAAAATATCCGCCGCGACTTCACACACGCTGAACGGATCGTTGCTTGCAATATGCCCGTGATGCAACTTTGCATCTACGGCAATATGATCTTTGTGATGTTCGTCGGCGCAAAACTGATCGTCAGTACAAAGGGTGCTTTCATCAATGTCGGTCAGATGTCCGCGATGCTCACCTACGGTATGCAGGTACTCATGAGTCTGATGATGCTCTCTATGGTCTATGTGATGCTGACGCTTTCTTTGGAAGCCGCCAAGCGTATTTGCGAAGTGCTTGAAGAAGTACCGACACTCAGCAATCCCGCAAACCCGATCTATACGGTCGCCGACGGCTCGATCGACTTTGAAAATGTCTCGTTCAAGTATTCCGAAAAGGCAAAGCGCGATGCTTTGAGCGACATTGACCTTCATATCCGCTCGGGTATGACCGTCGGTATTTTGGGCGGAACGGGTTCGAGTAAATCCTCTCTCGTGCAGCTCATTCCCCGTCTTTATGACGCCACCGACGGTACCGTCAAAGTCGGCGGACAGGATGTACGCGATTATGATATGGATACGCTGCGCAACAGCGTTGCCATGGTTCTGCAAAAGAATGAACTGTTCAGCGGCACGATCGCAGAAAACCTGCGTTGGGGCAATCCCGATGCCACCGATGAAGAATTGGCAGAGGCGTGCCATCTGGCGCAGGCAGACGAATTCATCAACAACTTCCCCGACGGTTACAACACGCATATTGAGCAGGGCGGTCGAAATGTGTCGGGCGGTCAGAAACAGCGTCTTTGCATTGCCCGTGCGCTTTTGAAAAAGCCCAAGATCCTCATTCTGGATGACTCGACCAGTGCGGTCGATACGCAGACAGATGCTTTTATCCGTCAAGGTCTTCGCACCTATATTCCCGAAACCACGAAACTCATCATCGCCCAGCGTGTGGCTTCCGTGGAAGATGCCGATCTGATCATCATTATGGATAACGGTGCGATCGTTGCCTCGGGCACAAACGATGAACTTCTGGCATCTTGCGAAATCTATCGTGAAATCTGCGCGCAGCAAAAGAAAGGAGATGACTGACCATGCCTCCTAAATCACAATATAAAGGTATGAAACTGGATAAAAACGGCAGACGCGTTTTTGACTTCAACGCCATAAAGCGCACGGTCAAAATGCTGATGAAGTATTATCCCGTCCTCTTCCCTCTCATTTGCGTTTGCATCATTTTCTCCTCCGCCGCTTCTGCCATTCCCGGTCTCTATACGCAGAAGATCACGGAGATCATCCTCGCCAACTTTGAAGGCGGCGATTGGAATGCCACGGCAAAGCTCGTCATCCCACAGTTGATCCGTCTTGCCATTCTCTACGGCATCTCCATTCTCTCCATCGTGCTATACACGCAGCTCAATGCGGTGATGACGCAAGGTTTTCTCTCGCACATGCGCGGTGCGATGTTCGAAAAAATGCAAAATCTGCCGCTCTCGTTCTTCGACCGCAAAAAGACGGGCGATACGATGAGTTACTACACCAACGATATTGATACGCTCCGCGAACTCATCAGCCAGGCGATCCCGGCTCTGCTTCGCTCGGGTTCGATCATCATTGTGGTGTTCGGCATTATGATCTGGTACAGCGTTCCGTTGACGCTGATGATCCTCATCGGTGTTTTTGTCATCTCGCTTATTTCCGGTAAAATGGGCAACGGAAGTGCCCGTTTCTTCGTCCGTCAGCAACAGTCCGTTGCCGCGACCGAAGGCTTTATTCAGGAAGCGATGAACGGTCAGAAAGTCATCAAGGTCTTCTGCCACGAAAAGGCAAGCCAGGAAGGCTTTGACAAACTCAATGCCGAACTGCGTGACAATAGTTTCCGTGCTCACGCCTACGCCAATGCACTCGGTCCGATCGTGATGAATATCGGCAATGTGCTTTATGTTCTGCTCGTTGCGCTCGGTGGTGCCTATATCCTTTTAGGACTCCCTAACCTTTCCCTTTCGGGTAAGATCCTCGATGTGAGTATTTTGGTCGCATTCCTCAATATGACCAAACAATTCACCAGCAATGTCAACCAGCTCGCGCAGCAGATCAACACCGTGGTCATGGGTATGGCAGGTGCTTCCCGTGTCTTTGATCTGCTCGACCGTGAGCCGGAATCGGATGAAGGTCGTGTCACGCTCGCCAATGTCAAACGCGGCAATGACGGGCAATGGATCGAATCGGAGAAGCGCACGGGACATTGGGCATGGAAAATTCCGCAGGAAGACGGCACATTCCGCTTCAACGAGATACGCGGCGATGTGCGTATGACCGATGTCTATTTCCAATATAACGAGAAGAAAAAGGCTCTGTTCGGTATTTCCGTCTATGCCGAGCCCGGGCAGAAAGTCGCCTTTGTCGGAGCGACCGGTGCCGGTAAGACCACGATCACCAACCTCATCAACCGCTTCTACGATATCAACGAAGGTCAGATCCTCTATGACGGTGTTAATGTTTTTGACATTCGCAAAGCGGATTTGCGCCGCTCGCTCGGTATCGTTTTGCAGGAAACCAACCTCTTCACCGGCTCCGTGATGGAAAATATCCGTTACGGCAAGCTGGACGCGACCGACGAAGAATGCCGTGCCGCCGCGCAGTTAGCCGGTGCAGATGACTTCATCACGCGCCTGCCCGACGGCTACGATACGCTTTTGACCAATAACGGCTCCAACCTTTCACAAGGTCAGCGCCAACTCATTGCCATTGCGCGTGCCGCCGTTGCCGATCCGCCTGTGATGATCATGGACGAGGCGACTTCTTCGATCGACACCCGTACCGAAGCAATCGTGCAGCGCGGTATGGATAAACTGATGGAAGGGCGCACCGTGTTCGTCATTGCACACCGTTTGAGCACCGTGCGCAACTCGGATGTCATCATGGTGCTTGACCACGGCAAGATCATTGAGCGCGGCAACCACGAAAAACTGATCGCCGAAAAGGGCACATACTATCAACTCTATACCGGCGCATTCGAATTGGATTAAAAAAAAGAAGCCGCTTCAAAACGGCTTCTTTTTTTACTGTCTGACGGAGCGGGCGTATTCTGTCGGCGTCATACCCGTGTACTTTTTGAATTGCGTGGAAAAATAGCAAATATTGTCATAGCCGGAGAGATCGGCGACCTGATAAAAACTCATATTCGTTTCGCGGATGAGTTTTTTTGCCTTGTTGATCCGCAAACTGATGAGATACGCAATGATCGTAGTATTGGTATAGTCCTTGAAAATGCGTTTGAGTTGCGCACAGGAAATATGAAACCGCGCAGAGATTTGTTCCAGCGTAATTTTCTCGGTCAGATGCTCCTGCAAATAGGCTTTGATATCGTTGACCAATTTTTCGTTGTTGTGCCTTGGCTGTGTCAGATAACCGCGCTCTTCAAAGCGAACATTGTCATCGTGGCGCAAAATATAGATGAACATCTGCTCGATCGCGGTTTGAATGATCTGTTCCGAGCCGATATTGCAATGATCCGATTTGCGCAGATCGACACGAGGTGCTTTATTTTCAAAGAAGCTGTAAGTTTCCGACGCTTCCTGCGTAATGGTGCGCAGACACGCCTTTTCCTGCTGCCCCAAAAGTAAAATCTTGTGGCGGAATTTTTCCATCATCGGGCTGGAACAGGTAAATGCCATCACCAAAATGCCGGCAGGCTTGCTGTCCTTCATAATGATATTGTGATACTCGTTGGGAGAATGAAACGCCAACTCTCCTGCGCGAAGATTGTAGGTCACATCGTCCGCACGGATCAGCACTTCGCCCTGATCAACATAGACACACTCCCAGAACTCATGCGACTCTCCCAAACTCTCGTAAGTACCGGGCAGGGCATAGTATGACAGATTGATAAAGTGTGTAATATGGAATAACTGCTCGATTTCGTACCGCTGATACATCGCACTCTCCCCTTTCTGCCGAAAAACGAGCGGAAAACAAAAACCGCAAATCAATAATATAAAAGATTATAGCATATTGAGCGGAATTTGTAAATATCTTTATCGTATTTTGAAAAAATAGCCGATTATAAAACAGAAAAGGACCATCGGCAAATAAAAATCTTTTTGAAAAAAGTGCAAAAAAACTGTGGCATTTTCGCTTTCAGTGTGATATACTGTCTTGCGTTGAGAAGGTGTATACAGTGGCAATTTTTGAAAACGATGCAGAAATTCAAGAGCGCAACTGCTTTTCCAAATACAATCACATTGTCCCCGAGTCGGCGGAGCAGGATCGCGCGGTGTTCCGTTTGGATGTTTGGGAAAATAGCCTTAATCCCTACGGCTCTGTCCATGGCGGCGCACTCTATACGCTTGCCGACAATGCCTGCGGTTATGCGGCACACACGGATGGCAGAAACTATGTGACGATGGAAGGCTCTTTGCATTTTGTCTCCAACTGCACGAGCGGCACGGTTTTGGCAACCGCCACCGTACTCCACCGCGGCGGCACGACCTGTGTCGTGAATGTCGATATCACCAAGCAAAATGGCGAAATGCTTGCCACCGGTCAATTCACCTTCTTTTGCATCAAAAACTAAATCGTACCCGGGTGTAGCGAAGTTGGTATCGCGCCTGGTTTGGGACCAGGAGACCGCGCGTTCGAGCCGCGCCACTCGGACCATAATAAAAATCCACCCGCTACGCGAGTGGATTTTTATTATGTCCATTACTTTTTATGAAGTTTTGGAAACTTTCCCTCCGGAAATGCGGCATAAAGCGTTGCAGTCAAAATAGCAACGGTCTGCGCAAACATCACGGCAAGCATAAACGGCTCGTTGCTGTTGTTCCATGTCTTCATGGAGAACAGTTTCGTTAAAAAGCCAATCAAAGACGGCAGTGCCAGAATACCTGCATAAATAAGCCATGTCAACTCCGTTCCCGTGCGATCGGGTGCTTCGCCGCGCTTTTCCTTTTTTACGATGTTGGAATAGATGATCGCGAGAAGCAAGATCGTCAGTGCTTCGATAAAGCGGATCGTGGTAGTTGCAAAGCCGAAAACAGAAATTGCGATCAAGGCGACGGTCAAAATCTGATTGCGGTGCGGCACAAGAAGCAAGATGCTGACAAACAGGTGCAAAAGGCAAAGAACCAATTCCTGCGCATCAAATTTGAACTCCAAGTGTAAAACGAACTGCACCAAGTGCATTACCCCCACAACAGCAAAGGCAATCGCTGCCAAAATGCAATAGGAAGAACGCTTTTTCATTTGTAATCAAAACACCCTTTCTCATATTTTGCTCATTCCTCTTGATTATAACGGCTTTTCTCCGTTTGTCAAGTGCGCTTAAAAATCAATCTTCTTATTTTGTTGACATAGCATTCCATTGATATTATACTTATGTTGTAAAGAAAAAAGCAAAAAGAGGTAGCATAATGAAAGATTATCTGTTGCATGCCGTTACTTCTCTTTCAATGGCATCGGTTGGCATCGTATTTCGTTTGATTTTGGCATTGCTGATACTCATTATCGGGTGCAAACTTGTAAAAATGTTTGTAAAACACCTGAAAAAGCCGACAAGTTTAGGCAAGATTGATGCAACCGCAAAAAAATTTACGCTTTCTCTGATCAAAATAACCCTATATGTATTGGTTGTTTTCACCTCTGCCGCTACTGTCGGTATTCCGACCGCTTCTATGCTTACCCTGCTCGGTTCCTGCGGTTTGGCGATAGGTCTTGCCCTTCAAGGTGGTCTTTCCAATCTGGCAGGCGGTTTTTTGATTATTATTTTCAAACCGTTTGCAGTAGGCGACTACATTTCCATCAACGAAAAAGAAGGATTTGTTGAGGATATCAATATATTCTACACGATCCTCAAAACAAGAGAAGATACCAAAATCGTGATCCCAAACGCCGAGGTCACGGGTAAAACCCTTACCGACTTTTCGGGCTTTGGCGCAAGAAGAGTCAATATGGTTTACTTGACCGAATATGCCGACAATATGGAAAATGTAAAGGATGCGATTTTAACTGCGGCAAAAAGTTATGAATGTGTGCTTGATACTCCCGCGCCCTATGTTTTTGTATCTCAGCACGGAAGTGACGGTATGCAATACACGCTCTACTGTTGGGTAAAACCGAACGATTATTGGGATGTATCCGAGTCGATCAACGAAAATGTAAAACACGAGTTTGACAAACGAGGTATTTCGATTCCTTACCATAAACTCGATGTGAATATCAAAAATGGCGAGCATTGAATGCCCGCCATTTTTATTTACGCTTGATAAGAAGAAAACGGCAGCAACTGCGCCTGCACATATTCTTCCGTCACACGCGAAAGATCATTCATTTTGCCGTTTTGATATGCTTCCGTGGTATCGAAACTCTCAAACGCACTGCTTGAACCGATGTGCGCAAAGTTGTTATCGCCGGCATAATAATAGCGGTCACGCTCACTGCTTGTAAACACGCGTTGTGCCACGCCGTAGGAATTGATAAAGAAGAGTTCCAAAATCATCTTGCCGCAGAAATCATCCTCGGCGATCGTGCCGACGAGCAGTTCCGGATTGCCGTCGCCGTCCAGGTCTTTTATCAAATAACCGGCACCGTCCAAGCCTTTTTCTCCGGCGCAGTCATTGACCATGTAGTTGAGATCGGCTTCCTGCAATGCTTCATGGCCGAGTTTTTGAGAAACGGCATCGTAATACTTCTCTAAAATCGGAGCAAATGCGCCGGGTGCCGCCGCCTGTGCCATCGCCGCAAAGAGAGGATCCAATGTCTTTTGATCCCATGTATCACCCTTCGGCGTATAGCCGTTGTCCTTCAAAACGGCAGTGCCGTCTGCTACGAGAGATGCAAAACTGTCACGCACAGATGCGGTCTGCTCGGCAAAAAGTGCTTTTGCTTCGGCATCCGCAAGGGCATCACCGGCATATTCACCGACTATGCTGCTTATATCATCTGCCTGCGGCATTCCCTCTGTAAACAATTCCGCTACTTTTGCGGCATAGATCGCGCTTGCGATCGAAAAACCTGCCGTACCAACATGGAGTTCCTCGTGCATCTCAGGCAACAGTTCCATAAATGATTTGACAAAATAAGTTGCTTCTGAAATATTGTCCTCTTCTTCTCTTTTTCCGGAACAACCAAACATGCCCAAAAGCATCACACCTGCCAACAAAACGGAAACGATTTTTTTCATAATTGATACCCTCCTGAAAGATTGATTCTATCGGTCATTCTATGCTTTACCGCATCCCTTGTCAATTTACATAATACACCATTTTACCCATTACTTTTTGTGCATTCTGCGTCTTTTTACAAGTAGTGTTATTTTTGTATAATTTTTACCCAAAGAATATCTTGCATTCTGTAGAATTCTATGCTATTATGTAAAAAATATTACTTATTACAGGAGGCGGTTATGGCTACATCAATGAAGTCCGAACGCAGTTCTATGCGTTGGCTGCTCTGTTTTTACGACATCATCCTTTTTGGCATTGCGTCAGCCGTTATCTTTCTTCTGCACCCCTCCCTTCCTCATGCGCTCCCGTTAAAGTCGGTCGCGGTGCAGGTGATCAGTAATTTCATTTGCATTTTTGCCGTCCGCATTGCCCTTCGTATTTATAAGCAGATCTGGCGTTACGGCAACGGCAAATCCTATATTCTGCTCTTTGCGGCAGACACGATCGGTACAGGTTTGTGTTTTTGCATGATCTACTTCCTGCGCACGACACTTGCCCCGATCACTGCGCGTATTCCGGTTTTATACACCGCGACTTTCTGCGCTCTCAATCTGCTTTTGACGCTCTTTTTCCGTTTGGTATACTACGGCATGTTTCTCTTGGCGCAGTTTAATACCGTGATCGGCAGATTTTGCCGATACCTTTTGACTGCACTTGCAAGAGTGGACTTTGATTCGCAAGACAGTGCCGCCATTTTGCAAGGAACGAACAGCAATGTCATCCCTACACCGATCAACCACATTCAGCACATCGCCCGTCAGTTCAATATCAGCGGTGAAATGGTTGACATCATTCAACTTTGTAGCGGTTACATCAATGCAACCTACCGCGTCCACACGGTGGACGATGCCGGCGAAGACTATTACTATACCTTGCAGCGTATCAACACCAATGTCTTCCCCGATGTTGACGCCTTGATGAAAAATTTCACTTTGGTGACCAACTATTTGCACGAGCGGTTTCTCCTGCCGGGACATCACTGCGATCTCGGCTCCGTGCAGACGGTAAGAACGACGCACACCGGCGCACCGTTTTTGCATGATGACAGCGGTTGCTGGCGTATGCTGACACATTTCTATGGCGTACATTCTCTGGATATTCCCGATTCGCCGAAAACTTTCTATTATGCAGGACAAGCATTCGGCAAATTCATCCGTGAGTTGTCGGATGTCCCGGTGGAGCAAATTGCCACGGTCATTCCCAATTTCCACAATACTGCATCCCGTTACCGCCATTTGGAGGCATCCATTCTCCACGATCCTGTCAATCGCGTCAGACATGTGGAAAGTGAAATCAACTTTATCCGTTCGCGCAAAGAACTCTTCTCTTTGATCTCCGATGCGTTGGAAGACGGGCGTATTCCGCTTCGCATTTGTCACAATGACTGCAATCTCAACAATCTGCTCTTTGATGACAAAACGAAACTCCCCGTCGCCATCATCGACCTTGATACCGTTATGCCCTCTTCGCCGCTTTATGACTTCGGCGACAGTATGCGTATCGGTACCAATACGGCGAAGGACGACGAAAAAGATCTGAGTAAAGTCTCTTGCGATCTCAATCTCTATGAGCATTATGCACGCGGCTGGCTGGAAGAATGCGGCTCGCTTTTGTGCCGCGAAGAATTGGCTCTTCTCCCCTACGCCGCATTGATCATCACCGCCGAAGACGGCATCCGTTTCTTGATGGATTATATCGACGGCGACACCTACTATAATATTTTCTATCCCGGGCAGAATTTGGATCGCTCACGCACACAATTGAAACTGCTCGGCGATATGGAAAACAAATTACCGCAAATCAAGGAAATCCTCAGACGGATCTATACCGAATTGGGTTTGGATGTCTCTGCGCTTGAGCTTTATTGATGAGGAGTTGACCATTTTTGAAATTACGCGCTATTGTTCCTGCCGCAGGAAAAGGCACCCGAATGAACAATCCGGAGTTGCCCAAAGCCATGCACCCGATTTGCGGAAAACCGCTTTTGGATGTTGCGCTCAGCCATATTGATTTTATTGCGCCCGAAGATATTTATCTGGTCGTCGGCTATCGCAAGGAAAAAATCATGGAACACTGCGGTGATCGCTATCACTATGTCGAACAGGAAAAACAACTCGGCACGGGACACGCGGTAGCCGTCTGCGCCAAGGAATTTGAAGGTTATGACGGCGATGTGCTGATCGTATTCGGCGATATGCCGATGTACCATAAGGAAAGTCTGGAAGCCCTCTGCCACAAGCATGCGCAAAGCGGCGCATCCTGCACCATTATGGAAGCCATCAACGATGATCTGCCCGATTGGGGCAAGATGGTGCGCGATGAAAACGGTCGTTTCTTCGGCATCATTGAGGCAAAAGACTGCACGCCCGAGCAGGCAAAGACCACGGAACTCTTTTCCGGTGTGATGATTTTCCGCTCCCGTGACCTTTTTGCCACTTTGCCCGAACTTTCCAATCAGAACGCACAGGGTGAATACTATCTCACGGAATTGCCGAAGTTGATGATGGCAAAAGGGATGGATGTGCAGATGTTCATGATTCCCGACGGAGACGATATCCGCGGTGTCAACACTTTGGATGATCTTGCCGTCTGCGAAGAAATTTTGAAAAAGCGCAATGAATTTTAAGAAAAAAGCGATGTATGACAAAATACATCGCTTTTTTTATAGACAAGCCGTTTTTTCTGTGTTATAATCGAAAAAATAATTTTTGGAGGAGACCGTGTTATGGCAACTTACTATCAGGAACCATCCCATACTTTCAGCGAATATCTGCTCATTCCGGGTTACACCGATGAGAATTGCACCCCCGACAATGTCTCTTTGCGTACGCCTTTGGTGCGTTACCGCAAAGGTAAAGAGGAATGTCCCATTTTCCTCAATGTTCCAATGGTCTCCGCCGTGATGCAATCCGTCTCCAACGATACGCTCGCCATCGCTTTGGCAAAAGAAGGCGGTCTCTCTTTCATTTTCGGCTCGCAATCCATAGAGAGCGAAGCTGCAATGGTGCGCCGTGTCAAGAGCCACAAGGCAGGTTTTGTGGTCAGCGACTCCAACCTCACGCCCGACAACACGCTTGCCGATGTGCTGGCGCTGAAAGAAAAGAACGGCTTCTCCACCGTTGCCGTTACCGAAGATGCCTCTCCCAACGGTAAGTTGATGGGTATTGTCACAAGCCGTGACTACCGCGTAAGCCGCATGAGCACCGATATAAAAGTGCGTGAATTTATGACACCGCGTGAAAAACTCATCACCGCGCCTGCCTCTACTACGCTCAAAGAGGCAAACGATATCATTTGGGATAACAAACTCAACTCTCTGCCCATCGTGGACGAGAATGACCATTTGCTCTATTTCGTCTTCCGCAAAGACTATTCCGACCACAAAGAACACCCCCTCTCTCTGCAAGATGAGCAGAAGCGTTATCTGGTCGGTGCCGGTATCAATTCGCGCGACTATCAGGAGCGCATCCCCGCTTTGCTCGAAGCCGGTGCAGATGTGCTTTGCATTGACTCCTCCGAGGGCTATTCCGTATGGCAAAAGCGCGTTTTGGAATGGGTGCGCGCCACCTACGGCGATAAAGTCAAGATCGGTGCCGGCAATGTGGTCGACCGCGAGGGCTTCCGTTTCCTCGCCGATTGCGGTGCGGATTTCGTCAAGGTCGGTATCGGCGGCGGCTCAATCTGCATCACGCGAGAGACCAAGGGCATCGGTCGCGGACAGGCAACCGCTTTGATTGAAGTGTGCGCCGCACGCGATGAATATTTCAAGGAAACCGGCATCTATATCCCCGTCTGCTCCGACGGCGGTATCGTCCACGACTATCACATGACACTTGCTTTGGCAATGGGTGCAGACTTTTTGATGCTCGGTCGCTACTTCGCCCGTTTTGACGAATCTCCCACCACCAAGCTGCTTGTAGACGGCGTTTATGTCAAGGAATATTGGGGTGAAGGTTCAAACCGTGCGCGCAACTGGCAGCGTTACGATCTCGGTGGCAAGAGTTCGCTTGCCTTTGAAGAAGGCGTTGACTCCTATGTCACCTATGCCGGCTCTCTGCACGATAATGTTCAACGCAGTCTCTACAAGGTGAAATCCACTATGTGCAACTGCGGCGTGACCAACATCCCCGACTTACAGCAAAACGCAAAACTGACACTCGTCTCCGCCACAAGCATCGTCGAAGGCGGCTACCACGATGTCACTTTGCATCAAACCCGTGATTCCAACAAATAATTTTGATCTCCGACAACGAAAGTTGTCGGAGATTTCTTTTATTTTTGGTGGATTTTCCCTTGACAATCGCAAATAACTCCTCTATACTGTACTTGTAGTTAGCATCGGCTAACTGCAAGGAGGAAATCATGAAAACGCTGAAAGATACACCGGTCGGCGGTGTGGTCAAAGTCATCAAAATTCACGGCGAGGGCGCAATCAAGCGCCGCATCATGGATATGGGCATCACCCGCGGTGTGGAGATCACCGTGCGTAAAGCGGCACCTTTGGGTGATCCGATCGAGATCAAAGTACGCGGCTATGAACTGTCGCTGCGCAAAGCCGATGCGGAAATGATCGAAATTGAATAAAAAGAGTGGTTTCCACTCTTTCTTTTTCCAAGCGAGTTAGCCTATGCTAACTCATACACAAAGGAGGACAGGTATGGCAACTCCCATTCGAATCGCACTTGCCGGAAATCCAAACTGCGGCAAAACGACGCTATACAATGCGCTCACAGGTTCCAATCAGTTTGTCGGCAACTGGCCGGGTGTCACGGTGGAGAAAAAAGAGGGCTACCTGCTGCACCGCGACGATGTGATCGTGACGGACTTGCCCGGCATCTATTCCCTCTCCCCCTACACGCCGGAGGAAGTGGTCGCGCGCAATTATCTGGTCGGGGAACGCCCCGATGCCATTTTGAACTTGGTGGACGGCACGAATTTGGAGCGCAATCTCTATCTCACCACGCAACTGACGGAACTCGGCATTCCCGTGGTCATCGCCATCAATATGATGGATGTCATTGAAAAAAACGGGGATCACATCGACATTGATACGCTCTCGCGCAAACTCGGCTGTCAAATCGTCACCATTTCCGCCCTGCGTGAAACAGGTTTGCAGGAGGCTGCCGAAGCCGCGATACAAGCCGCCAAAACAGGTCGCATCATCCCGATGCACAATTTTTCCGGTGCGGTGGAACACGCCATCGCGCATATTGAGGAAGCCGCCGTACACGGTTTACCCGAAGAACAACAGCGTTGGTACGCGATCAAGATTTTTGAGCGCGATACCAAAGTGCTCGAGCAACTGCAAATTGAGTCGGAGAAACTCGCGCATATCGAGCAGGATATCCGGGATGCCGAGCGTGAATTGGACGACGATGCCGATGCGATCATCATCAACGAGCGGTATCATTACATCAACACCGTCATTTCCGCTTGCTATCATCGGAAAAACGAGGGAAAACTCTCCGCGTCCGATCGGATCGACAATGTGATGACGCACCGGATTTTTGCCTTGCCGATCTTTGCGCTTGTTATGTTTTTGGTCTATTATATCTCCATGGTAACGGTCGGGCACAGTGCCAGCGCATGGATGAATGACGGTGTTTTCGGAGAAGGCTGGCAATTCTTCGGCACTTGGATCCCCGGCATCCCTGTTTTGGTGCAAACCGCTTTGGAAAGTGCGCACATTGCACCGTGGCTGCAAGGGCTGATCAACAACGGCATCGTTGCCGGTGTCGGCGCGGTACTCGGCTTTTTGCCGCAGATGTTCACGCTCTTTTTCCTGCTCGCCTTTTTGGAGGCGTGCGGCTATATGTCACGCATCGCATTCGTGCTCGATCGCGTGTTTCGCAAATTCGGTCTTTCGGGCAAATCATTCATCGCCATGCTCATCGGCACGGGATGCAGTGTACCGGGCATTATGGCATCGCGTACGATCGAAAAAGATGCCGACCGCCGTATGACGGTCATCACGACTTCGTTTATTCCATGCAGTGCAAAAGTGCCGTTCATCGGCATGATCGCCGGCACGCTTTTCGGCGGCTCTGCCAAAATTGCCACTTCCGCCTATTTTATCGGTATGCTGGCGGTCGTTGTCTCAGGCTTGATGCTCAAAAAGACGACGCCCTTTATCGGTGAGGACTCTCCTTTTGTCATGGAACTGCCTGCCTATCATCTGCCGCCGCTGAAAAATGTACTGCGGTCGATGTGGGAACGCGGTTGGTCGTTCGTTAAAAAAGCCGGAACGGTCATTTTGCTCTTCACGGTTTTGGTTTGGTTTCTCTCAAATTTCGGCTTTGCGGAAGGTCAATTCCGTATGCTCGGCGAGACGGAATTGGACCACTCTGTTTTGGCGGCGTTTGGCTCTGCGATCGCCTGGATCTTTGCGCCGCTCGGTTGGGGGAATTGGCAAGCCGTTGTCGCCTCTTTGACCGGCATCGCCGCCAAAGAAAACATCGTCAGCACCGCCCGCATCCTCTACGGTGCATCGGGCAGTTTTGAAGCCGCGTTCCGCGCGTCATTTGACGGCATCAGTGGTTACTCGTTCCTGCTTTTCAATCTCCTGTGCGCACCTTGTGTCGCCGCCTGCGCCGCGATCCGCCGCGAGATGAACAGCGCAAAATGGACGCTTTTCGCCATCGGCTATCAATGCGTATTTGCCTATTGTATTGCGCTGATGGTCTATCAGTTCGGCAGTCTCTTTCTCGGTCGGATCAATCCGGTCGGACTGCTTTTCGCGCTTGCGGTACTCGCGCTGATGATTTGGATGCTGGTGCGTCCCGAACGGAGGGTGAAAAAATGACGACTTGGCTTTTAGAAAACGGAACGACCCTCCTTTTGACTGCACTGCTCGTGCTTGCTCTTTTCAGCATCATCCGTAAAATGCACCGCGACCGCAAATGCGGCAACTGTGCAAACTGTCCGATGGCGGAGAGTTGTGGGAAACGCTCTTGACCGATTAGTCTTTTTCCCGTATAATAGCGAAGAGATACTGATAAAGGAGAAAACATTTCTATGTGGTTTCTTTTCGCCCTTTGCACTACGCTGATCTGGGGATTGGCTGAATTATTTTATAAGCGCGGCGCACGCGCCGATGAGCCGTATGCGCACCTTAAAACCTGCGTTTTTGTCGGTGCGGTGATGGGATTGCATGCTCTTTTCACGCTTTTTACGCAAAACATTGCATACGATCCTGTCAACCTCATCCGCTATCTGCCCGTGTCCTTGCTCTATATTCTTTCGATGTCGTTTTCCTTTTTCGGTATACGATATATTGAAGAATCCATCTCCGATCCGATTGAAAACACTTCCGGCGCGATCTGTGCCGTTTTGTGCGTGATCTTTCTCAAATCCTCACTTTCCCTTTCCACGATCGCCGCGATCGGCATCATTACAGTCGGCATTGTGGGGATCGGTTTTTTGGAAAAACACGGAAAAACCGACCGCAGAAAGAAAATCGGCAAAAAGATGGCGATCATTGCTTTTTCCATGCCGTTTTTATACGCTCTTTTGGATGCTTTGGGCACATTTTTGGATGCGTTCTATCTCGACGATGTCGCCTCCACGCCGCTCATTCATGTGACGGAAGAAACGATTGAGCAAGTCGCCAACACCTCTTATGAACTCACCTTTGCCCTTTGCGCCTTGATTTTGTTCGTCTTTCTTAAAATCAAAAAAGTGCGTCTCGACCTTCCCAAGCAAAAGGACAAGATCCTCGCCGCCCTTTGCGAAACGGCAGGGCAATTCACCTATGTCTACGCGATGAGCGGAAACGGCGTAATCGCCGCACCGATGATGTCTTCCGTTTGTGTCGTCTCGCTTTTGCTCTCGCGTATTTTCCTGAAAGAAAAACTCACCATCGAACAGTATCTTTTCATTACGCTGGTTCTGATCGGCATTTTAGTTTTGGCAATCAACGAAGGATAAAAAAAGTTTTTTGATACGCTAAAAAAGAGGCTTCTCAACGAAGCCCCTTTTTTATTCTTTCCGGCTGCAAAGCAAATGTGAAACGGCGATCAAAACCAAAAAACTGATCGCCATTATCCGCGGCGCGGATGTCACAGCCTCCGTTGCCGCCTGTGTTCGTGAGATGGATGACCGGAAGCACTGCGGCAAAAAGATCTCGACTTCCACACTATCAAGATGATTGAAATTATTTGATCATTATATTATGGATTGCCTTGTATATATGGATAGAAAATAGGCGGGTGGTTTCAAATTGATGCCTATGGGTTCAAAAGGTGTATTTGAACCCACAGGTTTGCTTTTAGTCAGAATATATCATATTCCTTAAAAACGTAGGCACTCCATCCGCACCACCATTCACCGATCGAACCGAAGTTTAATGTTCTATTCTCCAGTCAATCTGAGTTTGTTTGCATGACATAACTAAATACTAATTCGTTGTCCGCAACAGACCGGAAACAGAAATATCCGTTCTCAGCAACGGCACACAGTCCTGCGCGAACGAAAGGTGATGCTTCAAAACGAGCGAGGTCTATGTTTTCAACCAGCGGATTTCCATTGCAATCAAAGAGAGTGCATACGCTTATTTCGCTCTCACGGTTTCTGACATACCCATAAAAATATGTCTCGCCGCTGACAAGATCGGTGATAGGTTCCAGATAACTACAGCCGTCCACCTCCGGCATCTCGGGGGCGTTATCACCGAGTACTGAATAGTCAATCTCAATCGGGTAGCCTTCCGGTGGTGTATCCATCACTATACCGTTCCTAAAATCGAGATACAGGCGAACGCCCTGTTCTACATACTCACCGTTTACATTGTAGGAAACAACATATCCCACTTTATTGTCAACCCAGTCAACAAAGGGACCGCCTTCATTGCCCCAAGTAAAGCTTTCACCAAGCTTTGATGTAAACAAGGTACCATCAAAGTGCATCACGATATCTCCGTCTGCATTCCAAAAATCAAGTGATCCGTCACTTGCGGATGTCAGCAGCAGACCGCAGCCATTCCCGACATAGTAACTGTCCGGCAGTTCATGTACCCAACTCCCGTCCGAAGCAGCTAATGTGCGTGAAAAAGTACCTCCCGCGTTAGTATCCCCTCCGCTGGTGCCTTCGGGATTTCCACGGTAAAGCATAAGAAAATCATCATAGAAATCAATTCTTGCATATATGGAGTTGCTTACAAGTTCACCCTTGGCGGTCACTAACCCGTAAAAGGGTAAGGCATCGATCACATATTGCTCCATTGTGGAGTATTTTCCTATATATGGCAGCAATACGCCGTAGTCATCACGCGCCTCAAGAATGCCGTCTGTACGATATCCGGCATGATATGTAAAAATCTGTTGCAATGGCTCGTAGGGAGTGAGCTTTGACCAGTCAGTATAGACATGGGATACGGTTTCCGCATTAGGGACTGGGTCTGTTTGTACCCCGCAGCCGACAAGTAACAGCAGGAATAATGCAGTCAACAATGCCAATCGTTTTTTCATTGTGCATCACCTACATCCAAAACACTCACATAGCCTTCGTGCGCAACAAGCTTCTGTCCTTCTTCGCTCATAATCCAGTTGTAGAGAATTTTGGTAGGAGAATCATCGGCGAGTCCTGCCGCAATAACTACATAGGAATCGTTGATGAACGGATATTCATGGCGGCGGATCGTTTCAGCATTCGGCTGTACACCGTCCACTGCGATGATCTTGAGACCGTCTGCCATCTTCATGTCATGTGCGTAGTAATATACGGTATAACCAATAGCGGCAGCGGAGTCGTTGTAAGAGGCGACGACTTCCACAAGGTCGCCCATAGCACCGCTGACATATTCTGCAGGCGCTTCCATCATGGGAATATCACCCATGACCAATTTCTTCATTGCCGTCTGGCTTCCAGCTTCCTCATTGCGCTGAAAGGGGACGATTTCCACATCATTGCCGCCCACTTCCTTCCAGTTGGTAATCTCGCCGGTGTAGATTTTCTGAATCTGCTCAGTGGTAAGGCTGTTGACGGGATTATCTTCATTGACGATAAACACAAGTCCGTCCACGGCAAAGGTAGAGATCTCCCACTCAAAGCCAAGCTCATCCTTTTCTTCGTAGATACCCTCGGGTGGCGCACCGGAAATGAGCAGATCAGCGAAGCCATTCATCAACTCTCGGTAGGATTGCGTGGTGCGTGAGAAGTTGGTAAGATCGGCAACTTCCTCACGCGTTTCTCCTAACAGAACGCTGGCAATAGCCTGTCCCAGTGGAACCATAGCCGTAGAGCCATTCAGCCGTGGGAAGTTATCACGGGTAAAGACAAATTGCTCAGTATTCAGGGTATCTGATGTTTCGACTGGTTTGCCGCAGCCAACTAATGAGAGTGCAAGCACAAGGCAAAGCACCAAAGCGATAGCCTTTTTCATTATTATACCTCCGAAATTCGTTAGTTATTACTTTCAAAGACGGATTTTAGTCCTGTTTTGTTCCGGCAACGAATTAAAGAGTAATCTTCTTTCCTATTATACCATTGGACGCTAGGCTTAGCGTGGCAAGATATTGAAGCCCGCATTTTAAGAAAAAAAGGAAACAGATTTCTATCAAAATCTGCCGGCTTTTTTGGAAAAAGGGCAGCAGTTGCTACGCTTTTTCTATTATTGTTTGCAAAGCATTGCCGCTCCGATCAATCCGGCTTGATTGCCCAAAGAGGCAAGGGCAACGGGAACGATATCCCCGACACGCTCGGCGATCGGTTTCAAAAGCGCATCTCCCTGCGCCGCCATGCCGCCGCCCAAAATCACCAACTCGGGCGCAAACATCCACTTTGCATTGGTGATGCCGATCGCCACATCGTCAAAAAAGCGATCCAACACACCTTTTGCCGTCGGGCAACCTTGCGCAAGCGCATCAAAGGCGGCAATACAAAGGTCACGATCCTGCGCACAAGATGCCAGAATGCTATCCGAATACTGCCGCGCAGCGGACGCAACTTCGCGTTTCAAAGCCGAAGCGGAGGCATACTGCTCGATGCAGCCATGCCTTCCGCAGGAGCAGGCGTAACCGCCTGCATGGGTAATCATGTGTCCGAGTTCAAAATAGCCGTCATTGCCCGAAAACAATTTGCCGTCCGTCACCATACCGCTGCCGATGCCCGTGCCGATCGTCAAAAGCAGAATGTGGCGATGTCCCTTTCCGGCGCCAATGTGATACTCTGCCAAAGCGGCACAATCTGCGTCGTTTTCCATATAGACGGGCAAACCGATCCCCTCGGTCAAATCTTTCAAAATCGGATAGCCGTCAATGGGAATATTGACGCAGGTGGCAAGCGTGCCGTCATCTTTCACGGGAGCCGGAACGCCCACGCCGACAGCAAAGAATGGATATTCCTGCCGTAATTCCTTTGCTACGGCAATGAGTTGCGCCAAAATCGCCCGATATGTTTTCTCCGTCGGAACGGTTTTCGTGCAAAGCACTTGATTATCTTCGGAGACCACGCCGAATTTGATGTTCGTTCCGCCGATATCAATGCCGAGACAGTTTCCTCTGCCGTCTGTATGCAAGCTGTTCATTCACTCGCCTCCCGATTGTCAATCCAATTTCAGCAGTAATTCCAATACTCTTCTTGCGCAGAAATAAATTTGTTCTTTCCTCAGCGTTCCCTTTTGATACGCTTCTCTCAGATCGTCAGCTTGCGCGTGCGGCATACGGATATCGTTGCCGGCTTTCACGCATTTTTCCTGATACGACATCACCGACCAATCGCTCGTGACTGCGCCGCGATAGTGCCACTCACCGCGGAGAATACCGGTGATCAATTCATAGTTTTCGCACGCCATCACATTGTTGATTGCGTTGTATGAGGTCATCAGAAGCCACGGATCTGCTTCTTTGACGCAGATTTCAAACCCTTTGAGATAGATTTCGCGCAAAGCACGCTCGGAAATGCGGCTGTCGGAAAATTTTCTGTGGTCTTCCCTGCTGTTGCAGGCAAAATGCTTGGGCGTCGCCGCAACTTTCTCGCTTTGAATGCCCTGCACACTCGCGGCGGCAAAAAGCCCCGAAACGACCGGATCTTCGCTGTAATACTCAAAGTTTCTGCCGCACATGGGATTGCGGTGGATGTTGAGTGCCGGCGAAAGCCAAATGGGCATCGCCAATTCTTTTGCTTCCTTTGCGCCGGCTTTTCCCACCTGATACATCAGGTCTGTATCAAAAGTACATGCGATCAATGTAGCGCAGGGCCATGCGGTCGCGGCAACTCCGGTTTCCGGAAAAAGTCGGATACCGGCAGGTCCGTCGCAGGTCATCAGTTCCGGAATGCCGAGTCTCTTGTTTCCGCCGATCCCCGATGTGTTGCATAAGCCGTAATTGTGATGACCGCCCAAAAGGTCAAGCATCTCATCGACATCCATCTGCTTCATAAATTCATCGAGTGTCAGTTTCCCCTCAATGACATCGCTTAATCGGAAATATTTTTGCGTCCTGTCGGCGACCGGTCCGCTGATGTCATCACAAGCATGGGTGTATCCAATGGGCAAAGCGGCAGACGGCAAGTGATATTGCGGATCGTACTCTTTCACTTCGCTATGCGGCAGATCTTCCCATGTACCGTCCGCAAGCATACGGTACGGCAATCGGTTTGGCGCGCATAACTGCGTCAACTGCTCGACAACGACAAATTCATCTTCCACTGTGTATTCATAATCGGCGCGAACAAGGTCAACACTGCTTTGTCCGACGAAAAAGTGATAGTTCCCCTGCTCCAGAATATATGCCGATTTGCGGCGCTTGCCGAGATCATCATAACTTGCCATGAGCGAAATGTCAAATGACATTTTGAGTGTTTGCGATTCACCGGGAGAAAGCAGTCTCGTCTTGGCAAACGCCGCCAACTCGATACTCGGCTTTCCGAGTTTGCCGCAAGGTGCGGAGTAATAGCATTGGACGCTCTCCCTCCCTGCCGTTTTGCCTGTATTTTTCACGGTGGCGGTGACCACGATCTTTTCTTTTTTCTTCTCCGCCTTTACATCCGAAACCGCAAAATCCGTATACGAAAGCCCGTAGCCGAATGGGTATAAGATCTTTTCTCTTGCGCCGGGAACGGTCAAAAAATAGCGGTAACCGACATAGATATCCTCATAATAAGAAAGCGCGTTGTCATTTTCCGTAAAGTTATCCGCAAAAGGATAATCGGAAAATTTTTCGGCAAATGTATCGGTCAGTTTGCCCGAAGGGTTTACATCGCCGCAAAGGATATCCGCAATCGCTCCGCCGCCTTCCATACCTGCCTGCCATGCCAAAAGAACGGCTTTCACGCGAGGATTGTCCCGTGCCCAGGTAAGATCGACTATTCCGCCGACATCCAAAACAACGATGATATCGCTGAATTTCTCCGATAGGCGCTCGATCATCACCTCTTCAGAGTCGGTAAGGTAGAAATCGCCCTTTTCCGCCGAGCGGTCAAAGGACTCCGTTGAATAGCGGTGCAAAACAAAGATCGCCGTATCGCAAAATGCGACGGCGCCGTCCATCAGTTCTTTCGGCACAAGCGGTTCAAGCGTAAATTGATTGCCTTTATCCTGCGCAAAAGTATGCACGCAATAGTCGTAGTACCACTGCGACAGCGGCTCAAAAACAGGATAGTCTTTCTTTTCGGCAAAGCCTTCATATAAGTTTTCGGTATAAGCGCACCTGACATTTCCGCTTCCGCCGCCGCCTTTGATATAGTCGATGCTCCCTACGCCGAAAAGAGCAACTTTCGTCTTCTTTTTCAGCGGCAGGATGCCGTCATTTTCCAAAAGCACCATACCCTCTGCGGCAACCTTTCGGGAAAGCGCGATATGTTCCTGGCATCCCGTGAGCATTTTGCCGTCTTTGCCCATGGGCGTTGTAATATTGTAAAGATAACGCGCATAATGACACGGGTTTACCGTAGAGCCTTTTCTGGTAATATTCAAAAAAGAACACCTTCTTTCTGCTTTTCCTCTTGCACTATATAGAAAAAAAGTCTATAATACAAGTAATAATAAACAAAATTTCGGCACTTTGTAGACATTTTTTATAATGAGGTGAGATTTTGAGCCTTATATTTCGAGAAGTGAAGACCAATCCGATCCTGTTCCTCTCCGACAAGACGGATTTCCCTGCACACATTCACAAGGACATTGAGATCGCTTTTGCACTGCGCGGCAGTTTTACCGCGTTTTCGGAAGGGAAAAGATACGATGTCAAAAAGGGAATGTTCTTTATCGCCTTTCCCAATCAGATCCACTGTTATCAAAACAGCGACCGCAGCGGAGAATATGCTATCATGATCTTTAAGCCCAATATCATCGTGCAAAGCAAAGAGATCCGCGAAAACCTTGTTTCCGCCTATCCTGTCGGTGATTTCAGCGGCAATTTTGACCGCATTGCCAATATGCTTCGGGATTTTTCCGCCGATTTCACTTCGGAAGAGCCGAACATACAAACTGCCTTCATCAATCTGATCTTTTTGCTGGTCGCACCGCAAATCCGATTTTGCCCGAATGACTGCAAATCGGATCAAGCCGCGAGAATTATTTCCTACTGTGAAAATCACTTTACGGAGGATATCGGCATTCCACAGATTTCAAAGGACCTTGCGATCAGCCGCAGTTATATCTCCTATATTTTCAGTCACAAACTGCTCATCAGTTTTCGCGATTAAATCAACACTCTCAGAATTGAATATGCCGCTTCTCTTTTGGAGACTTCCGCGATGAAAATCACGGACATCGCCGGAAAAAGCGGATTTAACAATATGCGCAGTTTCAACCGGACATTTCGTTTGGGGAAAGGTCTCACCCCTTCGCAATACCGAAAAAAGAGGCAGAGCAAATAAGCAAAAACGGCGGAAAGATTGTTCTTTCCGCCGTTTTCTATCATCACTTCTTACCGCCGGATGCCCAGGTGTCATAAGCACTTTGGAGCAATTGCGCCAAACGCACGGCACCGGCATCTTCCATTTGCTTTTTGTAACTGTCCCAATCCTTGTTGATATCGGACTGACCGACCACCCACTTGGCTTCGTACTGGGTAATGATGTTGTAAACATCCGTACGAACGGTATTGATCTCGTCATTGACTTCCTGCGTGTAGTAAGGACGCGGCCAGACTTCTTGGTTGACATCATCGCCGTAGAATTTATAAATTTCGCCGATCTTGGAAAGAGCCTTGGAGAGAATGATCTTGCCGGCATCATAGTCTTCCTGCGCGCGCAGATAAAGGAACGCACCGCCGAAAATGGAAGCAAGGCTCGGGCAGAGTTTTTTGTTTTGCTCGGACTGTTCGGGCGTAATGGTCAACTGCTCGATACTGCCGTCCGCCTTGAAATCATACTGCGGCGTGAAACCGGGAATATCATTGTCGGATTTCAAACCGTAACTGATCCCGACCGTCCCGTCCTGCGAATAGATCTGATCGAGCCATGCAAGCGCGATCTCGGGATGCTCGCAGTTTGTGGTGACGGAGAAGGTATTCTTGTAACCGAGATAACCGGGATTCATATAAGCGCATGGCTGATATCCCTTGATCGCCGGATATTTGATCGCTTCGAGATCGTCGGCATAAGGAGCGGCACTGCTCAGGTGAATCACGCCGAATGTCGCGCCCCATTGCGGTGCGGTCAGATTGTTCAAACGGTTGTTGAAACTCTCTTTGTTGGCAGTATAAAGTTCGCTCCATATCAAGCCTTCCTTGTACCAGGAAGAAAGCGTGGAGATCGCCTCTTTATAAGCATCCATCATGGGAGCAAGCGAAACTTTGCCTTTTTTGACAACACAGTAAGAATCCAGTGCGCTGTCTTTCGTGGCAAGTCCCCACATACCCAGGCAAGCCTGCACCGTCGCGTAGGGGCTGGCGGCGCTGGTGGCAATGAGCAGCGGCACTTCATCGTTTGCATTACCGTCGCCGTTCATATCGTTGTCACGGACATAGCGGAGATATTCGGTAAATCCTTCGATCGTGGAAAGATCCGCACCGGACTTCTTCACCCATTCTTTGTTGACGACCAACGGGCTTTCCAGATTGCCCGCCTTATTAGCATCAATACGGGCGACAGAATAAATGTGACCGTTGGGCAAAGTCATCGTGTTGATCGCTTCCGGAATTTCCGGAAGACCGCGCGTATTGTAGTTGGGCATCAGATCGGCATCCTGAATGTAATCCTCAATGGGAATGAGGAAATTGCCGTAGGCAAGATCGGTGAGCAGAGAGTCGTTCAAAACGCCGATGATCACATCGCCGTAAGTGCCGGCAGAGAGCATCGCATTGAGCGTCGTGGTCGGCTCATCGCCCAAAGGAATGATTTCCAGTTTGACATTGGTATCTTGGACGAGTTTTTGATAGTAAGAACTCTTTTCCAATTCATCCTGCGATACAACGCCCTTGACCATCACGCGAAGCGTGTACGGCTCTTCGAGGGGGAATTTGACTTCGGGGACATTGCTTTCGTGTTTCTTTTTGTCCTCAGAGCCTGCGCAGCCGGTAAGGGTTGCAAGCAGCATCAAAGCGGCAAGAAACAAGGACATCAACTTCGTAAACTTTTTCATATTCTCCTCCTGAAAGTTTCTTTTTTACCGCCGACAATGCAAAATTGCAATATTTTACCTGCGACGGCTACTATTATTGTTATATAGCAGCCTTGCAAAGTCAATAGACAAAAAGCAGACAAAAAAAGCATTTTTTGACCATTGCCGGCATTTCCACAACTTACCGCTTTTCTTTTTGTATATCAAGTGATCGCCTGCACAAACTATGCTTGCGATGCCAAATCGCAAAATATACAAAAGGAGAAACAAAAATGGCTAACAAGAGCAATAAGATCAATGTTTCCGAAGCAAAGTCCGCCATGAATAAGTTCAAGATGGAAGCGGCAGGCGAAGTCGGCGTTAACCTCAAACAGGGCTATAACGGTGACCTCACTTCCCGCGAAGCCGGTTCTGTCGGCGGTCAGATGGTCAAGAAGATGATCGAAAGTTACGAGAAGTCTCTCTAATCTCTGAAAATAAAACGGCAGAGTACGATTTGTACTCTGCCGTTTTATTTCTCGTGTAAAAGCAAAAAAGCAAAGGCGGATCGCCGCGATCCTCGCGGTTACGACCTCATCCGCTGCGCTTCGCTCAGCACCTCCCCCAAAGGGGAAGGCAAAGAGGTAAAAATATTTCGTCATTGCGAGGCAACGAAGTTGCCGTGGCAATCCGCTTTTCCCTAAGAAAACGCAAAAAAACAGACTTGCTTTCGCAAGTCTGTTTTTTTATTTGTGTTTGCTTACTTGACCATCCAGCGATAGAGGAAGGTCACGACCTGACCGCGTGGGCAGTCTTCGTTGGGGCTGGATGTGGTCGCCGAAGGACCT
>JAZUIU010000040.1:0-58668 GCA_045642405.1 Oscillospiraceae bacterium
CCTGCTCGCTACCTCTTCCGGTTCTCCCTATGCAACCGTCCAGGCTTGCCTGCAAATGTGGGGACTTGCCACCAAGGACTCCGCTTTGGACTCCTACTGCGTGGTCAAGAAGGGCAAAGTTTCCCTCGCTCCGATGATGGATGCCTATAAGGAAGCCATCGCCCAGGTCGCCGCTTGGTATAAAGAAGGCTTGATCTGGTCTGAAATTTACACTGCCAACACCGAAAGTTTCAAGGCTCGCTTGAACAACACGACTTCCTGCCAATTCGGTGCTACCTTCGGTGCCATCCACCTCAGTGCTTCCGTTCCTTATGCCGGCGACATTCAACCCGTTATGCTCCCGAGCGTCAAGGGTTACAGTCCCTGCGCTTATCTCAATCCCGGTTATAACGGCTATAAGAACACGCTCACCATCACCAACAACTGCGAGCATCCCGAGATCGTGTTGGCGTACTTCGACAAACTCTTCTCTGCCGAAGGCACTTTAACTATCCTTTACGGTTCGGTTTCCGACAATGATCTTGACGGATTTACGCCGCGTTACACGCTTGATAAGAACGGCATCCCCGTTTGGGAACCCAGCATGACTCCCGAGCAGAGCGATGCCAACGAAAAGATCGCCCCCACCTTCTCTACTTGCGTTACCGGTTCCTATCTCTTCCTGCGTACGATGGACGACTATGAAGACGGTCATATCAAACTCGATGCCACCTATGAAAAGAAACTTAAATCCTATGAAGAGTACAAGGATGTCATCAATCCCGAGATCTGGCCCCGTCCTTACTACACTCAGGAAGTCAATGACGAGATCGGCGTGATCCGTACGGATGTTTACAACATCATCACTCAGTATGAAGCCAAGTGGGTCACCGGTCAGTCCGACATCAACAAGGATTGGGATTCCTACAAGAAGCAGATGGAAAATGCCGGTGCTTCCAAGTTGACCGACTTGCTCCAAAGTGCTTATGACACCTGGGCAACCGCCAACAAGAAGTAATTCAACATTTTATAAAAGAAGCGGAAAGAGAAATTTTTCCGCTTCTTTTTGCTTTTTCTTTCCACTCTTTTTTGGGGTTTTTTAGATTGACTTTTCATTGATTACAATTTATAATGTTAGTGTATTTATTTATAGAAAATGGATAAATGGGCTTTGCCGATTTTTGAAAAAGGATGGGGACATTTATGAACACGACAAATTTTGCTTTTGTCAAACGGGCAGTCGCCTGCGGTATGGCTTTTGCGCTGACGCTCGGCTGTCTGGTTTTCCCTGCAAATGCCGCCTCTGCCGTCGAAGATTTTGAGTCGGGTGCATTGGGCGCTATGCCGAGCGGATGGAAATACTATGGCGATCCGCTAACGACCGAAGCGCAGATCTCTGTTTCGGCAGATCTGTCGCACAGCGGCTCCAAATCGCTTCGCATCGAGGACGCCAATATTGCCGATACACAGCCGGCGCCCCGTATTCAGAAAACCTATACGGGTACTTCCTCCGTCACGGAATATGTCGTCTCGGCTTGGTGTAATGTCGTAAAGTGCAATACCTCTTCCGGCAACTTCGGCATTGGTGTTTCGGTGGAAGAGGCAAAGTATGCCACCCGCCCCGAAGGCGATTCCAATGATCCTGCAAAGCAGCCGTCCTACGCCATGATGTATACAACGCAAAGTGCCGGCGCCGGCTGGGTGCATCTTTCCCACTTTTTGTCCTATGACGCCTCACCGTCAAAACTGATCGCGCTCTTCCCCACAAAAAATGCTTCAACCGGTCTCGCCTATTTTGACGATGTGTCTCTCACGCCGGTGACGGCGCAGACCGCTCCCGTTCTTTTGCGGGAATATCTCTGCGAAGAGCCGCTCAACAAGACGGTCATTTCCCATATTCTGCAATCGTCTGCTTTGAATATCAGCGGACTCGTCGTTTCGCGTATGGATGACTACATCTCTCAACTCGCTTTGCCGGCAAGAAACCGTTTCGAAATGACTGTTTCTTTTATCCAAAGCGCAGTCAACAGCGTCAACGCCGCCGCGGCAACTCAAACGGCGTCCGCCGCCGCACTCTCCGACCTTACGGCAAAACTGCATGCCGCTTCTCCCGACACCGCCGATGTTTTATCCGCTTTGAAAAATCCGGCTCTCGGCGTGTCCGCCACCGTAACGGATGCCAATATTGAAGGCTACATCAACGCATTGAAAGCCGTTTTACCTGCCGTCGGTACTTTGTCCGCCGCGCAGATCAATACTGCTTTGACGACCGTCAACACGGCGCGAAGCGGCAAGGAAGATTCCGCTATCCTATCTGCCGTCAATACGGAAATCAAAAATGCCACCGGTTATATCATCCGCACAACGGACGAAGATCATATCGACATTCCTTCGGTCGCCAACCAATACGGCGCTTCTTTGGTGTGGGACAAGATCATTTCCGATCCCCTGCATTGCGTCACTATTTCGGGCAATCAAATCAAAATTCTCTCCCGTCCCGAAAACACGGATGCACCCGTATTGGCAACTTTGAAAATTAGTTGTGGTACGGCAAATCCCACCTTGTGCGTGATGCGCATTATGGTCAAGCCCTATTCCGACACCTATTATGCGCTTGCTTCCGCCGCAAAAAAATTAGATATTACCGCTTATCTCAACGGGCAAAGTGCCGATAATGTTCGCAATAATATTGCCGCGCTTCCGACTTCTTTTGAAGATGCTTCCGTCTCGTGGGAAACGCTGGATGCCTCCGCAATGGCACCGTGTTCCTATGTTGATCCCGTCACCGGTGCGGTAACGCGCCCGACACTTGACGAAAACAATGCCGCCGTTTTACTGCGCGGCACATTCACAAAGGATCATACGAAATATACGCACGATTATCCGATCATCATTGCGGCAAAGGCGATGGATTCCGCTCGAACGATCGCGCTCAACGGCGATTTTGAAACCGATGCTTCCGGATGGATTTTGACCGACAGATCCGCTTCTGTGGAACGCACGGTTGCGCATTCCTTTATCGGCAGTGCTTCCCTTTGCATCAAAAAAGCACCCAAAACGGCACAGCGCGCCTCGCAAAGCGTCAAGTCGTTCGGTGTTCGGGACGGCTACACCTACCGTCTCTCTGCCGCGGCTTTGAGCGAAACGGCAGACAACGATCCCACGCTCACTTTGACCTTCCGGGACAGTAACGGTGCACAGATCTCCTCTGTTTCGACCGATTATTTTGGCGTTTCTTCCCAAACTTCCGTATGGAAGTACCTCTCTTTGGACGCGATCGCACCGGCAGGTGCCGTCAAAGTGACCGCAACGCTTTCGGCAACTTCCGCATCGCTGAGTGAATGTTGGTTTGACGCCGTTTCGCTCTGCGAACTTCCGATCATAGACACCAACCGTGTCAGCGCATGGAACGGTGAAGGTGTCAGCGTGCAAAACGGCATTTTGTCGCTTGAAGCCGGTGCCTGCGCCACAAGCGACCTGCTTGCGGCACAGCCAAACGGGCTTTACTATGTCCGTGCCAACGGCGGAGCCGAGATCACGCTTCGTTTCTTTGACGAAAATCGATCCTTCCTCACCTCACAAAGTGCAGTAGATGCTCTTTGCGCCTATGCGCCGAGCAAAACCGCCTACGCGAACATTTCGTTCTCTTCCGATACGGCTCTTGAGGTTTCCGACATTCACTTTGCGCCCTCCGGCTACGGTGCCAATATCGGCGTTTCCTCCGGCTGGACTTTGAACAAAGCAGAGTTGCAAGACAGTAAAATTTCCGTGCAGACCGGTGGTTCCGCCGTCTCGCCGCTCATCCCCGTACAAGAGGGCAAGGAGTATCGCTTCTATGCCACATGCAGTAATGCCACCGGTACTATGCAGGTGAATTTCTATAATCAGGACGGCGCAAAAATCACCACCAATCACCCCTCTTCCCGTTCTGCGATCTCCGGCAGCAGTTATTATGTGCTCTCTTGCATCGTCCCTGCGGCAGATGTCGCTCCCGGCAACGCCGAAACGCGCTATGCAAGAGTCACGCTCAGCAATGCCGCGAATTTCAGCAATACAAGAGTCTATGCCCTCTCCACTTCGATCTCCAACGCTTCGATGGAAAACGGCTCGGCGAATTTGGCGGCTTTCTTCCCGTACGGCTGGTCAACATTCGGCAATTCCGCCGCTTATTCAGCAAAAGGCGACAATCAGTACACCGACGGCAGTAAAGGTCTTGCCGTTGAGAGTTTCGGGCTCGGCGAAGGCGGTGTGCGCTCCTCTTTCGTGAAAAGCATCACGCCCGGAACAGACTATGAAATCTCTTTGAAGGCGCGCGCCGAACAAGGCTCTGCCACACTGAAACTTGAATATTGGGACAGCGGTTTCCACCTCCTTTCCGAGGAGCAAACCGTTATCTCGGGCAACACATGGAAAACTTACTCCGTAAAAGACCAAGCACCCGATAAAACTGCTTATCTGACTCTTTCCGTCAGCACCGACAACGGTCTTGTCTACTTTGACGAGGCTTCGTCGGCTCCCGTCGTGCGCGAGATCGGTCAAAATCTCCAACTGTTCATTGACGATTATCTCATCGACTCCACGGCAAATGTACAGCGCAACATCCATCAGGCAACTACCCAAAAGACCAATCTGACCGGTCGCTGGATCTACGGCAATGTCCTTTATGACGAGCAGGACGGCATTTACAAAATGTGGTGTCAGGGCAGCGGTATGACATTTTATTACTATGCCTCCGCCAACGGTATTAACTGGGCAAGCGGCACGGCCTGTTCCTACACGAAAGACGGCAAGACCTTGACGCATCTCGCTTCCCCCAATGTCTTTCGGTTTGATAACGGCGATGGCACTTACACCTATAAGATGATCGCCTTCAATCATTATGACGAAACAGGCTCTTCTTCGTTTGCCAACGCAAAATATTACCTGCTCTCCTCGGATGACGGCATTCAATGGGAATATGTAAAAACGATTTTCAGCGGTGCACTCGATGTCATTACCGTGGCATACGATACAGTTAATGAAGAGTATGTCTGCGTGATGAAAAAACCGCTCGTCTTTGAAGCCAACAAGCGCACACAGCGCATGATGGTCAGCAAGGATCTGGAAAACTGGAGTACGCCGATCCGGATGTATTCCCTTGCCACACCGCAGGATGACGGCAATTCTTTCCTCCGCACCGACAGTTACGGTGCAGGACTTTATCCGCTCGGCGACAGTTATGTCGGTTTCGATTGGCGGATGCGCATCGATCAACTGCCCTCTTACGGTTATGTGGACGATGTGCTGCTCTTCTCCCGCGATCTCACGGAGGATTGGCAGCGCCCGTTTGCCGATACGCCGCTCATCGCGGTCAACAACGGCAACGCCTGTGTCTATACGGCAAATGCGCCGATCCGTGTCGGTGATGAGACCTGGCTCTACTACGGAGCACAGGAAAGCAATCACGGAACGACAGCATCCTACTATATCGGCATTGCCAAGTGGCGGCTCAACGGTTTCGTTTCGCTTGACACCGCAAGCACACAAGGCAGTATCCAAACCCGTCCGTTCCTGTTTAACGGCAGTAAACTCTATGTCAATGCCAATGTCAGCGGCAATCTGAAAGCCGAACTTCTGGACGAAAGCGGCAATGTCATCAGCGGTTTCGCTTTGAGTGACTGCAACGAGATCACTTCTTCCAACGACGGTGTCAATGTGGCGCTTTCCTGGAAGGGTAATTCCAATCTCTCCGCTTTGAGAGGTCGAACCATTTCCGTGCATTTTGTTTCCACGAATACCGAACTCTACTCCATGCAGGTTCAGTAATGTGAAAACGGCAAAGATAGATCAAATGGAGGAACATTATGAAAGAAAGTAACAAATTTTCTGCGCGCCGCATTGTGGCTTCCGCCCTTGCGGTTGTGATGACGCTCGGCTGTGTGTCGTTTTCCGCCTTTGCCGCAGATGGCGTCGGGTTTGAATCCGACACGGTGGGCAAACTTCCCGACGGATGGAAATTCCGCGGCGATCCCGCCACGACCGAGAAACAGGTTTTCGTTTCCGACGAAGATGCCCACTCCGGCAAAAACAGTCTGAAAATTCTCGATGAAAATCCCTCGGGCGCTCAGCAATCTCCGTCCGTGCAAAAGTCGTTCCCCGGCACGAAAGGCGTCACGGAATATGTCGTTTCCGCCTGGTGCAATGTCGTAAAGGAAAGCGCAAGCGGTAACTTCGGCGTCGGCATTTCGGCAAGCGGCGCAACTTTTGCCGTCTCGCCGTCCGGGGCAAGTTCCGTAAGTAATAACAACTATGCAATGTACTACACCTCCCAAGGTGCCGGAAACGGTTGGCAACGGTTGGCTTTTATGCTCAAATACGATAATTCCCCTTCCTCTCTTACGGCGATTTTGCCGTCTCGCTCCGCACCAACCGGCTATGCCTATATCGACGATCTGGAAATCGTCGCTTTGACAGAATCGACCGCGCTTACCCTGTTGGAGTCTCTTTTGGGTGATCCTGTTCCGAATACAAGCCTGATCGGTGAGATCCTCAATTCTCGGGCACTTGCTCTTTCCGATGTGCAGGGTGCCAATGCCCGCGCTTATGCCAAAGAGTTGACGAGCGCCATGCAAAGCGGTGCTTTGACGCGCTCCGCCGTACAAAAGGCGATTTACGCCGGCAACTCCGGTGCCGCTTCCTCCAACGAGATCGAACAGTTGACCGTCCTCAATCCCGGTTTTGAAGAGACCAATACCGATGGCACTCCGACAAATTGGACGATCTACACCACTGCAACCAAAGAGTTATATGCTTCGACCACGACGGACGAACACCACAGCGGTTCCCGCGCCGGTATCGTCCACGATGAATTGGAAGCCGCCGAACAGGGTTCCTGCAACCAAGGACTTTTGCAAAGCGCAAAAAGCATTCCCGCCAAAGCGGGTTATGACTATGTACTCAAAGTCTGGGTAAAGGGTAATGTTTCCCAGCAGGCAAGCCTTTACCTCCGCTTTTTGAATTCATCCGGCTCTCAGGTCAATTCTCCGCTGAAACTCATTGATGTGCCGGGTGATTGGAAACAGGTCGAATTCCGTGCGACTGCTCCGACTGACAACACCGTGGCGTATGTTGCTCCCTTGCTTTACAGTAACAACGGCAATACAGGTACAATCTACTTCGATGATGTCGAAGTTTATGAAGTCACCTCGCTGGGTATCATCCGCGAATTGGAAAATGAGCTGAAAAAGGGCACGCCCGATGCAAGCGTTGTTCTCACCAAGCTGAAATCTCCCTGCCTGCGTCTGAGTTCATCCATCAATGACGCTTATGTCAAGGACTATATCCCCGCTTTGAAAGCGGCAATGCCCTCTTCGGGTGATATTACCACCTCGCAGATCAATGCGACCCTCGCTTCTGTCAACAATGCGCAAAAAGGTGATGATGCTTCTGTGATCGCAGCGGCAGTTGAAGAATTGAAAGCAAAATTCGGCTCTCCCCTCGCTTTCGAGGTAAATGACAGTGACGAGATCGCTCTTCCCTCCGTCAGCGGCGATGTCACGCTTTCCTGGAAAGAGATCACCAAGGACAAAAACGGCATCGCTTACATTTCGGGAGATAAAATCAAACTGCGTTCTCGTCCCGACAACGATGCGACTATTCAGGCTGTGCTGAATGTCTCCTATCGCAACACGAATGAGTCGCTGGATGCCAGGATCACGATTCATCCCTACTCCGCAACTTACTATGCTTTGGTTTCCGCCGCCCGTACTTTGGATATTTCCGCTTATCTGAACGGTCAGAGTAAAGACGACATCCGAACCGCGATCAAGCCTCTGCCCGCAAGTTCGGGCGATGTTGCGATTTCGTGGAGCGCCGTGGATGCCGCAACTTCCGCCGCTTCTTCGCTCATCAATCCCACAAGCGGAGCTGTTACGCGCCCCAAAGTCGGTGAAGCAAGCAAAACCGTGCTTCTGCGCGGCACTTTCACGAAGAACAGTACAACTTATGCCTGCGACTTCCCCGTGATCGTTTCCTCTATGTCTTTGGAGTCCGCTCGCAAGTTGAAGGTGCAAAATGCAAGTTTTGAAGAGGGTTTGAATACCTGGAGCGATATCAAACTCAACGCGCCGATCGAGCAATCGGACGATGTTGCCTTTATCGGCAAGTCCTCCCTTTGCATCAACGACAGCGATAAGACGAATGACTACGGTCGCCAAAGCGCCAAGGTCTTCGGCATCCATGAGGGATATACCTATCAACTCTCCGCTGCCGTATTCACCGAAGCGTCAACGAGCAATCCCTCTCTCACCATTACTTTCTGGTCGAACGAAGGTGTCAAACTCCGCTCCGCCGCCGTCAACTATCTTGATGACGCAGCCACTTGCGGCGTTTGGAAATATCTGACCGTTTCCGCGATCGCACCTGCCGGTGCCGTCACCGCTACGGCTACGGTCACCGCCCCCGGCGTTTCCGTGGGTACCTGCTACTTTGACGCCGTCTCCCTCCATGAACTTTCCAATTACAAGGACGGCGACCTCTTCCCGATCTCTGCCGGCGCACTCTATTTCCTGAGCGCTTCCGGCAGTGCCACGCGCACGCTTTCTTTCTATGATGAAAGCAAAGCGCAAATCAGCACTAAGAGTGCGGCAGGTCCGCTTTTTGCGTATGCCCCGGTCAATGCCGCCTTTGCAAAACTCGACTTTTCTTCTCCCGTGACCAATATCCGCTTTGTTCTCTCCGGCTACGGTGCCTCCGTCAGCGATGGCACTTTTGACCGCTCTTCGCTCCAAGACGGCACAAATACACCGTGGACACTCCAAAATGCAACGATCGCAAACGGTGTCGTCTCCGTCAACGGCGGCTCGGCAGCTTCGCATCTTATCCCCGTACAAGAAGGCAAATCCTATGTCTGCACCGCGACTGCCGCCGGTAACGGCACCATGACCGTTGAAATCTGCAACCAGGACGGCAAGCGCATTTCCGCTGACAATCCCTCTGTAAGCGGCGACGGTCTTTTGCGCGTGGTAATCGACGAAATGCCCGTTGCCGTCGGCAGTGCCGAAACCCGTTTCATCCGCATTGTTCTCAGCGGCAACGCAAGTTTTGACAATGTCAACACCTATGCCGTTTCCACTTCCATTTCCAACGCCTCCATGGAAAACGGCTCTCCGAACTGCGTCACATTCTTCCCCTACGGCTGGTCTGCATTCGGCAACACAGCCGCATATCCCGCAACGGAAGAAAATCAATTCACCGAAGGTAACAAAGGTCTTGCCTTGCAGGGCTTTGGTCTCGGCAACGGTGGTATCCGTTCTTCCTATGTTTATGGTCTCACCGCCGGAAAGAGTTATGAAGCGACCCTCAAAGCACGCGCTCAAACCGGCTCTGCCGCTTTGAATATGGAATTCTTTGATGAAAACTTCAATCTCATCTCCTCTTCTTCCGTGGCAAGCATTTCCGGCAACAGTTGGAAAACCTATCACGGCAGCGCAACCGTTCCAAGCGGTACTGCTTATGTGACCGTCAGCGTCAGCGGTGATAACAACCTCGTTTACTTTGACGAAGCAAGTCTTGCTCTTTCCGTGCGCGAGATCAACGGCAATCTCCAACTCTTTGTGGATGATTATCTCATCGACTCCGTTTCCAATGTCACGCGCAACATCCACCAAGCAAGCATTCAGAAAACCAACCTCGATAAAGGTCGCTGGATCTACGGTAACGCCTTCTACGATGAGCAGGATCAATGCTATAAGATGTGGTATCAGGGCAGCGGTATGACATTCTATTATGCTACTTCCGCAGACGGTATCACATGGAAAAATGAACAGAAATGCTCTTATGTCAAAGACGGCAAAGAATACGATGCTTTTGATGCACCCACCGTCTTCAAAGTCAAGAATAATGATGGCAGTTACATCTATAAGATGATCGGTTTCAACCACTATGACAGCGTCGGATCTCAATCTTTGAGTACCGCCAAATATTATCTGCTCACCTCTGCGGACGGTGTTCATTGGGCTTACTATAAAACCATTTTTGAGCAGGCACTCGATGTGATCACCGTTGCTTATGACTCCGTTAACGAAGAGTATGTCTGTATGCTCAAAAAGCCCTTGAATTTCGACAACAACAAGCGTACACACCGTATGATGGTCAGTAAGGATCTGGAAAATTGGACAACGCCCGTGCGTATGTACTCCATTTCAACACCGCAGGACGATGACAATCGTTTCCTCCGCACCGACGGTTACGGCGTAGGTCTCTATCCGCTCGGCGACAGTTATATCGGTTTTGATATGCGTTACCGTATCGACGAACTCTTTATGTACGGTTACACCGATACCACCTTGCTTTTCTCCCGTGATGCCACGGAAGATTGGCAGCGTCCCTTCTACAACACCACTTTGATCCCCGTCAACAACACCGGGTTCTGTGCTTACACTGCCGCGCATCCGATGAATGTAGACACCGATAAAGACGGCGTTGCCGATGAGACCTGGCTTTATTACGGCTGTCAGGAAGGCAACCACGGTGCTCCCGTCAACTACTACATCGGCGTTGCCAAATGGCGTCTCAACGGTTTCGTTTCCATGGATACCGCCAAAACCGAAGGTACAATGACCACACATCCGTTTTTGATGAACGGTGACGGCATTTTGCTCAATGTGGAAACTACGGGCAATCTGAAAGCGGAACTGCTCGATGCAAACGGCAATGTGATCGAAGGTTACAGTCTTGCAGACTGCGATGCCATCAATTCCGGCAAAGACGGCGTCAGCGTGTCCCTCTCCTGGAAGGGCAACAAGGATCTGTCCGCTTTGAAAGGCAAAACCGTTTCTCTCCGCTTTGTCTCGACCGATACCAAACTTTACTCCATGCAGCTCACCGGTGTCACGGTCGCCAAGGAAAGCAGTTTCCTTGATGTGGCGGCAAGCGATTACTTCAAAGCCCCCGTTGACTGGGCGGTGGAAAACAAGGTCACTTCCGGCACTTCTCCCAAAACCTTCTCTCCGAACGAATCCTGCACACGCGCACAAGCGATGACCTTCCTGTGGCGTGCCGCCGGTTGTCCCGAACCCACCGGTAAGAATAACAAATTTACGGATGTTGCTGCCGATGCTTACTATTATAAAGCGGTTTTGTGGGCAGTGGAAAACGGCATCACTTCGGGTGCTTCCGACACCACCTTTGAACCGGAAAGCCCCTGCACACGCGCACAGATCGTCACCTTCCTCTTCCGCTATGCAAAGGCTTCCGCCAATACTTCTGCCGCCAACCCGTTTGGTGATGTGGCGGCAAGCGATTACTTCGCAAACGCGGTTTTGTGGGCAGTGAGTGAGAAGATCACCTCAGGTACTTCCGAAACGACATTCGAACCGAACAGTGCCTGCACACGCGCACAGATCGTCACCTTCCTCTATCGTATGTTCGTTAAATAAAGTAAAAAATCACTCGGTTTTTGTAAACCGAGTGATTTTTTTACTTTTCTGCATCAATTTTCGGAAGCGAGGGTAATTCCACCTGCCCGCGCAATAATCGCTTTTTATATTCCATCGTGCTGTATCCTGTCACTTTTTTGAATACGCGGTGGAAATAGGTCGCATTGCCAAATCCCACGCGCTCGCACACTTCATAAGTAAGGAGTTTCCCGTCAATGAGCAATTCGCACGCCTTGATAATGCGATACTGATTGAGATAGTCGGTAAATTTGATGCCCGTGCGCTGGTGAAATTTCTGTCCCAGATAAGAGGGATTGACATAGCATTTCTGCGCCAAAGAGGTCAGCGACATATCCGGCTCATTGTAATGCTCGTGCACATATTTGAGTAAATTGGTAATATGCGTACTCTCCTTGCCGCCGCTTTGAACGCTTTCCTCCGGTCGCTCTTCCCGTTCGGGAACACCTTTCTTTCCTTTGAGTTCCTCGACGAAACGGCGCACACTGCTCTCTAATTTTTCCTTGTCGATCGGTTTGAGGATATAATCGCGCACACCGTAACTGATCGCCGCCTGCGCATAACTGAATTCGGCGTATGCGCTGATGAGAATAAAATTCTCGCAGGTCCCCGCCTCTTTCGCGCGGCGAATGATCTCCAACCCGTTATCGTCATGGATGCGGACATCGGTGACAATGAGCGTATAGGGATGCGTCAATGCCGCTTTGAGCCCGTCGGCAAAATTGAAGCGAATATCCGCCTGCTCAAATCCGAATGCTTTCCAGTTGACGATTTCCAAAAGTCCCATACAAATGAGAGGCTCATCGTCGATAATCAGCACGCTGTAACTCATATATTCTCACCGTCCGTTCTCAATTTCATTATGATCTTCGTACCCTCGCCGCTCTTGCTTTCAACTGTCATACCGCAATCTTCACCGTAGAGCAAGCGAATACGGTGCTGCACATTGGTCAGCCCGATATGACCGCCGCTGGCGGAAACATCCAGAGATTCGGATGCAAAGCGTTCGCGCAGACGCGCCAGCGTTTCTTCCTCCATACCAAGTCCGTTATCCTCCACGGTGATATAGAAATATTCTCCGTCGCGCACAAAGGAAATGTCGATCTGCGCATCGGAAACCGTATTCTTGAAACCGTGCTTGATCGCATTCTCGATCAGCGGCTGAATGAGGAAACGCGGCACATTGACCGCATAGACATCCTCCTGTGCCGAAATGTTATATTTAATTTTATCAATAAAACGATAATTTTGCAAGACCAAATATTGCTCTAAAAAGTCAATTTCTTCCGCCACGGTGATCATACTGTGCGGTGACCAGGCATAAACGCGCAAACTTTGTGCCAGATAGCACACCATCTGTGCGCTTTCCTCCTCGCCGCGGATGAGCAGTTTCATCCGGATGGCTTCAAGCGTATTGACGATATAATGCGGATTGATCTGATTTTGCAGTGCCACGATCTGCTGATCCTGGAACGCCAACTGCAACTGCTGATGTTCGATCTGCGATTGGAGTTCGTCGCGGATCAGGCGATTGAGCCGAATGCCCAAGCCGTTGAGTTCCTCATTGATGAGATAAAACTCATCCACGCCGTCCAATTCGCTGTTGATCGTAAAATCTTCCGAAGCAATATGTCCGATATGCTGCAACACAACGGCATTGCGTTTGACGATATTTTGTGTTACCATACGGGTAAGCCAAATCAGCAAAGCGAGTGCCAACAGGAATGAAATGGCGATCAGCAAAAGAGCCTTGATCAAACGGCTGAAATAATTTGCATAATAACTCACCGCTATGATCTGCCACGCGGAAAAGGTTTCGCCGCTATCGCCCAAATGCTCGCTTGCGGTGAGAATGCGCTCCCCATCCACGCGCGTCCATTCCTTTTTGCTCACTGCGCGTAGCAGTTGCGCCGCAGTCTTCGGGCGCAAAAATCGTTGATCGGTCGCCGCGATCGCCACGCCGTCTTCGTTGACCAAAACCGTGTCGGTCGTTTTCGTTTGCGACCGCATTGTCGCGCAAAGCGTGGAAACCGGCACAGAGGAAACCACCAATTCCTTGATTTGGTACGGCTCGGTGTTTTCATACACGCCGCGATAACAGATCAGCACCGTTTCGCCGTTCACCCATTTCCCTATGCTCCAATAGGTCTTTGTACTGTTGGCGGCACTCAATACATCCGAATCGATCCACGGAAGTGCCAGCACATCCGACAAATGATACCGGAACTGCGTATAAGAACGCAGGGCGTCATTTTTGCTCACCACATAGAGCCTTGCATCCTCCGTATAGGTGGCAATTTGCTGCAAACGACGCAAAACTCTTTCGGAATTCCTTGCATAAGTACTGTCAAGTGTGGTATGATTAGAATCGACAAAGGAAATGATGTCCTCATCGTCTGCAATTTGCTCCACAGCCGTCTGCATGGCAGACATACGCGAAACCGTTTTCGACTGCGCAAAACCGATCTCACTGACCATCTGACTACGGGCGTTCGCTGTAAATGTCTGCGCCTGGAAACCAAAGAGCAACGCCGTAAAGACCAAGAACATCACGAGCAAAATGATAATATAGATGCTCAGTTTTTTGGTAAGCGATATTCTGTCTAACCATTCTTTCACGGCTTTGCACTCCTTCCTTTGATTTTTTCACGGAGGTAATCAAATGTCTGTTTTTTCCGCTGACTCCAAATTTATGCGCTTTCTCACCGGTGTTTTTGATGAAATTGCGCTCAATATTTTGTTTTTGGTCTGCTGCTTGCCGATCGTGACCATCGGGGCATCCGCTTCCGCACTTATTACGGCGCACCGCCGCGTAATGTACTCCGCCGCGCCCTGCGCTTCGACCTTTTTCAAGTGCTTTCGCCGCAGTTGCCGCCGTATGATCCCGGCATGGCTCATTATGCTGGTGCTGATGGGACTTTTCGGATACAGTTCCTATTTCGGTGCAAAATTCCAAATGGAAACACGCTATATCTCGATGGTGGCACTCGGTCTCACCGCCTGTGTTTCCGCGGTTTTATTCCAATTTGACTCCCACTTTGACTGTTCTTTGGGGCAGTTGCTCCTCAACAGTGTGATGATGTTCTTTTCCTCGCCGATCCGTTCGGTTCTGATCGCGGTTTTCACCTGGCTGCCCGTTCTCCTGCTTCTTTCTGCCGGGCCGAAACTGATCCTCGATTCAAGCATTCTTTGGTTCCTGTTCTATTTCAGTCTCATCGCCGCGCTCAACGCATGGATCATGAAAATGCCCTTCAAACTTTTGGAACAACACTCCGGCGCAAGTTTTCTTTCCATGGAAGACGAAGATGCGCGGGATCACGGCATTGAGCCTGAGAAAGACGAAGAATAAAGCGTATTTTTCACACATTCGCAAAATGCGGCGCAAATGCACCGTCTTTTGCCGATGTGCGCAATATAGAAAGGAAAATGACTATGATTTACGACAAAAAAGAAAATGCCAATGCGTATCTCTCCCTCGCCCCGATCTGGAAAGAGGCTTTTGCCTTGATGCGATCCTACGATCCCAAAAACTTTGAAAAGGGTAAAACAACATTCGATAACGGTCTTTCCCTCGTGCAGATCGAAACGCAGACACGCGAGGCTTCCGCGATCAAAATGGAAGCGCACCGCAAATATGCCGATCTGATGTTTATGGCAGAAGGCGAAGAAACGCTCTTTTATAAGCCCACGAACGAACTTTCCGAGATCACGCAGGAATACCGTGAGGACATCGACGCACTTCTTGCCGTGCGCGATGACGATGTGACCGCACTCTATCTCGATCCCGACCGTTTTGCCATCTTTCTGCCGCAGGACGGTCATGCCGCCGACGGCATGATCGGGAATGCAAAAGGTGTGCGCCGCATCGTGATCAAAGTACCCTTGAACTAACTGAATAAAGAAACTCCGCCGCTCCCACAGATCGTTGGGAGCGGCGGTTTTTTTGTTAGTGAACGCCGCCGTCAACGATGATGGTGGTGCAGGTGATATAGGATGCTTCTTCCGAGCAAAGGAAGGAATAGACCGCAGCAACATTCTCCGTCTTGCCGGTGCGGCGAAGCGGAATTTGGGCGATCTTTTGCTGCTTGATATCCTCGGGGATCGCCGCCGTCATCGCCGTTTCAATAAAGCCGGGTGCAATGGCGTTGACATTGATGTTGTACTTGCCGAGCTCGCGTCCCAAAGAACGGGTGAAACTCATGATCGCGCCCTTGGATGCGCAATAGTTGGTCTGCCCGAAGTTGCCCTTGATGCAGGCAACGGAAGACGCGGAAACGATCTTACCAAAATTCTGCTCAATGAAATACGGGGCAACCGCCTTGCACATATTGTATGTGCCGAACAGGTTGACTTCGACCACTTTATAGAAGTCGGCATCTTCCATATTTTTGAAACTCTTGTCGCGCGTGATACCGGCGTTGTTGATCAGGAAATCAACATGGCCGAAATGATCGACAACTTTCTTGACAAACTCATCGCACAACTCGCGCTTGGAAATATCGCAGGCAAAACCTGCCACATCGCCGAATGCTTTGAGTTCGTCCACTGCCTTGGCGATCGCCGCTTCATTCACATCGCAGATGGCGACTTTTGCGCCGTCTTCCAAAAAGCGTTTGGCTGTGCCAAAGCCAATACCGGTCGCGGCGCCGGTGATAATTGCTACTCTTCCGTCAAATTTCATTTTTAATATCCTCCTAAAATAAAATAATTTAATTTTTTCTGATCAAAGCCGCCATGCCGAGACCGCCGGCGGAATAAATACACGCGATACCGTACTCGCCCTTTTGCAAAGAGGCAACCAAACGCTGCACCATGGCGATACCCTCCGCACCGTCGTTCTTGCCGTATGCAAGCGCACCGCCGAGCGGATTGACCTTTGCCGTCGCGCCCAAAGCCTTTTCGACCGCCTCAACATCCGCGACACTGTTTTCGATGATCTCCAAAACGGCGATATCCGCCATAGTTTTGCCCTGCGCTTTGAGCAGTTTTTCCACTGCCGCCACACCGGCAAGTTCCGGTTTCTTGACATCCGAAGCGGCACTTGCAAAACCTTCCACCGTTGCCAAAGTGCTCACGCCGAATTCTTTCGCCTTCTCTTCACTCAAAAGCATGGCGACCGCCGCGCCGTCTGCATAAGGTGCCAGCGCCTCATCGCAGGGATCAAAGAGCCATTCATCATTTGAAATAACGATCTCGCCTTTTTTGCGGTCGGTATACGACACACTTGCAATCGCTTCGGCACAGGAAGAAGCAAATCCGGCTGCCTTTTTGCGGCTTTCCCCGGCAAATGTCTTTTGCGCCTCGGTCTGTGTCTCGCCGTAAGAGGCGATATACTGCTCCAAACGGCTCATCGGCTCGGGTTGCGTGCAGCATTCTGCCTCATCCAGCGAATCCAACACCCAACGGTCGCTCGGTTTGAAGTGGTTGCGCACATCGCGCATCACAAAAGGTGCGGTGGAATAACTGTCCGCACCGCCGGCGATCACCACATCTTCGTTGCCGCCGGCGATCAGATAATAGGCATTGCGCAAAGCCTGCAACGACGAAACCGTGTTGCTCTGCACGGTATAACCGGGCACTTCCACGGGAAGTTCCGCTTTGAGCCACGCAAAATGCCCGATATTGTTGGGAAATGTTGAAGGATGCGCCTGCCCGAAGACCACCTGATCGACTTTTTCCGGTGCGATCCCCGTGCGCTTCAAAAGAAGTTTCAATGCCGCTGCACCGAGGTCGGAGGAAAGGAATTTTTCCATACTGCCGCAGGGCTTGCCCCACGGGGTGCGGACGATGTCCGCAATCACGACTTTACTCATTTTTTCTCCCTCCTGCACTGTTCGAAGATCGACGCAAAACCCATACCGCCGCCAATGCACATCGTCACCATGGCGTAACGCGCTTCGGGACGGTTTTTGAGTTCATAGAAAAGTTTGGTGGTGAGAATACCGCCCGTTGCGGCAAGAGGATGTCCGAGGGAAATACCGCTGCCGTTGACATTGGTGCGCTCCCAAAGGGACTCAAATGTCTCCTTTTCGCTCCACGATGCCCAGGTGCGCATCACGGCGACCGCTTGCGCGGCAAAGGCTTCGTTCAGTTCGATCAAGCCGATATCCTCGATCGTCAAACCCGCCTTTTCCAAAGCCTTCTGCGCCGCTCCGATCGGACCAATGCCCATCACGCGCGGATGGACACCGACCACGGCGGAGGAAACATGGCGCAAATAATAGTCGTAGCCGAGCGCATCCGCCTTTTCGCGGCTCATCACCAAAACGGCGGAAGCACCGTCGTTACGGCCGGATGAATTTCCTGCCGTAACGCATCCGTCTTTCTTAAAAACAGGTTTGAGCGCCTGCATTTTTTCAAGCGTCACATTGCGCGGAAATTCATCGGTATCAAAATCACCCACGGGAACGATCTGCTCTTTGAATTTGCCCTCGGCAATGGCTTTGAGGGCGCGCTGCTGGCTCGTATAGGCGAAAATATCCTGGATCTCGCGCTCGATATGATATTCTTCCGCGACATTTTCCGCCGTCAGTCCCATCGGCAGATCGCCGAAGAGTTCTTCGGGCGAATTGCCGGCACTGCCTTCCAAAATATTGTCGTTGAGCACCACATTTTTCGTTCCGAATCCGTGGCGCACGCCGCGGAGGAAATAGCAGGACTTCGTCATATTCTCCACGCCGCCTGCCAAAATCACATCGGCATCGCCGGCGGAGATCACCTGTGCGGCATCAAAAATCGACTGCGAGCCGCTTGAACAGGCGCGGTGCAAGGTGTAGCCGGGCACCTGTTCGGGCAATCCTGCCTGCAACCAGCCGTAACGCGCCACATCCATCGGGTCCGTGTTCATTTTGGCGTGGCCGAAAATCACTTCGTCCACATCTTTTGCTTCGATCTTAGAGCGGTTCAAGACCTCTTTCATCACGATCGCTGCCAACTCCTGCTCGTCATATTCGGCGAGCGAACCGTTCATTTTTCCGACTGCCGTTCGCACACAATCGGTAATGACTGCATCTCTCATTTTTTGTTCTCCTTAACTCAATGCACCGTTGTTTTTCATATTTTCGATTTCTTCTTTTTTGTAGCCGAGCGAGGCAAGCACTTCTTCGTTATGCTCGGCATACGAGATCGCCTTGCCGACGGGAAGCGCACCTTGTGAGCCCAATCGTACGGGGCAGGTCGTCATCACGCGCTCTTCTCCGTTCACACAGCGGAACTTCTGAATGTATTCGTTTGCCCACGCCTGCTCATCTTCCAGCACATCGCGGAAATGATTGAGTTTACCGCAGACGATGTCAAGATCGCGGAAAACGGCAAGCCACTGACAATGTGTCTTTTTCAAAAACGCCAATTCAAAAAGGGGCACGGCTTTGTCGGCATTGGCAACAAGGTCTTCCATCGACTTCACGCCCATTGCGCCGATCTCTTTCTCTACGCCGAGTGCCGTATAAAACTTATCGCAATAGCGGTCATACTCGAAAATCGTGCATCGCACCCATTCGCCGTCGGCGCACTTGTAGGAAAGATTGAAGGGATTGCCGAAATTACGCTTTTCGGGGAGCGGATGGCAATAAGGCTTTTGCGACATCAAAACGCTGCCGCTCATCAGCCAGATACCTGCATTGTAAAGTGACATCGTGACAAAATCGCCTTTGCCCGTGCGCTCGCGCTGATAAAGCGCCGTCATCACGCCGCCGAAAAGCACACTGCCGCTCATCGTGTCGCCCATGGCGAAACGCGAGTTGACGGGATAACTGCCCTCGGTGTCGATAGACATATCGACTGAAAAGCCGGGACGCGCCCAAAACGCGATATTGTCAAAGCCGGGTGCATTGCAATCGGGGCCTTCGTAACCGTAACCGGTGAGCGTTGCATAGATCAGACGCGGAAAACGGTCCTTGATCGACGCATAATCCACACCGAGTTTGACCAAAGACTGCTGACGGGTATTGGTAATCAGAATATCCGCATTTTCCAAAAGTCTGAAAAAGACTTCTTTGCCTTTCTCGTTTTTGAGGTTGAGGCTCAGGGACTTCTTGCCGACATTGAACAAATCAAACATCGGATTTTCATCCTCAGGCGTATGCGTCTGATCGCAGGATGCCGCACGCCATGCGTCGCCGCCGCGTCCCTCGATCTTGATCACATCCGCGCCGAGATCCGCAAGCATCCTGCCGACGATCGGAGCCGCCACATAGTTGGCGAGTTCCACTACGCGAATGCCGGATAAGGGTTTTTCCGCTTTTCCCATAATACTTCCTTCTTTCCTTATACTCTGTTGATGATTTTCAAAAACTGTTCATTTTGCAATCCGGCAAAATACCCGGAAATATCCTCGCCGGACAAGATCTCTCGATAAGTCTCTTCGCAGGCGCGTTTGCCGACAAATTTCCGCGCCAGCACCTCCGGCTCGACCGCCGAGAAGAAATCGCCGCGGAATGCCGCCGAAGCGATGATGCCGTCTTTGACATCGAGATAAATCTCCACCGTGCCGCAGCCTTCCACGCGCTCCTTGCACATAATACTGCACTCCGGCGATGCACCGTAGTTCCACTCCCATGTGGCGTAGCGCTCGTCGCAAAGTTTCCGGATCGCCGCCTTGTCCTTTTGGGTAAAATCGTAGCGCTCGCCGCCGTTTTCCTCGGAAACATGACGCAAAAGCGCGCGGCGGAATTCCGGCAAAGTCACATCGCCTTTGATATGCTCGCGCACATTTGTCACGCGGCTGCGCACCGAGGCGACACCTTTTGCCCGAATTTTGGCGGCATCGACATGCAGCGTTTGCGACACGACGGAAAGATCGCTGTCAAACATGATCGTACCGTGGTGCATCACACGGCCTTCACGCACATATTGCGCATTGCCCGAAAACTTGCGGCCGTCGATCGTCATATCATTGCGGCCGTTGACTTCCGCCTTTACGCCAAACTCGGCAAGCGTGGCAATAACAGGCTTGCAGAAAAGGGCAAAATCCAACTCGCCCGTATCGCCGGCATCGGTAATAAAGGTGAAGTTCAGATTACCCAGATCATGATAGACCGCGCCGCCGCCGGAAAGCCGACGCACCACGCGCACGCCGTTGGCGTTGATATACGGCTCGTTGATCTCCGCCAGCGTATTTTGATGTTTGCCGATGATGACCGCGTTATCATTCTGCCAAAGCATAAAATAAGCCCGATCCCGCGGCAGAGAGTCAAAAATATATTGCTCCGCCGCCAAATTGTAGTGAGGATCGGTTGTTGTCAGGTCCAGATAGGATAATTTCATTGCTTTCTCCCTTGCGCACAATGATACATTGTAAATATTACATAAGCATTATAGCAAAACGCATGCTCCAATGCAAGGTCGGAAACCGAAAAATTTTTGTTTTTTTGTAAAAACTACCAATATTTTCTCTTGATTTTTTGATTTCTTCGTGATAGAGTTATTCTGTATCATTAGGGTAGTGTGGTGTTTTGTCACCGTTTGCCCTTCGGATAGATTCAACCTACGCAAAAACAAAGGAGGATTCCCCATGAAAAAAAGGCTGGTATCTTTACTGTTGACGGTCGTGATGATCGTCTCGCTGGTGCCGTTTTCTGCGATCTCCGCGTTCGCAGCAGACGCCACGGCAGGTACAGCTGCTGCATTGGAGATTGCATTGCAGGCAGCAAGTGACGGCGACACAGTCACGCTCTCGGCAGATGTGACCGACACTTCAAAAGCGTACACCATGAACCCCGGTGTTACGCTTGACTTGAACGGTCACAAGTTTGCCTACAAGTCCATTGAGACGAAGGCGATCGGTGCCCGCGTGATCGACTCTGCCGCCGGCGAGTATGAGATCTATGATTATCTCTTCACCACCGGTCGTCAGTTCATCCCCTTGGGCATAAGACCCAGTAAGCTCTCCGGTGCAGATGCCGAAATGACGGTCGATGTTGCGGTCTACTCCACCGCTCCGAACGCCTTTATGGGCGGTCACAACGGCAGCAACGCAAACCGTTTCCAGATCATGTCGACCAGCAGCAGTTCAACAAATCCGACGATGCGCTTTTGGGTCACCCACGACAGCGATACTGCAACAAACGCTTCAGCCGGTTTTGCAGCCAAATTGGGTCAGAAGTTCGGTATGTCCTTCCGCCTCGATGCAGACAGACATCTGACGGCGAAGTATACCGGTGCATTGGCAAAAGACTTCGGCACTTCCACTTATAAGGTCTTTACCCCGGATACGGCAACGGAGACCAGCCTGAACCTTCTGAACCTCTCCCAGCCCGGCGGTTCTATGTATAACTATAGCAAAGTCACAGAGACTTTGTCATCCACTGAGAGTATTATTGCCGGTGGCGAGGGCTACACGAAAGATCAACTCGGTCGTGCCGGCTGGATCGGCAAGACCTACTCCGCAAAGATCTATGTGGATCAGTTCTCCGAAACCGAACAGGTCGCTGACCTCGACTTCATTCCCGCCAAGAGCCGCACGACCGGCATGATCGGTATGTTCGATAAGGTCGAAGCCGTATTTTATCCCCTGCTCGGTATTGTCAATCTGGCTTCCGTTCAGGATTATACTGCTCTCCTCACGCTGAAGAGCAACGGCAGTTTCACAGAAAAAACCGTGATCGCTTCCGCCACCGGTTTGAAAACAGCTTTGGACAACGCCAAGTCCGGCAACACCGTTAAAATCGACGCCGACATCACGGACAACACCGTATCGTATACCATTCCCGCCGGTGTCACGCTTGATTTGTGCGGTCATAAGTTCGCTTACAAAGAAATCAATGCCAACGCTTCCGGTTCCCGCATCATTGACTCTGCCGTGGGTGACTACAAACTCTATGATTATCTCTATACCAACGGTACGGAATTCATCACCACCGGTGTAAGTTCTCTCACCGTCTCCGGTATCAAGGCTACTTTCACAATGGATCAGCCCTACCCCGACACCGGTAACAGACACCTCTTCGGTGGTTACTACACCGGCGGTACCGACCGTCTCCAGTTCATCGCAACGGACGGTCAGAGTGCCGCCAACAAGGGCAGTGCCACGAATAACACCTCCGGTATCCGCGGCGGCTGGCTCTGCAACTCCGCCGGCGGTGCCGAAGTGGCGGTGACTGCAAACGGCTATAAGATCGTAAACGGTGTTGAGTCGATCAACAATCTGAACAAGAAATTCAATGTTGATGTCCATATCGACGCAAATGGTTTCTCTGCATCCTTCAGTGGTGCTCATACCACAAGCGGCAGCATAACCAACGGACTCTTTGACCGCAGTACCAAGACGACGCAGTTCAACATGATGCTCCTGAATATGTCCAACATTTCCTACAGCAATATGACACTGGTCGGCGCTCAGTGGGCAGGCTACGCCAATGATCAGACCGGTCGTATGGGCTGGGTCGGTAAAACCTATTCCGCCGATATCTATGAAAACGAAAAGGGCGGCAATGTCACCGCTACCCGTAGTTACATTCCGGCAAAGGCCTCCAACGGTGCCGTCGGTATGTTCGATAAGGTCGAAGGCGTATTCTATCCCTTGCTCGGTAAGGTCAGTATGTCTTCTCTCTCCACTGAGCAGACCGGCGTTGCCACTATCAATAAAGATGGCGGCGTCACCATCAAAATGCTCATCAAAACCGCTGATGATCTGAAAGCCGCTTTGGCAAGTGCCAAGAGCGGCGACACAGTCAAGATCGACGCCGCTATTGATGCCTCCTCCGATGATATTGCGCTTATTTCCGGCGTAAAACTTGATTTGAACGGTTATAAACTTACCGCGAACTCCTTTACCGCAACCGATGCCGACGCTCTGATCGACAACTCCGCAGAGAGCACCGGCCGCGTGCAGGTCATTGATACTTTCTCCTGCCCAAACGGCGACTTCGCTTATGAGTTGGACGACACAAAGACCTATAAGGTCGTTGAAAGTCTTGCGCATAAACTCAGCCGCAAAGATGCAAAGCACAAACTGGCCGAGGATTTCTCCGACACTGCTACTGCCTATACGCTGGCTGAGGGTGTGGAACTCGATTTGAACGGTCACAAGTTCTCCGTCAAGAGTCTGGACGCCGCCAAAGGCACAGTCATCGACTCCACGCTGGATATTCTCAGCAGTGCCGAAACGGCAAAAGTCAATTGCAGCAAAGGCTCTGTGATCGTGGCGGAAAGCAACGGTTTCACCTTTGCCGCGACCAATCCTCTTGTTGTCATTGATAACAAGGACAACACCTACAATCTCCGCAAACTTGCAGTGACTTATCTGCCCGGCAGCGTGACCGGCTGGACGCTTGCGGCTCCCTCCTTTGATGCAGGCACTTCCAAATATATCGAATACTGGAATTACGGTGAGAAGATCACACTTGCCAAAATGGTCTATACTGCCGACGGTGCTTCGATCTCCTGGAAACAGGATGACAAAACCTTTACGCCCGGCGCAGAATATGCAACCGCGATCACAAAAGACATCGAATTCACCACCGAAATGAAGATGGTGGAAGTCGACAGTACGGCATATAACTCTTGGGCGGATGCCGTCGCGGCAATCAAAGATAATTCTGCCGTGGCCATCTACGGTACGGTCAAACTGACCGAAGATTTGACCAACGCTACCGTCACCTATACATTTGGTGAAGGCGGAACCCTTGACTTGAACGGTCATAAGTTCGCTTACAAAGAAATCAATGCCAACGCTTCCGGTTCCCGCATCATTGACTCTGCTACCGGTATGTATGAATTCTATGATCACATCACCACCACCGGTAAGCAGTTCATCGCCACCGGTTTGAGTATAAAAACCGGTGTGACCGGTTTGTCTGCCAAGACCATGTCCCGGCGTGAAAACGGCTCCGGCGGTTGGACTTACTTCGTCGGTACCGGTTTGGATAAAACGGAGCATCCGGCTGCCGAAAAAGCGTATTACTATACCAACTATTGGTTCCCGCTCGCTATGAACAGCGGTTCCGGTCTCCAGGCCCGTTTCACCTACAACGATACGACGGAAGGTGCCACCACTCCGCAAGGCTCCAATTATCCCGTCGTGAACTGCAAAGACTGGAGCAGTGCATGGAATACGCCGGCTAAGAATATGGGCGGCATCAACCCCGGCGATACCTTCACTTGGGACTACATCTGCAACACCGGCGTTCAGAAAGTCTCCATCAACGGCACTTCTCTGCTAAATCAGACAAATAGCAAATTTACCTATCCGCCCGTTGATATGCCGGATGTCAATGTTATGCTCTTCAACCGTTCCGGTGCAAAGTGGAGTGACATCACACAAACGGCTAACTACAAACTCTTTGCAGACGATGCCGATACCTATGATAAGATCGGCGACGGCACTTACGGTCGTCTCGGTTGGGACGGCGATACCGAAAGCGCGATCTTCTATTGCGATCCTGCCGGTACCGAAACCAACACCAACAAGGTGCGCGATTTTGTTCCCGCCAAGAGCGTGGCGACCGGCACGATCGGTATGTTCGATATGATCGAAGGCGTGTTCTATCCCCTGCTCGGTAATGTGGAAAAGGCATCCGTGAGCAATCTACTCAGCATCCGCATCAAGCGTACCGACAAGACGCTTTATACCGTTTCCGCTTCCGATGCTTCGGAACTTTCTTCCGTGATGAGCGGCATCCAAAGCGGCGAAACCGCTTATATGCTCAGTGACATTGCCGTCAGCGGCGATGTCACGATCCCCGCAGGTGCCACGCTTGATTTGGGCGGTCATACATTGTCGGCTGACAATGTGACGGCTGACAGTACACAAAGTGCTTATATCATCGACCACACTTATGAAGGCGGTGTAACGGTTTCCGGTACATTCAGTTACGGTACCGGTCATGAGGATTATCAGTTTGTTACAAGCGACAACAAGGCTTACACCATCACATCCAACTGGGTTACCAGATTGGCAAAAGCCAAGAGCGGTGAAATCATCAAACTCACCGAAATGCTGGAAGATAACCGTGACTTTGTCCTCGGTGAAGGTGCGATCCTCGACCTCAACGGTCATGTATTGAAGGTCAAGAGTTTCGACGCCTCAAAGGGTCAGGTCATTGACTCCACGCTGGATATCCAAAACAGCACCGAGGCTAAGATCAACCTCTCCACCGGTAAGGTGATCGTTGCGGAAGGCGAAGAATTCCAATTTGCCGCAACCAATCCTTACTTTGTCATTGATAACGAAGATTTCTCCTACAATCTCCGTAAGTATGCGGTTACCTATCTGCCCGGTACTGCAACCGGCTGGACGCTCGGCAGTGCATTTGATGCAAGCACTTCCAAGTATGTCGAATACACCACCTACGGTGAAACGATCACGCTCGCCAAGATGGTCTACACCGCAGACGGTGCCTATATCTCTTGGGTTCGGGACGGTGCGTCCTTTACACCCGGCGCAAAATATGCAACCGCAATCACAGAAGACATCGAATTCTCCACGGAACTGAAATTGGCAGATGTAGACGGCAAAGCATATCTCTCCTGGGCGGACGCCGTTGCAGCAATCAAAAACAACTCTTCCGTTACCATCTACGGCAATGTCAAACTGACCGAAGATCTGAAAAACAACACAGTCACCTTCATTTTGGCTGAAAATGCAACGCTGGATTTAGACGGACACAAGTTCGCATACAAGACCGTCGATGCCAAGGCGATCGGTTCTCGCATCATTGACTCTGCCACCGGTACATATGAGTTCTATGATTATCTCTTCACCACCGGTCTTCAATACATTCCCTTGGGTATAAGACCCAGCGAACTTTCCGGTGCGGAAGCAGAACTGACTGTGGATGTTGCTGTCGTATCCAACGCTCCCAATGCCTTTTTGGGCGGTCACAATGGCGGTTCCGCCCGTTTCCAGGTCATATCGACCGGTTACGGTGATTCAACCAGCATGTACTGTTGGGTCTGTGATACCGCCGGTAAAGCTAACGCAAACAGTTCGCCCAGTTATAAGGATAAATTGGGTCAGAAGTTCGGTATGTCCTTCCGTCTCGCTGCAGACAGAAAGATAACGGTGGAGTATACCGGCGCATTGGCAAAAGCTGCTACTACTTCTGATTATACAGTCTTCACGCCGGATACGAAAACGGAAACCAGTCTGAACCTTCTGAATGCATCCCAACCCGGCGGCAGTATGAATAGTTACAACAATATCACCGGAACTTTGGCAGCCGGCGGCGGTTCTATTATTGCCGGTGAGGGCTTCACAGCCGAAGAACTCGGTTATCGCGGCTGGATCGGTAAGACCTACTCCGCTAAAATTTACAAGAATCAGTTCGGCACCAATGACACTCCCACGCTCGACTTCGTTCCCGCCAAGAGTGTTGCAACCGGTATGATCGGTATGTTTGATATGGTTAACGGTGAGTTCTATCCCCTGCTCGGCAAGACGGAATCCGCGCAAATGGGCAATCTGCTCAGCGTCCGCTCCAAGCGTGCCGACAAGACGCTCTATACCGTTTCCGCTTCCGATGCTTCGGAACTTTCTTCCGTGATGAGCGGCATCCAAAGCGGCGAAACCGCTTATATGCTCAGTGACATTACCGTCAGCGGCGATGTCACGATCCCCGCAGGTGTCACGCTTGATTTGGGCGGTCATACATTGTCGGCTGCCAATGTGACTGCCGATTCCACGCAGAGTGCTTTCATCGTCGACCACACCTTTGAGGGTAAAGTGACGGTCAGCGGCACATTCAACTACGGTACCGGTCACGAGGATTATCAGTTCGTTACGGAAAACAGTAAGGATTACACCATCAAATCCAACTGGGTCACCAGATTGAAAAAAGCGCAAAGCGGCGAAGTTGTCAAATTGACCGAGTCCCTTGACGACTCTTTCGACTATGTCCTCGGCGAAGGTGCCATTCTCGACCTGGGCGGTCTCACGATGAAGGTCAAGAGTTTCGATGCTTCTGCCGGCTATGTAACGGATTCCCTGCTCAACGAAGTCAAGAACAGCACTTCCGAGAATAACGATCCCTTCTCCGAAGGTAAAGTGATCGCCGACACCTTCAAATGGTCGAAAGACAACACGCTCAAGGTGATCGACAACCACGACGGTTCGTACTCCTTCCGCAAGTACATCCTGCAATACTTCCCCGGCAATGCAAACGGCTGGACCTTGACAGAGAAACTCGGTAAATTCTCCTTCGATCAGGTCTACAAGGAGTATTATGATTACGGCAAGGAAACAACCCTTTCCCCCATGATCTATACCTCTTACGCCGCCGGCACTTCCGGTGTGTGGGCATTCCCCGGCTATACTTCAAATCCCGGTGATTCCTGCACCGTGACCGGTGATATGGACTTCACCGCCCAATTCCCGACCTCGACCTCGTCCTCCGCAACATCGGACAGCGGTAAGATCACGATTGATAACACGACCTATTACTCCTGGGATGAAGCCGCCGCGCAGATCAAGCCCAATTCTTCCGTTACCATCAGCGGTTTGGTCAAGATGACTAAAAATGCAGACGACAAAACCGTCTCTTATACGCTGACCGAAGATGCAACCCTCGACCTTAACGGTCACTCCCTTGCCTATGCAAAAGTAGAAACCAAGGCGATCGGTGCTCGCATCATTGATTCCTATTCGGGAATATACGAGATTTATGATTATCTTTCCACCAACGGTCAGCAGTTTATCCCCGTAGGCTTCAAACCCTCCGAACTTTCCGGTGCGGATGCTGAACTGGCTGCGGACGCCGCAATTAACTCCAAAAACCCGAACGCCTTTATGGGCGGTCACTTCGGCGCCGGTACAAACCGTTTCCAAGTCATGTCGATCACCTACGGTGCAACTACTTCCTGCGGTATGTACTGCTGGGTCAGTAACAGTACGGATGGTTCTGCTACCGCGAACTCTTCTCCCGTTTTCTGGAATAATTCGGGCACGAACAAACTGGGTGAGAAGTTCGGTATGTCCTTCCGCCTTGATGCAAACAGAAAGATATCGGTAAAGTATACCGGCGCGCTGGAAAAGGATATCGCTACTTCCTCTTATTCTGTGATTAATCCCAGCACGCAGGCGGAACTCAACCTGAATATCCTGAACTCCTCTCAAAGCATCGGCGATACATACGCGAAGTTGACTGCCACTGTAAAAGAAGGCGGCGGTGCTGTTCTTGCCGGTGATTTTACAGACACGGAAGCCGGTTATCGCGGCTGGGTCGGTAAAACTTATTCCGCAAAACTCTACAAGAATCAGTTCTCCGCCACTGATCCGGTAGCCGACCTTGACCTCGTACCCGCTAAAAACACGAAGACCGGTATGATCGGTATGTACGATAAGGTCGAAAAGGTGTTCTATCCCGTTCTCGGTCTTGTCGAAAAAGCAAAACTCGGCAATCCCGTTGGTCTGTGGCTTTCCGCAGTCGGTGATCTTCCGGCAGGCGGTTGCGAATACACCGCATACGGTGCAAAAATCCAAGACGGCGGACACTGCACCTATTTCGTTGATGCACCGTCCTTCTTTACCGATGCAGCCTTCGCAAACATCGAAAGCGGCGATACCATTGCATTGGGCAAAGATATAACCGTCAGCAAAGCGCTCACGATCCCTGCGGGTGTTACTTTGGATCTGTGCGGTTATGATCTCACGGTCAATTCTTTGGATGCCGATCAGGACAATACGGTCTTGAAAGACAGCAGTATGACCAACGCTGCCGTCTTCTCCTCCGGCGCACTTCTCTTCAACAAGGACGAAAGCACATACTGCTATCATGAAGTAGAAAACGGTGTGTGGCTTTGCCGTGTCCTCGATTTGTGCATGACCGAAGAAGCATTCCAGGTACAATCGCTCAACGCGATCGCGCGCGATATCATCACGCTCGGTGCAGATATTCATTGCCGCGCGACGAACGATGGCTATGCTTTGCCAAGCGGTCTTGCCTTGAATGCAAACGGCTTCAACATCCACTATTATGCCGACACGCCGCAGTCTCTTGCCAATATTCTGTCCAACTCCAATGATGCCTGTATCATCCATTTGACAAAAGACTTCACCGAACGCGAGGATTTCTTTGCGATCCCCCGCGGTGTAACCGTGCTCTTTGACGAAAATCAATTCAATTCTCAGACCAGCAAGGTAACGAAGATCGACGGCGGCATTATCGGAACATCTACGCCGGCTTCTTCCACTGAAATCAGTCTGACAAGCAATTTGCTCTCTTCTTCCGGCATTGTCAAATTGGAAAAGGATATTAACGACAATCGTGATTATGTGCTCGGTGCCAATGTAATTTTGGACCTCAACGGGCATAACATCATCTGCAATTCCTTTGACGGTCGTAACGGCGGCGTAATCGACAGTGTAAAGAACGGCGGTCACACCATTACCGTCAGAAATACGGAAAAGACCGCGTTCCGCACCGGTGATCCCGCTGACACGATGGCAAACCTGTATCACTACACGGTCAGCGAAAACCAAGCGACCTACACATTCTACCCCTACACGATCACCTATTATCCCGGTCGTGCCGGCGGTGATCCCTATGTTCAGGATGCAATGCACGGTCAAACCACATTGGCGGCAAGCAGTATCTTCTCCGCAAGCAGCGACTGGACCTTTGTGAAATGGAACACCGCCAAAGACTTTATCGGTGATCAGTTGAAAGCAGGCAGCGTCTTCAATCTCACGAATGACACGATCCTGTACGCCCAGTTCACAAAATTCTACTATGACGCAGGCGGTATTTCGTACTGCTTCGACAACTTGGAAGACGCTATGAAGGCCACAGTTGCCGCCGGTGTGAAAGAACTCAATGTTGTCGGTAATACGACGATCAAGGGCGACTTGGTCCTCCAATGCAATCTGGTTCTCAAAGCCGCCTATGTGAAACTTGTCATCACCGGTGACCTTGACCTCAACGGCAAAGAAATCTGGGGTAATTCCGGTAACACTTCTTTGACTGTTCAAGGTTCCATCAAAGACAGCACTTCCGGCGACGGTTTGATTTCCGGCACGAATACCTTCTTGCTGGAAGAAGAAAATGCAAACGGTGAGTTCATCGAAGTGTCCTTCCCCGGCAGTGCAACCAATCACACCGCGCATCGTTATTACAGTGCAGAGGATGCCAAGTACTTTGATACCGATCCCGAAAACACCAAACTTTTGAGCGGCACCGGTGAAAAAGCGAATCAAAAAGCTTTGGTCTTTGGTCTCAGCGAGTACTTCCAGTCAAAGATCGGCAACTTCCTCAATGACAGAAAGACGAAAGTTTATGTCCATCTTGAATTAAAAGACACACAGAAACCTTTCGCTTTCTATCCCGATAACATCAAGGGCGGTGTCAAAGCTTCGAAAGCACTTACGAAAAACGGTCCCTATGTTGTTGAGTACGATTGGGATATCACCGACCTGCTCAAAGCCGAGATAGTCAAGGAAGAAAATAAGACTCCCGAGAACATTTACGCCTTGCTGAAAAATTGCTCCGGCTCTTTGGAGATCACCGATTCCTATATTTTTGTGGTGCACGGCGAAAATGATCTTCAAAGCAGTTCTTTGAACAACCTTGCACAGTAAAGTGAAAGGAGACGGCAACGATGAAAAAAGTATATGAAGCACCAAAAGCAGAAGCGACTGTATTTGCTTCTCAGGATGCCATCACGAAGTCCGATCTTCACGGAACGGCAGGTGTCAACTGGGACGACAGTTGGTTCGACAATTGATTTTCTAATCAAAAAATGGGACAGAGTTTGCGCTCTGTCCCATTTTTTTCGTTTGTTTCATAATTATGACAAAGGTATAATTTTCTCTTGCTTTTTGAGAGAATTCTGTTATACTGTAATTGGTGTTATTATAAATTATGAGAGAATCTCAATCACTCTGATACGAAATGTGAGGCTTTTGGTATGCTCTATCGCATTGCCGATCTGATCGTTGATTTTTCCGATGAAGGGAATGTCGCACCGCTATGCAAACCCTATCAGATCAACGAAGACCTTTCGCCCGACATCAAAATACGCGGCAACCGCTTCGATCCGGCGCGTTTTCCGGGGCTTGATCCCGAACTGATCCCCTATATGACGACCGGAGAGCAGTTTTATTACCAACTGCTCCGCTTCAGCGGTATGCTTTTGCATTCTTCCGCCGTTGCCTATCAAGGTCACGCCTATCTTTTTTCAGGTAAATGCGGCGCAGGAAAAAGCACCCACACGCAACTCTGGCAAAAGCATTTCGGTGAAGATGCCGTTGTTTTCAATGACGACAAACCTGCGCTCCGCCTGATCGACGGCACATGGTATGCCTACGGAACGCCTTGGTGCGGCAGCAGTTACATCAATGTCAATATGCGTGTGCCGATCGCCGGCATCTGCTTTTTGACGCAAAGCGATCACAATGCGATCCGCCGTCTTTCAGCAAAAGAAGCCGTGAAAAGCATCTTTATGCAAACCATGTTTCGCCTTGATCCGCGCTCCATGGATGCTTTGCTGACGACGATGGATGCCCTGGTGCGGCAAATTCCCGTTTTCGAGCTGGAAAATAAACCCGAGGAAGCCGCGGCTATCCTCAGTTATGAGACCATGTCAAAATTTGCGAAGGGGGAACATATATGAAAGTAAAAGAAAACTTTGTTTTGCGCGAAGTAGCAGGTTCCTGGCTCGTTGTCGCGACCGGTGCCGCCTGCAATGATTTCAACGGTATGTTAAGTCTCAACGAAAGCGGAGCGATGCTGTTTCGCATTTTGCAAGAGGGCTGCGACGAGGAAAAACTCGTTTCCTCTTTGGAAAAAGAATATGAAGTCAACCACACTATTGCCGCAACAGATGTCGCAGCGTTTTTGGACTCTTTGCGTCAAGCCGGCTGTTTGGAGGAATAACAATGAAAAAACTGATCTCACTTTGTCTTGCTCTCGCACTTTCCCTTTCTCTTTGTCTGATGTCCGCATCGGCATACTCTCCGGCGCAACTCAACTCTGCCGATGCGCTTTATACGCTCGGTCTTTTCCTCGGTACGGGCGAGTCTTATGAACTTAACGCTAATTTGACGCGTGCCGAAGGTATTACGATGCTCGTTCGTATGCTCGGCAAAGAAGCGGAAGCCAAAAGCGGCTCTTATCAGCATCCCTTTACCGATGTTCCCGATTGGGCAGAGCCCTATGTTGCCTATGCCTATACCGCCAAACTGACCAATGGTGTGAGCGAAACGGCATTTGAAGGCGACTCGGAGATGACCAATGCCCAATTCCTCACCTTAGTCCTTCGTGCTTTGGGCTATTCCGATAGCGGCAGCAATCCCGCTTTCACTTGGGACAAGCCCTTTACGCTTGCAAAATCCATCGGGCTTTGCAAAAACTCCGTGGCTTACACCAAATTCTTCCGTGCCCATGCCGCAACCGCTTTCTGGAACGCTTTGGGCATTCAAGTAAACGGCCGCACGGATCATCTGACCCTTGCGGAAGTGCTGATTGCACAAAATGTCTTTACCGCCGAAGCCTATCAAACCGCTGCCGCCGTTGCAAAAGACGGTTTGCCTGCCGGTGCTAAGAGCGGCGAGACCAATCCGCGCCACGATCCCATTTGGGAAGAATACAACGCCATGACCGCAGAAGAGCAAAATGCTTTCTTCAAATCTTTTGCCTCTCCTACTGAATACAGCGGCTGGCGTCAGGTCGCATATTACACCTACGATGCCGAACGCGATGTCATCCGCATCGAAGGCAACGCAGTTGACTTTTCCGACTATTTCAAAAACGCAAAATGAGCGTTCCGCAGCCGAAATTCGTCTCGATGGATGAATTGGCACCGACTCTTTTGGATATTCTCGCTTTGGGCGGCTCCGTTGAGTTGATGACCACCGGCAGCAGTATGCGCCCGATGCTTTTTGACAAAGAAAGCGTTGTTCGTTTGACCGCTCCGAATGTGATCCGCCGCGGCGATGTCGCACTTTACCGCTATCCGAACGGCAAATTTGCCTTACACCGCATCGCCAAAGTAATGCCCGACACGCTCACCTGCCGCGGAGACAATCTCATTTTTGAAGAGCCCGACATCCGGCGCGATTGGATCCTTGCCGTCGTTTCCGATTTCACATATCACGGCAAATGGGTCTCCTGCCGAAATCGGTGCTACCGCTTCTATACGGCTTGTTGTCTGTTTTTCTGGCCGTGGCGGCGCACTTATTTCACTTTGCGTCATAAACTTGCAAGGATATTGCGAAAATGAAACTACAATCTACCTCGAAAACCGAATGGAACAGGCAGATCAAAACGGCGAAAAAAGCGGAAATACTGCTCTCGCTACTCACTGCCCTGCAATCTTTGCTTGCCGTGGCATTCACCTATGCCACACGCAATGTCATCAACTATGCTTTGACCGGTGGACCGCTCTTTTTGTGGCTTGTAATCCTGATCGTTTTTGCCGCATCCATCCCCGTCCTGCACGGGATCACTTCCGCCGCGGCGCAGCGCATCAATGACCGTATTGCGGCAAATTTGCGCCGCATTCTGCTTGGGGAACTGAAACATAAAGACTATAAGTCCCTCTCCCGATTTCACAGCGGTGCTTTGCTCAATCAGCTGACCGCAGATGTCTATATCATCGTCAGCCGCTATACCGAAATCATCCCCGCCGCTCTCGGATTGGCAGTGCAGTTGGCTTCGGCGATCACGCTTTTGGTCGTGTTGCGTGCCGAACTCGCCGTGATCGTGTTTGTGCTCGGTTGTGTTATGGTTTTGCTCGGTTTGGTCTTCCGTCGGATGCTCAAACCGCATTACCGCGAAACAAAAATCGCACAGGACAATTTGTATGCCTGTTTCCAGGAAAATTTGGAACAGATGGAAAACCTGCGTATCATCGCGGACGAAAAAGAAGAATTGCGCCGTGTCGATCTGCATCAAGACCGTTTTTTGCGCACACGCAGTTCTCTGCGCCGCTTAAATATCGGCGGCTCTTCCCTCTTCTCTCTTTTGGTGCAGTTCGGCACTGCGGGACTGATCATTTGGGGCGCCGTTTCCATGCGTGACCATGTGCTTCTTGCCGGTGACTTAACCGCAATGCTGCAATTGGTGACCTTGTTCCGCGCACCGATCTCCGGTCTCACGGGTGTGCAGTCGCAAATGGCGGCAGTCGATGCATCCAAAGAGCGCATACGCAATTTGCGCAATCTGCCCGACGAAGCATATACGCCGCTCCCCGATGATATCAAACTCTCCGCGATCGTATTGGATCAGATCACATTCTCTTATCCGAATGAAGAAAAAGCCGTTTATGACAACTTTTCCGCGCGGATCGATTTGAGCAAATGGACTTGTCTCTCCGGCGATTCCGGTCGCGGCAAAAGTACGCTTTACCGCTTGCTTTTGGGGCTTTATCAGCCGCAAAACGGTCGCATTTACTTTGAAACCAACCACGGGGATATTCCCTGTAATGCGGCAACCCGAGCGCTTTTCGGTTATGTGCCGCAATCTCCGATTCTCTTCTCCGGCACCATTCGGGAAAACCTTCTTTTGGCGTGTCCCGAAGCATCGGAAGAAATGCTTTACGACGCTTTACAGGCGGCACAATGCGATTTCGTGTCGGATGCACCGCAAGGACTTGATACCAACTTGATGCAATTCGGCGAAGGTCTTTCGATCGGTCAGCGCCAGCGCATCGCCGTGGCTCGCGCATTGCTTGCGCACCATGATTATCTTTTGTTGGATGAAATCACATCCTCGTTGGATCGTCCGACGGCAGAGACCATGCTCCATGCCATTGCGAAAAAATATCCGTCTGTTATCCTTGCGACGCATCATCTTGACGCTTTGCAAGGTATAAAATACAATACGCTTTCTCTCATCCGCGGAGAGAGCAGGGAGGGCTTATGAAACGCAAAAAATCATCTTTTTTACCGATTGTTTTGACCGCCATTTTCTTGTTTGTTGTTGTAGTCGGCGGCATTATGCTCTTAGTCAATCGCTATCGGACAAACAAGGACACGGCAACGAAGCAGGTTTACAATGAAGAGTCGAGTGCTTTGCAGGCGCAAAAGCACGAAATCGAGTCTGAGATCGCCCAGTTGGAAAACGAGATCAGCGACGCATTCAGCAACCACGGCAGTGCGGTTTTGCTCTATACCGAGCCGAACGCCCGCATTCTTGACAACATCGTGCCAATGATGAAAGACTATGGCTATCACGGTTCCATTGCCATTTCCGACCGCTATTTCCCCGGAGATGAGGGATGCCTTTCCGTCAACGAAGTGATGGATTTGACTAATGACGGTTGGGATCTTTGCCTCAGTGTCTCGGCAGATACCGATGTATCGGCTCTTTATAACCGTATCACCGCCACGGGACTTCCCGCTCCGGTCGCGCTTTACTGCCCCGATGATGCCTGCTCTCAGGCACAGGCAAAAGCCGCTCAGAAACTCGGCATCACCTCTGTTTTTGAGCATCACAAAAAGACGGAAAACCAAATCGCGGATATGGAATATTTTGCCGCCAACGGCAGTAATGAAAGCACATCCAGCAGCGCTCTTTCTTCCGCCGTTAAAAAATCGAACTGTATCGCTATGACCGTCGGTTGGCGTCGTGACCGTGAGATGTACGAGATCAACAACTACTCTGCCATGCTCAGCGTAACATCGCAATATGCCGCATCCGGCCGCTTGGCTCTGACCGGTGCTGCCGCCGCAGTGGAACGCTTCCATATGCACGAAGAAGACATTGAAAAAGCTGAGAGTGAACGCACCAAAGAAAAAGAAGATCTGGAAGCACGGCTTGCCGATATCGAAGAACAGATCATGATCATCAGTAACAGAAAATGATTACCTGTAAATTAACCGCACATAAAGTGACCGACCTTTTGGTCGTCGTCCATTTGGAGCAACAGCAAAAGCTCCAGCTTTCCTTTGCATCCCCGTTTTCCGTTCGCTATACGGCGGATAACAGGCATTGCGTTGCCACTTTGGAGCAAAGTGCCGCGATAAAGGATGCACCGAACAAATTCCATATTTCGCTGAAAATGGAAGGGTACTTCGATGTTGAGGGTGTAGAAAACGAAGAAGACCGTAAAGAGGTGCATGTGCAATGTTATCACCATCTCTTCCCCTATGCGCAAATGCTCATTGAGCAAATGAGCGTCCACGCAGGGCTTCCTCCCCTTCGCGTCCCACCGCTCAATATGACCGTTGACTCCGTCTCACTCGGCAGTGATCATCCAAACGCATAATTTTCGTAAAAAGTTCTTGCTTTTTGTAAAAAAATAAATTATAATTGCCTTAGTTCTTATACCATACCAAGAACTATGCAGGTTGCTATGATAAGGTAGTAAACCGCAGAGCTCTAACGCCCCGCTATGCGGGGCGTTATCTCTATCTTCAATAAGGAGGTCTATCTATGATCCCGTATGCTATTGGCTTTGACATTGGAGTTACTTCTGTCGGTTGGGCTATTGTTGCTCTTGATGATAGCGATGCTCCGTATGGCATTATCAATATGGGCTCTCGCATATTTGACGCTGCGGAACAGCCAAAAACAGGTGAGTCACTTGCCGCACCGAGAAGAGCAGCAAGAAGTATGCGTCGTCGTTTGCGCCGTCACCGCCACAGGAATGAGCGCATTCGCAATTTGCTACTATCTGTTTCTCTTCTGACCGAAGACGAACTAAGCAATCTTTTTGTCGGTCAATTAGAAGACATCTATAAACTACGCGTCCGCGCATTAGATCAAAGAGTTTCAAATCTGGAATTTGCCCGCATTTTGCTTCATATTGCACAACGCCGTGGCTTCCGTTCCAATCGAAAATTGGCTTCTTCAAAAGAAGACGGCGATCTTTTACAGGCAGTAAGTGCTAATCGAGCTTTGATGGCAGAAAAGCATTATCGTACGGTTGGCGAAATGTTTTATAAAGACGCTCTATACGAAAACAACAAGCGAAACAAGGGCGGAAATTATATCTCCACCGTCAGCCGTGATATGGTTGAAGAAGAAGTGCATGCACTTTTTTCTGCTCAAAGAAATTATGGTGCATCTTTCGCTTCTGTTGCATTTGAAAATGCATACACCGAAATTTTATTAAGTCAACGCTCTTTCGATGATGGTCCCGGTATCGGAAGTCCTTATGCAGGAAATCAGATTGAACGAATGATTGGTAATTGCACTTTTGAGCCGTCAGAAAAGCGCGCGGCAAAGGCAAGTTATTCGTTTGAATATTTTTCGCTTTTGGAAAACATCAACCATATTCGGTTGCTTTGCAGTGGAAAAAGTGAACCGCTGTCCGCTGAACAGCGAAAATCACTGATTGATGTTGCACATAAAACCGCTGATCTGACTTTTGCTAAAATCCGCAAAACATTATCTCTTCCGGACAATGTAATGTTTAATCTTGTCACTTATCAGAAAGATCAAGCCTTTGAAGAATCAGAAAAAAAGGCTAAGTTCTGCCATCTCAGAAGTTATCACAAGATGCGTGCTGCTTTCAATAAAATTGCCCAAAACCACTTTGATAGCATTACGCGTGAACAGCGTAACGAAATCAGCAGAATACTTTCCACTTACAAAACATCTGCAAAAATTCGCCCCGCTTTGGAGAAAGTTGGTTTGTCCTTGCAAGAGATTGATATTGCCGAAACATTGGATTTTAGCAAGTTTGGTCACATTTCAGTCAAAGCCTGTGATAAACTCATTCCCTATTTAGAAGAAGGGATGAAATATAATGATGCTTGTTCTGCCGCAGGCTATGCTTTTAAGGCACACGGCAACAAAGAAAAATCTCTATTGCTTCATCCTTGCGAAGATGACTTTGTGGATATTACCAGCCCCGTTGTGCGAAGAGCCGTTGCGCAAACGATCAAAGTGCTTAATGCAATCATTCGTGAGCGTGGATGCTCACCGACCTATATCAACATAGAACTGGCTCGTGAAATGGCAAAAAACTTCAAAGATCGCAATGATGACAAACGGCGAATGGATGAAAACCGTGCCGCAAACGAAAGAATCATGGAACGCATTGCAACAGAATACGGTAAAACCAGTCCCACCGGTCAAGACCTTGTCAAGTACAAACTTTGGTGCGAACAGCACGAAGAATGTGCCTATTCACAAAAGCATATCTCGATTGAGCATCTTTTTGACGCAGACTATGTGGAAGTCGATCATATCGTACCATATAGCATCAGTTTCGATGATAGTTACAAAAATAAAGTTCTTGTTTTTGCGAAAGAAAACCGCGATAAAGGCAACCGCCTGCCGATGCAGTATCTGAGCGGTAAACGCAAGGACGATTTTATCGTATGGGTAAATGCGAATATCACAGATTATAAAAAGCGGCAACGGCTGCTCAAAGAGAAAATTACCGCAGAAGATGAGAACAATTTCAAAGAAAGAAATTTGCAGGATACCAAGACTATGTCCCGTTTCTTGCTCAATTACATTCAAGACAACCTCTCCTTTGCTCCGTACCTGTCAGGTAAAAAGAAGCATGTTACCGCCGTAAACGGTATTGTAACCTCTTATATGCGCAAACGCTGGGGCATCGGCAAATTACGCGAAAACGGAGATTTGCACCATGCGGTTGACGCGTTGGTCATCGCTTGCACCACAGACAGCATGATCCAACAAATCACCCACTATGCAGAACTGCGTGAGTGCCAATATATGCAAACGGAATCCGGCAGTCTCGCTGTCTCGATACACACCGGAGAAGTATTCAAATCTTTTCCTTATCCGTGGCCTGAATTCCGCCGAGAACTTGATGCCCGTCTCGGCAGCAACCCGAGCCGAGCCGTGCGTGACCAAGGTTTCCCCGTTTATCTCAACGAAAACATTCCCGTTCATCCTCTCTTTGTCTCGCGTATGCCGCGTCGCAAAGTAACGGGACCTGCACACAAGGAAACATACAAGAGCGCCAAAGCTATGCAAGACGGTTATCTGATCAAAAAATGTGCTTTGACTGATTTGAAACTCAAAAACGGCGAAATAGAAAACTATTATATGCCGCAAAGCGATCGCCTGCTTTACGAAGCACTTGTCAGGCAGTTGACACTGCACGGTGGTGACGGCAAAAAGGCTTTTGCCGAGGATTTTCACAAGCCGAAAAGGAAAAGCGACGGCACAAAAGGTCCTGTCGTCAAAAAAGTCAAGATCTGTGAACCAAGCACACTCAATGTTCCCGTTTTGGATGGCAAAGCAGTTGCCGATAATGACAGTATGGTGCGCATTGATGTGTTCCATGTGGAAAATGACGGATACTATTTTGTTCCCATCTACATTGCAGATACGCTCAAGGATCATCTTCCCAATAAAGCCTGCGTTGCCCACAAGCCGTATGAGCAGTGGAAAGAGATGAAAGAGGAAGACTTTATTTTCTCTCTTTACCCCAACGATCTCGTTTGCGTCACACATAAAAAAAGTATCAAGCTCTCAGTGGTGCAAAAGGAAAGTACCTTGCCGCCTTTTTATGAAACCAAGTCGGAACTGTTATATTATATATCTGCAAATATAAGTTCAGGAACTATTTCTTTTAGAACACACGATAACAGCTATGAGACCCAAAGTCTTGGTATAAAAACTTTGGAAAACCTCAGTAAATTCACCGTAGATGTTCTCGGTTCATATCACGAGGTCAGATCGGAGCCCCGCATGCCGTTTCACAGAAAGTGAGGGTCATCATGGCATTTCGTAATATTATCGTGGAAAATCCTGCGCATCTTTCTTTGCGCAACGAGCAGCTGATCATCCACACCGATGGCGAGCACTCGGTCGCCATTGAAGATATTTCTGCGCTTTTATTGGAAAGCCGTCAAAGCACGATCACAACAGCCGCGCTCTCCCGTTTGGGACAGTGCGGTTGTGCCGTTTTTACCTGTGATGAATCACATCTTCCCTGCGCTGTGCTTTTACCCTTCGCGCAGCACAGCCGTTCTCTTTCCGTCCTGCGCACCCAACTTTCTTGGAGCGAGCCACTGAAAAAGCGTTTGTGGCAGAACATCGTCAAGCAAAAAATCCGCAATCAGGCAGAATGCCTGCGTCTTTGCCATCATGAGCAAGAAGCAGATTATCTGGATACCCTTTCTCTTCGTGTGCGTTCGGGAGATGCGGAAAATATAGAAGCCACCGCAGCACAGTTTTATTTCCCCATTTTATTTGGAGATGGTTTTACGCGCAGTGATGAAACCAGTCTTAATGCAGGTCTCAACTATGGCTACGCCGTGCTGCGCGGATGTATGGCGCGCGCAATTTCCGTATACGGTCTTTCGCCCGCTCTCGGACTGCATCACAAAAGTTCCTTGAATCCCTTTAATTTGGCAGATGATTGTATGGAACCGTTTCGTCCTGTTATTGATCTGCTGGTCGCGCATTTTCTGCAAGAAGATGAGTTGTTGTCTCCCCCCAAAAAGCGACTTCTTTTCAACTGTCTCAATCTGAATATTCTCTCTCACGGTCAGCATCACAGTGTATCATACGCAATGGAGCGTATGGTCCAAAGCCTCTGCCGTGCGCCAGAACAGGAATCACCTAAACTATTGCTCCCCACTTTATTGGAAACGGAGCAACACCGCTATGCATAAATTTATGAGAATCATCGTCTTTTTTGATTTGCCCGTCAAAACCAAGACCGAGAGGCGAGAGGCAACTCGCTTCCGCAAATTTCTACTCACAGACGGTTATCACATGCTGCAATACTCTGTTTATGCCCGTGTTTGCAACGGAACTGATGCCGTAGAAAAGCATCGTGCCCGCATCAAGCAAAACTTACCCGATAACGGCGCAATTCGAATGATGGTCATCACGGAAAAACAATTTGAATCCATTGACATTTTGCTCGGCAATTTAACTTCTGCCGATGCTCCGTTTCAATGCGAGCAGTTGAGTATTTTTTAGCAAAAAAGATAGGCAAAGCCTTGCTTTGCCTATCTTTTTTGATAGTCTATTATACCATACCAAGAACTATCAGGGAACTATAACGTATACCGCTTAGGACGGTCGAAGGATGGTATTATACCATACCAAGAACTATCAGGGAACTATAACAGAGAAGTAGATGCCGTAATTGATTGCCGTAATTATACCATACCAAGAACTATCAGGGAACTATAACCGGATCCTTCTATATGGGATGCGAGCAGAGATTATACCATACCAAGAACTATCAGGGAACTATAACATCGAACGCAATGTGGTGAGGACACATCGTATTATACCATACCAAGAACTATCAGGGAACTATAACGCGGTTTGCAGGTCGGTGATCTGCTTTTTGAATTATACCATACCAAGAACTATAACTTTTGCTGCCAGCGCCAGGAGTCGCGGCACATATCGTTGATATCGCGTTTGGCTTCCCAGCCGAGCAGTTTTTTCGCCTTGCTTGCGTTGGCGTAGCAAGTGGCAAGGTCTCCGCTGCGGCGCGGTGCGATCTCATAGGGGACAGGAACGCCGTTGACCTTTTCAAATGCGCGCACCACATCCAAAACACTGTATCCCTTTCCTGTGCCGAGGTTGATAGCGGTCGCGCCGGTGTTCTTTTCACTATATGAAAGCGCTGCCAGATGTCCTTTTGCCAGATCGACCACATGGATATAATCGCGCACGCCCGTTCCGTCCGGCGTATCATAATCATCGCCAAACACATTCAAATGATCGCGGATGCCAACTGCCACCTGCGTGATATACGGCATCAGATTATTGGGAATACCGTTGGGCAATTCGCCGATAAGACCGCTTTCATGCGCACCGATGGGATTGAAGTAGCGCAGCAGTACAATGGACATCTCCGGATCGGAGACGGCAACATCGCGCAAAATCTGCTCGATCATGTGCTTGGTCCACCCATACGGATTGGTACAACCGCCGGTGGGCATATCCTCGGTATAAGGTGCAGGGTTTTTCTCACCGTAAACGGTAGCGGACGAACTGAACACCAAACGCTTGCAATTATGCTTTTTCATCGTTTCCAAAAGCGTCAGCGTGGTGTCGATATTGTTGCGGTAATACTCCACAGGCTTAGCGACGGATTCTCCGACCGCCTTGAAGCCGGCAAAGTGCATCACGGCAACGATCTCATTTTCGGTAAATATTTTTTCCATAGCGGCGGCTTCCGCCACATCGGCGCAGTAAAACTTCGGGCGCTTCCCCGTGATCTTTTCAATACGGTCGATCACATCGGCAGAAGAATTGGAAAGGTTGTCCACAATGACCACTTCATAGCCTGCCGTGAGCAATTCCACCGCCGTATGAGAGCCGATAAAGCCCGTTGCACCGGTCAAAAGAACTTGCGACATAGTATTTCCTCCTTGCTGATCTATCGCTACAAGCATAGCATATTTCACACTTTGCGCAAGCGAATTCCGCCGCATTTTTTACGATATCCGCTTATTTGCAATAACTCTCCACATACGCGTCCTGGCATTTTTGCATCACGCGCACCGCCTCTTCGCGGGAAAGCGCATCGTTGACGACCGTCTCTTTCCCTTCGAGTGTTTTATATACACGGAAAAAGTGGCTCATTTCGGCGCTGACATGCTCGGGCAGTTCCCCGATATCGTGATAGGTGTTATAAGTCGGATCGCCAAAGGGAATGGCGATGATCTTCTCGTCGACCGAGCCGCCGTCCTGCATCGTGATCACGCCGATCGGATAGCAGCGCACCAGGCTCATCGGGCGGATGCACTCACTGCAAAGCACCAGCACATCCAAGGGGTCTCCATCCTCCGCCAAAGTGCGCGGAATAAACCCGTAGTTGGCGGGATAGTGCGTGGATGTATACAAAATACGATCCAGGCGCAAAGCACCCGTTTCCTTGTCCATTTCGTATTTGTTTTTGGAGCCCTTTTCGATCTCGATCACCGCAAGAAAGTCTTCCGGATGAATACGGCTTGGGGTAATATCATGCCAAAGGTTCATAGCCTGACCTCCTCTTTTCTTCTTGTTCTTTCATTATGGCACAGGCAAACATTTTTTGCAAGAAGAAATATGCAGAAAAAGTGTGTTTTCTCTTGTGATTATGACAGCGTTGTGCTATAATCATAATGATATTATGTTTTTTGTGGGAGGAACTCCTTTGGAACGTTCGCAGGTACTTGTCAGCGCAGAAGAACTCGCTGAACAAAAAAAATATATTGCCAAACTCCGCACCATCCACGCCGCACGCCGCCGCGCACCGCTTGCAATGGTAGATACCTTCGGTTGCCAGCAAAATGTAGCGGACGGAGAGCGTCTGATGGGGATGCTCCGCGACATGGGCTGCGAGTTTACCGACGATGAAAACCGCGCCGACATCATCGTTTTGAATACCTGCGCCATCCGTGAACATGCGGAAAAGCGCGTGTTCGGCAATCTCGGTCGCCTGACGCACACCAAGCGTGCGCATCCCGAGCAGATCATCGCCGTATGCGGTTGTATGGCACAGCGTCCCGAAATTGCGCAAAAAATCAAAGACTCCTATCGCCATGTGGAATTGGTCTTCGGTCCACAAGCCTCGTGGCGTTTTCCGGAACTGCTTTATGAAGTCTACGAAAAGCACGGCCGTGTTTTTTCGATTGAAGACGAACATGGCCGCATTGCAGAAGACTTGCCCGTCGTACGGGAAGGTTCGATCCGCGCATGGGTTTCCGTGATGTACGGATGCAATAATTTCTGCTCCTACTGCATCGTCCCCTATGTGCGTGGCCGTGAGCGTAGCCGTGACAAAGATAAAATCGTGGCAGAATGCCGCGAACTCATTGCGCAGGGTTATAAAGAGATCACGCTTTTGGGACAAAATGTCAACAGTTACGGCAAAGATCTGCCCGAGGATTGCGATTTTGCCGATCTGCTGCGTGAAATTGATCAGATCGAAGGCGAGTTTCTGCTGCGCTTTATGTCAAGTCAACCCAAAGACGCCACGCATAAACTCTTTGACACGATGGCACAATGCCGCCATGTGGCGCATCAGTTGCATCTGCCCGTGCAGTCGGGCAACGACCGCGTGTTGCATGCGATGAATCGTCCCTATACGCGCCAAGGTTATCTGGATATGATCGGCTATGCACGCAGCGTGATGCCCGATTTGGTACTCACTTCCGATGTGATCATCGGTTTCCCCGGCGAGACGGAAGAAGAAGCGATGGACACGGTTTCTTTGGTCAAAGAGGCGCATTTTGATGCGCTCTTTACCTTCATCTTCTCCCCCCGTCCCGGCACACCGGCGGCAAAAATGCCCGATCCCGTCTCCCGCGAGGAAAAGCAGATTTGGTTTGACCGCCTTTGTGAGGTGCAAAATGCGTACAGTGCCGAGCGGCACGCCGCCTATATCGGCAAAACCGTGCGTGTTTTGGTGGATGGAGAAAGCGATGACGAATCCTATCCGCTCTCTGCGCGTACCGAGGGCAACCGTTTGGTGCGCGTCAAGGGTGACGCTTCCCGTATCGGCACCTTTGCCGATGCCGTCATCCGAGAAAGCAACACTTGGGCACTTTACGGAGAATTACTATGAAAATCGTAACGCTTTTGGAAAATACCGCCTGCCGCGAGGATCTCTGCGCGGCGCACGGTCTCTCGCTCTACATCGAAACGAAAAAGCACAAAATCCTTTTTGATATGGGGCCCAACGCCGCATTTTTGGAAAATGCCGAAAAACTCGGCGTGGATATCGCATCCGTGGACATTGCCTTTTTGTCCCACGGGCACAACGATCACAGTGGCGGATTGGAACTGTTTTGCAAGCGCAACCAAAGTGCCGCGATCTATATGCAGGAAAGCACCGACGGCGATTACTATGTCTGCACGCCGCAAAAATGCGCTTACATCGGCTTGGATCATACTTTGAACAAATACCGCGACCGCTTTGTTACGGCAAAACCGCACACGGTGATTGATGAAGAATTGCAACTTTTCGGTGCGGTGCAAGGTCGCCGTTTCTGGTCACACGCCAATGATACGCTACGCGAAAAAATCGGTGAAAACTATCCGAAAGACGCTTTTCGTCATGAGCAAAATCTGCTCATCTGCGAAAACGGCAAATCCGTTTTGTTCGGCGGCTGCGCGCATTGCGGTATCGTCAATATTCTCGATCGCGCCGAAGAAATTCTCGCGCACGAGGTCGATGCCGTTTTTGCCGGATTTCATCTTTACAATCCCTCGCTGGATGAAAGCGAACCGCGCAAGTGCGTGGAAGAAATTGCGAACACCTTGTCTCTGCGCAAAAACACCCGTTTTTACACCGGACACTGTACCGGGGAAGCATCTTTTGCCACGCTCAAATCCGTACTCGGCGACCGTTTGGAGCGTATGAGCGGCGGCAGTATTTTTACGATTTAAGAAAGAGGATCGAACTATGGCTGAAATCACGCCGATGATGCAACAGTATCTGAAAATCAAAGAACAAAATCAAGACGCCATCCTCTTTTTCCGCTTGGGTGACTTTTACGAAATGTTCAACGAAGATGCGGCGATCGCTTCGCGTGAACTTGACCTTGTGCTCACCACGCGGGACCGCAGTAAGACGGCGGAAGACAAAACGCCCATGTGCGGCATTCCCTATCACTCTTCCGACGGCTATATTGCGCGTCTGATCGCCAAAGGATATAAAGTCGCGATCTGCGAACAGACGGAAGATCCGGCGCAGGCAAAAGGTTTGGTCAATCGCGACATCATCCGCGTGGTCACGCCCGGCACCGTGATCGACAGTGCCTGTTTGGAAGCCTCGCGCGGGAACTTCCTTTGCGGCATCTTTCTTGATGAGACTGTTTCGGGCATCGCTTTTTGCGATATGTCGACCGGTCACACCCATGTGACCGCATTTTCCGGTGAAGAGCGCATTGAGCATCTTTGCAACGAGTTGGCACGCTTTTCCCCCGTGGAGGCCGTACTCAATACTGCCGCCGCAGAAGATAAGACGCTTTTATCGCTCTTGCGCGAAAAACTATCCTGCTCGGTGGAAACCGCCAACGAGCGCTTTATCTACAAAGATGCCGAGCGTTCCGTTTTGGCGCAATTCGGTGAAGAAGCCTATCATGCCCTGCCGCGCAACAACACCGCCGCGCTTTTGGCTTTGGGCGGTCTGCTCTCGTATTTACATGAAACGCAAAGGAGCGATCTGGATCATATCCGGGATTTGGAATATTATGAATCGGGCAGTTTCATGGAGTTGGATCTCACCGCTCACCGCAATCTGGAACTGACGGAAACGCTCCGCGGCAAAGAAAAACGCGGCAGTCTCCTTTGGGTTTTGGATAAAACCAAAACCGCAATGGGTGCGCGTATGCTGCGCTCCTGGCTTGACCGTCCGCTTTGCGATCCGAATGCCATCAACCGCCGTTTGAATGCGGTGGAAACTTTGGTGAAAAACACCATGCTCCGTGAGGAACTCATTTTGGCTCTGCACAGCATCGGCGATATGGAGCGTTTGATCGGCCGCATTGTATACGGCACGGCAGGCGGACGAGATTTTGCCTCTTTGCGTACATCTATGGAGCAGTTGGGCGCCGTCAAAGAGCAGTTATCCTCCGTGACAAGCGGCCGCTTGCACGATCTTTGTCAAGAACTCGACACACTTGACGATTTGGCACAGTTGATCGAGCGCACTTTGGTGGACGAGCCTCCCTTTTCCGTGCGCGAAGGCGGCTTGATCCGCAAGGGTTTTGATGCCGAAGTGGATCGCCTGCGTGAAATTCTGTCCGGCGGCAAAGGCATTTTGGCAGGAATTGAGGCACGCGAAAAAGAAGCCACCGGCATCCGCACACTCAAAATCGGCTATAACAAGGTCTTCGGCTATTATATTGAAGTCTCCAATTCGTTCAAAGACCTTGTGCCCGAAACCTATATCCGCAAACAGACTTTGGTCAATGGTGAACGCTACATCACCGAAGAACTCAAATCGTTGGAGCAGGAGATCCTCACCGCAGGAGAGCGGATCAACGCACTGGAATATGAGTTTTTCTCTGCTCTGCGCGATCAGGTCGGCGGTGAGGCGAAGCGCATCCAACGCACCGCCGCCATCATTGCGGAAATAGATGTCTATGCTTCTCTTGCAAGTGTAGCCGCGAAAAACGATTATTGTTGTCCGACCGTGGATCAATCCGCTGTCATTGAAATTTTTGGTGGTCGTCATCCTGTGGTGGAGCGTATGCTCAAAGACAGTCTTTTTGTGCCCAACGACACCTATCTCGGTGAAAAAGATCAGCGTGTAGCGATCATCACAGGTCCCAATATGGCAGGTAAATCGACCTATATGCGCCAAGTCGCACTCATCACGCTGATGGCGCAGATCGGTTCGTTCGTTCCGGCAAAGTCGGCGCATATCGGCGTTGTCGACCGCATTTTCACCCGCATCGGCGCCAACGACGATTTAGCAGGCGGTCAATCGACCTTTATGGTAGAAATGAACGAAGTGAGCGAGATTTTGCGTCGCGCCACCTCGCGTTCGCTTTTGATTTTGGATGAAATCGGCCGCGGCACATCCACTTATGACGGGATGAGCATTGCGCGTGCCGTTCTGGAATTTTGCGCCGATCCGAAGCGTTTGGGTGCAAAAACGCTTTTTGCAACGCATTATCACGAACTGACGGAATTGGAAAATACGCTTCCGGGCGTGAAAAACTTCAATATTTCGATCAAAAAGCGCGGCGATGATCTGATTTTCCTGCGCAAGATCGTACCCGGCGGTGCCGATCGCAGTTACGGTATTGAAGTCGCTAAATTAGCCGGTCTTCCCGGCGGCGTGGTCTCCCGTGCCAATGCCATTTTGAAAGAATTGGAAGAAAGCGGCGGCACAACTTACCGTGCGCCCATACGCGAAGAGGATCAATGCAGTCTGGCGGCACTCGGGGAAGCGGAAGCGCTTGACCTTCTGCGCCGCGCACAACCGGACACCATGTCCCCGATCGAAGCGATGCAGCTTCTTTATGAGATCAAGCAAAAATTACAGTAAGGATGTGAAAACATGGCAAAAAAGCAAACCGTTTCCCAAGAAATGACTCGCAGTGAGCGCATCGGCGGTACGATTTTCTTTCTGCTCTATTTTGCGGTTCTTCCCTTTTGCGTCAGTCCGCTTTTTGACCTTTTGGGAAAATCGCTCGGCACGGTGATCAATGCCTCTTTGCGCAATTCTTTGTATTATTACATCCTTTTTGCCGTGTCCATTCTCGTTTTTCACTCCTATCTTGCCAAAACGACCATTCGCTTTTTTGACCGTCTCAACAAGACTTTCGGTGCGCTTTTGGTTGGTTTGCTTGCCTTTTACGGCGGCAATGAGTTGGTGTTCCGCGCGGTAAAGCCGCTTTTCGGTGCACAGACCAATCTCAACGATACCGCCATTGCGGTACAACTTGAATCTGCGCCGCTCACCACGGCACTCATCGTACTGTTTCTTGCTCCTTTTGTGGAGGAAGTACTGTTTCGCGGTTTTCTCTTCGGCTGCCTGAAAGAAAAAAGCCGCATCATCGCATATCTGCTCTCGTGTCTGCTTTTTGCCGCGCTCCATGTGTGGACTTATGCCGTGTTTGCGTGGGATCTGCACTATCTTGCGTTACTTTTACAATATTTCGTTCCCGGTGTTGTGTTTGCCTTTGTCTATGAGAAAAGCGGCACGCTTTGGGCTTCGATTTTACTTCATATCTGCGTCAACGCACTTGCCTTTTTCATGATTTTACTGTAAAGGAGGAGCCTCCATGCCTCATATTGCACAACTCTCTCCCCATGTGGCAGATCTGATCGCCGCAGGCGAAGTGGTGGAGCGTCCTGCAAGCGTCGTCAAAGAACTGCTGGAAAATGCGATCGACGCAGGTGCAACTGCCGTGACCGTTGAAATTCAAAACGGCGGTATGACCTATATCCGCGTCAGCGACGACGGTTGCGGTATCGCACCCGAAGAGTTGCCCACCGCGTTTTTGCGCCACGCGACCAGCAAATTGCGCGAAGCCGGTGATCTCGCTGCGATCGGCACACTCGGTTTCCGCGGTGAAGCTTTGGCGGCGATCTCCGCCGTGTCCCGTTTGGATGTTTTCTCCCGTTTGAAAAATGCCGATAGCGGCGCAACGCTCCATTTGGAAGGCGGCATTCCCGATCAGGTCACGGAAACGGGTTGTCCCGACGGCACGAGCATCATTGTCCGCGATCTCTTTTTCAACACCCCTGCGCGCTTAAAATTTATGAAGCGCGACAGTGCCGAAAGCACCGCCATTTCCGGCTTGGTGTCACATCTCGCTCTTTCCCATCCTCATCTTTCCGTCAAACTCATCCGCGACGGTGAAGAGATTTTGCACACGCCCGGTGACGGCGTCTTGAAAAGCACGGTCTATGCCGCACTCGGCAGAGATTTTGCACTTTCGCTCATCCCCGTACATGCGCTTGACGGCGCAATGTGCGCGGAAGGATTTGTTACCGCGCCGCTTTCCGGCCGCGGCACACGCGGAATGCAGACCTTTTTCGTCAACGGTCGCTTTGTCAAGTCGCAACTGCTCACCGCCGCGCTGGAAGAGGCGTACGCCAACCGCCAAATGAAAGGCAAATTCCCCGGCTGCGTCCTGTTTGTCTCTCTCCCCTTTGACATGGTGGATGTCAATGTCCATCCTGCCAAAACCGTGGTGAAATTCTTAAACGAAAAAAGCATTTTTGACCTCGTCTATCACGCCGTTTGCGACGCGTTGGACGGCGGCAAAAAAGAGGAAAAACCCAAACCTGTTCAAGCGGTGCAAAATCCGCGCGGCGACTTTTTCCAAACGATGACGGCGGCGGAATACCGCTCGCAAACACCGGATCACAAACCCGTTTTCAAAACGAAGATCCCCCCCGTGCCGGAGCGAACTCCCATTATACACATCTCCGATGTCGCGCCGAAACCAATCGCACCTGTCGCGCCGATCGTCGAACACAAGCCGATTCCCCCTGCGCCGCAAAAGCCGATCGAAATGCCGGCAGAGCAAACGGTTTTGGAGCCGCCGCAGGAAACCCCGTGGCGCATTGTGGGCGAACTGCTCCACACCTATATCGTCTGCGAGGACGAAAATCAAAACGCATGGCTTATCGACAAACACGCGGCGCATGAGCGCATCAACTTCGACCGTTTGAAGACGAACACCGCGCCCGTTATGACACAGCAGCTGCTCACGCCGCTTGTCGCCACGCTTCCTCCCAATGAATACACCGCCCTTTCAGAGCAGTTTTCGCTTTTGCGGGAATTTGGCTTTTTCTGCGAAGAATTCGGCGACGGCAGTATCATCATCCGCGAAATTCCTGCCGACATTGTCGAAAGTGATGCCGTTTCCGCGCTAGAAGAGATTGCCGGAAAACTGACCGTTTCCCATACTGCCGATCCTGCCGCCGCGCGCGATGAACTGTTGCACACGATCGCCTGTAAAGCCGCTATCAAGGGTGGTTGGACGAGCGATGAAAAGGAACTGCGCGTTTTGGTTGACCGCGTGCAATCGGGCGAAGTGAAATTCTGTCCGCACGGAAGACCGGTCGCAGTCAAAATGACAAAATATGAATTGGAAAAAATGTTCAAACGAGCATAAGGAGAAACTATGCCGCCGAAAGTGATCTGTGTCGTCGGGCCAACGGCTTGCGGCAAAACCAAAATGGGCGTTCTGCTCGCCCGAGCCTGTAACGGCGAAGTCGTGTCGTGCGACTCCATGCAGATATACCGCGGTATGGTGATCGGTACCGCCGCACCGACTGCGGAAGAAACCGAAGGAATTCCACACCACATGGTCGGTGTGATCGATCCGAAGGAAGACTATTCCGTTGCGTGTTATGTGCGCGATGCCGCAAAATGCGTAGACGACATCCTTGCGCGCGGCAAAACGCCGATCATCGTCGGCGGAACGGGGCTTTATCTCGACGCCCTGCTCTCCGGCAGAGAATTTGCAAACGGGCAAAAAGGCGGCGAAACGCGAAAAATGTTGGAAGACCGCCTCGCAAAAGAGGGCGCAGATGCGCTTTTAGAGGCACTCAGGCGCATTGATCCCGATTGCGCGTCTAAACTTATCCCCGGCAATCAAAAACGCATTGTGCGTGCTTTGGAGGTCTATTATGAAAGCGGCATAACGATGACAGAGCAAAACCGCCGCAATGCCGCGATCCCGCCGCGATATGATGCCGTGACGCTTGGGTATGCGTGGGAAGACCGCGAGGATATGAAAAACGCGATCGACCTTCGCGTGGATAAAATGGTTGCGCAGGGACTTTTTGATGAAGTACGCTCACTTCTTGAAAACGGATTGCCCGAAGACTGCACCGCGATGCAGGCGATCGGCTATAAAGAGGCTCTTTCGTATCTGCACGGCGAGAGGAGCGAAGCGGACGCGATCGACGAAATCAAACTCCGTTCGCGCCAATACGCCAAAAGGCAACTGACCTGGTTCAAGCGGAATAAGGCGACCGAATGGTATTATTGGAAAAAAATAAGAGATTTTAGCGCGGCACTCTCTTTTTCGACAAAATTCCTCACAGAACATGGCGTATCCTACTGTTAAGGGCAAAGCCCAAAAACAGAAAGGATCGAACACACTATGAACAAAATCGCAAATTTACAAGACTTATTTCTCACCAAAGCCCGTAAACAGGCACAACCGCTGACCATCTTTTTGGTCAACGGATTTCAGATGCGCGGCACCGTCGTCGGATTTGACAGTTTTACTGTCGTTCTGGAAAGTGAAGGCCGCCAGCAGTTGATTTACAAGCACGCCATTTCGACCATTGTCCCCTTGCAAGCGATTGATCTGCACGAAGCGGAGGACATAGCGCCGTAAAAAAGAAGGTTACTTATGAAAACATCCTACACAACAAAAATCATTTCCGCGATGCTCATCGTTGCATTGAGTTTCTATTTCGGCTTGCAGGTCTACCGTTATCTGACCTCGGCACAGCGCACGGTGGCGGCGTATGCCTATACCGCCGATGAAAGCATTGCGGTCTCCGGTTATGTTGTGCGTGATGAGCACCGCATTGAATGCAGTGAAACGCTTTTGGAACTGCACTATGCGGAAGGCGAGCGCGTGTCGCTCAATTCCACGCTTGCCACGATCTACCAATCCCAGGAAGCGTTGGAGCGTTCGCAGGAACTGGAAACGAAGAATGAGCAACTCAAACAGTTGGAATATGCGAAAAATGCCGCCAATGATGCCGGTGCGGTGCAGCTGCTCGACGACGATATCAAAGCCGACATTTATTCGCTCCACAACTCGCTCAACAGCAACAGTTTTTCCTCCGCCAACGAGTATGCCTCTGAACTGAAAACTTCCGTCTTGCGCCGCAGTTTCACCTATAACGGTACCGGCGATCTCGATGAGCGTATCGCGTCGCTCGAAAAGGAGATCCGCAGTCTATCCTCCTCGGTCTCAGGCGAAAGCAAACGCATCACTGCGCCGTTTTCGGGCATCTATTCCGCCGTTCTGGACGGCTATGAAGATGTGCTGACGCCCGAAAGCGTGGACACGCTCACGCCCTCACAGATCCAATCGCTCAAAGCGAGCAAAAGCGAATCCACCGTCGGTAAAATGATTGCCGGCAACCGCTGGTACTTCGTCACGACCGTGACGCAGGAGCAAGCCAAAACGCTCTCCGTCGGGCAGGAGATCGCACTTCGTTTTGCCGAAGGCGTTTCCTCCGACCTGCCGATGAAAATTCAACGCATCGGCGCGGCGGAAAACGGCAAATGCGCTTTGGTCGCATACAGCGACCGATTTTTATCCAATGTCACGCTGATCCGCGAAACGCAGGCGGAATTGATCGTGAGAGACTACACCGGTTTGCGCATTCCGAAAAACGCGTTGCGTCTGAGCGACGGCAAAGCAGGCGTCTATTGTCAGGTCGGTCTGGTCGCATACTATAAGCCGGTCAAGGTCCTGTTCCAAAACGACGATTATATTATCGTCAAGCCCGGCGAGATCGAGGCCACCGCACAGTCCCGTATTGAACTTTATACCATCCGCGCAGGAGATGAAGTCATCATCTCTTCGGAAGAACTCTATGACGGGAAGGTGTTGGAGTAAATGACAATCGCAGAAAATATCGCCGCGATCCGTGCTAAAATCGCAAATGCCGCGCAAAAGAGCGGACGCAAGGCAGAAGAGATCATGCTTGTGGGCGCAAGCAAGATGAATGACGCAAATGCCTGTCGGGAAGCGATCGCGGCAGGGATCGACGCGCTGGGCGAAAACCGCGTACAGGAAATGACGCAAAAACTTGCGCAGGATGCCTATCGCGGCGCACCGCTCCATTTTATCGGTGCATTGCAGCGCAACAAGGTCAAGCAGGTGGTCGGCAAAGTCGATCTGATCGAATCCGTCAGTTCGATCGCCCTTCTCGATTGCATTGAAAAGCATGCCGCGGTGGCGGATCTCACGCAGGATATTTTGCTGGAAGTCAACATCGGCGGTGAGGAAGCCAAAAGCGGTTTTGCGCCCGATATACTGCACGATGCCGTGCGCTATACCGCCAAATTACCGCACATTCGCCTGCGCGGTTTGATGTGCATTCCGCCGATCGAGGATACTCCGCACGAAAATATTCCTTATTTTGAAAAAATGCGGACACTTTTTGTTGACATCAGCGCAAATTTGTACGATAATAGACTTGATATATTGTCTATGGGTATGAGTGCCGATTTTGAGGATGCTGTTTTGTGCGGCGCGACCGCCGTGCGTGTCGGCACTGCCATCTTCGGCAAACGAAACTATGATAAGGGAGAATAAAGCGATGAATTTGATTGATGAATTGAAACGGTTTGTAAACCCCGATGTGGACGAGGATGAAGAATATGACGAAAACGACTTCCCCACTTCCGTCTTGCCGCACGATATGGCAGAGCGCCGCAAAGAAAGGGCGGAGGAACGGGCACGCAACGGCAAAGTGGTAAACATCAACGCAACCACGCAGTTGAAAGTCGTTTTGGTCAAGCCAGAGCGTTTTGAAAATGCGTCCGAAGTCGCCGACCATCTCAAAGAAAAACACACCGTTGTGGTCAATCTGGAATCGACCAATAAGGATATTGCGCGCCGTCTGATCGACTTTTTGTCCGGTGTTGCCTATGCCGGCGAAGGCAAGATCAAGAAAGTGGCGGCAAACACCTATATCATCACGCCGTACAGCGTGGATATTATGGGTGATTTGATCGACGAATTGGAAAACAACGGTCTTTATCTGTAAAAAATAAAAAGTACGGAGGGATACTATGCTCACACCGCAGGAAGTTTCCAGTTGCTCTTTCACAAAGGCAGCATTCGGCGGCTATACAATGTCGCAAGTGGATGAATTTTTGGATCAACTGACCGAAGATTACACCGCTTTGTTCAAAGAAAACGCCGCTTTGAAGAACAAGATGAAAGTCCTGGTCGAAAAGGTGGAAGAATACCGCTCGACCGAAGATGCCATGCGCGCCACATTGGTCACGGCGCAGAAAATGGCGGATCAGACCATTGCCGAGGCGAATGCACGCAAGGAAGACTTGCTCGGCAAAGCGGAGGAAGAAGCTCGTGTCCGCATTGATCAGTTGCGCCACGAGATCGCGTCGGAAGAGGCTCGTTTGGATGCCGCAAAGCGCGAAACGGCAACTTTTGTTGACACGATGCGTTCTCTTTGCAATCAGCATATGGCAACGCTCGATCAAGTGCCGCAATTGGAGTTTGACACCGCTCCCAAAACGGAAGCGTCGGAAGAGGCGAAGGACTCCGAGCCGGATGTCAATGCGATCGAGGAAAAAATTCTTGCCTCTTTTGAGCCCGAACAGGAAGCCCCTGCCGAAGAGGAACAAAAAGAGGAAGTCCCTGCCGATGACGCAACGCGCCAGTTCAATCTGGACGATTTGAAGTTTGGCAAGAGTTATCATCCCGAAAAGTAAAACATAAAAAACGGCAGGAACACCCTGCCGTTTTTTTGCTGTTAGGAGAACACTATGAAAGAAATGCCGATCATTGCCTTTTTATACGATTTTGATAAAACGCTTTGCACCACGGATATGGAGAATTACGCCTTCATTCCCTCGCTCGGCTTAACGCCGGATGAATTTTGGCCGCTTGCCAACGGTTTCGGACGGGAAAATCATGTGGACAGCGTACTTGCCTATATGTACACCATGATCCATGAGGCACGCAAGCGCAACTCGCCGTTCACGCGAAACGATTTGGTGGAGATGGGCAAAAGCGTGGAACTGTTCCCCGGCGTAAAAGATTGGTTTGCGCGCATCGACGCGTTCGGTCGCGAACTCGGCGTACAGGTGGAGCATTATATCCTCTCTACGGGCTTGCAGGAGATCATCGAAGGCAGCGGCATTTTTGACTGTTTCAAAGAAGTCTATGCCAGCGAGTTTTATTACGATGAAACCGGCCTCCCCATCTGGCCGAAACTCGCCGTTAATTTCACGAGCAAAACGCAGTTTGTCTACCGCATCAACAAGGGCATTTTGGATGTTTCCAACGATCACGATCTCAACGCATCCATGCCCGATGACAGTAAGCGCGTACCGTTTACCAATATGATCTATGTCGGCGACGGACTTTCCGATGTGCCGTGCATGAAGATGATGCGCGCATACGGCGGTCAGGCGATCGCCGTATACCAGGAGGACGGCAACCGTTCCGCCGTGGAGGATCTGCTCGCTACGGGGCGCGTGGACTATGCCTTCCCTGCCGATTACCGCGAAGGTACGGCGATGGATAAAACCGTCAAAAATATCATCCGAAAAATGGCGATCAACGAAACGCTTTCGCGCGAAACGGCACGACAGTTGCAGATCGTCGCCCAACACCAATCCGATCCAACCATAGCAGGACAGATCAAATTTGAGTAAGCGCATTTGAATTGTACCACCTCCGTCATTGCGAGGCGCGTAGCACCGTGGTGATCCGCATCCAACCTCCCTTGTTAAAGGGAGGGGGACCGCTTGCGGTGGAGGGATTCCCGTTCCCTCTTTTGACCTCGTGCGTCATCGCGAAAGAATCCCCTCGCCACTTCGTGGCCCTCTCCCCTCTGACGAGGGGCGTTAGAACCACCAACCTCCCTTGTTAAAGGGAGGGGGACCGCTTGCGGTGGAGGGATTCCCCCACCTCTCCCGGCGATGGCGGATGTGGGCATCCGCCACTACTTTCCGCTATTTCCGTATTCCCGTAGGGGATGATGCCTACATCGTCCCGTTGCTCGTCAAATTTCGCTGCGCTCCGGCGGGCGAACACAGTTCGCCCCTACGCCATCACCGCACACGGGAGGAGCAAGCCCCTCCCCTACGAAAGGAGAACGGATCGCCACGCTTCGCTCGCGATGACGAAGGACGAGGAAATGTTAAATATTTCGTCATTGCGAGGCGCGTAGCGCCGTGGCAATCCGCATCTTTCGTCCCCCTCGTCATTGCGAGGTGCGCAGCACCGCAGTGATCCGTACACTGCAAAACTCCCACACCGTGCTTTTACGCCGTGATGTGGGAGTTTCGTTTTTACAGATATTGGATCGGAATGATCCGATCGTGAGGAGTCAAACGCACAAGTCGATCGTAAAGGCAAATAACACCGCCGTCTCCCCGTTTGACATTTGGAATTTTATCAAGCAACGCAAATGCGCGAATGTCTTTCTTGCTCGGATCGGCGTGCTTTTTTATTTCGAGCGGATAAAGCGTTCCGCCGTCTTCGATCAAAAGGTCAATTTCATTCATATCCTTGTCGCGGTAAAAATACAACGGAGGATCCACAATACCCTTGTTGTAGTAACTTTTAATAATTTCGCCAATCACAAAATTTTCAAAAAATGCGCCTGCCATCGCACCGTTTTTCAACACTTCGGGTGTGTTCCATTTGGTGAGATAGGCGGCAAGTCCGGTATCCAAAAAATAAAGTTTCGGCGTTTTTACCGCGCGTTTTGCAATATTGTTGGAATATGGTTGCAAAAGATATACGACATTAGACGCCACCAAAACGGAAAGCCAGCGTTCCGCCGTCGGCTGACTGATTCCGACATCGCGCGCCAAGGAAGACAGATTGACTAACTGTCCGATACTTGCCGCTACCGCCGTCATAAACTTGGTAAATTTGACCGTTTCGCCGATTTCGGACAGTTCTCTGACATCGCGCTCGATATATGTGCGAACATAAGAACCATAAAACATATGCCAATCAAAATCCGGATTTTCGCAAAGTTCCGGCATACAACCCCTGTGGATCATCGCCCACACATCCGCATAAGAGATTTCCGGCAGGTCTTCTTCCCGTTCGGCAAAATATGCATCGATCGGCAAAAAGGGCGTGTCGTCGGAAATGCCGAAGCGTTCTCTGACGGAAAAGCCGAGAAGAGTAACAAGACCGATCCTCCCCGAAAGGGATTCGCCGACACCTTTCATCATTTGAAACTGCTGAGAGCCGCACATATAAAATTGTCCTTTTTTCCTCTCCCGATCCAGCAGCATTTTGATTTGCAGGAAAAGTACAGGTGCTTTTTGGATTTCATCGACAAATACAGGCGGAGGATTATCCTTAAAAAATGTGCCGCTTTGCTCATTGGCAGTTTCCTGCATAATAGGATCATCCAGCGAAACATACCCGATGTCGCTCGTAATTTTTTTGAGCATCGTTGTCTTTCCGACTTGACGGGGTCCGGCAACTAAAACAGCGCCAAACATTTTTGACAGTAGCGCAACTGTGTTTTCGGCGTGTCGTTTGATATACATACGCGCTCTTCCTTTCGGCTAATTTAATATTCAATATTATTATAGCCGACTTTTTGAAAAAATCAACATTGTTTTGAAAAATTTTTTTGATGCTCAACGAAATAAGAACATTACCATATTATTTCGTCATTGCGAGGTGCAAAAAACGGATCGCCACGCTTCGCTCGCGATGACGAAAGACGAGGAAATGTTAAATATTTCGTCATTGCGAGGGAAAAACGCACGATGTACGAAATATTTCGTCATTGCGAGGCGCATAGCGCCGTGGCAATCCGCATCCAACCTCCCTTGTTAAAGGGAGGTGGCACGAGCGCAGCGAGTCACGGAGGGATTCCCGTTCCCTCTTTTGCCCTCGTGCGTCATCGTACAAGAATCCCCCCTGAAAAATCAAAGATTTTTCTGTCCCCCCTTTGACAAGGGGGGTTAAGAACCACCAACCTCCCTTGTTAAAGGTAGCGAAGCGGCGGCACGGTGTTGAATGATGTGCCGGTGGCACATCAGACCCGTGCCGTGACCGAGCCGCAGCGAGACGGTGGATTTTCGCGAAGCGAAAAGACGGAGGGATTCCCCTTCCCTCTTTTGCCCTTGTGCGTCATCGTACAAGAATCCCCCCTGAAAAATCAAAGATTTTTCTGTCCCCCCTTTGACAAGGGTGGTTAAGAACCACCAACCTCCCTTGTTAAAGGGAGGGGGACCGCCTGCGGTGGAGGGATTC
>JAZUIU010000041.1:0-19767 GCA_045642405.1 Oscillospiraceae bacterium
CACCGTAAGCCAGAGCAGCGCCGGCGGGCTCATTGATGATGCGCTTGTCATCCAGGCCGGCAATGCGGCCGGCATCCTTGGTGGCCTGGCGCTGTGCGTCGGTGAAGTATGCGGGCACGGTGATGACTGCCTCGGTGACGGTGGTGCCCAGATAGGCCTCAGCGTCGGCCTTCAGCTTCTGCAGGATCATCGCGGAGATTTCCTGAGGAGTGTAGGACTTGGAATCCACGTTGACTTTATAGTTGGTGCCCATCTCACGCTTGATGGAGATGACAGTGCGGTCGGGATTGGTGATAGCCTGGCGCTTGGCAACCTGGCCGACCATACGCTCGCCGTCCTTGGAGAAGGCCACGATGGAGGGAGTGGTGCGGTTGCCTTCCGCGTTGGGGATGACGACGGCTTCGCCGCCTTCCATAACCGCCACGCAAGAGTTGGTCGTACCAAGGTCAATTCCGATTACTTTAGACATTTTATTTTCCTCCTAAAAGATAAACTTTTTTGATTTCTTATTTTTAGTTTGCCACTTTTACGATGGCAAAACGCAAAATTTTATCACCCAGACGGAAACCGCGCTGAAAAACTTCCACAACGGTGTTTTCCGCCACGCTTTCATCGTCAATGTGCATCACGGCATTGTGTTCGTCGGGATTAAACGGCTTGCCGAGCGCCTCGATCTCCTCCACGCCGAGTTTACTCAGGCATTCCTGAAATTCCTGAAAGATCATCTCCAAACCTTTGCGGTGCGGTGAATCTTCCTCATACTGTGCCAAACCGCGTTCGAGATTGTCGTACACGCTGAGCATACCGCGCAATGTGTCAAGTTTGGCATCGGCATAGATGCTCTCTTTTTCCTTTGCCGTACGCTTGCGGTAGTTATCATATTCAGCTGCGAGACGCAAATATTGATCCTGCTGTGCTTTGAGTTGCTCCTGTAACTCTGCACAAGGGTCTTTTACCTGCTCTTCCTGCACGGCGGTTTCTTCCGTTTTTACCTCTTTTGCAGTTTTTTCTTTTTTAGCCATTGTGCCTTACTCCTTTTGTTCTTTTGTCCCGTCGGACAATTCGCGCTTACCGAACATCTTCGTCAAACTGTCGGCAAAATAGGAAAGCCGCGCCGTCACCGTGGCGTAATCCATACGCGTCGGACCGACCACGCCGACCACACCGCGCATCCCGTCGCCGATGTCGTAACTTGCCATCACCACGCTCGTGTCGCGCAGTGCTTCGCTGACATTTTCGGGACCGATGAGAATTTGAAGTGACTGACCGTCCTCGGAAACGGGGAGGTTTTCTTTGTTGTCCACAAAGAAAGTCATCAGTTCCTGCGCGCGATTCACATCGCGGTACTCGGGCATTTTCAAAATCTGCCCTGCACCTGCGGTCGCCACGGCGCGCGTATTTGCCCCTTCCAGTTCGCTTACGGCAAATTCGACCGTCTTGCTCATGATCATGAAAAGGTCGGGCGTCACCTGATCGGATAAATTCATCAGATGTTCGTTCATCTCGCGCACCGATTTCGCGGCAAAATGCGTATTGAGCAGATGTTTCAGATCGCTCAGTTTCTCCGCCTGCACGGGAAGCGGACTTTGCTCGACCTGACTGCGCACCGTATTGTTTGAGAGCATCACCACGGCAATGAAACTCTTTTCATCCACCGCAATGAGTTCAAAACGGGAAACCGTCATCTCGCCCTTGCCCATCGTCACACCGTAGGCAGGATAATTGACGATCTGTCCGGCTTGCGAAACCACGCTGTCCAATGCGGAAAGTTTGCCGTGCAAAGAAGCGTTGATCTGCTCGGTCTCCTGTTCGGAAAGCGTGTGCCGCTCCATCATCTCATTGACATAAAGACGATAGCCCTTCGGCGAGGGAATGCGGCCTGCCGAAGTGTGCGGCTGTTCCAGATATCCCATCTCGACCAGATCCGCAAGTTCGTTGCGCACGGTCGCGGAACTGACCGCTCCGCCCATCTCTTCGGCGATCGCTTTGGAGCCGACCGGCTCGGCGGTGTTGATATAGTCTTCCACAACGCGCTTGAGAATTTGTCTTTTGCGCTCCGTCAACGCCATCGTCGGCATCCTCCTTTTCCATTTTAGCACTCTTTTCCAAGAGTGCTAAAACAGTTTAGCACGCATTCCCCTCCTTGTCAATAATGCTTTGTGAACGATTTGTGAATTATTTATGATATTGACGCTCGACGGTTTTATTGACAGACTGCGATAAAAAAATACCATCCGCACACGGATGGTATTTATTCCCGTTCAAATTGAATGATGTCGCCGACTTCGCAGTCAAGCGCATAGCAAAGAGCATCCAGCGTTTTAGTGCTGATCGCCTCGCCTTTTTTCATGCGGTGCAGCGTATTTGCCGAAAAGCCTTGCTTAAAAATCAAGTAGTACTCGGTCAAACCTTTTCGGAACAAGGTTTCATAAAACGGCTTGTAACTGATCATCTTTATCACCGCTCCGATTTTATCATACTCAATCTCTTGACAATACTCAATATTTTGAGTATAATGTCCGTAATTTATACGAACAGAAAGGAAATGCAAAAGTGAAAAAGAAAATCTTCATTTCCACTATATCTGTGGCGGTCATTGCGATCATAGTGCTTATCGCAATCAATAATACGCCGGAAAAAGTTGCCGCACGAAAAGCAGAGAAGGCCTTTCGTGAAGCCGAGGAATTATTTTCGTCACGCTCGGAAGAATGCAGGTCGGCATCGCAGTCTTTGCAAATAAGCATTAAAAACGCCGAGAGTCTGTTATCCAAAACCGCGTCTGAACAGCTAACCGATCCATCCCTATTAAATAATCTGCAAGAGGTAGTAGAAAAAGCAAAAACGCATCCTCAATACGCAATTCCCGCTATTGCCGAAACGACAGAGCAAATCAACGAGCAAAATGCTGCCCTTCAATCGGAAATTGAAGCTACAGAGTCCCTTGAAAGCGATCTTGATTTTTGCACCGCTGAGGTAAATAGCAGTATCAGAGAAAAAGAAGAAGCAGACAATCCACCGGTCGCCGACGAAAAACCCGTAAACCAAAATACCAAAAGTTATATTGTTCCCAACCGTTTTTCCATTGAAGGCAAATGGAAAAGTGTGGGAGAATACGGATTTGGACAAGCACAACCGGGTGCTATCGTAGTGTTTAACGGTACAAACTGCAACTTTTTCAGTCCGAAAGATACTTATGCCGTCTATAAAGAAAACGGTCAATACAAATTGGATTGCACAAGTTTCATGTCTACCGGAACAGTCAGTTTTGTGATTAACATTATTGATAATGACCACATTGACATCGCATACGGCGACAGCATTACAGAATTAGTGAGAGTGTAACAAGAAAGGAAATGCAAAATGGCATGGTTCATCATAATCATCAGCATAGGCATTGCCGTCGGAATGATCGCATACTGGAAAAACAAGCAATCACAGGTAATAGCGTCCGGTGATGCGATTGCACGAAACGGTGATTTTGTATTGCAAAAACATCTTTTTACAACATCGGTCTCCGAATTGTCAAAAATCGGAGATACCATAAATCAAGAAATACTGCGCAATCACAAGATCACTTATGAGCCCGACTATGCAAGCGGGAAGATCGTATTTCACAACGGAGCGTTCGGCGGCTCATTTGGTGCGGCATTTCGGGATTTTGGACAAACAGAGGACGGAAAACACCAATACCAATTCCAGGTAGAGGCGTGGGAAGGCGGAGATAAGCCGTCGTACAACGATCATATTGCCGCCAATGTGTTGCTGACCGAAATCGAAAGAACACTGTTAAAACTCGATGAAAACGCAAAAATCAGCCGGACATACGCAAAATATAAAACGAAACCGAAATGGTTTTAATAAATAAAAAAACAAACAAAAAAACGGAGGAACAGAAAATGAGAAAAACTTACGCACCAAACGGAATCGTTATCGGAGTATTGTTGGGAGTTCTGGTTGCAGCAAAATCAAATGTTGCATTGGGCGTGATCGTGGGAATCGTCGCCTCGGTGATCTGCTATCTACTGATCAGGGCTTTTGAAAACGCCGCCCAAAAGGGTGCAGACGCCATTCAAAACAAAATTGCCGAAAAGAAAAACGAAAAACTCGGCGATCAAGAGGAAAATTTGAAGGATTTATATCAATAAGTCAAATCGAAAACAATAAAGGAGACTACTATGAAAAAACGCTTGATTTCACTATTTCTTTTACTTCTTTCGGTGGCAGTTTTTACAGTATCTGCTTTCGCTTACAACACCGGTGATGACTATCCGCAAAACTTAAAAAGTGCCGCACAGGATGCTGTGATTGACCCATGGAAATACTACAACAGAGAATGTACATCCTTTGTCGCATGGTGTCTGAACAGCAGAAACGGCGTTGCGTTTCACAATTGGTTTGGCGGTGTAAATTGGGGAAATGCAAGTTCGTGGGATGATGCCGCAAGAGCTTGCGGTTATGCGGTTGACGGAAATCCCCAAATCGGTGCCATTGCGCAAACCGATGCGGGCGGCTACGGTCATGTTGCGTGGGTCAGAGCAGTCAACGGCAACAGCGTCACGATTGAAGAATACAATTATAACTATTCGGGCACTTATCACGAAAGAACGGTAAATAAGTCCGCGTTCTGCTACATCCATGTCAAGGATTTGCAGCCTCCTGCGCCCACGAAAGTCAGTCAGCGCTATCAAGCCAGCGACTACAACGAAGGTTGGTACGAAGGCGAATGGAGCAACGGCAAACCGAACGGCAACGGCAAACTGACTTATGACGATTTTGATGACGGCAAATACTATACGCTTGATACGGACGGCACATCCTATAAGGCTCTCTCCTACGAAGGCGGCTTCGCGGACGGCTATCGCAACGGACACGGTGTCGTCATCTTCGAGGGCGGATATCGCGAGGAAGGTACCTATTACGGTCAGTGGTCTGCCGGCAAAACCGTCTTTGAAGGTAAGCGCTGGAAAACCACATCCGACAGCGAAGGCTATTGGCCGCTGACCACGGTCGCAAGTTCTACGGTTGCCGCCACCGATTATTTGGGTAACTGGGTTTACACCAAAGAGCCCAAACCGAAAACCATTCCTGCGGAAAGCATCACATTGAGCAAAACATCTCTGTCTCTTTTCTTGAAGGACAACGCAACATTGACCGCAACGGTTTCTCCGTCAAACGCGACCGACAAAACCGTTATGTGGCAGAGCAGTGACGAGAGCGTCGCCACCGTCAACAACGGGAAAGTGACCGCTGTTTCCGTGGGATCTGCGGCACTCAAAGCAACCTGCGGCAAGGCATCCGCCGTTTGCAAAGTTACCGTTACGGAAAAAACCGTTGAAGTGCAATCCGTTACGCTGGATCAACTCTCTTTGGAAATGACAAAAGGCGAAAAAGCGACCTTGATCGCAAGCGTATTTCCGGACAATGCCACAGATAGCACCGTTTCTTGGAACAGCAGTAACGAGAGCGTCGCTACTGTCCGCAATGGAAAAGTGACCGCCCTTGCGGAAGGTTTTGCGACGATCAAGGCGACTTGCGGCGGCAAATCGGCTTCCTGCACCGTTGTGGTTTCCGAAGAAGCAACATCCGATGTAGTGTTCCCTCGGCGCAATGTCTATCATCAAGGTCAGTTCTCCGATGTGCCGGCAAATCAATGGTATACAGATTCCGTTGCCAACGCATTTGCTTTCGGGCTGATGACGGGAACAAGCGCGGCCACTTTTGATCCGTACGGTGAAGTCACTGTCGCAGAAGCTATCACGATGGCGGCGAGAATGCACAGCATCTACACAACCGGAACGGAAAACTTTGACCAAAGCAGCGGCTCGGCATGGTATCAGTGCTATCTGGATTATGCCTATGAAAACGGCATCATCGGCTATGATTATTACAATAGCGATGTGACCTTTGCGGCAACCCGTTCGGAGTATGCGGAAATTTTTGCCAACGCTCTTCCGGAGGAAGCATTGGCACCGATCAATCGCATTTTGGACGGCGCCATTCCCGATGTAAACGGGAAAGCATGGTACGCACCGAGTGTCTATAAACTCTACCGCGCCGGTATTTTGACCGGCGGCGATGCCAACGGTACATTTGCACCGGATACCTATATCACCCGCGCCGAATCCGCGGCGATCGTTTCCCGTGTGGCAAGTTCTGATCTGCGTGTCAGTTTTTCACTCGGCAAATAAATATTTTAGAAGGAGAAAAGAAATGAAAGACAAAACAAAAGGCATTCTTTTAGGTGCCCTGCTCGGTATCGTTCTGTCCGGCACAGTTGCGGTAGCGGCAAGCACAAGCACACTCTACGATGTGATCACAAGCGGCGTCCGTATCGTAGTGGACGGCAAGGAATTGCATCCGACCGATGTCAACGGAAATACCGTTGAGCCTATGATCTACAACGGCACGACCTATCTGCCTGTGCGTGCAGTTGCAGGGGCACTTGGCAAAGCGGTCTATTGGGACGGTGAAAACTTCACGGTCTATCTCGGCGACACAAACGGAAAGTTGGAATATCCGAGCGTTTATTTGAAGGATATGACAAATATAGCGCAACATCAAATAAGCGACACAAAATATTGCACCGATAATTATGACAATCAATACGGTTATGCATTGTCTGAGAATTCATGGAATGATTGTATGTATGAGGTTTTGACAAATATGAAATACAGCCGTTTCAAAGGCACATTGTATGTGCCGAAAGGGATGACGCGCACAAGCTGCGGAAGACTGAAAATTGAAGTAGACGGCAAAGTAAAATATACTTCGGAAGAAATAACGAATATATCAAGACCTGTCGATATTGACATTTCTGTCAAGGGCGGAAATGACATCAAAATAATATTCGAAAATGTTGGTGATTACTCTTTGTGTCTTGCCGACGCCGGATTTTATCAATGATTGTCCTTTGCCCCGTAGTGAGAAATAAAATAATTAAAGCAAAAGACCGATGAGCGCTTGCTCATCGGTCTTTTGCTTCGGTTTCTTTTTATTTTTTCTGCTCTTCCAAAAAGGCTTTGCGCTCTTCTTCGCTCGGCACGGGCTCGATCGCACTGCGCGGACACGCCTTTGCGCAAAGACCGCAGTCGGTACATTTGGCAAAATCAAAAACAGGCAGATTGTTTTCCATACGAAGCGCACCGTTGGGACAGATTTTTGCGCAAAGTCCGCAGCCGATGCAGGATCGCTCGCAAAGGCGCATCGCCTCCGCACCTTTGAGGGGATTTTGACAATTCACCATTACTGTCTTATCATACGGGATCTCCACGATCACATGGCGCGGACAGATCGCGCGGCAGGTGCCGCAGTTGGTGCATTTATCCTTGTCCACCTCTGCCACACCGCGCTCATTGATGCGGATCGCGTCAAATTTACAAACGGCGACGCAGGAGCCGAGTCCGAGACAGCCGTGTTCGCACACAAGCGGACCGTTTGCTGCCTTACTCGCCGCCGTGCAATCCTGCAAACCGACATAGGTATAGCGACGCAGTGCCGAATGACCGCCCGAGCAGAGCATGTGCGAGACCTTTTTCTCCGTGTCCGCATTTTCAACGCCCATGATCGCAGCAATGGCGCGGATATTTTCCTCGCCGGTCGGCGCGCAGGCGTTGACGGGCGCTTTTCCTTTGAAAATCGCCTCGGCGCAGGATGCGCAGCCGGGATAGCCGCATCCGCCGCAGTTTGCTCCTGCCAGATGTTTTTCAATTTCTTCCTGCCTCGTGTCAAGCTGCACGGAAAACACATGGGCGGCAATCGCCAACACCACGCCGAAAACCGCCGCAACAACACCCATGACAAGAAGGGACCATAAAATCACTGTCATACCGTTTTCTCCTTACATCGGCCAAATCTGCAAGCCGGAGAAGCCCATAAAGGCAAGCGCCATCAGTCCTGCCGTAATAAGCGCGATCGGAAAACCCTCAAAACATTTGGGGCACTCGCAAAAATCCAACCGCTCGCGAATGGATGCGAACAACACGATGGCAAGCAAAAAGCCGAGGCCGCCCGTTACGCCGTAGGTGACGGATTCGATGAAGTTAAATCCGTTTTGCACATTAAGCAGTGCAACGCCGAGCACCGCGCAGTTGGTCGTGATCAAAGGCAGATAGATCCCCAGCGCGGTATAGAGCGTGGGCACCGCTTTTTTGAGGAACATTTCGATCAACTGCACCAATCCGGCAATGACCAGAATGAACACCACCGTCTGCATATAGGAGAGATCCACGCCGAAAACATTGGTCTCGCCTGCCAAAAACCAACGGTTGATCGCGTAAGTGATCGCGGAAGCGAGCCCCATCACGAAGGTGACCGCCAAGCCCATGCCGACTGCCGTATCCGTCTTTTTGGAAACGCCGAGGAAGGGACAAATGCCGAGGAATTGCGCAAAAATAAAGTTGTTGGTCAAAATTGCGCCGAGAGCGATCGCAAGCAAACGCGTTACATTCATTCTGCGTCACCCTCCTTTTTGTCCTTTTGCGCACGGCGCGCCGTCAGCCATTGCATCAGCGCAATAAGTGCGCCCAGACAAAGGAAACCGCCGACGGGCAGCGTAAGCAAAACGGCAGGGATATAATTTTTTGAAAAAACGGAAAATCCCAACACCGTGCCGTTACCGAAAAGTTCGCGCACAAAGGAAATAATAAGCAAAACCGCCGTATAGCCAAGTCCCTGGCAAATGCCGTCAAGTGCCGAAGCCGCGACCGAATTTTTGCTCGCAAAGGCTTCCGCCCTGCCCAAAACCATACAGTTCACCACGATCAGCGGAATGAACACACCGAGTGATTTGTCGATCGCCGGCAGATAGGCTTTGAGTAAAAGCTGCACGCAAGTGACAAAGCCTGCGATCACCAAAATATAGCAGGCAATGCGCACTTCACCGGGAATGATCTTGCGCAAAAGGGAAATAAAGATGTTGGAAAGCGTCAGAATGATCAGCACCGATATACCCATTCCGATGCCGTTTGTCACCGTGGTGGTGATCGCCAAAGTGGAGCAAAGTCCGAGCATCTGCACCAAAACGGGATTTTGGGTGAACAGTCCCTCTTTGAGTTGTTTTCTGAAATTCATTTTTGCACCGCCTTATCCGTTTGGGCAAGCATTTCCGCGACCGCCAACGCACCGTTCACTCCTTTGGTCACGCCCTTGGTGGAAACGGTCGCGCCGGAAACGGCATCCACATTGACGCCGACGGTAAGCGAACCTGCACCTTTTGCACCCTTGAAATGATCCAGCACGCCGCCTTCATTGTTGGTGACTTTCGTGCCGATGCCCGAGGTCTCCGAAGAGGATACCACCGAGACGCCGCCGACGGTACAGTCAGGCAATATACCGACGATCATTTCGATATCGCCCTGCGAGCCTGCCGCCACCACCTTGATGGCATAACCGCCGAAGCCGTCCGCACCTTTGACGCGGTAAACCGCTTTGAGTTTGGCACTGTGTCGGGACGCTTCCGCCGCCAGAACATCAATTTTTTCGATGATTTCAAATGTACTGTTTTCCTGCGGAAACACGGTGCGAAGCGCATTATAGGTATTGGTCTGATTGATTTTTTCGATACGATCGGCGGTAAGGAAATTGACCGCCCCCAGCACCAGCGAAACCGTAAGTGCGATCGCCGTCAGCGTGCCGGCAATGCGGAAAATCTCTTTTTTGTTCATTTTCCCGTCGCCTCCTCACGCTTTCCCTTTGTGCCGAAGCGAAGGGGTTTGCAATGTTTGTCGATCAACCCCGTAAAGCAGTTCATCACCAAAACGGCATAGCCGACACCTTCGGAATATGCGCCGAAATAGCGGATAAACACCGTCAGAAGTCCGCATCCGACGCCGAAGATGATGCGACCTTCTCCGGTGACGGGAGATGTGGTATAATCCGTCGCCATAAAGAATGCGCCGAGGAGCAAACTGCCGCCGAGAATGCTGTAAAGCATATAGACAAACGCATCACCGCTCATCGGGAAAAGATAGGACAAAAGGGCGACCGTCGCCAGATAGGAAACGGGGATATGCCAGGTGATCACGCGGCGAAACAGCAGATAGAATCCGCCGAGCAACAGCATCAAAGAAGATACACCGCCGATCGAGCCGCCGCAAAAGCCCAAAAGCATATCGCTGAGCGTATATTGGCTTTGCAGGGCTTCCAGACCGTTGCTTTTCAAAATCGCCATCGGCGTCGCCGCCGTGACAACATCCGCCGTATTGCTGAAAATACCTGCGCGCTCAAAGGGCTTTGCCCATGTGGACATGTGCGAGGCATAGCAGGCGACCAACGCCGCGCGTCCTGCCAAGGCAGGATTTAAGAAATTTTTACCCAAGCCGCCGTAGAGTTCTTTGACCACCACAATGGCAAAAAATGCGCCGACGATCAGCATCCAATACGGCATCAGCGACGAGCAGCCCATCGCGAGCATCATGCCCGTTACCACGGCGCTCAAATCGCCGACCGTCTGCCTTTTGTGCCGCAAAAAACACCAAAGTGCCTCAAATCCGACACAAGATGCCGCGGAAACGAGTGTTGCGCTCAAAGCGCGCCAACCGAAAACATAGACCGCCATGGCGATGCTCGGTAAAAGGGCAATAATCACATCGAGCATCAAAGAACGGGTGTCTTCCGGTCCTCGGATGTGCGGATTGGAGGAGACGCGCAATGGCAATTTATCATATTCTTTCATGCTCTTGCCTCCTTCTCCGCCGCTTCAAGTTGATCCACTTTGCGCTCGGTATCGTCTTTCACGCGCTGTTTGGCGACCTTAAATGCCTGCGTCAGATTTAATCTTCCGGGGCAGATATAAGAACAGGCGCCGCATTCCAGACAATCCAACACATGGTGTTTTCTCAGATCATCATAACGGTTGCGCATAGCAAATTGATAGAGGAACAACGGTTCAAGGTGCATCGGGCAAGCCTCCACACAGCGTCCGCATCGGATACATTTCGGCTCTTTGACCGTCTTTTCCTCGTGTCCGCAAAATGCCAGCACGCCGCCCGTACCTTTGGTCACACAAAGATCGGTCGTATATTGCGCCATGCCCATCATCGGACCGCCGACCACGATTTTATAGGTGCTTTCCCGCACGCCGCCGCAATAATCCAAAAGAGCGGAGATCGGCGTGCCGATCGGGCAAAGGATGTTGCGCGGTTTAATAACGCCGCTGCCTGAAACCGTGACAACCTTATTCACCAAGGGCATTCCCTGCACCAAAGCGCGACAGATCTGCACCGTGGTATTGATGTTGAAAACGGCGCAGCCGATCGCAGAGGGCAACGCGCCCGGAGGCACTTCGCGTCCGGTGATCGCCTGGCAGATCTGCTTTTCGCCGCCTTGCGGATAGCGCGGATGCAGCGGATGCACCACGACGGGAGCCTGCATTTTCTCAATCACTTTGCGAAGATGCACAATGGCATTACGCTTATTGGTTTCCACGCCGATGATGACCTTATTTACGCCGAATATTTTTGCCAAAAACTGCGCACCGCCGATGATCTCCTCCGCATTTTCCAACATCGTACGGTGATCGCAGGTCAGATACGGCTCGCATTCCGCGCCGTTGATGATCACGGTATGGACTTTGCCGATACCGCTTTCGATCTTGACATGCGTCGGGAAAGTGGCTCCGCCCATGCCGACGATCCCCGCCTCGCGGATGCGGTCGATCATCTCCTCCGTAGAGAGAAGATCGGGCTCTTCCGGCGGTTTGACTTCCTCGCTCACCGTATTGGCAAAGTCGTTTTCGATCACCACGGAAAGGGTCTTCGTCCCGAACATATCCGGGCGCGGCTCGATGGCTTTTACCGTACCGGAAACGCCGGTATGGATCGGCGCACCGAGTCCTTGCGTTTCACCGATCTTCTGTCCGATATCAACATGATCCCCTATCTGCACCGTCGGCACGCAGGGTGCGCCGAGATGCATCCGCATCGCAATGGCGACCTCGCTCGGCGGCGGCAACTGCTCGATCAGTGCACGCGCCGTCGCGCTTTTGCAGCCGTCGGGATGTACCCCTCCGAAAAAAGCCTGTGCCATAGGTTTCACCTCATTTTGTTTGGATTTTTTGTATTATAACATTTTTTCTTTACTTTTTCAAGTTTTTTGCAAAGAAAGGCGTCGGCATTCGGCGACGGCTTTCTTTGGCTGAAGGGGGGTTTGGAAAAATCAGCCTATTTATTTTTCCTCGTTTTGCGACTCTTCGCTCGCTTGTTGCGCCTTGGCGATGACGGCGGTATAAAGCGCCGCAACATCCATTTTGTCCATACTTTCCTTGCAGTCAATGGAAGCCTTTTCCATCGCCTCGTTCATGAATGCGGCAAAACTTTCCTGGCGCAACTGTTCGCAGACCGTTGCCTTATCCAATTCCGTACGGCGCACGATGTGATAGCCGTATTCCGTTTCCACCAAACCGCTGATCTCGCCCTCGTCAAGTGCCGTCGCCGCATCGGAAAAGGCGTCGCCGGTCACATTTTTCGGAAATGTGTAAGTCGGATAGGTCTCGCGGTCATCTTCGCTGTATTCTTCCGCCAACTGCGCAAAAAGTTCGGCAGGCTCTTTGGCGGATTTGAGTTGTGCGGCAAGTTTTTCAGCAAGTGCCTTTTTCTCGCTTTTTGCCGCTCCCTCCAATGCTTCGCCCGTCTGCGGATCGACCGTCAAAATCAAAATATGCTCCACCGTGACATAGCCGTCTTCCGCTTCTTGGGTCAGAAGTTCTTCGTCCGGCACATAGATCTCGCTGTCCTTTTGGCTGAAATAGGCGTAAAGATCGCTTTCCAGATACTGCGACTCCAATGCGCGTTTCCATGTGGATTTCTGCAAACCTGCCGTGTTGGTCACCGCTTCGAGATCCGCCTTCACCTCTTCCTTTTCGTCATTGCTCAGTGTGATGCCGTATTGTTTCGCCAGATTTTCCACCGTTGCGACATAGATCGCCTGCTGTTTGACCTGCTCTTTCACTTCGTCGACAATGACTGTGCCGTCTTCCGCCGTCTGCGTCCAATCCATTTCCACCTGATTTTGATATTCAAGATACGAAACGAAATCGCTGAGCAAATAGGCATAATAATCGGCGGAAATTTCGTTGCCGTCCACAGTCATGACCGTTTCATCGGGAGAAAGCGATGTTGTTTCATACACCACGCCCGTTTTCGGCGCACAACCGCAAAGCAGAGACATTACTAAGACCACTGTGGAGAAAATTGCGCAAATCGATCTCTTTTTCATGTTTCATTCTCCTTTTCTTCGGCAGAAATTTCCGCCTTTTGGTTTATTTTTAATTCGTTGACCAAAGTCAACGCGCTTTCCAAAATATCTTCTCCACGGCGCAGATGCAACTGCAATTTTGCCTGCGTACCTGCCGCAAGAGAAAGTCTCTGTCTGTTTTTCGGCATGGAGCAAAGCTGCATCAATGCCTCCACGGGTACAACCGCGCCAAATGCAAATGTAACGGTGTCGCCGCGTTGTGTGATCTCGCACACGCCGACCGCCGCCGCCTGCGTACGCAAAAGGGCAATATCCATCAGCGCCAAAACCGCCTTGGGCGGATCACCATAGCGATCCATCAACTCATCGAGCACATCGCGCGCATCATCCTCCGTGCGCAAATGCGCGATCCGACGGTAAATATCCATGCGCTCTTCGGCAGACGGGATATATTTTTCGGGCAAATGCGCGGAAACGGAAAGATCTGCCGCACATTCCTCGCGTCTTTGTTCCTTCTCGCCCTTCGCTTCCAGCACCGCATCTTCCAAAAGGCGCAGATACATATCGTAACCGACGCTGGAAAGATAGCCGGATTGCTCCGAGCCGAGCAGATTGCCCGCGCCGCGGATTTCCAGATCACGCATGGCGATGCGAAAACCTGAGCCGAATTCGGCATATTCCCGAATGGCGGTCAGGCGTTTTTCCGCCACTTCGGAAAGGATTTTCCCCTGATGATAGGTCAGATAGGCATACGCGCGCCTCGCACTGCGCCCGATACGACCGCGGATTTGATGCAGTTGTGCCAATCCCAAACGGTCGGCATCTTCGATAATGAGCGTATTGACATTGGAAATGTCGATGCCCGTTTCGATGATCGTGGTGCAGACCAAAACCTGTATCTCGCCGTCCGACACACGCTGCATCACATCCGAGAGCGTGCGTTCATCCATTTTGCCGTGCGCGGTGGCGATACTGAATTCATCACCGAGCAGTTGATGCAGTCTTCCGGCGCAGGATTCAATGGTATCCACGCGGTTATGCAGATAATACACCTGTCCGCCGCGTGCGATCTCCCGACGGATGGCATCCGTCACGATGCCCCAATCGTGTTCGAGCACATAGGTCTGCACGGGCTGACGCTCCTGCGGCGGCGTTTCGATCGTAGACATATCCCGAATACCGCTCATCGCCATATTCAGTGTACGCGGAATGGGCGTTGCCGTCAAGGTAAGCGTATCCACCTGGCGCGACATCTCGCGCAGTTTTTCCTTGTGCGTCACGCCGAAACGCTGCTCCTCATCCACGACCAAAAGTCCCAGATCCTTGAATTTCACGCTCTTTTGCAAAAGCGCGTGTGTTCCGATCAAAAGGTCGATCTTGCCCGATGCCGTATCTTCCAGCACTTTTTTCTTTTGTGCCGGTGTGCGGAAACGGGAAAGCGTGTCGATCGTGAGCGGAAAAGAACGAAAGCGGTTGATCGCCGTTGCATAATGCTGCTGCGCCAAAACCGTTGTCGGCACCAATATGGCGGCTTGTTTGCCGTCAAGCACACACTTCATCACGGCGCGCAATGCCACTTCCGTCTTGCCGTAACCGACATCGCCGCAAAGCAGGCGATCCATCGGCGCCGCCTGTTCCATATCGTGCTTGATCTCCTCGATCGCGCGCAGTTGATCGGGCGTCTCTTCATAGTCAAACGCATCTTCAAACTCGCGCTGCCACGGCGAATCGGGGGAGAAAGCAAATCCGGGACGGCGCTGACGCTCGGCATAGAGTTGAATAAGCCCTTTCGCCAAATCCTTCGCGGCGGCTTTGGCGCGGGATTTTGCACGCGCCCAATCCGTACCGCCCAAATGGCTCAAACGGGTATGTTCGGCGGCTTCCTCTCCGCCGCCCGTACCGATATATTTCGACACCATATCGAGTTGCGTCGCCGGCACATATAAACTGTCATTTCCGGCATACGCGATCTTGATATAATCTTTCTCCGCGCCGTCTACACGCATTCGCTCCATGCCGACAAACCTGCCGATACCGTGATGCACATGCACCACCAAATCGCCCGGCGTAAGGTCGGTGTAGGATTGCAGTTTCTGACGACTGTTATCTTTAACCGCTTTGGCTCGGGTTTTCTTCCCCGAAACGCTTGCGGTGAGTTGTCCTTCGCTCAAAATGACCAAACGCAGTTGCGGCCAAACGCATCCGGCGCTCACCGCGCCGAGGGATACCGCCGCTTCACCGATGCGCGGCAGGGCTTCGCCTTTGAAATTCGGCCGCGCCGTGATCCCTTTTTCCTGCAAGAGGCGAATGAGATTGTTGCCTCGCGTCTCATTGCCGCAAAGCACCAAAACGCCGTGTCCTGCATCCAGATAACTTTGCATATCGCCCGCGGCGGTTTCCAGACTTCCGCCGTATGACGGCAGTTGCCGCACATTCATACTCAAAAGTGCACGCGGCGTCAAAAAGCAGCGTGATGTGGGCAGACTATCCAACACAACGGCAGGAAACTCCGTCAGTTTCTCGCGCAGAACTTCGGCATCTGCCGTGAGCGTCGCAAACGCGCCGCACAAAGTCCCGTCTTCCAAAAGAGGTCGGGTATCCTCCTGTAATTCCCATAAATAGGCACGCACGCGCTCGGAAATCCGCGCGTTTTCACTCAAAACGACCAGCGTATCCTCGTGCAGATAATCCGCCGCCGTCACCGCCGTGGAGTAACACGCCGCCAGATAGCGATCCATACCGCCAAGCGACATTCTTTCGCGCAAACGATTCGCATCGCTACGCAAAATCTCCGCCGATGTGCTTTGTCCCTTCTTCTCCGCCGTTTTGCACGCTTTTTCCATGCGCTCCAAAAAGGCTTCTCTTCCGCCTTCCGCCGCATCGGGCAGTACTTCGGCGGCAGGAAGGATCGTGACGCGCTTGAGATTTTCGGTGCGGCGCTGCGTCACCGGATCAAATGTGCCGATGGCATCCGTTTCATCGTCAAAAAATTCAATACGCACCGGCTCGGCAAGCGGAGAATACACATCCAGAATGCCGCCGCGCACCGCAAACTGTCCTGCGCCTTCCACCCGTTCTGTGCGCGTATATCCGGCGCGCAAAAGCGTGGTGATCAATTCATTCAAATCGTAACGCTGACCGAGTTTGATCTCGATCACCGCTTGGCGAAGCGCATCTTTGGGTATCGTGCGCTGCAACATACCGTCCACCGTGGCGACCACGATAGAAGCCTGATCGCAAAGCATACGGTATAGCGTTCCCAAACGCTGTTGTTCCCATCCGTGCGACACGGTCACGCGGTCATGCAGCTGCCATTCTCTGGCAAAAAGGGATAGCGGCGCAATCTCGCAAAGCGCCGTCAGATCCGCCGCCATGCGGATGGCTTCGCCTTCGTCGGCGCAAAGCACCAAAAGCGGTCTTTTTGTCGTTTCATAAAGGGCGGCGGTGAGCATGGCGCGATGCACGGGAGAAAGCCCCGACACCGACATAGGACAACGCCCCGCGTCCATTGCCGCCAGCAGTTCCTGCACCTCGGGCAATCCTGCGATCGCCTCATTGAGCAGTCTCATCTCTCCGCCTCCTTTCTATGCACAATAAGGCACAGTCCCCACGGTGGGGGACTGTACCATATCAAAATATCCGTGTTCTTTTGTAATTATACCGATAATCCTCTGAAAAGTCAAGGCGTGGTGATCTCTTCCTCGGGTGCTTTGCTGTAAAGGGGAATATCGTCCATCGGGAAGAAATGCCGACCGCGGTAAAGATGAAGCGAAGCATGCCCGATGTGATTTTTCTGTTTTGCTGTGGTCACGCTAACGGACCGCGCGGCAAACTCATGCTCACTCACTGCGACATGGGATTGCAAATCCTGACGCGTTCCGCTTTGGGAATAGACCGCTTTGTCGCAGAATTCCGGTGCAGTAAAGATAAGGTCGAACTTCTCGCCGACCGTAGAAACATAGGTATAAACCGCGGTATCATCGTCAAGTCTTATCACGCGCTGCGGATTTCCGTTCGCATCAAGAAACGCCGTCATGGTGCGCATTTTGATTCCTGCACCGTCTTTTTGCAGCGTCACTCTCTGATTGGATATGACATCCCCGTCGGTAACGGCAAGATCAATGGTCGCTTTCAGCGCGCCGTTTGCGTACAGGCACTCGGAGCGCGGTGTGATCGCTTCACCCTCCTTGGTGCAAAAACGCCAGCGGTGAAGCGGTAGAGATTTCCCGTCTTTCTTCGGCAAAAGCCGCGGCAAATTCAAAACGGCAAATTCGCCCGCTTTTCCGTCCTTGCCGTCCTTGCGGATCCACACTTTATATTCACCCGTGGGAAGCGGCTCATGCTTCCAAAGATAATAAGTCTTGCCGCCGAATTCTTCGGTGGGAAGGTCTGCGACCTCGGCGGTGAAAGTGTGGTCTTTGCACTTGACCACAAGTGTCCCGTCGGGGCGGTCCATCGCAAAGCAGACGGCATCGTTGTTGCCGATGAGCGAGCCGGGGATCATACTCATCAGAACGTCGGGACACGCAGGAAGCGGCTCTTCCTCGGGATCCTCGGTCTGATCGACCGTATTGCAGCGGTAAATGCGGTAGTTCCCCCCTCCGGGGATCAACAGTGCCGTAAATTGCGACGCGGTATGATGAATGGTCCTCGCCTGCGGATTGGTTCCTTCGGAAACTTCAACTTCGCAGACCTTGCCCGACTCATCTCTGCCGATGCCGGTGATGATCCGGACATGACCGCCGACTTCGCCGCTTTCTCTGACCGTCACAATGGTATCGAGCAATTCAAGAGACTGTACATCCTGCTCTTCAAGGGGATACAGTTCCGGAACGCGATCCCATTCACAGGTAAAATAGGTATAGGGAAAATTGAACGCATAATCGCAAAAAGCACTGCAAACCGTCCCGTAAAAGAGCAGCGCATAGCGCGCATATGTGTTATAATACGGCTCGTTGAAATCCTGCAAATAGCGCAGATAAAAATCGGAAAAAGGGTTGTTGACGGCATACTGAAATCCGTTGATCGGAGCATTTTCTCTGCCGATATACCGCATGGCGATCCGCACCGAGGAATACGGTGCGCCAAGCCGGATCTCGTTGTCCAGCGGCGGTCTGTCCGGAATGCAAAGCACGCCGTTGATCGTGTTTTGCGCAATCTTGCGAAGCGGAGACCATTGCAAACTCAAAAGCCGACGGGCGCGGCGAAGCGCATTTTTCTTGCCGACGGTATTGGGCTCATCCCATATCAGTTTTTGCGTACCGACGGTTGCTTCCGGCGGAACGACATTGATCAGATCGTCAAAAATAGGCATTCTCATCACTCCTTTTCTTTGTGTGTTTATATTAGCACACTTTTTTGTGTTTGGCAATCATATATCTAAAAATTTGAATGTTGATTTTACAATTCATTTGCGCTATGATATGCGTATCGGGAAAGGAAGAAAACTATGCTGAAAGTGGACACCGTCCGCACTTGCGGATTTGAAATGAACTATATGTCGTTCGGGCAGGGCGAGCGCAGTTTTGTCGTTTTGCCCGGACTTTCCGTGCAGAATGTAACGCCCCTTGCCGACAAGATCGCACAGCAGTACAAATGCCTTGCAAAGGATTACACCGTTTACCTTTTTGACCGCAGAGAAACCGTTTTGAAGGGGTACGACACCGAGGATATGGCGCGCGACACCTATGCCGCAATGCAATCTCTCGGCATCAAACAGGCGGATTTTTGCGGCATTTCGCAAGGCGGCATGATCGCCCTTTCGCTTGCCGTGCAATTCCCCTCGGCAGTACGCAAGTTGGTGCTCGCCTCGGCATCGGACGAACTGACGGACGAATTGCGCAATGCCTGCCGCGAGTGGATCGCGCTTGCCGAAGCGGGAAATTCCACGGCGCTTGCGCTCGGGTTTGCCGAAAAAGTCTATTCCGAAAGTCTTTATGTGCAGTACCGCGATTATTTTTCGTCCACACATTACAAAAAAGAAGAGTTGGATCGCTTTATCATCTTGACAAAAGCCATTTTATCCTTTGATCTGCGCGACAAATCGCCGTTTCTGACTTGCCCCGTCTTTGTCCTCGGTGCAAAAGGCGACCGCGTGATGGGTGCAGCTGCCGCCTCTCGCCTTGCCGCACGCACGCACGCCGAACTATATGAATATGACGCGCCCTACGGTCACGCCGTCTACGATGAAGCTCCCGATTTTTTAGAGCGCGTCAAAGCGTTTTGCGTTTCATAAAGGGTTCGAATCCCCGGTATAAAAAACAGAGAAAGCCGAATGGCTTCCTCTGTTTTTTGGTGCTCCGTCGGGGATTTATGCTCCTTTGCTGCGCAAACTCGCCTCCCTTGAAGCATAGCTTCTGCGGGACTCGGTGCTAAAAACAGTCCACCGGACTGTTTTCTTCACGCACCGACCCTTTCGGGTTTGAATCCCCGTTCAGTCACAACCTCCGGCTAAGCCGGAGGCTTGAATAAGCCCTAGAAGGGCTTTTTACAGGCCACACCCCTAAAGGGGCTCCGAAAGAGGTTCGCCACTTGCATTACTTCTTCGGGCTACCCCTAAAGGGGTGTTTCCTTTTG
>JAZUIU010000042.1:0-25234 GCA_045642405.1 Oscillospiraceae bacterium
CTCCGCTTCGATGCGTCCTTGCGGCGAAGATGAGACCTATTTTTATTTTCAAAGAGAGATTTAGTCATATTTTTTCTTCTTTCCGGCATACTATGTATGAGGTGAAGAAAAAATGTCGCAAGAAGAGCAAAAGCGTTCCACCTTGGGAGAAACGCTGGCGCGTTATCCGCACGGCGTTCGTGATTTTTCCTGTTTGGATCGGGAGGAGAAAGAAGCCTTCGCCCGTTTCGGAAAAACGCTGGATACCGTGGATGAACAGATGAATTTTTTGCATCAGATGTTTCAGCAAGGGGACAAACCGTGACCAAATGGTCACGGTTTTTGCATACTCTCATTCCTTTTCGGTAATGCTTTACAAAAAGGGGGTAGGCAGGTGGAAAGACAAAGCGATACATTTGAACGGCAAGCGGCGCAGTTGGATGCCCTGCTTGGTGTCGGGCGCAGTTTCGATATGATCGCGCGCGATCTGACCATCGGAAATCGGAGTGCGCGCCTTTGGTTTGTGGACGGATACGGAGACGACGCGGTGATCGAGCGCGTCATCAGTTATCTGCTCTCGTGCGGCAAAGAGCGGAATATTTCGACGGCGGATGAGTTCATCTGCCGGTGCGTCACCTTCGGCGAAGTGAAGGCGGAGACGCAGATCGGACAGATGGTCACGGCGGTCTTGCTCGGCAAAACGCTTCTTTTGGTGCAAGGTCTGGACGGCGGCATTCTGATCGACGCGAAGCATTACCCGTCGCGCACGGTGGAAGAGCCGTCGGCAGGGAAGGTGCTGCGTGGTGCGCACGACGGTTTCATCGAAACGCTCACGGAAAATGCCGCGTTGCTGCGTCGGCGCATCCGCGATCCGCGTCTGACGCTTGAAGGGCACAAGATCAGTCAGAAATCCAAAGCGGATGTGGCGATCTGCTACCTCGAAGGGGAGGCGGACGAAAAACTGCTCGACGAGATCCGCACCAAACTGCGCAGGATCGAGGCGCGCTCCGTCTCCATGAGTCAGGAGAGCATCGCGGAATCGCTGATGACGCAGACGGTGTGGAATCCCTTGCCGCGTGTGCGCTATACGGAGCGGCCGGACACGGCGGCGGCAACGGTGATGGAAGGCGGCGTGCTTTTGATGGTGGACAACACGCCGGCGGTGATGCTGCTGCCGACGCGGTTTCTGGATTTTGTCCAGGAGGCGAACGACTATTACTTTCCGCCGCTCATCGGCGGCTATCTGCGCCTTTTGCGCTGTGTGGTCTTTTTCCTCACGCTTTTCATCACGCCGCTATGGTATCTTTTGGTGCGTGAAGGCGGAACGGACATCCCTTGGCTCACCTTTCTCAACATCACGGAGACCTATGATGTGCCGCTTTTGGCGCAGTTGCTTTTGGCGGAATTCATCGTTGATCTGCTCAAACTCGCCTCGCTCAATACGCCCTCCGTCTTTTCCAATTCGTTCAGTATGCTGGGCGCATTGGTGCTGGGAGATTTCGCGGTCAAGGCGCATTGGCTCGTGCCGGAAGTCCTCGCGTATATGGCGTTTGTCGCGATCGCCAACTTTGCCCAGCCGAGTTACGAACTCGGCTACGCGTTCAAACTGATGCGCCTTATTTTGCTCGCGCTTGTCGGCATTTTCGATCTGCCCGGATTTATTGTGGGATGTATCGCGATCATACTGACCATCGCGTGCACCAAACCGCTCTTTGGCAGACACTATCTCTATCCGCTTATTCCGTTCAATGCCAAAGACCTCAAAAATGTGCTGTTTCGTCACAAAATTAACAAAGATAACACCTGATTGCGCGGCTTTTGTGTAATTTGTACAATTATTGCGCGATATTGCCGCGAAATTTTTTTAGTTTTTTTCGCCATACGCTGTTGCACGGCTTTTTTGCTTGTGATAAAATACTATTGAATTGGAAGACTTTTTTTTCAAATTCAACTATCAATAGGAGGTTATTTCAATGAATGCTTATTTGAAAAGAGTTTTGGACGAAACTCGCGCAAAAAATGCCAACGAGCCCGAATTTTTGCAGACGGTCGAGGAAGTCCTCACCTCCGTGGAGCCGGTGATTGATGCTCACCCCGAATATGAAGCAGCATGCTTGCTGGAGCGTATGGTGGAGCCTGAACGCGTTGTCGAGTTTCGCGTGACTTGGATGGACGACCAACTCAAATACCATGTCAACCGCGGTTACCGTGTGCAGTACAATGCCGCACTCGGCCCCTATAAAGGCGGTTTGCGTTTCCACCCGAGTGTCAACCTTTCCATCGTGAAGTTCCTCGGCTTTGAACAGTGCTTCAAAGACGCGCTGACCTGCCTGCCCATCGGCGGTGCAAAGGGCGGTTCCGACTTCGATCCCGTCGGCAAGAGCGACGGCGAAGTGATGCGTTTTTGCCAGGCGTTTATGACCGAACTCCAGCGCCACATCGGTGCTGATGTTGACTGCCCTGCAGGTGATGTCGGTGTCGGCGGCCGCGAGATCGGTTATCTCTACGGTCAGTATCGCCGCATCCGCGGTGCCGCGGAAATGGGCGCTTTGACCGGTAAGGATATCAAGACCGGCGGTTCCATTCTCCGTCCCGAAGCGACCGGTTTCGGCGCGGTCTATTATCTTTGCGAAGCCCTCAAACACGACGGCGAGGACATCAAGGGCAAGAAGATCGCCATCTCCGGTTACGGCAATGTCGGTTGGGGTATTATGAAGAAGGCCGCCGAACTCGGCGCAAAGGTCACCTATTTCGCAGGTCCCGACGGCTATATCCACGATCCCGACGGCGTTTGCACGGAAGAGAAACTCAACTACATCCTCGAAATGCGTGCCGCAGATCCGATGCACTGCAAGCCCTATGCCGATAAGTTCGGTTGCGAATTTGTCGCAGGCAAGAAGTGCTGGGGCGTGAAGGATGTCGATATTTATATGCCGGCTGCCACGCAGAACGATGTCAACCTCGAAACCGCCAAGGCGATTGCCGCTTCCGGCGTGAAGTATTACATCGAAGTTGCCAATATGCCCACCACGAACGATGCGCTTGCATTCCTCAAAGAGCAAAAGCACATGGTCATCGCTCCTTCCAAGGCAGTCAATGCCTGCGGCGTTTCCGTTTCCGAACTCGAAATGGCGCAGAACTCCGAGCGTCTTTATTGGACGGCGGAAGAGGTCGATGCCAAGATGCACCAGATCATGACCAACATCTACAATGTTTCCGTCGAAGCGGCGGAGCGTTACGGTCTCGGTTATGACCTCGTTGCCGGTGCCAACATCGCCGGTTTCCAGAAGGTCGCCGACGCGATGATGTGCCAGGGCATTTTCTGAGAAAAACGCAAAGCAAAAAAAGGTGCTGTCGAAAGATGGCACCTTTTTTCTAAAAAAATAAAGAAAAAAATCAAACAAGTGTTGCATTTTTGAAAACGGTGTGCTATACTGAAATCGAACAAATGTTGGAAAGGAGCCACCGCTATGCAAAAACTTTCCCGTATGCAGCAAAAGGTATACGACTATATCATCGAGGCGACCGAGAAACAGGGCTATCCGCCGACCGTCCGTGAGATCGGCGAGGCGTTGGGCTTGAGTTCCCCGTCCACGGTGCATTTTCATGTCAAAAACCTTACGGAGATGGGCTTGATCGGCAAGACCGCCGGAAAGGGCAGAGCCATCACGCTGAAAAACCCGCCTGAGGCGCAGAAAAGCAACGAACAAAAGGTGATTTCCTTTCCCGATCCTGCGGCGCAGGCGCCGCGCTGCCGTGTGCCCGTCGTCGGCAATGTTGCCGCCGGCAGTCCGATTTTGGCGCAGGAATGCGTGGAAGATTATCTGACCTTTGACACGGGCGGACGGGACGAGGAATATTTTGCATTGCGCGTGCGCGGCGAGTCCATGCTCGGTGTCGGCATTTTGCCGAACGATCTGGTCGTGGTGCATCGTCAAAGCATCGCCAACAACGGCGAGATCGTGGTCGCCCTGCTCGGCGACGAAGCAACGGTGAAAACACTCAAAAAGCAAAACGGCGCGATTTGGCTTTTGCCGGCAAACCCCGATTATCAACCGATCGACGGCAGTGAGGCGGAAGTATTGGGCAAAGTCGTCGCCGTTGTGCGGCAATACTGATATTGGAGATGGATGACTGTGATTATATTTTGGATCATTGCGGCAGTGGTTTTGCTCGTATTGCTCGGCGCATTCGTTGTCTACGAACTGACCTTTGCCCCCAAAAGACTGGAATTGGAAGACCTGGACGAAAATTTGTCGGACGGGGAACAGTACGAAGTATACGCCGGAGAGATCAAGCGTTTGGTCAAAGAAAATGCAGACATTCCCTTTGAGGATGTCTGGATCGAAACGGAGGACGGTCTCCGTCTGCACGGCAAATATTATCACACGGCAGACGGTGCACCCGTGCAGATCATGTTCCACGGGTATCGCAGTTTGGCGGACTTTGATTTCTGCGCCGGACTGCCCTTTGCGATCAAGAGCGGCTATAATGTCCTGCTCGTCGATCAGCGCGCCCACGGGCAAAGCGAGGGCAAGTGCATCACCTTCGGCGTTGAGGAGAGCGAAGACTGCGTTGAATGGGTAAACTATGCGCTCTACCGCTTCGGAAAGGATGCACGCATCATCCTTTTCGGCATCTCCATGGGCGCGTCGACCGTGCTGATGGCGACCGAATTGGGCTTGCCCGAAAATGTGGAGGCGATCATTGCCGACTGCGGCTACACATCTCCCAAGGAGATCATTCAAAAAGTGATGCGCGAGCGTCACTTGCCGGTTTTCGCTGTGTATCCGCTTGCGTCTCTTGCGGCAAAGTGCTTTGGCGGCTTTGGTTTGAATGCCGCCTCCGCGCAAAAGGCAATGCGGCGCTGCAATATTCCGGTTTTGTTCATCCACGGGGAAGACGATCGGTTTGTCCCCTGTCAGATGAGCCGCAAGAATTTCCGCAGTTGCCGCGCCGAGGGCAGAAGATTGCTCCTTGTGCCCGGCGCAGGACACGCACTGAGTTATTTGGCGGACAAGGACGCGTATCGCGAGGCGGTCATATCCTTCCTGCGCGAGCGCCGCACTTGCCTCAAACAGTAAAATCCCAATCAAAGGAGCGCAGTTATGAAACGATCTGCTTTTCCTGCCGGGGGCGTATGGCTCACGGGTAATCTGCACACGCATTCCACCTTATCCGACGGCTCGTGGACGCCGGAGGAAATGGCGGCGCATTACCGCGCGAACGGCTACGATTTTCTCTGCTGTTCCGACCATCATCTTTTCGCCGCGCACGACGATGTATTTGCCGCGCAAGGCTTGATCTCGCTCAACGGTGCGGAGCGCACCTATATCTATGATGCGGAAAAAAAGACCGATCTTCTCGCTATTTCGCCGGAGACGGAATGCGGCGCGTATGAAAACCGCCCTTATGAAAGCGGCGATCTGCCGCTGCAAACGCTCATCGACAGGATGGACGAAGAGGGACAACTTGTCATCATTCCGCATCCTTACGGCTATCATATCACGGCGGACGACATCTTTCCGCTCCGGCATATTTTCGGCGTGGAAGTCTATAACGGCGACAGTTCGCTTTGCGGCAATTTCGGCGACTCCACACATGTTTGGGACGATCTGCTGCGCCGCGGCAAACGGGTATTCGCCACCGGCGGCGACGATGCCCACAGCAAGGCGTGCGCCTGCCGCTGCCGCACGGTGGTCAAGGCAAAAGAGCGCAGTCGCGCCGCAATTTTAAGTGCCCTTCGTGCCGGTGATTTCTATGTTTCCACCGGACCGGAAATCTTGGATTTCGGTGTGGAGGACGGCGAAGTCTATGTGTCGTGTTCGCCTTGCCGTGCCATCCATTTCCGCCCCTATCCGGCGCGTACGCGCACACGCGGTGACCGCCCGGGAAGCGGACTTTTGACCGAGGCGCGCTTGGCGTTGACCGGCGAGGAGCAGTATGTCTATGTGATCTGCGAGGACGACCGCGGTCGCCTCGCGTGGACGCAGCCGATCTTCTTTTGATCCCGTACCTCTTAACCTCCCTTGTTAAAGGATAAGTGCGTCAGAACCACCAACCTCCCTTGTTAAAGGGAGGGGGACCGCTTGCGGTGGAGGGATTCCCGTCCTCTATCGCACCTTTGTGCGTCATCCCGCAAGAATCCCCCCTGATGCTCGCTCTGCTCACATCTTCCTCCTGTTGCGGTACCCAAAAAAATCTTCGGGCTTACGCAATCCTCGATTTTTTTGACCGCTGCCACTCGCTCAGCTCGCTTCATCCGCCACAGGCGGCGCTCGCATCGCTCCCCCTTTGACAAGGGGGTATAAGGACGAAGATTTTTACAACCATACAAAAACGGCTCGCCTTGTCGGACAAGGAGAGCCGTTTTGACATATACATATTATATAATGGTATCTCAGCCGCCGAGGTAGGCTTTTTTGATCTCGGGCGAGGCGAGCAACTCTTTGCCCGTGCCGGAAGTGACGATCTTGCCCGTTTCCAGCACATAGCCGCGGTCTGCCACGGAAAGCGCGGCTTGTGCGTTCTGCTCGACAAGCAAAATGGTCTTGCCTGCTTTATGCAAATCTTTGATGATGTCAAAAATCTGCTCAACCAAAATCGGTGCCAAACCCATGGACGGCTCATCGAGCATCAGCAGTTTCGGATTGGACATCAATGCCCTGCCCATGGCGAGCATTTGCTGTTCGCCGCCGGAAAGCGTGCCTGCCACCTGTTTGCGGCGCTCTTTCAGACGGGGAAACTGCTCGAAAATCTCATCGCGCGCGGCGGAAATACTGCCGTTTCTCGTAAATGCGCCCATCTCCAAATTCTCTTCCACGGTCATTTGCAGGAAAATGCGGCGACCTTCGGGACATTGCGCCATGCCCATGGAGACGATCTTATGCGCCGGAACACCGTGCAAATTCTTCCCGTCAAAGGTAATACTGCCGGTGTTGGAGTGGAGCAAACCGGAAACGGTCTGCAAGGTGGTGGATTTGCCCGCGCCGTTCGCGCCGATGAGCGTCACCACTTCTCCTTCGTTGACTTCAAAGGAAACGCCCTTGATGGCATGAATACTGCCGTAATAGACATTGATATCTTCCACTTTCAAAATGGTGCTCATCGTTACGCCTCCTTCTGCTTGCCCAGATACGCCTCGATCACGACGGGATTTGCCTGAATGTCGGCAGGACTGCCCTTGGCGATCACCTGACCGAAGTTCAGCACGCAAATGCCCTCGCAAATGTTCATCACGAGCGACATATCATGCTCGATGAGCAGTACGGCGATCCCGAACATATCGCGGATCTTGACGATATTTTCCATCAGTTCCGCCGTTTCGGACGGATTCATTCCTGCCGCCGGCTCATCAAGGAGCAACAGCGACGGATTTGTCGCCAATGCACGCACGATCTCCAAACGGCGCTGGGCACCGTAAGGCAAAGAGCCTGCCTTCGCCTTCGCCATATCCTCCATATTGAAAATGGAAAGCAATTCCATGGCGCGCTCGTGCATGATCTTTTCCTCTTTCCAGAAAGACGGTAAACGCAAAATGCCGCTCACGGTGCTGTAACGCATCTGCGCATCCATCGCAACGGTGACATTCTCCTCCACCGTCAGATTGCTGAACAGGCGGATATTCTGGAAAGTACGGGCGATGCCGGCGCGGTTGACCTGCGCCGTGGTCATATTCGTGGTGGGGTTGCCGTTGAGCAAAATCGTGCCGGTGGTCGGCTGATTGACCTTGGTGAGCAGGTTAAAAACCGTGGTCTTGCCGGCACCGTCCGGTCCGATCAAGCCGGCGATCTCACTTTTGCCGATGGTAAGGTTGAAATCGTCCACCGCCTTCAAGCCGCCGAAGGTGATGCCGAGGTGAATGCACTCCAAAACGGGGCGCTTATCGACATCGCGGTCGGGCACTAAGGCGCGGGAAGGCACGGGAACTAAATTACTCATATCACTGCGCCTCCTTCTTTTTCTTCTTGAACAAACCGCCGAAAAACTGTTTGAGCTGCGGATTGTTGGTGGCAAGCATCACGAGGATCAGCACGATCGCGTACACCAACATACGGTAGTCGGCGAATTCGCGCAGGGCTTCGGGCAAAATCGTCAATGCCGCCGCCGCGATCAGCGAGCCGAGCATATTGCCCAATCCGCCGAGCACCACGAACACCAAAATCAAAATAGAGGTGTTGAAATCGAACTTGTTGGCGACGACCGTGGAATAGTTCATCGCGAAAAGCGCACCTGCCGCACCTGCCATACTCGCGGAAATGCTGAATGCCAGCATCTTGTATTTCGTCACATTCAAGCCGATGCTCTCCGCGGCGATGCGGTTGTCGCGGATCGCCATGATCGCGCGTCCCATACGGCTTTTGACCAGGTTGAACACCACAATGAGTGTAATGAGCAGCAAAATGATCGCCGCCGTAAAGGTGGAAATCTTCTGAATACCGCCAATTCCCATCGGGCCTGCAATGATCAGTTTGCCCTCGGGTAAAAGATTGGTCTTGTCGTTGATGAGGCTGAAATGCGCACCGTTCGCGTCGATGCCGAAGTAAAAGTTATTGAAAATGCTCTTGATGATCTCGCCGAATGCCAATGTCACGATGGCGAGATAGTCGCCGTTGAGACGCAAAACGGGAATGCCGACCAAAAAGCCGACCAATCCGGCAAAAAGCGCACCGATCACCAATGCAAGTGCCAAACGCACGGTCGGATCAGGGACGCTTTGCTGCATCGCGATCGCCGCCGCCGTGCCCGTAAAAGCGCCGACACTCATAAATCCGGCGTGGCCGAGGCTCAATTCACCGAGCACGCCGACCGTCAAATTCAGTGAGACCGCCATAATCATATAAGCGCAGATCGGAACGAGCATTCCCTTGAACGAAGAGGTCAGATAACCGCCGTTTGCCATGATCTGCACCGCAATATAGATCGCGATCACCAAAATGTAGGTGAAATAGTTCCGCAAGGTGCTTCTTTTCAAATTGAGTTTTTTCATGTTCCGCACCTCACACTTTCACATGGACTTTCTTGCCGAGCAAGCCCGTGGGCTTGACCAGCAAGACAACGATCAACGCGGCAAACACGATCGCATCGGAAAGCTGCGTGGAAATGTACGCCTTGGCAAAGATTTCCAACACACCGAGGATGATACCGCCGAGCAATGCGCCGGGGATCGAGCCGATTCCGCCGAAAACGGCGGCAGTGAACGCCTTGATACCGGGCATGGAGCCGGTGGTCGGCACCAATGTCGGATATGCCGCACAAAGCAGGACACCGGCGATCGCCGCAAGTCCCGAGCCGATGGCAAAGGTCATCGAAATCGTGCTGTTGACATTGATACCCATCAACTGTGCCGCGCTCTTATCCTCCGAGCAGGCACGCATCGCCTTGCCCATCTTGGTTGAGCCGGTAAACCAGGTCAAACCGAGCATGATCACGATACAGGCGGCAACGGTGACCATCGAAACATAGGAAACCTGCAACCTGCCGCCGAAAAGCGACAATGCACTTCTCTCCCCTGCTTTGAAGAAGTTCGGGAACACTTTGGGGTTGGACGACCAAAGCAAAAGCGCCGCATTTTGCAAAAAGTAACTCATGCCGATCGCGGTGATCAAAACCGCAAGAGACGGCGCCGCGCGCAGCGGCTTATACGCCAAACGCTCGATCGTCATACCCAAAATCGTGCAAAACAGCATTGCCACAAGCACCGCGAGGATCGGCGGCAAACCGTATTTGGTGCAGGCGTAGAAACAAACATACGCCCCCACCATAATGACATCGCCGTGTGCAAAATTCAGCATCTTTGCAATGCCGTACACCATCGTGTAACCCAATGCAATGATCGCGTAAATACTGCCCAAACTGATGCCGTTGATCAAAAAGCCCAAAAAGGTCATTGTTTCAGCACCTCAATCAATAATAGTCTCTTTCAGTGCATACCGGAAAATCACCGAGCATGCGGGAACTTTCCGATAGGTACGGAAAGCCCGTCGGGGGAATAATCCCCCGACGGTTTTGCGCAAAATATTTTGGAAGATTATGATAACTATATCAAATTAGTCCAAACCGACATAAGCGCCGTTCTGGATGACCATACCCTTCGGGTCCTTGGTCACGGCACCGGATGCCGCCCAGGTCATGCCCGTACCGGTCAGACCGTCGAAGGACATCGTGGTGAACTGCTCAATGAGTTTGCCGCAGATCTCTTCGGCACTCATATCAGCGGTCACGCCGGCTGCGGTCATTGCTTCATAGAGAGCATAGATGCAGTCATAACCGTCGGCTGCGAACTGGTTGGGCGTTTCGCCGAACTTATCCTGATACTTCTTGACGAAGTTGGCAGTCTTGGTGTCGGTCGCATCCGCGGAGAACGGAGTGAGGAGCATCACGCCTTCGGCGAGAGCAGTGTCAAAGTTCTCCATGGTGAGGATACCGTCCATACCGTCAACACCGAACCACTTGGGCGCATAGTTGACAGCGGCAGCCTGTGCAAAGATCAAAGAAGCGGGCTGATAGTACATGGGAAGGAAGACGAGCTCTGCGCCCTTTTGCTGAGCGTCTGCGATCTGAACGGAGAAATCGGTGTCGTTACCGTCGGCAAAGGTCGTATCGGAAACGATCTCGATGTTCAGTTCGGCAGCCTTTTCAACAAAGGTGTCGTGGATGCCCTTGGAATAAACATCGTCGTTCTTCCAGATGATGGCAACCTTGGTGGCGAGCTGCTTGTTGTAGATGTACTGTGCGGAAGCGGAGCCTTGGTTCGGGTCAGCGAAGCACATCTGGAACACGCAATCCTTGCCTTCGGTCGCAGCCGTGGAGGATGCGGACGGAGTCAGAGCGAAGATGCGGTCAGCCATGTTCTCAGCGGAAGTGGCTTCGCAGGGCTTACTGGTGACGGAGCCGAGAGAAACCTGCATGCCCCAGTCCTTCAATGCGTTGTAAGCATTGACTGCCTTTTCGGCATCGTGAGTGTCGTCTTCATACTTCAATTCGATCTGAAGACCACCGAGTGCGTTGACTTCTTCCACCGCGATCTCGGCACCGCGTTTGGCAGCCGTACCGTAAATCGCCGCAGCGCCGGTCAGAGGTCCGGTACCACCGATTTTGATTGCGGCGGCGCCGTCGTTGTTTTTCTTGGCAGCCGGCTTGGCGCAAGCCACCATTGCCACAGCCATAGCCGCGGCCAACACAAATGCTAATACTTTTTTCATCTTATTGTTCTCCTTTTCAAAATAATGATTTTTTTAAGATGATATACAAAAAAGCGGCTCCGCCTTTTGGCGAAACCGCTTTCAAGTAACTTTCTTACTTGCCGTTTTTCGTCAAAAGGCTTTGGCTTCCTACCAACAATACAAGCGCCAACACCCATACCATAACTCGAATGCTGATAACGCTGACTACGGTGCAAATAACAAAAAGGGACGCCAAAATAACGGCGTCCAGCATAATAACGGTATTCTCTTCGGCACAGAAATTTTGCGCACGAGAAGCAGCCGCATCCATAGCAGATGCAGATGTGTTGTTCTTGGTTTGCCAATAGAACTTCTTCATCGTGGCTACTCCTTCTTCGTGTTTGTTACAAGTATGATACGAAATTCCCGTGCATTTGTCAACTGCAAAAAAGTATTAAATTCGCAAAATTCGATTGTCTGTTTTTGTGCATATTGCACAATTCTTTTGTTTTGCAGGCAAAATCGAGCCCGGAAATCATCTTTTGGGCTTGTATCCGGCGATGGATTGTACTATAATAAATATGCAGAAACTGATTAGAAATACTAATATATAAAAGGAGAACAAAACTATGAACAAAGTCGGTATGATCGGTCTTGGCAACATGGGACACGGCATCGCCGTGAACATCATGAAGAAAAACATCCCCATGGTGCTTTATGATCTCCGCCCCGAAGCCTTTGCGGATCTGGTGGAACAAGGTGCCGAAGGTGCCGCTTCCTTGCAGGAACTCGGTCAAAAGGTCGATGTGGTGTTGATGATCATCAACTCCTACGCCCATTGCGTCGATGCGATGAGCAAACTGCTGGAAACAATGCACAGCGGCACGATCATCAATATGAGCACGATCGCCATGGAAGACGCGCAGAAACTCGAAAAAATGGCCGCCGAAAAGGGCGTGACCATGATGGACTGCCCTGTCAGCGGCGGTACGCGCGGTGCTGCCGCCGGTCGTTTGACCGTGATGGCTTCGGGAAGCGACGAACTTTTCGAAAAGTATCGTCCCGTCCTCGAAGCATTCAGCGATAATGTTGTCCATGTCGGCAAGGAATGCGGTCAGGGACAGGCTGTGAAGTCCATCAATCAACTGCTTGTCGGCATCCACATGTGCGCCACCGCCGAGGCATTCACCCTCGCCCGTAAGTGCGGTCTTGATCTGCAACTCGTCTATGACACCATCTGCAAAAGCGCCGGCGTTTCCAACATTTTCCAAAACCGCGGCCAGTTCGTCATCGACCGTGACTTCAACACGCGCTCTTCTTTGCAGATCCAACTCAAAGACACCAACATTGCCTGCCAAACCGCCGATGCGGTCGGCGCACCCGCGTTTTTGGGCAATACCGCGCGTGAACTGTTCAAACTCGCGGTGAAGAAATATCCCCCCAATGACGATTCGCTCGAAGTCATCCGTCTTTACGAAGAAGCCGGCAACCTCACCGATCTCGATTGAGGAGGCGGCACGATGGGGCGCTTATGCGGAAAAGTGATCGTGGTCTCCGGCGGCACCAAGGGGATCGGCAGTGCCGCCTGTGAAGCCTTTGCCCGTGAAGGTGCAAAGGTTGCCTTTGGCGGTCGGGATGTCTCCGCCGCCAACGAGATTTGCGAGCGTATCCGGGCAAACGGCGGCGAGGCGATCTTCGTGCAGACCGATCTGCATCATATCGCCGACTGCGCCAAACTTTTTGACGGTGCAATGCAGACTTTCGGCAAGATCGACGGTTTTTTCAACTATGCCGGTGTTATCCCGACCTGTCCGCTCGACACCTGCGATGAGGAAACTTTCGACAAAATCATGGATGTCAACGGCAAAGCCGCGTTCTTCTGCTGTCAGCAGGCTGTCCGCTATATGAAGGAAAACGGCGGCAGTATTATCCTCACCGGCTCAACGCACGATCAATGCGGCGAAAGGACGCACGCGGCATACGCTTTTTGCGGCGGTGCTCTGCAAGTTTTGTGCGAGCATATTTCCCGTCAGTACGCCAAAGAGCATATCCGCTGCAATTACCTCACCGTCGGCTGGACGCTGACAGAAGGGGAACGCGCCTTGCGTGAGAGTAAAGGTTGCGACATTGAAGCATTCAAAAAGATGGCAAGCAACTCCCTCCCGTTCGGCAGAATGTGCGAGATCAACGATTATATGGAGCCGCTCATCTATCTTATGAGCGACGCCTCCGCCATGGTGACGGGAACGGATGTCAAAATCACCGCCGGCGAACACATCTGAAACAAAAAACGGCTATGCAGAGCATAGCCGTTTTTTTCATAATTCATGCCGCCATTGTCCGAAGTTGACCGCCTGCTCATACGGCACATAGCAATAGCCGTTGTGCCAATCGTTGCCGCCTTGCAGATAATCGACAACGCGCCGATGCAGAGAACTGCCCTCGCGCAAAAACATCAGTTTTTCGCTGAGCAAATTCGGCAAACCGATCAGATGCACGCAGCGTTCCATTGCCAAAATCTTGCTGTCGGCAGGGAAAAGATCCACATTTTGCGGCGAGTAGAGCCACGAGGTGCAGATCAAGCCTTTGATATGATGCTCCGGATGATGGGTGTGGAAAAAGTCCAGCGCCTCATTCATGGAAATGCGATGCTGTTCTGGCGTATACTCCGTGTTCGCCGGGATATGGTAACCGAGCACGATGTCGCCCTTTTGCAAAGCGATTTGCCACTCGCTTTTGGAAAACTCGCTCGGGATCAACTCCGCATAACCGTTGTCATGAATTCTGTGCGCGATCCACGATGTCGCCGTCTCGGCAAAGGTCGATTCCACGGCGTAGGGCTTCCCTTCCGCCGTCAAAGCACCGTTTTGCGCAATAAAATGTTTTTCTTTGATGACCGACACATACTCTTTTCCGTTGAAAAGCACCATGAAATTGCGGTTAAATTTGTTCGGCTGGAAGTTGAGCGTGTTGAAACGGTAAAGACTGCCGTCCGCCTCCAACATATTCCAGCGCCATTGCTCCATGCCCCAATAGCCCTCTTTTTCGCGGCATTCTTTGGTAAACCGCACCGTGCTCAACAAGCCCCGTGCGTTGACGCCGTCGAGCAAAATGCGGCCGCCCAGGTAGGAATACCCTGCGCAGGCAATGACCATGAGCAGTGCCGCGCCCTTTGGCATCAGCGTATCAGTGGCAAAGAGTTCCGTCGCCGAGGAAAGCGGATTTTGCCACGCTTCGCGCTTTTCAAAGAGCATATAGCGCAAAAAGCGCGCCGCGCGGTTGAGCCCTTTGTCGGCAAAAATTTTGTCGTTTTCCCGACGGATAAATTCAAAGCATTCCGCCGGAAATCCGTCGGGCAATAAGAGTTCTTCCGCCTTTTTCATTTCTTCTTCGCTGATGAGCGGCTTTTCGCCATGGGATGCCGGATAATCCGCAAGAAAAGAACAACTCTCCTCGTCCAAATCAAAGCGATAATAGGGTGCGATATCTTCTTTCTTCATTTTTGATCCCTCATGATCCGAAATTTTTACCCTCTTCCATCGTCAAAACGGCAAGTCCCTCGTACCAAACACCGCCGTCTTTGATAAAGTCGGCAATGCGTCCGGCGAGCGGCGTTCCCGCCTTGATGTGAAACAGATCCGCCGGCAATGCAAACGGGATCGGGCAGATTTTTGCTGCCTGTGCCACCCGGATAATGTTGCTCTCCGGCTTCAAAATATGCTTGTTTTGCGGCGAATAAAGCCACGAAGCGCAGATAATGCCTTTGAAATCATACTGTGGATAGCGTCCTTTGAAAAATTCCGCCGCCATCGTGAACGATTTGCGATGCTCCTCCACGGTGTAGGCGGTCACATCGTTGGGGATATGGTATGAAAGCACCATGTCTCCCGGTGCGATCGCAATATGCCACTCGCTCTTGGGGAAAAGACGCGGTGTCCGTTCCGCCGTGCCGTCCTTTGCGATCGCGTGTGCGATCCACGCATCGCTCGACTCCTCCCACACGGTTTTGACGCAGTTTTCCGTCTCCGTCCTGACAAAACATCCGTCCTCGTCCAGCAAACGCCCGCCGTTCATCACCGCCTGCGTCCGCTTGCCGTCGGAAAGAATGTAATAATCGGTCGGGAAACATTTCGGCTGAAAACGCAAAATACCCAGACGGTACATACAGCCCGACGCGAGCAACTGCTGCCAGCGCCATTCGCGCACATTCCAAAAGCCGTCTTTTTTCGTGTCGGTCAAAGTGCAGGATGCGATCTCCTCAAAATTGAAGGGATTGAATTCCTCCGGTGCGCGGCGGGCGCTTGTCAAGGTCTTTCCCAAAACCGCGATCACCGTCAAAAGTTCAAAACTGCGCTGCTGATAATCGGGAAAATCGAATTTCAACGCGCCTAAGTTGTTGTCCCACGGCTGACGCGCCTCTGTCACGATATAGCGCAGAAACCGCGCCGCGCGGTTGCGCGGCAGATCGCGGTGCAGTTCTTCCGTCTCTTTTCTCAAAAAATCAAAACAATCCTGCGGCAAGCCAAACGGCGCAAGTGCCGCTTCTGCCGCATTGAGTTCCGCTTCGCTGACAAACGGTCGATCAGCATAGTCCTCAGTGAAAGTGCTTGCGTACGCCCGGTAATACTCGGGCATTTTGAACTGATAATAGGGCGATAATGCAGAAAAATCCATTGTTTCAGTCTCCTTTATTTTGCTTTTTCGCAACGCCCATCTTGCGAAAAAAGGGCAGGGCAAACTGCCCTGCCCTTTAATAAAATCAAGCTTCGAGGTTATTGCCGTTCTTGTCAAAGAGATGGCAAGTCGTGCCGTTGAAGGTATAGCGGATCTCATCGCCTGCGTCAAAGAGACGGAGGTGATGACCGGCGGTATTCATCGTGGGAGCCACGATGATGGCATTCTTGCCTTCCGTCTTGATGTGCAGATGGATCTCAGAGCCCATCATTTCCGCCACATCGACCTTTGCCGTCAAGCCCTCACCCTCGGTGATGAGCATATGGCAGGGACGGATACCGATCTGGATATCCTGCGTCTCCACACCGTTCTTTGCCAAAGCGGCAGTCTTCTTCTCGGAGAGTTCGACTTTGAGATTGCCGATCTGAGCGAAGTACTTCTCGCCTTCTTTGACCACCTGGCCGTCAAAAATGTTCATAGCAGGTGTGCCGATAAAACCTGCGACAAAGAGGTTGGCAGGATGTTCAAAAACTTCCTGCGGCGTACCGATCTGCTGAACAAAACCGTCGCGCATGATCACGATACGGTCACCGAGCGTCATAGCCTCGGTCTGGTCGTGGGTAACATAGACGAAGGTCGTATCGATCTTCTGACGGAGTTTGATGATCTCAGCGCGCATCTGGTTACGGAGTTTGGCGTCGAGGTTGGACAAAGGTTCATCCATCAAAAAGACCTTCGGGTTACGCACGATCGCGCGGCCGATGGCAACACGCTGACGCTGACCGCCGGACAAAGCCTTGGGCTTGCGCTCGAGATAATCGGTGATATCAAGGATGCGAGCCGCCTCGCGGACACGGGCATCGATCTCATCCTTGGGCACTTTTTTGAGTTTCAAAGAGAACGCCATGTTCTCATAAACCGTCATGTGCGGATAAAGAGCGTAGTTCTGGAAAACCATGGCGATATCGCGGTCCTTCGGAGCGACATCGTTCATGCGCTTGCCGTCGATGTACAAATCACCGTCGGTGATCTCTTCGAGACCTGCGATCATACGAAGCGTGGTGGATTTACCGCAGCCGGAAGGACCGACCAAAACGATAAATTCTCTGTCTGCAATCTCGATGTTGAATTTCTGAACGGCGACAACGCCTTCATCGGTGATCTGCAAATTGGTTTTCTTCTTGGGGTTTTCGCCTTTTTGTTTCCGTCTCTTTTCCACGGACTGATGGGGGTAAACTTTCTTGATGTTTTGAAGTACGACACTTGCCATAAGTATCCGACTCTGAAAAACGGGCATCCGCCGCATTTTCCTCACCGATATGCGGAAAAATGTCACATCGGCATTACGACAGGTCTCCACACTGCCGCACTGCGAGTCAAGCAGAACAATCTCCTTTCTCTTTGTATGCCGCCGCCTATAAAAATGGAGTAGTACGGCAACATATAAAATGGCTTTATTATAATACCACACGCTTTTGCAAAACGCAAGCACAAAAATCAAGCATTTCCTGCACAAATTATAAGAGTCTCGCCGAAAAAGCGAGACTCTTATCTGTTTTTATTATGTGATCGGTTCAATTTTAACGGTGTTGCTCTCAGCGATCCATTCCACCGTGCAATTCATACCGTCCGCCACGGCGCGAAGCGGTACCAAGGTGCGATCGGACAGTACAATCGGATTGACATCCAGCACAATCGCCTTGCCGTTGACATACATCGCGGCACTACCGACCGTCACTTCAACGGTCAGATCTCCCTTCTGCCCTTTTGCCGTCTGCGTGGCTTCATCCCAAGAAACCGTTGCGCCGAGCGCTTCAAATATCTTTCGCATCGGCACCAAAGTGCGGTCATGGAACACCACGGGTTTTTGGTCAAATTCCACCGTCTGTCCGCCAAGCGTCACCGTGATATCCGCATCGGGTGCGCCGACCGCCACGGTTTTTTCCACGCTACGCGTTGCGCCGGAGGCAAATGTCACCACCGCTTTGAGCGTATGCTGTCCGGTAAATGCCGCGGCATCAATATAGGTCAGATACGGCACTTGTTCCGCCATACCGGCATACTGTCCGTCCAGATAATAGATCACGGACTTCACCGCTTCACCGTAAATATGTGCATAACAGGCTACGGGAAAAATGCTCTCCACCCACATTCCGTTTTCCACTTTGCGATAGCAAAGCGGTGCGGAATTGCCGTACTTCGCCTGCACAAAATTTGCCTGCCTTGTCGCGCTGAGATAGTTTTTTTGCAGCGTTGCATCGGTCGAAAGGCGGTAGTCATTCTTCTCGTTATTGTCTTCCAAAAGGCGGTCAAAATAGGCGATCAGTTTGACTTGCGGATAGACCATCGGCACATTGCAAAGCATCTTTTGCAGATGATCCACGGCAAAATCCGTCATCTTTTCGCCCGTTTTCAAAAGGGTATGTCCGCAGCCAAATTCCGAAATCATGATTGGCTTACGATCCCCGTATTTTTCAACGATCTTTGCGACCGAGACCACCGGATCGGCATTCTCTCCGGCTTCAAAAAACAGTTGGTTTTCCTCGCTCTGCGTAGGATCACCCAAAAAGTATTCCTGCGCATAAAACGACATACCTACCCAATCGACATACGCATCACCGGGATAAAAATCGTCCGCATCCACATTCCATGCGCTCACCTGGTTGGGGCTCCACACCATTGCAACATTTTTGTTTTGTCTGTGGAAGAAATCCGCCACATAGCGGAACGCCTCAATATATTCCTGCGGAGTAGAGGAATTGGTCCAGACATCAAATTCCGCGCCAAAGCGCAGATAGACCGGCAAATTCGGATGCTCCTTGATCGCATCGGCGATCAGTTGCAGATTTTCGCCGTACTGCCGGATACTGCGGATATCCTCGCCCTCATTGGTGCAGTTGAGTGCCAATTCCAGCGCAATGCCTTTTCCGTCTGCCCATTCGATCTCGGCGGCATTGTATGAATAAAGCGGCTCGTCCAAACTTTGGAAAACGAGCGTCATCGACTCGTTTTTCATTTTACCGCGCGTCTCGCTGTCGGAACAAACGCCGAACAAAACGCCGTTTTCTTTTTCATTGATCGCCTTATAATACGGTGCCGTTCCGCCGTCGGTATAAAGAGAAATTTCGCTCGTATACTGCGCAATGTACCGCTTCATACCGCGCATCAACTCGCCGTATTTTTCCGGATCGTTTTGAGCATATCGGCAGGAATTACAAAGTGCCTCGGCACTTTTTTCATATGCGCCCAGTGCCGCATAAGCCATGCCCATCTGATGGTAGCGAGACACCAGAATATCGGTTTTCTCACTGCAATCTTCCTCTGAAAGCATGATGTCGATCTCCTGCTCGGCAAAGGTGATGATATCAAGATAATTCTCATTTTCCATAGCGGCGGTATACTGTTCATTTACCGCCCAGAAGGATTGCGGAAACTCATACGCGTGTACCGAAATCGACAACACACAGCAAAGTACCAGCAAAAAACTCAAAAGCCGTTTTTTCATCGTCTTTTTCTCCTTTATTTGTTGTATCTATCATACCATAAAATCTGAAAAACACAAGTAAAAAAGGCTTACCTTTTTCAGGTAAGCCTTTTTTCGCTTTACAGAAGCAAAAGAGCCGGATTTTCGATGTAATACTGGATCTTTTGCAAAAGACGCGCCGCCGGTGCGCCATCGAGCACACGGTGATCGTAGGTGAGCGAGAGCGTCATAACGGAACGCACGGTGATCGCACCATCCACCACCACGGGTTTTTCCGCAATACGACCGACCGCCAAAATGCAGGTCTCGGGCGGATTGATGATCGCGGTGAAGGAGTCGATGCCGAACATACCGAGGTTGGAGATCGTGAATGTGCCGCCGCTCATTTCATTGGGCGTCAGTTTGCCGTCACGGGCTTTCTCGATCAGTTCCTTGTTGTCACGCGAAATCGTCGCCAAATCTTTCAGATCGGTATCTTTCAAAACGGGCACGACCAAGCCGCGCTCGGTATCGACTGCCATGCCGATATTGACGAAATCTTTCTGATGGATGCCGTCTGCGAGCATGGAAACATTGGCAAAGGGGCAATCCTTCAAAGCGCGGGTACAGGCAAGCGTCAAAAGATCCATAAAGGAGATCTTGTTGCCGGCAAATTCCGCACTGCCGTTGAGTTGCTTGCGCAAAGCGATCATATTGGTCATATCGGCATCCATGCGGTGATTGGCCTGCGCCATCTCCGAAAGGCTCTGGTGCATACGGTTGGAAATCACTTTACGGATACCGGCAACGGGCTTGACTGTCTCGCCGCGGTTGCCGCTCGGGCGGCGCTTGCCGCTGCCCGAACCCATCATCATGGCAAGGCGGACATCCTTCTCCACAATACGGCCGTTCGGACCTGTCGCGGTGACGAATGCCATATCAATGCCGGCTTGCTGTGCCAAACGGCGGGCGCGCGGCGTGGTGCGCAGTCTCTTGCCGTCGAGCGACATCGGCACGCCCTCTTTCGCCTCAGGAACGGCAACGGGAGCAGGTGCCGCAACCGGTGCGGGAGCGGCAGCTGGAGCAGGTGCAGATGCGGCGGCAGGTGTCGAGAAATCGGGAGCCTTGTCGCCCTTTGCGCCGAAGAACGCAAGCGGCGTCTTGACGGGAATGGCTTCGCCCTCTGCGCAGTAGGTCGCGAGCAGGAAACCGTCCATCGTGGCTTCCAATTCCATTGAAGCCTTGTCGGTCTCGATCTCGGCGATCACTTCGCCTTTCTTCACGGCATCGCCCACTTGCTTTTTCCATGCAAGCACGGTGCCCTCTTCCATATCCATACCGAGTTTCGGCATCAAAAGCATACCGGGCATATCCTCAAAAGAGGCAGGCGCGGCGACAGGAGCCGGTGCGGCGGCAGGTGCGGCGGCAGGTGTCTCGGGTACGGCGGCAGCCGTCACATCGGGAACGGCTTCGCCCTTTGCACCGATCGCCACGATCGGCGTTCCGACGGGAACGGCTTCGTCTTCCTTGCAGTAGGTCGCAAGGATCACGCCGTCCACCGTTGCTTCAAATTCCATCGAGGCTTTGTCGGTCTCGATCTCAGCGATCACTTCGCCTTTCTTTACGGCATCGCCCACTTGCTTTTTCCATGCAAGCACGGTACCCTCTTCCATATCCATGCCGAGTTTCGGCATATTCAAAATTTCAGCCATTTTTCTTTACCTCCCTTAGCAAATGCTCTTCACGGCGGCAACGATCTTTTCAACCGTAGGAGCGGACTCCACTTCCGGCAGCGTTGCGTTCGGGATGGGAATGTTTTCGCCGCAAACGCGGAGAATGGGTGCATCAAGTTCGTCGAAGAGTTTTTCGACGATCTCAGCGGAAATTTCAGCACCGTAACCGCTGCGCTCGCAGGACTCGTGGGTAATGACCACTTTACCCGTCTTGCGCACGGACTCGGCGATCGTGTCAAAATCAAGGGGTACCAATGTACGAATGTCGATGACTTCCGCTTCGATACCTTCTTTGGCGAGTTGCTCGGCGGCTTCCTTTGCCATCAGCACGGTCTTGGAATAGGAGATGATCGTCACATCCTTACCTACACGCTTTACACCGGCTTTGCCGAGGGGAACGAGGTATTCTTCTTCGGGTACTTCGCCCTTGGTCTGATAAAGTCCCTTATGCTCGATGAAAATAACGGGGTTGTTGTCGCGGATCGCGCTTTTCAAAAGTCCCTTGGCATCGTAGGGATCAGAGGGCATCACAACTTTCAAGCCGGGAATATGCGTCATCAGCGATTCCAGGCTCTGGGACTGCGTGCATCCGTTGGAACGGCCGCGGCCGCCCTGCGTACGAAGCACCATGGGAACGGTCACTTTGCCGTTGGTCTTATAGTACATCTTGGACATCTGATTGACAATGATATCCATGCAACATCCGGTAAAGTCGATGTGCATGATCTCGGCGACTGGACGGGCGCCTGCCATGGCGGCACCGGTCGCGGCACCGGCGATCGCGATCTCGGAAAGCGGTGTGTTGCGCACGCGCTGAGGACCGAACTCTTCCAAAAGTCCGCGCGTTGCTTTGTAAACGCCGCCGGTCACGGCGACATCTTCACCCATTACGAACACTTTTTCATCGCGGCGCATTTCCTCTGCAATGGCGGAGGAGATCGCTTCACGGTACATTATTTTCTTCATATCTCTTCTCCTCCCTTACTGCACATCGGGTGCATACAGATTATCCAGCATCGTATCGACCGTCATGGGCTTTCCTGCGATGCCGAATTCCACCGCCGCCTTGATGTCGTTCTCGACACCTTCGCGCAAGGCGGTATCTTCTTTTTCGGTCCAGCTGAATTTCTCTTCCATCGTCTTTTTCAGACGCTTGATGCAGTCGTTGTTCGCGCGGTTGTTTTCGATCTCCTCACGGGAACGGTAAGTCTGCTCATCGCCTTCGTGGTGACCGCGCATACGGCAGGTGTCGCACTCGATGAAACTCGGACCTTCGCCATTGCGGGCGCGGTCCACCGCTTCCTGTGCCGCTTCATAAACGGCAACGGGATCAAGACCGTCCACCAACTTGCTCGGAATGCCAAAACCGTCGGCACGGTGATAAAAATGTTCGGTCGCCGTGGAGACTTTGATGTTGGTGGAAATCGCGTAGTGGTTATTCTCGCAAACAAAGATCACGGGCAGTTTCCAAACCGCCGCCATATTCATACATTCGAGCAATGCGCCCTGGTTGCCGCCGCCGTCACCGAAGAAAGCGACTGCCACCGTGCCGGGCTGATAGAGACTGCAATAAAGCGCGTGACCGGTCGCAAGCGAAATGGATGCGCCGACGATGCCGTTTGCGCTGAGCAAGCCGACTTCGGGAGCGGATTGGTGCATCTTACCGGCGCGGCCGCCGCAAAGTCCCGTTTCCTTACCCATCAGTTCCGCCATCATTTCGTTGATGGAAGCGCCTTTGGCGATCAAGTGGCCGTCACAGCGGTGGGTAGATGCGATAAAATCCTCTTTCTTCAAAGCCTTGCAAACACCGGTCGCAACAGCTTCTTCGCCGACATACATGTGCATATTGCCGATGACGATACCCTGTTTGAAATAGTCAACGGCATTTTCTTCAAAGCGGCGAATGGTATACATCGTGCGGTACATCGAAACAAAGTCTTCTTTGTTCAGCGCCGCCGTTTTTTTCTTCGTTGCCATTGTCTTTCCTCCTTACTTTTTCTTCTTGTTCGGAATGTGGATGGCGCGGTTGTCGGAAGCAAGGAACGCTTCGCGCAAAGCCTCCGCAACACTCGGATGCGCATGGACCGTGTTGACGATCTCGTCCACGGTGGCTTCCATTTCCATCGCCACGGCGACTTCGCCGAGGAGTTCGGTGGCGTTCGGGCCGAGAATGTGAACGCCGAGCACTTCGTCGAGTTCATCGCCGATAATCACTTTCACAATGCCCTGACCGCCGTTCAAAATCAAGGAACGGCCGTTGGCGGAAAGCGGGAATTTACCGACATGATAGGGGATGCCGCTCTCTTTGACTGCAGTTTCCGTCATACCGACGGATGCCACTTCGGGCACGGAGTAGATGCAGGAGGGAATGGCTTTGGCGGCATAGGGTTTGCGCTCGCCCATCGCGTTTTCCGCCGCTACTTCGCCCTGAGCGGATGCCGTGTGCGCCAGCATGATCTGACCGAGGCAGTCGCCGATGGCGTAAGTGCCGGGTGCGGTCGTCTGCAAATATTCATCCACCACGATGCGGCGGTTTTCGATTTTTACACCGGCTTCTTCCAAACCGAGGTCTTCAAAATACGGTCTGCGGCCGAGCGCGGACAAAATCACTTTTGCTTTGAGTTTCTTCTCGCCGTCGGGCGCACCGACGGTGACGGTCGCGTCGCTCTTGCCGTCCTTTACGCTCAGAACGCGCGTGTTGAGCATCACTTCGATGCCCTGTTTGCGCAAAAGGTCGGCAAGTTGGTCGCTCACTTCGCTGTCAAGCGGCGGAATGAGATGCGGCAAGGCTTCCACAACCGTGACCTTTGCGCCGAACGCCTTGAACGCGCAGGCAAATTCCACGCCGATCACGCCGCCGCCGAGAATAACGATCTGCTCGGGGCATTTGGCGATCGACAAAGCGCCGGTGGAGTCGATCGTGTACTTGCTCTCGCGCAAGCCCTCGATCGGAGGCGTAGAGGGCACGGAGCCGGTCGCGATGATCGTCTGATCGGGCTCCAAACGCTCTTCGCCCTGCTCAGTCGTCACAAGAACGCGGCCAATGCCGGTGAATTTGGCAGTGCCCTTGATCACGCGCACGCCTGCTTTGGCAAGCAGGGTGGAAACGCCGCCGGTGAGTGTCTTGACCACTTCGTCTTTTTTGCCGAGGACTTTCTTCCAGTCCACGCTGTTGATTTGCAGATTGACGCCGCAGGCGGCTGCTTCCTCTGCACTGTCTGCAAATGAGGATGCGTGCAAAATTGCCTTGGTCGGAATGCAGCCGACATTCAGGCAGGTGCCGCCGACCTTTTCTTTCTCGACCAGCGTCACTTCGCCGCCGAGTTGTGCGGCACGGATCGCGGCAACATAGCCGCCCGGACCGCCGCCGATGACCAATACTTTCTTTGCCATACTGTTCTCTCCTTTTCGCGCGTTTGAAACGGTTATATATTTTTTGTTCCGAATAAAACGCTAAGATTTATTATTTTTTACGATTACTCTTATTATAGCACCGCCGCAAACGCATTGCAAGTCAATTTCCATGATTTTATAAAAAATCTTTACCTCTTTGCCTCCCTTGTAAAGGTAGCGAAGCGGCGGCACGGTGTTGAATGATGTGCCGGTGGCACATCAGACCCGTGCCGTGACCGAGCCGCAGCGAGACGGTGGCAAAATCGAAGATTTTGACGGAGGGATTCCCGTACCCTATCGCACCCTTGTGCGTCATCCCACAAGAATCCCCTCGCCACTTTGTGGCCCTCTCCCCTCTGACGAGGGGCGTTAGAACCACCAACCTCCCTTGTTAAAGGGAGGTGGCACGAGCGTAGCGAGTGACGGAGGGATTCCCGTTCCCTCTTTTGCCTTCCCCGCTCATCGCACACAGGAGGAGCAAGCCCCTCCCCTACGAATGTTCTATCCGTATCCCCCGTCCAAAGAACGGATTCCCACGGCAACTTCGTTGCCTCGGAATGACACGATTTTTTACACATCCAAATGTCTTGTCATTGCGAGGTGCAAAGCACCGTGGCAATCCGTTTGCCTTCCCCGGTGGGAGAAGGTGGCATTTGCGAAGCAAATGACGGAGGGATTCCCGTCCCCTATCGCACCCTCGTGCGTCATCCCACAAGAATCCCCTCGCCACTTCGTGGCCCTCTCCCCTCTGACGAGGGGCGTTTACGCACCACCCTCCCTTGTTAAAGGGAGGTGGCACGAGCGTAGCGATTGACGGAGGGATTCCC
>JAZUIU010000043.1:0-94438 GCA_045642405.1 Oscillospiraceae bacterium
CTTCTCTTTCATGGTTAGGACCTCCTTGATATATTTTTGTTGAGTTGGCGAACCTCAACTTCAAATATATCAAGGAGTTTTTATTCTGTCCATAGCTAAAGCTTTTTCACCACTGGCAGAGCCAGTGGATTTACAACCATAAAAGAAAAATGCCCGCTTAAATAGCGGGCATTTTTGGTTGAACACAAATCAAATTGATTACTGCTCAGCTCTCATCTTTGCAAAGCAATCACTGCAATAGACGGGACGGTCGGTCTTCGGCTCGAAAGGAACACGAGCTTCGCCGCCGCAATTTGCGCAAACAGCAGTGAAATACTCACGGGGACCGCGAGCAGCATTCTTGCGAGCATCACGGCAAGCCTTGCAGCGCTGAGGCTCGTTCTGGAAGCCGCGCTCTGCATAGAACTCCTGCTCACCTGCGGTGAAAACGAACTCCTGACCGCATTCTTTGCAAACTAAAGTCTTGTCTTCAAACATGTTTTTACCCTTTCCTGAATGAGAAAATATATGCGATCAGCGTTGGCTGATATCGCCATAAGAAAGTTTCCGCGCAGCCTTTTGCCGAATACGCTGCACGGCGTTGCCTACCGATTTCAACGGTTTCCCAACGGCATCCGAAATCTCCTGCACTGTCCATCCTTCCATATAATAATGGATGAATACGGTACTTTCAAAATCGGACAACTCATCTTGGATCACAGCAAGCAAACTGTCCATCTGCTCGCGCGCCAAAAGTTTCGTTTCGGGATCATCGTCCAATGTGACGGTTGAATCGGAAATAAATGGATCAAAGGAAGGGGCATCAAGTGAAAGTGACTGATTCAGCGGCTCGTGCTTTTTACGCAACGCGGTGTTGCGTGCGGAAGCAAGGCGATTGCGAATACAAACCTCTGCAAATGTGCGAAATGCGGCGTTTTTTGTGCCGTCATACTTGGAAACGGCACTCAAAAGTCCCAACATTCCTTCCTGGATTAGGTCATCTTCCTGTAATAATTCTTCCACGCCGCTACTGACCAAAAAGAAAGTGCGAACGAGAGAATGAAGAACTGCATAATACCGTGAAAGCAAAGCGACTTCTGCAACATGATCTCCCTCGCGAGCCATTTTGCAAAGTTGCTCATCATCATACGCAGCAAATGCTTTGTAGAGATTTCCGTCTGTTTGATACATATTCTTCTGATACATAAACCTATTATACAAACATTGTACTGCTTTTGTCAAGTATTTGTTAAAAATATTTTAAATTTTTAATTGATTTGTTCTGCAAGACGCCCGGCGACTGCGCGCGCGGTCTCTTCCGTTTTGGCTTCCACCATCACGCGAATGAGCGGTTCCGTACCGGAAGGACGCACTAAAACTCTGCCTTCCCCGTTCAATGCTTTGATCTCTCGGTCAATGGCTTCCTGCAATGCACTGCCTTGCAAAATGCGCTCTTTTTCCGCATTTCCGCCCGAAACCTTCACATTGACCAAAACCTGCGGATAGCGTTTGCAAACGCTGCAAAGCGCAGATGCCTTCACCTTTTTTTCGGCTAAAATCTGCAAGAACTGCAATGCGGTCAATTCACCGTCACCGGTCGTGGCAAATGCCGAAAAGATAGTATGTCCGGATTGTTCGCCACCTAAACCGTAACCGCAGTCGAGCATCTTTTCGAGTACATGTCTGTCACCGACATTGGTGCAGAAAAGCTGAAAACCGTTTTCTTTGCAGTATTCGTGTAATCCGAGGTTGGACATCACGGTCGCAACGATCGCATTGTCTTTGAGCGTGCCTCGTTCGCGCATATCCGCCGCACAAACCGCCAAAACCTGGTCTCCGTCAATGATATCGCCCGTTTCGTCAACCAGCAAACAGCGATCTGCATCACCGTCAAATGCAACACCGATATCGTATTTCCCGTCAACGACGCCCTTTTGTAAATCCTCTAAATGCGTTGATCCGCAATGATCGTTGATGTTGACACCGTTTGGCTCACAGTGGATAAAATCAGCCGTGCAGCGGAAAGCAGAGAACAGATCCGGTGCCGTCACACCGGAAGCGCCATTGGAACAATCCACCAGAATGCGAAGTCCCGAAAGATCGCTCTTTATGCTCGATGCAAGATGCGCAACATAAGCGCGGTGAGCTTCTGTCTCACCTTTTTTCACCGTACCGATCGCGTCGAATTTTGCATCCGGCGTATCATTGGAGAGGATCAGTTCCTCCACCGCCGCTTCCAACGCATCGGAAAGTTTATAACCTTTCTCGTTGAAAACTTTGATGCCGTTATGCTCATAGGGATTGTGCGATGCGGAGATCACAATACCGGCATCGGCTTTTTCCTGCACAGTAAGGAATGCGACCGCCGGTGTCGGCATCACGCCGACCGGCATCACCGTTCCGCCCATTGCACAAATACCTGCCGTCAGTGCCGCTTCAAGCATATCGGACGATATACGCGTATCTTTTCCGATCACAATAAACGGTGCGCGTTTGTTCTCATTTTGCAAAACCGTTGCAACGGCTTTGCCGGTACGAAATGCAAGATCTGCCGTCAGTGTCTCTCCGACAATACCGCGAATTCCGTCCGTTCCGAAAAATTTACCCATTCTTTCTTCTTCCTTTCAGATATTCATTTGTCCTTGCCCGTCTATCCGTTTATCGGGCAGGTTGAGATGTAAATGCTCACACGCCTTTTGCGTTACGCATCTGCCGCGCGGTGTGCGTGTCAAAAAACCAAGCTGCATCAAATACGGTTCGTAAACATCCTCCAGCGTCACCGACTCTTCCCCGATCGTCGAAGCAATGGTCTCCAAACCGACAGGACCGCCGCCGTAGTTTTCAATGATCGCCCTCATCATTCTACGGTCGATCGGATCCAAACCCAATGCATCTATTTCAAGTGCCGAAAGTGCCTCATCTGCTACTGCGCTTGTGATCTTGCCGTTTGCTTTGACTTCGGCAAAATCGCGCACACGCCGCAACATACGGTTTGCAATACGCGGCGTACCGCGGGAACGGCGCGCAATTTCCATGGCACCTGCTTCATCAATCCCGACATGCAGAATATCCGCACTGCGCTTGACGATATCGCAAAGTTCTTCTTTGGTGTAAAGTTCCAGACGAAGCGTAACACCAAATCGGTCACGCAGCGGAGCGGAAAGTTGTCCGGCTCTTGTCGTTGCACCGATGAGGGTAAAATGCGGCAAATCCAAGCGTACTGAATTGGCGGAAGGTCCCTTGCCGATGATGATATCAATGGCAAAATCTTCCATTGCCGGATAAAGGATCTCTTCTACCGCTCTGTTCAACCGGTGAATCTCATCCACAAAAAGAATGTCGTTTTCATTGAGATTTGTCAAAAGCGCCGCAAGATCACCCGGCTTTTCAATCGCCGGTCCGGATGTGATGCGAATGTTGACACCCATTTCAGCGGCAATGATGCCTGCCAATGTGGTCTTGCCCAATCCCGGAGGACCGTGCAGCAATACATGGTCCAGCGATTCCGTGCGTCTTTTCGCTGCCTCAATAAAAACCGATAAATTGCCCTTTGCTTTCTCCTGTCCGATATATTCGTGAAGTGTTTTCGGGCGCAAGGAACCTTCCTGCGCATCCTGCGGCAAAAAGGTCGTTGCTACCAACGGCTCTTCGTAAATATCCGTTCCGAAATCAATGCTCAAACAGCATCCTCCTTCCCATTATTAACTGTAAAGTGATTGTGCTTTACATGCTTTTCAGGCACAATTTGATGATATCCTCTGTTGTCATATTGGCAACATCCATATTTTTCATCGCCCGGGCAATATCCTGCTGATTGTAACCGAGTGTCAGCAATGCCGCCGTTGCATCCGTCGTATTCTGTGAAACGGCTGCAACGGGCATTGGGACCGCAAAATTCTCACTCACCGTCGGTCCGACTTTATCTTTGAGTTCCAATATGATGCGCTGTGCAATCTTCTTCCCGATACCGGGTGCGGCGGTAAAGGCTTTTTCATCACCTGTAAAGACAGCTGAGGAAAGCCCCTCAGGCGATACGACCGACAAAACCGCAAGACCTGCTTTGGGACCGACACCTGAAACGCCGATGAGCAGTTTGAACGCTTCCAATTCCGCCTCGGTCGCAAAGCCGTACAAATCAAAAACTCCCTCAGCAACATGGAGATAAGTATAGAGTTTTGCCTCTTGCCCAACTTGCAAACGCCCGATGGACGAGCCTGTCGTACGGCAGGCGTAGCCGACGCCGCCGCAATCAATCACCGCCAAATACGGCTCAATATGTGCGACCGTTCCGTTCAAATAGTAAAACATACGCTCTCTCCTTTTATATGGTTTGCTTCACCTGCGGATTGATGCGATTGAGTAAAGATGTGGCGCTTCGCGCATGGCAAATGGCGAGTGCCAAAGCGTCAGCCGCATCATCCGGTCTGGGAATGGCAGAGAGTTTCAAAAGGCGTTTTGTCATATCCATAACCTGGTGTTTTTCGGCTTTTCCGTATCCGACGACCGCCTGCTTCACTTGTGAAGGTGTATATTCATAAAGCGGAACGCCGCATTTCTCAACCGTACATAAAATAACGCCGCGACCGTGCGCAACAGCGATACCGGTTGTAATATTCTGATTGAAAAAGAGTTCTTCAACAGATACGGCATCGGGATGAAACTGCTGTAAAAGTTCAAAAAGATCTTTTTCGATCTGCACCAAACGCTGTGCCAGTGTTTGTTCTTTCGGTGTGGTAATGGCACCGTACTGCAACATACGCATTGCGTTTTTCTCTGCTTCAACCAAGCCGAAACCGATGGTGGCAACGCCCGGATCTATTCCCAATATCAGCAAGTCGCCACCTCCCCTTTTATGATATCAGTTTATCACAAGTCTTCATAAAGCGCAACTATATTTTATGCTTTGAAAAAGCAAAAAAAGAAAACCGGCTTGGATAATCCAAATCGGTCTCCTTAGGCTCTCGGATGTGCTTTCTGATAAACATCCTTCAACTGCTTTTTGATAACGCGCGCATATATCTGAGTAGAAGAAAGATCGGCGTGACCGAGCATTTCCTGAATGGCACGGATATCGGCACCGTTTTCCAAAAGATGCACAGCAAAGGAATGACGCAGCGTGTGCGGCGTGATATCCTTCTTGATTTTTGCTGTCTCCTGATAATGCTTGACGATCTTCCAAAATCCCTGTCTGCTCATCGGCTCTCCGTTCATATTGACAAATAAAGCCTCTTGATCGGGATCTGCCAGAAGTTGCGGACGAATGTTCTTCATATAATCGGACAAAGCGCGAATAGCGGTTTGATAAAGCGGAATGATGCGCTCTTTATCCTCACTTTGTACACGAATAAAACCGCCGCTCAGATTAGCATCGCTCTCTTTGAGTGAAATCAATTCTGTCACGCGAATGCCGGTCGCATAAAGCAATTCCAGCATTGCGTGGTCACGATAACCTTTTGCATCCACACATTGCGGTTGCTCCAAAAAGAGTTCCACTTCTTTGCCCGTTAAAATATTAGGGAACTTGCGTTCAACTTTTGTTCCGGCGACGCCTTTGGTGGGGTTGCTCCGCACTTCGCCTTTTTCAAGCAAAAAGGCATAGAACGATTTCAAAGATGCCAGCGTACGCGTCACCGTGGCAGGTGATTTTCCTTTGCCGGTCAACCAATTGAGATAATCGGATATATCATCTTGTTTCACTTTGCATAAGTCTTTTCCGGCGAAATGAGACTCATACATCCGCAAATCGCGCAAATACGAACTTTTGGTATTGGCAGAAGCGTGCTTTTCTTCTGTCAGATAATTTTCAAATGATGCGAGCAAATCTGTCAAAAAGCACACCCCCTGTCATGTCGAAATCAATTGCAGCATCAACTGCGGAATTACAAGCAGTTCCAGAATCAAACCGAATAGAAGCAAAAGCGGTATCTTTCCAAAATGCAGATCGGACGGCGGAACTTTTCCTTTGCAACATCGCCGGCAACTTTCCCGAAAGCAAACTGTGGCAATATGAAATATGCAAGGAAGCCAAAATAAGAGCCTCGCCGAAAACAAAACCGCCAAATAGGCAATGTTTTTCAGTCCCAAAACCGACGAAAACGAAAAAAAGGAAAAAGAAAGCAAAAATCCGTGTATCACGCATAAAAGCGGGATCGCCGCTACACCGATCTTCGTTTTACATAAAAGCAAAAGAAAAACAGTACATTGTGCATAGAGTAAAACCGTTTGTACAATGCCGATCCAGGAAACGGACAGATCCGTTTTTGAAAAGCAATTTTGCCAATATGCGCTTAATTCTTCTTTTGCCAAAAAGGCAAATTCGTGTGCGGAGAAATAGCCGATCAAAATACCTGCGGCAAAAGATATCGTGATGATTGCAGAGAAAAACAGGCCTCTCGGCATACCGACTTTGAAGAATTTTACTTGTTTAATCGTTTGCATTCTGTTCACCTCATCTCAATCTATGAGACAAGCAACCGCAACAGAACGCATATAATAATATAAGCCTTTTTTCGACCGTTCGCAAGTACAAATCAAGATTTACATAAAATTTTGTCTATTATGCCAAAATATTATGTAAACTACATTATGTAAACCTCGTAAACTTGTATTATGTCAAGTATCAAAATCGGCAATATCTTGGGCGAGCCGATTTCAGTCTTGTCTACATCTTGAATTTTTTTCCTTTACAAATTGTATTTTTAATATCTCTGAATAATCCATAAAAAATGCCCATTTTGTGCAAAATACAAAAAGCGCAACTCATCGAGTTGCGTTTTTCGCTTTTTTTCGATTTTGATGTCCGTACGCTTTCCCCTTTTTGCTCTTCCCCACTCCCTTGTTTTTCAGAAGTACACAAACGAGCATACCGCAAAAAACAAACAAGGCATCTTTCCATAATTCCGAACCATCCAATCCGCCGCAAGCCAAACCAACCGTGAGCTGCACCAGCATAAATCCGACAATACTGGCAAGCGGTCGCCAGATGCTCTTTTTAATGTCGTATGTCAAAAATCCAATGAGTATTGCTGTCAATCCGCATCCGCACCGCGACAAGACGGCGGCAAGCGACATCGGAATAACCCCTTGTACGATCAAAAGTGAGATAAGCGAAAGCCATGCAATGTAAAAAAGCACTCCGCCGGCAAGTGACAAAATGCACCGATAAATTGTCTTTCGATATGTTTGCATAAAAAATCCTCCTTGCTCCTTGTTCATTTACAAGGTATGCAAAGAGGATTTTTTTATGAATCAAGCATTATTTGATTTCGGGATCGCACTCATTCTTTTCTTCCTTAGCCGGTGCAGCCTCTTCTTTGGGAGTCGGCTTTGCACCGTTTTTGCGTGCGGCAGCAGCCTGCTCCATAGACTCGGTGGACTGAATGCCCCACTTTGCGATCTCCATACGCACGCGGTCTTCGCTGGTCTCAAACACAACTGTTTTCTCATCGACCTGTACAACTTTGCCGACAATGCCGCCGATGGTCGTGATGCGTTCGCCTTTTTTAAGGCTGTTGCGCATATTTTCCGCTTCTTTTTTCCGCTTGCTTTCGGGACGGATCATAAAGAAATAGATCACAACAATGAAAAGCAGCAACGGCAAAAACATTCCGAAACCGCTACCCGCTTGTGCGGCTCCACCGGCAGTCTCACCTGCTGCATCAGCAAATGTAGTAAACAAATCCATAATTCATTACTCCTTTTTTGTAATTGCAATCATTATAACGGATTATTTCCATTAAAGCAAGTCTTTTTTATGAAATACGCTCGGAAAGTTTATTTGAGTACTCTGCACGAAAATCAGCAAATTCATCTTGATCCAAAGCTTCGCGAATGCGCAAGGTCAGATTGTTGTAAAAATACAAATTGTGCATCACACAAAGTCGCATCGCCAAAATTTCTTCCGCTTTGAATAGATGGCGCAGATAAGCACGCGAAAAATTGCGGCAAACCGGACAATTGCAATGTTCGTCAATCGGACGCTCATCCAGTTTGTACTTCTCGTTTTTAAGATTTAATGTACCTTCCCAAGTAAAGAGTTTCCCGTGTCTTGCGTTACGCGACGGCATCACGCAATCAAAGAAATCCACGCCGCGTGCAACCGCTTCGATAATATTGGGCGGTGTACCGACGCCCATCAGATATCTCGGTTTGTCTTTCGGCATATACGGCTCAACCGCGTCGATCATCTCATACATGACCTCAGTCGGCTCTCCGACCGCCAAGCCGCCGATGGCATAACCATCACAGTCGATCTTGGCAATTTCTTTCATGTGCCAAACGCGAAGGTCGGCAAATGTTGCACCTTGATTGATGCCAAAGAGCATCTGCTCGGGATTGACCGTATCCGGCAGGGCATTGAGTCTGTCATGTTCCGCTTTACACCGCCAAAGCCACCGAAGTGTGCGTTCACATGACGCCTTTGCATACTCGTATGGTGCCGGATTTTCCACACACTCATCAAATGCCATTGCAATATCTGAACCGAGATTGGACTGGATTTGCATACTCTCCTCCGGTCCCATAAAAATGCGATGGCCGTCCAAATGAGAGGCGAATGTCACGCCTTCTTCTTTGATTTTGCGCAATCCGGCAAGTGAAAACACCTGAAATCCGCCGCTATCGGTTAAAATTGGTCCATCCCAGCGCATAAAACGGTGTAATCCTCCCATTGCACGCACAACATCATCACCCGGGCGCAAATGCAGATGGTAGGTGTTGGAAAGTTCGATCTGCGTACCGATATCGCGCAAATCAAAAGCACTCAAACCGCCTTTGATCGCCGCCTGCGTGCCGACATTCATAAAGACAGGAGTCTGTACTTCCCCACCGTGCGCGCATTGAAAACGACCTCTGCGCGCTCTGCCTTCATAACGAATAACCTGAAACATTTTGCCTCCTATGAAATGAACATACAATCGCCAAATGAAAAATAGCGATAACGCTCCCGTACTGCCTCTTCATAGGCAGCCAATACATGTTCTCTCCCTGCCAATGCAGACACGAGCATCAACAAGGTAGACTGCGGCAAATGGAAATTGGTAATCAGCGCATCCATTACTTTGAAGCGGTAACCGGGATAAATATAAATATTGGTCCAACCGCTTTTGGCTTCCATGTGCCCGTCCTCTTCCGCCCAACTTTCGATCGTACGGCAAGAGGTCGTACCGACGCAGATCACGCGACCGCCGTTTGCTTTTGTCTGATTGATCAAATCCGCTGTTTCCTGTGGGATCGTACAAAACTCGCTGTGCATATCATGCGCTTCAATCTCGTCTTCCTTTACCGGACGGAAAGTACCCAAACCGACATGGAGCGTCACATACCCGATTCCGATGCCCATATCTGCAATCTTTTCTAAAAGCTCTTTGGTAAAATGTAAGCCTGCCGTCGGCGCCGCCGCACTGCCGAGCACTTTGGAGTAGACGGTCTGATAGCGTTCGTTATCCTGTAATTCTTCTTTGATATAAGGCGGCAAAGGCATTTTGCCCAAACGCTCCAACACTTCGAGAAAAATCCCATCATAAGTAAATTGCACCAAGCGATTGCCGTCTTCCAGTACTTCTGTGATCTCCGCTTCCAAACTACCGTCGCCGAAGGTCACCTTTGCACCTTTTCGCAAATGCTTGCCCGGGCGCACCAAACACTCCCAAGTCTTATTGCCCTTGTCTGTCAAAAGCAGGATCTCACACGCGCCGCCACCAGCGCGAGTGCCGAGCAAACGGGCAGGCAAAACACGGGAGTTATTCAAAATCAAGCAATCACCTTTGCGCAAAAACTGCGGCAATTCATAAAAATGATGGTGCTCATATTCGCCCGTTTCCTTATCTAAAAGCATCATGCGTGAATTGTCGCGTCGATCCAAAGGAGTTTGCGCGATCAATTCTTCGGGTAATTCATAGTTAAAATCGGATGTTTTCATATTACGCTTCTTTCTCTATGGTAACGCCGGTATAGTAAAATTTCAAAATATCTTCGCAGGTAAATCCCTGCTTTGCCATGGCATTTGCACCAATCTGACTCAAACCGACATTGTGGCCGTTGCCGCTGCCCTTAATGGTAAAGGTATCACTGCTTTGCGCTGCCTGCGCTTCAATTTTTGTAGCACCATCTGCCGTCATGACATACAGTTCTCCGGTGTTTTGTATTGTCTGACCGTCCCCGTCGATACAGTAGAAACCGGATGTACCGCTGAGTGTTGTCCCTTGATCGGCATAGAGTTTCACGGGAGCTTCCGTACCGACAAAATCAAATCGCATACTCTTTGTTCCGAGTGCCAGGCGGCATTTTTCTCTTGCAATCGTGATCGTTTTTTTTGTACCGATGATCGTCACTTCCAGAACATTTCCGACCGGGGTAAATTGCGATACATACGCCTGCTTTACCGTACCAATATCGTATCCTCTTGATGCAAGGCGCGAAGAGAGTTCCGATGCCGTATAGGTCATGGTCCAATAATAGTTTTTCATAGTGGATTCGACAGAGAGATCGTAGGGGTCTGCCTTTCCTTTCAAATACGCGATCTCACTCCCCCATACATTCTTACAGTCTTCACTCGCGCCGCCATTATAGGCATAATATACCGCCTCGCGCACGATTTTTCCGTCATAGTAGAGATACATCCCTGCCGTTTGCTCCACGGCACTATCGGAATAATCGGTGCAGTTCGCTGTCCCGTAATAGACCTGGCAATCCGTGGTTGTGCACACATCAAAACCGTTGCTTTTGTGCTTTGTCTGACAAGCCGCATAAGTCCGCGCGCAAATTGCCTGTGCTTTCAAAGCTTCCAATTGGTAAGAAGGACTCATTTCATAGGGAATGACACATTTCACATAATCTTCAATATTGACAACATTGATGACGGAAATGTTGCTTTCTGCCGTGCGTCGATACTCAAATCCGCCGTAATACTTATACCCCTTAAACCATGTGCGTGTCTTGATATTCCCATCGCCGATCGCTTCGACGCCGAGAAAAGTTCCGGCGTTATCATCATAGTAGAAGATAATCTCTCCGGTATCGGAATTGGTGACAACGACACCGGTATTGCTCGGCGCGACCGGATCGGTTTTTTCTTCCGTTGCCGCATCTGCGGCATTGGCGTCATCCATCGTTGCATAATTACCGAAACGCACACGAAAAGCGCCGTTGATATAGCCGACGAAACTGCCTTCAAATGCAGATGCGCGCTCCGCCGCAGAATCGAAATCCGCAAATTCTTCGCAAAGTTGCAAACGATAGTGATCTGCAACGGACATCGTAATCCTTTTCAGTTGCGTACTGCTCAACGGCACAAAACTGCACTCCGCATCATAAAAGCCAAAGTAATACCCCGAACCATAACCGGTATTATTTTCCAGATTGGCAGACTCCAACGCATCGCTGCCGAATTTCAAGCCGACTTTGAGCATATTATGTTCCATAGCGCTTGCACCGATGCAAAGTGAAAATACCAGCACGGCAAAAATCAAAATAGTACGGATAGCTTTCATAGTCCCTCCCGATAGTTAATACTTCCTTTTTTGTACATTATAGTCTAAATAGGTCGATTTTGCAAGGGTAATTCTTCATTCTGCCGCTGGTATTTTTTCCTTGTTTCGACGCAAAATATGAATGAAGAGGTGGCTTTTTCTTGAAAAAACCCGTATTTTACGGAAGCGGTACAGCCGTTATCACTCCATTTTCCGACGGCAAAATAGATTACATATCTTTTCATCGTCTGTTAGACCTTCAAATCGAAAACGGAACAGATGCGATCATCGTCTGCGGAACGACCGGAGAAGCCTCAACGCTTTCGAAAGAAGAACGGCATGATTTGATTTTGGATTGTGTTTCCTATGTTAATCACCGCGTGCCCGTCATTGCCGGAACGGGCTCTAATAACACAATAACCGCCATTGCGCAGTCTGTTGACGCGGAAAACTGCGGCGCAGATGCTTTGCTCGTTGTCACTCCATACTACAATAAAGCATCCCAAGAAGGGTTGATTGCGCATTTTTCCGCTATTGCCGATCGTGTTTCCATCCCGATCATTCTCTATAATGTCCCCTCGCGCACCGGTGTTTGTTGTGAAGCAGAAACCTATCGTACACTTGCGGCGCATCCGAATATCGTCGGTGTCAAAGAGGCATCCGGACAATTGCGTCTGGTGCAGCAAACCCGTTGCCTTTGCCCGGATGATTTTTACATCTGGAGCGGAAACGACGAGGAAACGGTTTCCCTTATGGCGCACGGTGCCGTCGGCGTCATTTCGGTCGTTGCAAATGTGATGCCGAAAGAGATGCACATGTTAGCGCGATTTTGTCTCGATGACAACATTTCCGCTGCAGGCGCAATGCAACTGCGCTTGTTTGATTTAACGAAAACGCTTTTTTGTGAGGTCAATCCCATCCCGGTTAAATACGCACTCTCGCGTATGCACCTATGTCAAAATGAGTTCCGTCTGCCGCTTTGTCCGATTGCTTCCGAAAAGGCAAAAAAACTTGATCAAATTCTCACATCGCTCTCACTCATATAACGGCAAAACTGCGCAGAGAAGATTTCTCTGCGCAGTTTTATGTGCGTTAAAGTGTAACTTTGTGGAAAACTTTCTTCCCTTTACGAATCATTAAACCATCACCGGCAAACTGATCTTTGCTGTAAGAAGCATCAATGGCGGTAACCTTTTCGTCATTGACGCTCACGCCGCCCTGCTGAATCAAACGGCGCGCTTCACCGCGAGAGGGGCAAAGTCCCGTTGCGACCAAAAGCGACATAATGTCAACTTTTCCATCAGTAAAAATATCATCGGTCAAAGCGGTCGTGGGAACATTCTCCAAAGTACCACCGCTGCCGAAGAGTGCTTTGGCGGCCTCTTCTGCCTTCTTTGCCTCTTCCTCGCCGTGTACCAACTTGGTCAGTTCAAATGCCAAAATCTCCTTGGCGCGATTGAGTTGACTGCCTTCCCAATGATCCATTGCATCAATCTCTTCAAGCGGCAGGAAGGTCAGCATACGGATACACTTCAAAACATCGTTGTCGCCGACATTACGCCAATACTGATAAAACTCATAGGGTGAAGTCTTATTCGGATCGAGCCAAACCGCGCCGTTTGCGGTTTTCCCCATCTTCTTGCCTTCACTGTTCATCAAAAGTGTGATGGTCATTGCGTGCGCATCTTTACCGAGTTTGCGGCGGATAAGTTCCGTTCCGCCGAGCATATTCGACCACTGATCGTCACCGCCAAACTGCATATTGCAACCGTAGTGTTGATAGAGATAGTAAAAATCGTAAGACTGCATGATCATGTAGTTGAATTCAAGGAACGAAAGTCCTTTTTCCATGCGCTGTTTATAGCACTCGGCACGCAGCATATTATTGACACTGAAACAAGCACCGACATCACGCAGTAATTCGATGTAGTTGAGTTTCAAAAGCCAATCGGCATTGTTGACCATGATCGCTTTGCCTTCACCAAAGTCGATGAAACGCTCCATCTGTTTGCGGAAGCAATCACAGTTATGCTGAATGGTTTCCGGTGTCATCATTGAGCGCATATCGGTTCTGCCGGAAGGATCACCGATATAGCCCGTACCGCCGCCGACCAAAACAACCGGCTTATTGCCTGCCATCTGCAAACGCTTCATTAGGCAAAGCGCCATAAAATGTCCTACATGAAGGCTATCCGCCGTCGGATCAAAGCCGATGTAAAAGGTTGCCTTACCGGCATTGACCATTTCACGGATCTCTTCCTCGTTGGTGACCTGAGCGATCAGACCACGCGCTTTCAATTCCTCATAGATACCCATATTGTTCTCCTTATTTATGGTAAGCGGCGACTGTTTTGGCAAGTCCGTCGCTCAAAATTGACAGGTTTTCATCATCGATCTCCGCGCAATCCTGTTTGACAATGCGCCCAAAACCGTTGATTTTATGGCAAGCACAAATGACCGTTGCATATTTGAAGGCACGGTTGTCGGAAGGATAAAGCGTTAAACCGTCTGCTTTCAAAAAGCAGGTTTTCCGCTCTGTATTATAAAAGTTTTCATTCACTGCGTCAAGTAGTATACCATCCCATCTGGCATATTTCCCTGGCAAAATCAAAATTTCTTCGCCGCAACCGACGCAATCAAGGTGAATGACCGTCTTTTCCCTCGCTTCCGGATAACGCTTGCGATATGTTTTTGCACCGCGTTTTCCCTGTGAGCCGTCTAAAAATGCGAAAGCAACTTCGCCGCGGTAACGCGGTGAAATCTTTTCCGCCGTCTCCAAAAGTGCCACGACGCCGGAAGTACTGCGATTGGCGTTTTTCTTCTCACTCGGTCCCCATTTGGAGTAAACAAGGAGCGCAAAGAAGAACAGCAAAAAAAGAGGAAACATCAAGCCCGGCAAGCGAAGTGGATAGGTTATGGCAAAGGAAAGCAAAAAGCACAAGACAATTGCCAAAATCGGTTGTATTGCCTGATATAAAAAGTATGTCAGCGGACGGGTAGGACAATAGAACTCGGGAAAGAAGTTTTTCGCACCCGTATCATAATGCGCTGTTAAAATGATTTTTGCCGACTTGACATCGCCGACCGTAATATTAAAAAGCGGATCACCAAAATGCACCAAACCCATATTGGTCTCAACATTTGCCTTGTAGCCAAGCGCGTCCAATGTCTGACAAAGCCATTTACGGAACGCTTCTTTTTCGCCTCGTTTTCGTCTCGTCGGAAATTGATTTTCTATTTTTTCTATATATCGGTTCAAAACTTTGCTCCTTATAAACTGCTTTTGAATTGCTCGGCGGAACGCAAAAGTTCTTCCGCACCCGTCAAAATGGCATCGCTGACGATTTCTCCGCCCGTCAAACGCGCCAATTCCATACATCTTGCCTTTCGGTCAAGTGTAGAGACCTGCGTATAAGTGCGACCGTTCTTTTCCCCTTTTTCAACGCTCATGTGCATATCTGCCATCGCCGCAAGCTGCGGCAAATGCGTCACACAAAGGACTTGCTTTTTCCGCGATACCTTTGCCAACTTCTCCGCCACGCGCTGTGCCGCTCTGCCGGAAACGCCGGTATCCACTTCATCAAAGACCAGCGTACCGACGCAATCCTGCTCCGCCAAAACATTTTTCAGTGCCAACATAATTCGCGCCAATTCGCCGCCCGATGCGACACGGTCAATCGGTTTTAATGCCTCGCCGACATTGGCAGACATCAAAAAGCGCACCTCATCCGCGCCGTTTTCCGACGGCTCTTTCTCTGCAAAATCAATGGAGAATTGTACCTTTGGCATATCCAATTCCCGCAATTCAGACAAAATCTGCTTTTCCAACTGGTCCGCCGCAGTTTTTCGCTCTTTCCGAAGCTGCAAAGCTGCTTCGGATACGGCTTTCATTTGCTCCGATAATACACCTTGCAGCATAGCAATCTTATCGTCGGCGTATGTTATATCGTCGAGTTCCTTTTTGCTCTTTTCCAGATATGCGATACACTCTTCGACCGTTGCGCCGTATTTCTTCTTGATGCGATATAGCGTATCAGCCCGACTCTCCAATTCGTCCAACTCTTCCGGAGAAAAATCAAATTCACTGCGTTTGTCGCGAATTGTCATTGCCAAATCATAGACCTCACAACGAGCCGTTTCCATGCGTTCGAGTATTGCTGCAAAAGAATCGTCCAAAGCTCGAATGCCCTGCAAAGCCATCTGCGCTTCTTCTAAAGCATTGACCGCGCCAAGCATCTCCTCGCCGCCGTTCAAAGCGACATCTGCCGCAGAAAGCGCCGAAATATATTTTTCGCCGTTTCTCAAAAGCGTCAAACGGTTTTGAAGCAGTTCATCCTCATCCGCTTTCAATTCCGCACGCTCCAATTCGGCGATCTGAAAACGAAGGGCATCAACTTTCATAGCCTTTTGCGCCTCGTTCATTTGTAAACCTTCTATTTCCCGTTTGGTCGCACACATAGCATCATAAGGCACGCGATACGCCTCTTTTGCCTTTTCCAACGCGCCGAAACGGTCTAAATAGAAAATATGCTCTCTCTCGTCAAGCAGTTGCTGACCGTCATGCTGACCGTGGATATTGAGGAGTAGTTGTCCGATCGCATGCAGCTGTGCAACGGTGATCGGTCTTTCCCCTACGCGGCAGACATTACGCCCGTCCGCAAAAAGTTCGCGCTGTAAAAGCAGTGTACCGTCCTGCTCGCAAGCAATTCCCATCGCTTCCATTGTCGCTTTCACGCAATCAAGTTCTGCAAACTGTGCACTTACATACGCCTTTGTCGCACCGGTCCTGATCAAATCGCGCGATGTCCTCTGCCCGAGCACTGCGCCGAGAGCATCAATGACAATGGATTTACCGGCACCGGTTTCACCGGTAAGCGCATGAAAACCGCGCTCGAACAAAATGTCCGCGCTTTCAATTACCGCAATATTCTCAATGTGCAGAAGTTGCAGCATTTTTTCTCCTCACTTGCGCATTACGCCGATTTCACCGCAAAGCATTTCCGCCGCTTCCACAGTACGCATCACGATCATCACCGTATCGTCACCGGCAAGAGTTCCGACTTTGGACGGCAGTTCCATCGCGTCAAATGCCGCACCTGCCGCACCGGCAAGTCCCGGAATCGTATGCAATACAACGATATTTTGCGCAAAATCCACGCCCACAACGCTCTCATGCAGGATTTTCTTCAAACGATCCGCAAAATTAAGCCTCGTCCTTTGCAGGGAAACCGAATAACGGTAGTGACCGTTGCCCATCGGCTCTTTGACCAAATGCAGTTGCTTGATATCGCGGGAAATGGTGGCTTGTGTGCTTTCAATGCCGCGTTCACGCAAGCAGGTGATCAATTGTTCCTGTGTCTCCACCGCTTGCTCGGCAACGATTTGCAAAATAATTTCCTGACGATTATTCTTCATAGTCACCGCTCCCTAACATTTTTTTGTGTAAAATTTCGCCAAAACTGCGATTGCTCAGTCTCACCAAGCGGGTTTTCTTTTCTGATTTACGAATGCGGATCAAATCGCCGCTGTGAAGTTGAAATGCTTTACCCCCATCGACTGAAAGAATTACAGGTTTATAACCGCCGATCTCCGTCTGCACACTGACTGTGTGATTGGATGATAATACATAGGAATTTGCGTGCATCTCATGGGCGCAGATCGTGCCGATCACAAACGACAACGCCGTCGGCTCCACTATGGGACCTCCTGCGCTCATGGAATATGCCGTTGAGCCGGTCGGACTCGCTACGATCACGCCGTCACCGCGCGTATCAAAAAGGACGCCTTCTTCAGTCAAAATCCGCAAACGGATCACGCGTGACAAAATGCCGCGTGCAATGACCGCTTCATTGAGCGCAAGATCGGTAAAAATCGTACGCCCGTCGCGTACCACTTCCACATCCAGCATCATTCTCTCTTCAATGCGGAAATTTCCGTTGGCAAAGTCTTTGAGTTTATGCAGTTCGCTTTGTTCCAGATCCGCCAAAAATCCGAGACTGCCAAGATTGACGCCGAGCATCGGTACACCACTGTGCGTCAAAGTTTTGGAAAGGTGCAGCATCGTGCCGTCACCGCCGAAAGCGACCACGGCATCTGCATCCCGCAGCTGCGGATGAAGTGGCTGAATGTCAAGATCAGCCCATTTTTCCTGTCCTTCTTTTTGAAACGGCAGACAGACAACATTCGGGCAATGGATCTCATCCAGAACCGCTTTCGCCTCGCGCACAAAAGAAAGTTCTTTATCCCGATAGGGATTGGGGCACAAAATCACTTTGCGGAGCATATCCATCGCCTCACTTTTCGTTCTCCAACTCTGCGTGTGATGCTTCGACCAAAGCATCAACGGGCATTTCATCAAAAGGTCGGTATCCGCGCTCTAAATAGCCGAGATACTCAATATTTCCCTCCGGTCCCCGAATGGGAGAAAAGGTCAATGCCAAAACGGTAAAATCCAAATCTTTTGCATATTGCAGAAAGTTGTTCAGTACTTCCTTGTGGACATCCGGATCGCGCACCACGCCCTTCTTCCCCACTTTTTCGCGTCCTGTTTCAAACTGCGGTTTGATGAGGCAGGCGATCTTGCCATTCTCTTTCAAAATACCGTGTAAAGCAGGCAAAATCAATTTCAGTGAAATAAAGGACACATCAATGGATGCAAAATCCAACGCGTCGGGTACTTGCTCGTGTGTCAGATAACGCGCGTTGGTACGCTCCATGACGACCACACGGGGATCGTTACGGAGTTTCCAATCGAACTGACCGTAGCCGACATCCACCGCATAGACCTTTTGCGCACCGTTTTGCAACATACAATCGGTAAAACCGCCGGTTGAAGCACCGATATCGGCACAAATCAGATTTTTAAGTGAAAGATCAAATGCTTTTACGGCTTTTTCCAATTTCAAACCGCCGCGGCTGACATAGCGTAAAGCATTACCGCGCACCTCGATCTGCACATCATTGGCAACACTCATACCGGGTTTATCGGCGCGCTGATTGTTGACAAAAACCAAGCCGCTCATAATCGTCGCCTGCGCTTTTTGCCGACTCTCCTGCAAACCGCGCTCGACCAGCAAAACATCTAACCTTGTTTTCTCACTCATTCTTTCAGTCCTTTCAAGACCTCATCAGCAATGGATCGGGCATCCAACCCAAAAGCCTTTTGCAATTCCGCCGTACTGCCCTGATGCGGAAAAGTCTTACCGAAATTGCAGAGCATCAACTTTTGCGGTGCAATTTTGTTTGCCGCTAAAATTGCGGCGATCCGCTGTCCGAGGCATCCGACTCCGAGACATTCTTCCGCGACCAAAATGTGCTTAGTTGCACCGATAATATCACGGAAATCACTATCCAAAAGCGGCGATATGGTATTGAATTTGATCACGCGCGCAAAAATGCCTTTTTGCTGTAAAATGTCCGCCGCTTCCAACACATGATTGATCATTGTGCCGTAAGCGCAAAGCGTTACATCTGCACCTTTGCGCAGTACACAAAGCCGCTGATCTGCGGTATCTTCGCGAAAAGTTCCTTCTGCGCCGCGCGGATAACTGACGGCAACCGGACCTTTGATTTCGTAAACGGCTTTACGAAGCATGGTACGCAATTCGGCATAATTTGACGGGCGCAATACCGTAAAATTCGGAATATCCGAAAGAAATGTCGCATCAAAAATACCGTGATGTGTTGCTCCGTCCGCTCCTGCCAATCCTTCTCGGTCAACGGCAAGCACAACATGCAGATTTTCAAGTGCAATGTCATGGATCAATTGATCGTAGGCTCTTTGCAAGAAAGTGGAATACACGGCAAAAACCGGAACCGCCCCCTGCGAGGCAAGTCCGCCTGCCATCGCCGCCGCGTGTTCTTCGGCAATGCCGACATCGAAGAAACGCTCGGGAAACTGCTTGGCAAAATCGCTCAAACCCGTACCGTCTGCCATCGCCGCCGTAATAGCACATACGCGCTCATTTTCCTTTGCGATCGCACAAAGTTCTTCGCCGAAAACGGAAGAAAAACTCTCTTTCGGTTCGTCCTTCAAACCTTCTTTTAAGTCAAAAGGCGGAACGCCATGGTAGAGATTGGGTTTCTCTTCCGCCGGCTGATACCCTTTTCCTTTTTGCGTCAAAACATGCAAAAATACAGGACCTTTTTTACTTTTTGCCGTGCGCAGAGCTTCTTCCAATTCCCAAAGATCATGCCCGTCGACAGGTCCGATATAAGTAAATCCCATACCTTCCACAAGAGAGGCATTTTGCAGCATTGCCGCTTTGAGTTTTGTTTTGACATTATGGCTTGCCTGATAGAGCGTTTGCCCTACCTTGCCGCGATTTAATACCGAGCGATATTTTTCTTTCAAAGCATAATATTCCGGTTTATTGCGCAATTTGGAAAGATAATCGGAAATCGCTCCGACATTGCGGTTGATTGACATTCCGTTATCGTTGAAAATCACCAGCATATCTTCGCCCGAAACGCCGGCATTATTCAGCCCCTCGTAAGCAAGTCCGCCCGAAAGCGCACCGTCCCCCATCAAGGCAATCACACGGTAATTTTCGTGGAGCATCGTGCGCGCACGCGCCATACCGAGTGCCACGGAAACGGAGTTGGAAGCGTGTCCGGCTACAAAAGCATCGTGTATGCTCTCCTCCGGTTTCGGAAAACCGGACAAACCGCCAAACTGACGCAAACGGGAAAAATCTTTCATTCTCCCTGTCAACGCTTTATGTACATAGCACTGGTGACCGACATCAAAAACGAGGCGATCGCGTGCAGTATTGAAAACACGGTGAATGGCAACCGTCAGTTCCACCGCACCTAAATTGGAAGCAAGGTGTCCGCCTGTTTGTGAAACATTCTGCAAAAGAAATGCCCGCAATTCTTCACAAAGCAATCCCGTATCGGCAACAGAAAGTTTTTTCACATCCTGCGGTGAATGAATACCTTCCAAAATCAAAATCTTTCACCTATCTCTCCACGCGAAAAAAGCGCAAAATCCGTGCCGTAAAAAAAACGACATCTTTGGAGCGCTCAATGGCAAATTGCTTGCTCAACGCCTTGCCGCCGATCGTCATCCCCGAGATCAGCGCAGTGATGGCAATGGACACCGCCATTTCGTTCCATGTAAACCGATTTTTCAAAAGCAAAATCAAAACCGCCGCCGTCGAACCGCTGACAATGCCGCAAATGTCGCCGACAACATCGTTGCAAATACTCGATACTCGCTCGGAGTGCTTCAAAAGCCAAAGAGCCTCTTTTGCGCCCTTTGTCCGGTGGGACGCCATGGAATAAAAAGCACTCGGATCAGCTGCCGTACAGGCAACGCCGATCACATCAAATGCGATCCCGAGGAAAATGAAAAAGAACAACACCAAAACGGCGGCAAGAAATCCCGTTCCCTCCAAAATCGCCTCGGAACCGAAACTCATCACAGCCGAAATCACAACGGCGAGCACAAACACGCGCACTACCCACCGTAGATGGCTTGCCTTCTTATCCTTTTGTAATCGAGGATTTGCGTCTTTCTCTTTCAAAACCGTTACTCCTTTTTTTATAAATTGCGAAAAGCGGCAGCAGAACACGGCAATCCTACGGCTTAGGTCGGGTTGGATTTCCCCACAAAATACCCCTCGTTGCCGATGAGGCGGTTTCCCATTAAATCTTGCGCTGCGGCGTTACCGCTCGCAATACCCGATTGCCACTTAGTCCGCACTGTAATCCGCATTCTGCCCACAAGGACAGCCTAGGTGATTTCCACAGCAGTCACACCGTCTCTTAGCCTCTTTTGCAGCAACGGTTTCAAAGTAATCTCATTCGCCGCTGCCACGCAAGGCAGGCTACTCTGCACACAGCGTTCACAACCGAAGTTGCATAGCACCGCATTGCAGGTTCATATCCTGCTTCGTACCAAGGTCGCTACCCTTTCGGGAGTACGCCCCGGCACAAGAACAGGTCTCCGCAGAAGCAGGGTCGATACCTCTATGCCATTAGAGGACGCCCGGAATCCGCAGGCGCAGCATACGCTTTGCCTCCCTTCAGCACTCACCCCAAACTGGGCGTAAGAAGCAAGCACCAAAGGTTTCACAGTTGTGCCCTTTAAAGGATTTTTAGGCCCTTCTTACAAGACGGTAGATCTGACTAGGATACTGCACCGCTATTCAGCAACCTTATTATAACACATTTTACAAAATATGCAACAGTACAAATTTGTTGATTTTTCAACGATTTTTGATTTTTCCGTTTTGTAATATTCATTTTTTATACAAAAAAGAGAAGGGATGCCACTCCTAAACGGATCGCCACGCTCCGCTCGCGATGGCGAAAAGACGCACCTATCTCAAATCTCCCCCCCGTAGGGGCGAACTGTGTTCGCCCGTAAAATTTCGCATCGCCACGACGGGCAAGCACAGTTCGCCCCTACGCCCGTATGATACAACGGCGTTTCCGCTCATCCCACACGGGAGGAGCAAGCCCATCCCCTACGGAGATTGCATCGTCAGGCGCGTTTCGAAAGGCAAATGAATTGTGAAAACGGCATCTTGCTCATTGAAGATCTTCGGCATTAAAATACTTCTTTAACGGCTTATATAACATGAACGCCAAAAGAATCGTCACAGCGATATTCGGCAGCATATAAAGGAGATTGTAAAGTGCGGAATAAAACCATGCCGAGCGCATCGGGAGACCGAGGAAAGTTTCGGGCATATACTCTGCCCAAACGGTTGCTCCAACGACATAATGCACCAAAAATCGCGCAGCACCGCCGAGAAGAGTTCCGGTAAAGACAGCATTTTTCTTTCCGGTCAAAAATCCTGCAAAGCCAAGGGCGGTATAGGCAAGCAGGTAGTCGCCGATGATGGATTGCCAACCGATGGCAAAGCCGCCGTCCAAAGCAAACTGCAATATGCCGAGTGCAAAACCGGCTAAAAGCCCCTTTCGTACTCCCCAACGGACGGCAAAGAGAATGATCGGCAGCATCGCAAGGGTAACAGAGCCACCCCAAGGCATTTTCCACAGTTTGAGATAACTGAGGATTTGCGCCGCGGCGATCAGCAATGCGGCTTCGCAGAGCATACGGATCGAAGTTTTTTTCATTGTATTCCCCTCGTATTTTGAATTCAATTCCTGCCTGCCGCAACAAAAAAACGCATTGCGGCGTTGCAATGCGTTTCGTCTCTTATCATTCGCATTCCTACGCCGGCATTACCCGGATCAGGTTCGAGGGACCGAAAAAACACATTTTTCATCTCAGCCGGCTTATGCCAGCGCCCCTTGGAATTGTTGCAATTATTTTAGCAGATTATACCTCCGTTGTCAATATTCCGCATGCAAAAAGCGGTCATAATTTCTATCGTAAGAAGGCTCTTGACAGAGGGCTGCGTGACTGTTATAGTGAGACGAAGAAAAAAGCGGAGGACGAAAAAATGAAGCATATTACAACAATAATTATTGACGCTTTTGACGGTGTGCTTTATAGGCATGCCCTTCGCTATACGGATTTGATGAACGCACTTGCGACCGGCGGCAAAACCGGCACGCCGGTGCTGATACCGCTCAAACAGTGACAGGAGAGAAAACGGCAATGAAGAAAAAACCTTTTATACAGAACTTGCTTACCTGATCGGCATCACCCTGATCGCACTTGGCGTGGCGTTTTCGGAGAAGGCAGACTTCGGATTTTCCATGGTTGTCGCGCCTGCGTACTTGATTTACCGTTGGCTCAACCCGATTTGGAGTTTCGTTACCTTTGGTTTCGCCGAATACGTCTTTTAAGCATTTCTTGACCTTTTACTCATTATAATCCTACTTGAACGATATTTCGTCTTTCGCGACGCTCTTGCGTGGCGTCTGTTTCTCACCGGAGAGGAAAAAAAGATATAAAAAAGGAGGGTACAACCCTCCTTTTTTTAACTTTCAATAAAGCCGCCGACCGTCAAAAACAAAATGAAAAAAATTTTCGTTTCGTATTACGCCCTCCATAAGATGACCTATTTTCTTATCATTAAATGCAAAATGCTTGCACAGCGCACTTTCCCGCATTTGCAAGGAAAAACGGCACTTTACACTTCAAAGTAATGAGAGAGCAGACAAAGGGCTCTGTATACGCCGCCGGGTAAACTTGCAAGCACAAGGTTTTCTTCGCGCGTGTGGATGCCGTATGCTTCGCAGACACCGATGCAAGTAGATGGAATGCCCATGGAAAGCGGGATATTGCTGTCTGTTGAACTGATACGGTGCACCGGCTCCTTCTCTACGGCAATTCGCACACTTTCATCCGCCCGAGCGATCAGTTCTTCCCACGCGGTCTTGTCAACATCTGCGGCGCAGGGGCGTTCACCGACCAAGGCGATCTCCACATCGGCGCGTTCCTTTGCGCGTGCAAATGCCGCTGCAAACGCCGCCTTCATATATGCCATACCGTCTTTATCGTTGGAGCGGTATTCGCAGAGCATTGATGCCTCTTGCGCGATAGTGTTGACCGAAGTGCCTCCCTCGATCGTGCCGATATTGCGCGTGGTTTTCGTTCCTTCCTTTTGCGGCACTTCTATGCCTTCTAAATCCAAAATCAAACGCGACAATTCCACGATGGCATTGGGCTTGCCGAATGCAGAAAAAGAATGGCCGCCTTCGGTTTTTACCGTGACGTGATAACGCACTGAGCCGACCGCATCTGTCACCGTGGTGTTGAGCACCGTGCCGTCAAAGGTGATATGCTCAAGGATACGAGAGCCGTAATCCTTTGCGATCTGACGAATTCCTTTGAGATTGCCAAGTCCCTCCTCACAGGAGTTGGCGGCAAAAAGCAGACCGTATTTAGACCGGATGCGGTTTTTCACGAAATAGCGCGCGGCGATCATCAAAATTGCAAGGTTGGCAGTATCGTCGCAGACACCGGGACAGTAAAATTTTTCGGCATCCTCGTGAAAAGGAAGTGCCGTTTCATCGCCAAACACCACATCCGTGTGGGCGCTGATGACAACGATCTTATTGCTGTCGGTCACGCCATAGGGTGCAAGCACATTGAGCGCTTCGTCGATCGTGACATTTTCAAAACCGTTTTGCACGAACCACTTTTTACAAAACGCCGCACGTTTTTCTTCCTTACCGGAGGGGGCAGGGATCACGCTCATCGCGCGAATGAGTTCCTTTAATTCCGTTTCACACGCTGCGACATACGCACGCATATCATTTGTCAACTTCATATCATTCTCCCAAAACAACAGATGCCATGCCGTTTTCAATGGTAATCTTTGTGCCGTAAGGTCTGCTGATCTCGGCAAGATGCTCCAAAATGCCTTGATCCTGAGCGTAGTGCGGCCACCCACCCATCGAGCGCGGTGCATCAAAAGCAAGTTCGATCGGCAACAACTGCAAAGCGGTGAGTTTGCCGTCTTCCGCCTCCCAATACGGGATCACGCTTCGGAACATACGCGGATTATAGTAAAGTCCTTTCTTCCCGTCGCCGGAGCGCGCACGGAAGAGTGCATCCAGCCCTTCGCTTCCGGTCATGTTCTGCGTTGCATAGAAATCCGCAGGAGCCTTGCGAATAGTTTCAAGTTGGATGATAAAATCACCCAAAGAATAGAAAATCGGGCAATTCCGATAGATTTCGATCGGGCGCAGAAAATGAACACCCGTGCCGATCACGGCGTTGGCACCGGCGTCGATGCAGGCGTGGGCAAACGCGGCATAGAAATCCGCAGGTGCTGTATCGTCCGCTCCTTTGATCTCATGGGAGTGCATGGCAATCACAACATAATCCGCCATAAACCGCGCTTCGCGTATGGATCTTTGCACACGCGCAAGATCGGCATCATTAAGAAGCGTTTGCACCGCAAAACGGTCGGACACGGTAAAGCGCAGATCACCGAATTCGAGTTCGTTTTCCGGAAGCGGCGGAAGATAGCCCTGCTGACGGTGGATTTCGTTGGGAAGGTTAATCTGCATAGCGTCTGCAATGCTTCTAAGCTGTTCCATCTGTGCTTTCGGCATTTGGTAAACGGTACTGTGCCGGATGCCGTTCACGCCCGGTCTGCCCGGCAGGGAGTTTGTCTGCTCACCTGCCATCGACTCGGGATGAAAGGTGGATGTCGCGCCGATGAGCGCAATACGCCCCTGCAGAGTATCCAGATAGATCGGCGCCGCTGCCTCGGCAAGTGAATTGCCGGTGCCGCAACTGTTGAGTCCGGCTGCCTTGATATAATCAAGCGTTTTGGTCACACCTGTGTAGCCGTAGTCCGTCGCATGGTTATTCGCCGTGGAGAGCATATTGAATCCAAATGCCTTCACATCCTCCAAAACGGATGGCTCTGTGCAAAACCAACTGCCACCGGAACGCGCCGCGGCAAAGGTTTCAAAGTTGTGAACGGTAGTTTCTAAATTGACAAAGCGAAAATCGCCTCTTGCGATGAAGTCGCGCACCCGGGCAAAGCCGTCATATTCGCCGGGCAAATGGCGGAAAATCATCGCGTCGCCGCACGCGGTACAACAAATTTTTTTCATTTTCTAAACCACTTCTTTCACTCAAAGGTCAAAACAGGCATCGCTTTCCCCAGCTTTGCAAAAATCATACGCAAGCAAATCTGCAACAACCTCTTTTTCATCCTGCTTTTATTACAACAGTTTTTGTTCACAAAGGTAAAGTGCAAAAAAGCGGTCAAAGGATACCTCTGACCGCTTTTGGGGCTTTATCAGACTTCGGGGAATTTCTCTCTCGCACCGTAAGTGGTGTGGAGCAACTCATGTGCAAGGTGGGAATTAGGCTCACCGAGGAACTCTTTGTAGAGTTCCTGCAACTGCACATTGTTGTGGCTCTGACGAACGGTCTGACGCTCATCTTCGGAATAGAGAGCCTGTGCACGCTTCTCTTTATAGGTTTCGAGAATATCGTCATCCTCGTTGGGAAGCAAATTGGGCTTGACATAGGGCTGACCACCGCCGTTGATGCAGCCACCCGGGCAACCCATCACTTCGATGAAGGTATAAGGAGAGGTGCCCTCACGGATCTGGTCAAGCAGAACCTTTGCACCGCGCATACCGCTGGTAACGGCGACCTTGATCTTGTTGCCGGCGAGATCAAATTCAGCCTCACGGATCTGCTCGAAACCGCGGACTTCTTTGAACACAATACCCTCGCGCTCTTTGCCGGTGAGGACAAAGTGAGCGGTACGAAGAGCGGCTTCCATCACGCCGCCGGTCACGCCGAAGATCACGGCAGCGCCGGTGTAATCGTGGACGATATCGGTATCGAAATCCTCATCGGGAAGTTTGGCGAAGTTGATACCGCTGCGGCGGATCAAACGGCCGAGTTCACGGGTGGTAAGAACGGCGTCGACATCACGCAAGCCGTCATTTTCCATTTCGGGACGACCCTTTTCATACTTTTTGCAGGAACAAGGCATGATCGAAACGACGAACATATCCTTCGGATCAACGCCGATCTTCTTGGCATAGTAACTCTTGAGGATCGCGCCGAACATCTCGTGCGGAGATTTGCAGGTGGAGAGGTGATCGAGCTGATCGCCGTAGTTGTACTCGGCGAAGTTCACCCAACCGGGAGAGCAGGAAGTGATCATCGGGAGCGCACCGCCGTTTTTGATGCGGTTGAGCAGTTCCGTGGCTTCTTCCATGATGGTGAGGTCGGCGGCAAAGTTGGTGTCAAACACCTTTTGGAAACCGAGGCGGCGCAACGCGGCAACCATCTTGCCGGTCTCGGGCGTACCGATCTTCATACCGAACTCTTCACCGAGAGCGGCACGGACGGCAGGAGCCGTCTGGCAAACGACATATTTACCCTGTGCCATGGCTTCGTCGACGAGGTCGATCTCGCTCTTTTCCATCAAAGCACCGGTCGGGCAAACATTGATGCACTGACCGCACATGATGCAGGGAGACTGGATGAAACTTCTGTTCTCGGCAGGAGCAACGATTGTGTTAAAACCGCGGTTTTCAAAGCCGAGGATACCCTTGCCGTGAGCGTTCTTGCAACGCTCCACGCAACGACCGCAAAGGATGCACTTCGATGTGTCACGCACGATGGTCGGGGTGAGCTGATCGTAAGTGTTCTTGGAATGTGTACCGTTGAAACGACCTTCGCGGGCACCGGTCATATTGGCGACACGGAGCAATTCGCAGTTGCCGTTCTTATCGCACTGCTGGCAATCCTTGTTGTGGTTGGAGAGCAACAGTTCCACAGAGGCGCGGCGAGCCGCAACAGCCTTCGGAGAAGAGATGCGGATCTCCATACCTTCACTGACGGGATACACGCAGGAAGCCACAAGACCTCTTGCACCGGTAGCCTCAACGAGGCAGACACGGCAGGAGCCGCGAGAGCATTCGCCGTGGTTGAAAGCACAAAGGGAGGGAATTTCATAACCGCACTTCTTCGCTGCTTCCAAAATGGTAAGTCCGCTTTCCACTTGATAGGGAACGCCTTCGATTTTAATGTTAATCAATGCCATAATTCTCTCTCCTTCCCTTACTTCTTAATAATTGCGCTGAACTTGCAGCCTGCCATACAGGCACCGCACTTGACGCACTTGTTCGGATCGATTTCCAAAGCAGGCAGTTTCTTGCCGGGCGCAACATAATCCGTCTTACTGATGGCGTCTGCCGGGCACTGCTTTGCGCACATACCGCAGCCGAAGCACTTATCCTTGACGATCTCATAGGACATCAAATTCTTGCAGACATGAGCCGGGCACTTCTTGTCGACAATGTGGGCAATGTACTCGTCACGGAAATGTTTGAGCGTGGAGACAACGGGGTTGGCGGAAGTCTGTCCCAAAGCGCAAAGAGAGTTGCTCTTGACGACATTGGCGAGTTCTTCGAGTTCGTCGAGGTCTTCCATTGTGCCCTTGCCTTCGGTAATTTTTGTGAGCAGTTCGTGCATACGCTTAGTACCGATACGGCAGGGCGTGCACTTACCGCAGGACTCATCGCAAATAAAGTCAAGGTAGAAACGAGCCACATCGACCATGCAGTTGTCTTCATCCATCACGATCGCGCCGCCGGAGCCCATCATGGAGCCCTTCGCAGTGAGGTTATCGAAGTCGATCGGCTCATCCAAAAAGTCCTTGGTCAAGCAGCCGCCGGAAGGACCGCCGGTCTGGATCGCTTTGAATTCTTTACCGTTGGGGATGCCGCCGCCGATGTCATAGATCAACTCACGCAGCGTCGTACCCATGGGAATCTCGACCAAACCGACATTGTTGATCTTGCCGCCGAGTGCAAAGACCTTTGTACCCTTGCAGGTCTCCGTACCGTACTTGCTGAATGCTTCTTTGCCTTCGCGCATGATGAACGGAACGCAGGCAAGCGTTTCGACATTGTTGACGATGGTCGGTTTCTGCCACAAGCCCTTGATCGCCGGGAACGGCGGACGGGGACGCGGCATACCGCGCTGACCTTCGATGGAGTTAAGCAATGCCGTCTCTTCGCCGCATACGAACGCGCCTGCGCCGAGACGGATGCTCATATCAAAGTCAAAGCCGGAACCGAGAATGTTCTTGCCGAGCAAACCGTTTGCTTTCGCCTGGTCGATCGCAAGTTGCAATCTGCGGACGGCAACGGGATATTCCGCACGGACATAGAAGAAACCTTCGTGAGCGCCGATCGCATAACCGGCGATCATCATACCTTCGATAACGGCAAACGGATTGCCTTCGAAGATGGAACGATCCATAAATGCACCGGGGTCACCTTCATCACCGTTGCAGACGACATATTTCACATCGCCTTCGGAGTTGTGCGCAAACTGCCACTTCTTACCGGTGGGGAAACCGCCGCCGCCGCGACCACGCAAGCCTGAGCCGAGGATTTCGTCGATGACTTCCTGCGGATCCATCTGCAAAGCCTTGGCAAGGCCTTGGAACGCACCTGCGCCCATAGCCTCTTCGATCTCTTCGGGGTTGATGACACCGCAAGCGGCAAGCGCAACACGGTGCTGTTTCTTATAGAAGTTGATATCTTCCTGCTTGACGACCTTTTCCTTGGTGGCAGGATCGACATAAAGCAGGCGATCCACGATCTCGCCGCCGATCAGATCTTTCTCTACGATCTCTTCCACATCTTCAATGTGAACGAGACGATAAAGCGTATCTTCGGGATAGATCTTCACGAAGGGGCCCTGAGAGCAGAAACCGAAGCAGCCAACGAGGTTGACGCTGACTTTGTCCCCGAGATTTTTCTCGGCGATCAGTTTTTCAAATTTTTCCTTGATGCTCTGAGAGTTGGAGGAAAGGCAACCGGTACCGCCGCAAAGCACGACTGCGCGTTTGCCGCCCAAACCTTTGAGTTTGCTTTCAAACTTCTCTGTGCAGGCACTGCACTTTGCGTTGAGTTCTTCATAATTCGTAATCATTGTCTGCACCTCTCTTACTTCTTATACTCGGCAACAATGTCGGCAACCACATTGGGGCTGACCTTGGGATAAACCTTGCCGTTGATGGTAACTGCCGGTGCAATACCGCAAGCACCGATGCAACGAAGTGCATCAATGGTGAAAAGACCGTCATCCGTCGTCTCACCGGGACCGATACCCAGGATCTCGGAGAACTTGTCAATCACCTGCTGTGCGCCTTTGACATAGCAAGCCGTACCGAGACAGCAACCGATCACATACTTTCCTTTCGGCTTCAAAGAGAAGAACGAATAGAAGGTGACCACACCGTAAATTTCCGCAACCGAAATACCGGTCTTCTCCGAGACGATCTCCTGTGCTTCCAGAGGAATGTAACCGAATTCGTTCTGGATCGCGCTGAGGATCATCATAAGCGGAGTCTTTTCATTTGCGAATCCGTCACAGATCTCGCAAATGCGCTTTTGCCCGTTTTCGCTGATTCGAGCCATATCTGCTTCTCCTTTGTGAAAAAAATTATATATGCAAAAGCTGCAAGAGCTGTATGCATTCGAAGTAAAGAATTGTTAAAAATTTATCATTCTTTTTCCTCTGCATTCAAAACTAATAATACTCTTTATGGTTTCATAAGTCAAGTAATTACGCATTTTTTGTCAAAAAATATTTTATTTTCCGATTTTCGCCTTATTTTATCAATTTTCAACTTTTCTCTTGCAGTTTTATGTAAATCATGTTATAATGTTAAAAATCAAAATTTATGAAGAAGGCGAAGCAATGCTTATCAAAAAGAGAATATTACCGATTATTCTCTCCGGTATTATGTTACTTGCTCTTTGCACTCCCTCTTTCGCGGCAAACAGCAAAAAACTGATCGCCATTACCTTTGATGACGGCCCCGGCAAATATACCGGAGAACTGCTGGACGGTCTTGCCGCGCGCGGTGCAAAAGCGACTTTCTTTTGTCTCGGTTCCTGCGCCTCTCGCTATCCCGATGTTCTCAAACGCATCGTCAACGAAGGTCACCAACTTGCCAACCATACGCAAAACCATAAAAACCTCAATCAGCTTTCCGCAGAAGAGATCCGCCGTGAAGTGGAGCAGACGAATGCCACTTTGACTGCCGCTGTCGGCGAGCAGACATTTTATGTGCGTCCTCCCTACGGCAATGCAAATGCCACCGTGAAATCCGCGATCCAAGCGCCGATCATTACCTGGTCGGTCGATCCGGAAGATTGGCGTTACCGAGATGCCTCCACCGTTTGCACTAATATTGTCAGCCACGCCTTTGACGGTGCGATCGTCCTCTCCCACGACATTTATAAAACCACGGTGGACGGTGTGCTTGCCGCCATTGATCAGTTGCAGGCAAAGGGCTATGAATTTGTGACAGTCAAAGAGTTGTTCAACCGCTACGGTGTAACGCCGCAAAACGGTGTTAAATACACCAAAGCGACACCGGTCGCCGTCAAAGAGCCGGAACCGAGCGAAGAGGACTTTGATGAAGCTCAGATCACAACGCATTGGGGCTATTCCGCATTGAATTTCTGCATTGAGCGCGGTTGGATGCCCAAGGGAAATAACGGCGCATATCTTCCCAACGTCTATGAAACAAGAGGTGCATTCATCACGACACTTTCCTGCACGGAAAATGTGAGCGATACATACGGTGTTGGAAAACCTTCTCCGTTTCTTGATATCACTGATGACAATCCCAACGCGCCTTACGCAAAGTGGGCATACGACAATCACATCGTCGAAGGAAGCGACGGGAACTACAATGCCAACGATGTTTTGACACGCGAGGAGATCGCCACCATGCTGACGCGTTACCTCTGCGGTAAATACGATTTATCCGAAGGTGACTCTGCCGCACCGGATTATAAGGACAACGACAAAATATCCTCCTGGGCAAAAAGCGGCGTTGCTTTTTGTTCCAATCTCGGCATTCTCAAAGGAAATACCGACGGAACTTTTTCTCCGCAGGGTAAATTAAACCGTGCGCAAACTGCCTCGATCGTCGAGCGTATCGTTGAAATGCACAAACCCGAGCAAGAAACCATTCTTGAGGTAGCAAATGATTAAAACGAGGACCTGGATCATACTTTTTTGTATTATCTTTGCACTTATCCTCGGTGTAACGCTTTTTCTTTACTGTGCACCGAAAGAGAACCCGATCGCACGCATCTACATTGACGGAAATTGCGTACAAAGTATTGATTTATCCGCCGCAGAAGACGGATATTATGAAATCGAAACGCCGTACGGTACAAATACCGTCTCCATTGCCGATCATAAAATCTGTGTCTCGCAGTCGGATTGCCCCAATCATACCTGCATCAAAACAGGTTGGATTTCGGACAGCACGATGCCGATCGTATGTCTTCCGCACCGTTTGGTCATTAAAATAGACTCGGCAAAATCAACTGCCGATGCCGTAACACGATGAGGTGACGCCATGAAAATCAAACGCCTCACAAAAGCGGCTCTTCTGACCGCTGTTGCGCTTGCCCTTTTCATTGTGGAATTGCAAATTCCCGTCCCTGCCCCGATCCCGGGTATCAAACTCGGATTAGCCAATATCATCACGGTCTATGCCGTGTTTGCCCTCTCCCCGATCGAAGCGGGTTTGATTTTGCTTGCACGCATTTTACTTGGCAGTTTCTTTGCCGGAAACCTGATGAGCCTGCTATACAGTTTTGTCGGCGGTCTTTTCTGTTTCTTTGTGATGCTGCTGATGAAAAAAATTGTCAGTGAAAATCAAATCTGGGTTTGCAGTATCATCGGTGCAATGGCGCATAACATCGGGCAGATTACCGTTGCCATTCTCCTTACGAAGACGCTTGCCGTTGTCTGGTATCTTCCGCTTTTACTTCTCAGTGGCATGATCACCGGTCTTTTTACCGGCATCTGCGCACAGATCACAAATAAACGCATAAATAAAAATGTCCGTGGTTAATACCGCGGACATTCTTTTATTCTTTTTGCTTGCGTAAATTCCGCCGTATCCGGTTGATGTGGCGTTCAAACTCGCCGCGGCGGATCAGTTCCGCTACGAGATACTGCTCAAAAGTCGGAACACAGCAGGACAAAAACGAAAGTTCTTCCCGATAGCGCACAGCAAGTGATTGCGGCAGCACGGCATACGCCATGCGAATCGCAGGCGAGATCGTAGAAGTGAAGGTATTGATGTAGATGACGCGCCCTGTATCGTCCATGGCAAAAAGGGTGTCATCAACTTTGGAAGAAACCGTAAATTCTGAGGAAAAGTCATCCTCCACGATATATCGCTCACCCGATTGCACCCATGCAAGATACTCCCGTCGTTTCGAGGCGCTCGCCGTAACGCCGCTCGGATAAGAACGGTAAGGCGTTATGTGCAGCACATCGGCAGAAGTTCTTTGCAAAGCAGTTGTTTCGATCCCGTCCGCTTTTAGCGCAAGCAGTTCGCACTCTATGCCGTTCGCCGTGTAAGTCTCAAATATTTTTTCGTAAGACGGAGATTCACAGGCAAAGCGTTTTTCCCGTCCCAAAAGCAAAATGAGCAGATGATAGAGATTTTGCGCACCCGATCCAACGACGATCTGCTGCGGTAAAACACGCATACTGCGACTGCGCGCCAAATACTCTGCAAGTGTCTCGCGTAGGAAAAGCGCTCCGGCACTTTCCGTTCTGCTGAGAAGTTGATCGCCGTATTCCGAAAAGACAAACCGCGCCGTCTTGGCAAGGATGGAAAACGGAAAGGAATTTTCCGCAATACCTCCTGTCAGCACAAAAGGTTGCAACGATGCAATCGGAGGTGCAGCAAATGTATTTTCCTTGGCATAATCCGCAAAATACCCTTTTCGTTCGTAGGATACGGCATATCCCTCCCGACACAAAATGTCATAGGCATGCTCCACCGTAATAACGCTCACCGCAAATAGCTGCGCAAGATCACGCTTAGACGGCAGACGCTCGCCATAACGAAAATCGCCATTTTGAATTTTCCCACGCAGATATTGGTAAACCTGCAAATACTTTTTCCCGTTCATCTGGTCTTATCCTTTTGTATAGTTTTGGTTATTTTAATATTACCAACTATACACTATACTATTACAAAAAGCAAGTATCATCAGGAGGTATTTTAATGAATCATACACAACTGCGCCGCCTTTGTTTAACGGCAATTCTGACCGCTATGACGGTGATCATGAGTTCTTTCGGCATCCCCGTTCCCGGCGGACATCTCTATCTCAATGATGTTATCATCTGCACGGCAGCACTTTTACTTGATCCGCTCTGCGCCTGCGCCGTCGGCGGCATTGGTGCGTTTTTGGGCGACTTTTTCTTCTACCCTACGCCGATGTTTGTTTCGCTGGTCGTACACGGGTTACAGGCGCTTGTGATCTCACTTTGTGCCTATCATAAAGGCAAAGGAAAACTCTCCCGTACCGTGATCGGTCTTACGATCGGCTCGATCATTGCCATCGTCGGCTACTCGCTCGGCAGAGCCTTTATTTATGCTACACCGGAAGCCGCGATCTTGAAACTGCCCTATCAGATCGCACAGGCGGTGATCGGCGCCGTTCTCGGTGCTGTCATTTGCTTTGCAACACCGATCAAGAAGTTCCGCATCGACAAAGAATAAACCGCAGAAAAGGAGGTTTTTCATGCACCGCATTTTGTTTGTCTGCCACGGCAATATCTGCCGCAGTCCCATGGCGGCGATCGTTCTGTGCGCTATGGCTGAGGAAAAAGGCGTTTTGGAGCAATTTGAAATCGACTCCGCCGCGACTTCTATGGAGGAGTTCGGTCATACGATCTATCCGCCTGCCCGTGCCGTTTTGCTGGAAAACGGCTACCCTTGTCCCCTGCACCATGCACGACTTATCACAAGAGAAGATTATCTGCACTTTGACTGTATCTACATCATGGATGAACGAAATCGGCAAAACATTTTGCGTCTGCTCGGCGGTGATCCGGACGGTAAAATCAAAAAACTTCTGCCCGATCGCGATGTGGAAGACCCCTATTACTCTGACCGCTATGATTTGGTCATGCGCGATATTGAGGATGGGTGCAGGCGCATTCTCTCTTTATTTGAAATGTAACTCTTTTTATAAAAAACAAACCAAATGATAAAACATTCCCGTCTTGCATTCAAAATCAAGATTTGTTATAATATGTTCGAATTCAAGGAAAGAAGGTATTTCTATGGAAAAGGTCAGAATCGGTGTCATCGGCACCGGCAGAATTGCGCAAAACCGCAGTATCCCCGGCATTCTTTTGGCAAATAACGCCGAATTGGTCGCCGTGATGGACTGCAACGCGGAAGCCGCAGAAGCCGTCCGTGCAAAATTCAATGCAAAATACGCTTTTACTGATTTGGAAACTATGCTCTCCTGCGACGAGATCGACGCGGTCTATATTGCTACTCCCGTGCAGTTCCACGCCGAGCAGTCCCGTGCCGCCGCGGATCACGGCAAACACATTCTTTGCGAAAAGCCCATTGCAATGACCGCAAAGGAAGCCGAAGAAACCGTTGCCTATTGTGAAGGCAAAGGTGTGAAGTTTGCCGCCGGTTTCATGATGCGTTACGGCACCAATGCCAACAATATGAAAATGGCGATCGCCGACGGTCGTATCGGTCAGGTCGTGACCATCCTCACCCGTTTCACCGCATGGTCGGATGATAAGAAGGACGCATGGCGTCACTTCAAAGCGCAGTCCGGCGGCGGCAGTCTGATGGATTTGGGCGTGCATTGCATCGACTTGATGGAATATGTCGGCGGCAGCCGCGTTAAGAGCGTGATGGCGCTGAACGATACCCTCACCTTCTCCTATGAAGTGGAAGACAGTTCTACGCTTTTGCTCCAACTGGAAAACGGCGCACATTGCGTGGTGCAAAGCAACTTCAATGTTCCCGACCAGGCAACGCGCCAGCGTTTTGAGTTCCTCGGTACAAAGGGTTCTTTGCTTGCGACCGACATCATCGCACAATCCGACAGCGGCACGCTGGAAGCCAATTTTATGGAACACGGCAAAGGCGATCTCTCCTGGGCATACGGCAACCTCTATCAGCGTGAATTTGAGAGTTTTGCCGACTCCGTTCTCAACGATAAGCCCGTGAATGTTCCTGCCGCTGATGCCGCCCATGTTCAGCGCGTGATGGAAGCCGCTTACGAAAGCAGTGCCACCGGCAAAAAGATCGAGCTTTAATTTGAAATCTAAAAAAGAAATTCCATTCGGTCATACGCCGAATGGAATTTCTTTTTATTCATCTTCACTGCTATTTTCTTCAAGCGGCAGTTCCACACCGCTCATTTGTTTTTCCTGCCACTGCTCTTGCGTCATCAGCAGTTGACGCGGTTTCGATCCTTCAAAGGGTCCCACGATCCCACAGGCTTCCATCTGATCCATCAAACGGCCTGCACGGGAATAACCGAGTTTCAAGCGGCGTTGCAGCATGGAAACCGATGCCTGTCCCGTTTCAAAAACGATCTCGATCGCGGCAGGGAGCAATTCGTCCGCGCCTTCTTCTTCAGTCTCGGTCGCGGCAGTCGGCGCACCTTTGCCCTTTGATTTCTCAGCGATCGCTTTATCAATATGTTCCAGAACGGACTCATCATATTCAGTCTCGCCGTTTTCTTTGACATAGGAAACCACTTTGTCGATCTCCTCTGCGGAAATGAAGCAACCTTGTACACGCTTGGGTTTTCCGTCTCCGAGCGGTGCGTAGAGCATATCACCGTGACCGATCAGTTTTTCCGCGCCGGGGTTATCCAGAATAATACGGGATTCCAAAGAAGACGCCACCGCAAAGGCAATGCGGCTCGGAATATTGGCCTTCATCAAGCCCGTGATAACATCGGCACTCGGACGCTGTGTGGCGATGACCAGGTGGATGCCTGCGGCACGTCCCATCTGTGCGATACGGCAAATGGAATCTTCCACTTCTTTTGCCGCCACCAGCATCAAATCCGCCAACTCATCAATGACCACCACAACAGAGGGCATCTTTTCCATATCGTCCTGCGTTTCTGCCAATGCGTTATAGCCTTCCAAATTCTTCACACGGTGTTCGGAGAAGGTGGTATAACGCTTCATCATTTCGTAAACTGCCCACTGTAAAGCACCTGCCGCCTTTTTCGGATCGGTCACAACGGGAATGAGCAAATGCGGAATACCGTTATACGGTGCCAATTCGACCATCTTCGGATCGACCATAATAAAGCGTACTTCCTGCGGTGAGGACTTATAAAGAAGCGAGACGATCAGCGAATTTGCACAAACCGATTTACCGGAGCCGGTCGTACCGGCGATCAGCACATGCGGCAGTTTGGCGATATCACCCACAACATTGTGTCCGCCGATGTCCTTACCGAGCGCAAAGGCAACTTTGGATTTGTGCATGCAAAATTCGTTTGACTCCAAAACATCGCGGATCGTGACCATTTCCACGGTTCGGTTTGGCACTTCAATGCCGAATACGGAATTCTTATTGGGAATTGCCGCTACGCGCACACCGCTTGCACCGAGTGCCAACGCGATATCGTCTTGCAGGTTGGTAACTTTGGAGAGTTTGATGCCCTGCTCCAACTTGAATTCATAGCGCGTCACCGAAGAGCCGCGCACCACATCGCCCGGTGCCACTTCCACGCCGAAACTGGAGAGTGTCTGTTCAAGACTCAACGCCGTTCTGCGTACTTCGGCACCTGCTTCGGAAGCATTTGCGCCCTGATTTTCATTCAAAAGCGTGACGGGCGGATAATCGTACGCATTATCCGCTTTTTGCGCATTCTTTTCGATCTCTCGGGAAACTGCTTCCTGCTCCTTGGCAATTTCAGCCTTGGTAAGCGGCTTTTCCTCTTCTTCCGATGTTTCTTCGCCGCGCAAAAGTTCATCCGGCGTCTTAATATTCGCGCTCTTAGGCTTAAAAAGTCCTGTGCTTTGCGGTTTTTCTTCCGCTGCCGCAGTACGAGCGCGTGTACGCTTCGGACGAACCGGCTCATCATCAAGAGGAATGTCGATCTGCGGTTTTTCTTTATGCACGGGCTGAACATGAACCGGTCTTTGCGGCTTTTCCTCTTCCTCTTCTTCCTCGTAAGGTAGATATTCGTGATTTTTCACAGCGCCCCAAATAGCGGAAGGTGTCAGTTTCAAAGCGACAAAAATGCAAATCAATGTAAACAAACCGGAAACGATAATGGCAGCCGTTTTACCAAATGCCCACTGTAAAAGCATCCCGAATAATCCGCTCAGAACGCCGCCGCATTTGAGATCAATGCCGCCAAGCCACAGTGCGCGAATAATTGCGGCATCTTGCGGCATCTTCCCTGCCGCAATGTGCATCAAAGCACCGCCGAAGAGTATAATCAGAAGGGAGCATGTCGTTCCCCATACAACGGGTTTGCCCTTATGCCAAATCAAGCGGTATGCTGCAAATCCAAGTGCAGGAACAGCGAAATAATAACCTGCTCCGCACAAGCCGCGCAGACCTTTGGCACACAAATCGACCAAAACGCCTTCCTGCTGAAAATAACTGACCGCGATGCAAAGGGCAAGTATGATCAAGATCACGCCGCCGACTTCTCTGCGGATCGGTCTTGCTTGCTTTTTTCCGCCACGGGTAGAAGATGCCCGAGCGGATATCTTTCTCTTTTGTGCCATAATCGCTCCTTAAAAACCGAAGAATTTCAAAACAATGGTCAAAGCACCGACTGCCCAGCAATAATAAGCGAATGCGCCGAACTTACCGCGCGAGGCGATAAAGCGAAGCAAACGCAAACTTGCAAAGCCGGAAATTGCCGCCACGGCAACGCCAATGCAATAGATCGGCAGTTGACTCATATCCAAACCGCCGCGGATCACATCCAAAAGGGAAAGAATATTGGCTCCCAACACGGCAGGAATGGAAAGCAAGAAGGAAAAGCGTACCGCAAAACTCCGATCAAATCCGCAGAAACAACCTGCGGTGATCGTTGTGCCGGAACGGGAAATACCGGGGCAAGTGGCAATAGCCTGACAAACGCCGACGATGACGGCATCTTTGAATGTCGCGGTATCAGCATTCTTTTTGCTCTTTTTCACGCGATCGCAAAGCCAAAGTAAGACACCGGTTACCAGCAATGCGCCGCCGACAAAATAGAGGTTATTGCCCAATCCCTGAATATGATCTTTGATCGGCAGGACGGCAAAAAGAGGAATTGTCGCCACAATGATCAGTAAGATGAGCCTTCGCGCAGAGGGCAAGGGTTTGGGCGTCGTGTGCTTTGCCAGATCCTTGCACCCGATGAAAAACTCACGCACCATTGCGCAAATATCGCTCCAATATGCCGCAAAAACGGCAAGCAATGTACCCAAATGCAACAAAACATCAAAAACTTCGGGAATTTCCATATTCACTCCGAAAAAGTGCTCCATGATCGCCAAATGACCGGAAGAGGAAATCGGCAGAAACTCCGCAATCCCCTGTACAAGTCCCATAAAAATCGAATACCAAACGCTCATACGATACCTCCGTTTTTGTTTATTCCATATTATAACACAAGTAAATACAAAATGCCATAGTAAAAATAAAGAGATTTGAACCAGTCAAATCTCTTTATTTTTATTGCAGTTTTTCCATTGCATCCTGCGCAGCGGATTGCTCCGCCTCTTTTTTACTGTGACCGCTCCCCTCGCCGATTTTTTTGCCGTTGAGCAAAACTTCGGCGGTAAAGGTTTTGTCGTGGTCGGGACCGTGCTCCCCCGTGGTGCAGTAGTTTAACTCTTGATTGGGCGTGCGCTGCACAAATTCCTGCAAAAGCGTTTTATAGTCACGGCGCTTTTGCTCCACAACCTCTTCGCATTCTTTATCGAGCAAAACGCGGTGAATCAAACGCCGCACTTCTTCCATGCCGCCGTCAAGATAAACGGCAGCAAAAACGGCTTCCACGGCATCTGCCAGAATGGACGGGCGTTCTCTTCCTCCGCCGCTCTCTTCCCCGTGTCCCAAGCAAAGGTATTCGCCCAAATGCAAATACTGCGCGACTTCGTGCAGACTCTCTTCGCAGACCAAAGCGGCACGAATGCGCGTCAGATCACCTTCGGGAGACTGCGCATGTTTGCCGAACAAAAACTCCGCTGTGACAAAGCCAAGGATGCTGTCGCCCAAAAATTCCAAACGCTCATTGCTCAAAATGCGTGCAAAGCGATGCTCGTTGGCATAGGAACTGTGCCGCAATGCTTCATCCAGCAATGCTTTATTTTTGAAAACATAACCCAATCGTTCTTCCAGCGTTTGCATTTTTTCTTCCCTTCTTGCGGTAAAACCGCCCCGCATCAGCGGAGCGGCCATACACAAAATTTACTGATGAGAGACGATATAACGGACGCAATCGCCCACCGTCTTCATCTGTGTCAAATCATCCTCGGGGATTTCATCAAGGCCGAATGCCTCTTCCATACCCATGACCAATTCAACGAGATCCACCGAATCCGCACCCAGATCATCCTCAAAAGAACTTGTCATCGTGATCTCTTCGGTATCCAAGCCGAACTGCTCGGCGATCATATCCTGCAAGGACTTGAAAATTTCTTCTTGTGTCATTGGTAGTCCTCCTTTTGACTTTTATGTGGAAATGATACGGCAAAACTTGCCGTCTGTCAATAGTTATTTTCGCCGAATTTATTCGCTCTCTTTTTCTGTTTTCAACTTCATCTTGTCAATATTTTCCGAAATATCCTCAATAATTCCGCTTTGTGCAAAAAGCATTGCCTGATGGATGGCATTGCAAAATGCCTCTTCATTGGATGAGCCGTGCGCTTTGATCACGGGCTTGGAAATACCCAAAAACGCCGTTCCGCCTACACGGTTTGGATCAAGCATATTGCGCAATGCCGTAATACCGCCTTTAATACCCAAAGCGCAAAGTTTGGTAAAAAGATTGCGCGTAAGTTCGCGTTTAAGTTTCCGCGAGATCATCTTCGCCGTGCCTTCAATCGTTTTGAGCATGATATTACCGCTGTAACCGTCTGCTACCAAAACATCGCAAGCACCGTTGAGAGCGTCGTTCGCTTCCACATTGCCGACAAAGAGCAAATCGCCCTTTTGATCCGCTTCGCGCAGTTTATCATAGGTTTCGCGGCGCAGGGTATCACCTTTGGAGGGCTCGGCACCGATATTGAGCAGTCCAACACGCGGTTGAGGAATTTCCATAATATATTTGGCGTAAAAACTGCCTAAGTAAGCAAATTGGAGCAGATATTCAACGGTACATTCGGCATTCGCACCGCAATCGAGAAGCAAAACTTCTCCTTTTAAGGTCGGAATGACCGGTGCCATCGCCGCACGGCGCAAGCCGCGTATACGCTTTGTAATGAGCGTTGCCCCGGCGAGCAAAGCGCCCGTACTGCCGGCAGAAACAAAGGCGTCTCCTTCTCCATCACGCAAGCGCGTCAAACCAACCGTCAAAGAGGAATCTTTCTTCGTCTTAAACGCCGTAGCCGGATCATCGCAGATCTCAACGATTTCCCTTGCATCCACGATCTCGATGCCGAGCGGAAGTGTCTTATAGCCGCATTTCTCCGCTTTTGCTAAAATTGCTTCTTTTTGTCCGACCAGTGTGATCTCGCAGCCGTATTTCCGCTGCGCCATGATTGCTCCCTGTACGGGTGCTTGCGGTGCAAAGTCACCGCCCATGGCATCCACAATGATTTTCATTTTTCTTCCTCCCAATCAGACAATATCGCCTCGCGATTGGCATTGATCCATTCCAACGACCGTTTTGATATCTCCGCATTTTTGTTGCGCTTACCGCGCACGCGGTGATCCAGCGGAGGAATGATACCAAAATTGACATTCATCGGCTGAAAATCGCCGATACTGCCGAGGCTGATATAAAGTCCCAAAGCGCCGATGGCAGTCTCCTGTGGAAAATCAACTGCCTCTTCGCCGTTTAATCTCTTTGCCATTTCCAGTCCGCACAAAAAGCCCGATGCCGCCGATTCCACATAGCCTTCCACGCCCGTCATCTGACCGGCAAATGCGATACGCGCATCGGCAATCAGGCAATAATAGCGATCCAATAGTCCAGGCGAATGCAAATAGGTATTGCGGTGCATCACGCCGTAGCGGACAAACTGCGCATCGTGCAGTGCAGGAATCATTGAAAAAACGCGCTTTTGTTCCGGAAAACGCAGGTGCGTTTGAAATCCGACCAAATTATAAATACTTCCCTCTCGGTTATCGCGGCGCAGCTGCACCACGGCATACGGCTCTTTTCCCGTTCGCGGATCTTTTAATCCGCGCGGTTTGAGCGGCCCGAAGCAAAGAGTATCATGACCTCTTCGCGCCATCACTTCCACCGGCATACAACCTTCAAACACGGATTTATCTTCAAAACCGTGTACCGGTGCTTCTTCCGCCTTTGTCAGTTCTTCCCAGAAGGCATCATACTCCTGTTTGGAAAATGGGCAGTTGATATAATCCGCCGTACCGCGATCGTAACGCGATGCAAAATACGCTTTTTCCATATCAATGCTCTCAAAAGTCACCAGCGGTGCAGCGGCATCGAAGAAATGAAGCGTTTCTCCTCCGCCGATCTTACGAACGATTGCCTCCGCCATACCTTCCGAAGTCAAAGGGCCTGTCGCCACAATCACATCGCCGTCGGACGGAATATCGGTCAGTTCCTCTTCTACTACCGTAATATTCCGATGACCTCTGACTTTCTCGGTGATGAGTTTTGCAAATGCGTAGCGATCGACCGCCAATGCGCCGCCTGCTTCCACGCGGGTTTCATCGGCACATTGCAAAATCAATGATCTTAAACGGCGCATTTCTTCTTTGAGCAGTCCTACCGCGTTTTCCAGCTGATCGGATCGCAAGGAATTGGAGCAGCATAGTTCGGCAAAATCGTCCGTCACATGCGCCGGTGTGCGCTTTTTCGGCTTCATCTCATAAAGGGTAACCGAAATGCCGCGTTGTGCCAACTGCCATGCCGCTTCGCATCCTGCCAAGCCGGCCCCGATTACGGTTGCCTGTTTCATGCTTTTTTCTTTGCTCCTGTCTTTTTTGCCGTTGTCTTTGCCGCGGTTTTTTTGACGGCTTTCTTCGCGCCTGCCTTCGGCTCTGCTTTTTCTTCATCCGTCTTTTTCTTATAATAACCGCGCTTATCCTCGGGCGTATAGTTTTCACAAGCAGGATTGATACAGAACGGACGCTTAAATCCTTTGCCGGACTTCTTGAACATCGTTTGTCCGCACTTAGGACAGTTATCTTTCACCGGCACATCGAATGTCATAAAATCACATTTGGAAAGTTCGGGTTTGCTGTTGCGGTGTTCACAGCAGTAATAGGTATACTGCTTTCCGCTGCCTTTGGAGATACCGGTGCGCTTCATAATGCGTCCGCCGCACTTGGGGCAAACGCCGGGCATCACAATGACCAAAGGTTTGGTAAAGGTACACTCCGGGAAACCGGGGCAAGCCAAAAAGCGACCAAACCGTCCGCTCTTTACCACCATATTGCGTCCGCAGATATCGCATTTCTCTTCACTTTCTTCATCGGGGACTTTCAGATGGATGCCCTGCAAAGCCTCTTCCGCATTTTTCAGTTCCTCTGAAAACGGTCCGTAGAAATCACGCAGTACTTTCTTCCACTGCGTTTTACCCTCTTCCACGGTATCGAGCGTTTCTTCCATACGCGTGGTAAATCTCGTGTCTACAATATCGGGAAATCTCTCTTTGAGCAATTCCGTCACAACATGACCGAGCGGTGACGGACGGAGATACTTTCCCTCTTTGATTACATATTCATGATCGAGGATAGTGGAAACGGTCGGCGCATAGGTGGAAGGACGACCAATCCCCTTCTCTTCCATCTCGCGGATCAAGGTCGCATCGGTGTAACGAGCAGGCGGTGCGGTAAAATGCTGCTGCTCATCAAAGCCTTGCAAAAGCACTTCTTCTCCCTCTTGCAGCAACGGAAGACGGCTTTCTTTTTCCTCTTCCTTCTCTTCATCGCGCGTCTCTTTATAAACAACCGTATAACCGTTGAATTTGATACTGCTTGCGCTTGCTGTGAAGGTATGTTCACCTGCGCTGATTTCAACATTGACACTGTCGTAAACGGCATTTTGCATCTGCGATGCAAGAAAACGGCTCCAAATCAAACGGTAGAGGCGGTACTGCTCGCCCGTGAGATCACCTTTGAGTTGTTCGGGTGTCAAACGCACATCGGAAGGACGAATGGCTTCGTGCGCATCCTGTGCCGATGCTTTTGCCTTAAACCGGCGTGTCGTGGCAGGATAGTACTCCTTGCCGTAGCGGTCAATGATAAAACTCTTTGCCGCCGCCAACGCCTCTTCGGAAATACGAAGAGAGTCGGTACGCATATAGGTAATCAGACCGACTGCGCCCTGCCCGGCAATATCAACACCTTCGTAGAGTTGCTGGGCGATTGCCATCGTGCGGCGCGGTGTCATATTGAGTTTACGGGAAGCATCCTGCTGCAAAGTCGATGTGGTGAACGGAGGCGCGGGAGAGCGTTTCTTATCACTGCGTTTCACGCTCGTAACTGTAAAGGTCTTAGCCTTTACAGCATTGATGATGTCGTCCACTTCTTCGCGCGACTTGACATCGCACTTTTTGCCGTTTTTGCCGTGATAATGTGCGGTGAACACCTGGCTTGATTTTTCTTGCAGTAAGTCGGCATTGATCGTCCAATACTCATCGGGAACAAAGGCTTCGATCTCGCGCTCGCGGTCATCGACCAAACGCATGGCGACTGACTGCACACGACCGGCGCTCAAACCGCGGCGCACCTTTTTCCACAAAAGCGGAGAAAGTTGATAACCGACGATCCGGTCCAGTAAGCGGCGCGCCTGCTGTGCATCCACTAAATCGCGGTCGATCTTACGCGGAGCGGCAATACTCTCCTGCACGACATTTTTGGTGATTTCATTAAATGTCACGCGTTTGGCTTTGGTATCATCCAAGCCCAAAAGATATTGCAAATGCCAGGAAATGGCTTCCCCTTCGCGGTCAGGGTCGGTTGCGAGAAAAACAGTCGCACTCTCATCGGCGGCGCTTTTCAATTCTTTGATCAACGCTTCTTTTCCGCGAATCGGGCGATAATCCGGCTCAAAATCATGCTCCAAATCAATACCGATCACACTCTTGGGCAAATCGCGCAAATGCCCCATACTTGCTTTGACGACGAAATTCTTACCGAGATACTTACCGATCGTCTTTGCCTTTGCAGGGGACTCCACGATCACCAGGTTTTTCTTTGCCATGTTCATTCCTCCGACAATTCAACATTGAGTAAAAAGTGTTTGCCGCTCTCTTGCATCACATAACCGCTGATTTGTAATACCGTTAACGCAGAAAGCACGCGTCTTGTTGGAATTTGCGTCTCTTCAATCAAATCATCCACATGCCGCTGACCCGAACGAAGGGCTTTGAGCAATGTGATCTGATCGTCTGTCAATCCGCTTTGATACAAGTTCAAAATTTCTTTTTTCTCCGGCTCTTGCTCTTTATTCTGCAATTCCTGCTCCAAATAACCGAGTTTTTGCGGTACAAGCACCGTTTCGGCTTTTATTTTATGCGGATACTGTGGCGCATAATCACGCAGAATATCCCAACCGCAGGACGCAAGCCCCGCTCCTTCCGCGATCAATCGGTTGCAACCTACGCTCGTAGGTGCATCGATCGGTCCCGGTATTGCGTAGATATCGCGTCCTTGTTCCAAAGCAAGATTTGCCGTGATCAAAGCACCGCTTTTCTCGCCTGCTTCTACCACAAGGGTACAAAGCGACAGTCCGCTGATGATGCGATTGCGCATGGGAAAATGCGCGCCGATCGGCTCTGTCCCCGGCGGATACTCCGAAACCAAAGCACCGCGTACCGCAATATCCTGATATAACCACTTGTTTTCGCTCGGATAGACCACATCAATACCACCGCCGAGCACGGCTACCGTCTCTCCTCCTGCACGCAACGCACCGCGATGAGAGGCGGTGTCAATACCGCGCGCCGCACCCGAAATGATCAAAGCACCCTGCTTCGCCATCTCATAGGACAAGCGTTCGGCGCAGGAAATTCCGTACGGTGTCGCTTCTCGCGCACCAACAACGGCAACCGTGACTTCTTCGTCTATCACGGGAAGCGTACCTTTGACATACAGCAAAACCGGCGGCTCATAGATATTACGCAGGTGCACCGGATAGATGGCATCCTGCATGGTGATGATCTGAATACCCAAACGCCGGCAATCGCCCAAAATGCGATCCGCCGTCTCACAACTTTTATCCCGCAAAAGTTTGATTTGTCCGGCATCCAAGCCTTCTACCAACTGATATTCTTCTTCATCTGCATAATAGATATTCTCGGGAGAACCGAAATAATCAAGCAAAAGCAATTTGGAACGGTTTTGCAGATGCTTGCATTCGCTCAGCCATATCCAGTATTTCAAACTTGCCATTGCCGTCTCTCCCCTCTATCTGCGATACATCTCCCAAAGGACGATACTTGCCGCAACACCGGCATTGAGCGATTCGCAGCGTTCGCTCATGGGAATGAGGATCGTTTGCTCTGCGCGATCCAAAACTTCGCGGCTCAATCCTTTCCCTTCACTTCCGATCGCAACGGCGGCGGCAGAGAGATCAAGTTTTGTGATCTGCACCGTATCTTCGCGCAAAGCCGTGGCATAAAGCGGAATGCGGCTTCTTTGCAAAAGGTTTGTCAAGTCATTGACCGAACAAAAATTGATCTTTTGGCGGAAAATTGCGCCCATCGTGGCGCGTGCCGTTTTCGGTGCATACACATCTGCGCAGTCATTGAGCAAAAATACGCCGTCGCAGGAAAAGGCATCCGCCGTTCTCAAAATCGTGCCGACATTACCGGGATCCTGCACGCCGTCAAGCACCAGATAGTGTTTTCCGTCCAAAATGCGAGGCAATTCGTTTTGCGGCAGTTCCACCGTAAAAGAAACGCCTTGCGGCGCCTGCATCGTGCTGACGCTTTGTAAAAGGTCATCGGGCATACATATCACGCGAATACCTTCGGGTACGGGTGGAAGCGTAACACTTTGTGCATAAGCAATCGAGCAGATCGGTGCGTGCCAGCGGAGTGCCTCTTCCAGCATTTTCGTTCCTTCGCAAAGATATTCGCCGCTGGAAACCCGATAAGCGCGTGACGATGCCAATTTACGCAAATGTGTTAAAAAAGGATTGTGCCGTCCGAGGATCGTTTCCACTTGCATTCACATCGCCCCCCTCTGCATAAAAACATACATATAATAAAAAGAACTTGTCCGTTTGTCAAGAGCGAGTTTCAAAAAATCTTTTTCTTTCCGGTTGCACACCGCAAAAAAATGTGGTAAATTGTTCAAAAAGGAAGTGAAAAGATGGATCGCGTTTTACTGCACAGTTGTTGTGCGCCCTGTTCGGTATTTTGCATTGACGCTTTGCGCCGTGAAGGAATCGAGCCGACCTCGCTTTGGTATAATCCCAACATACACCCCTACCAGGAATACAAAATGCGCCGTGATACGCTGATTGAATACGGCAAGCGCGTGGATGTGGAAGTGCGTATTTTGGAAAACTACGGTTTGCGCGAATTTGTCAAAAATGTTGCCGACAAAATCGATAACCGCTGTGAGACCTGCTACACTATGCGTCTGGGTGTTGCCGCCGAATATGCCGCAACGCACGGATTTGAAGCATTCACCTCTTCCCTCTTCATTTCGCCCTATCAAAATCACGATTTAATGAAAGAGATCGCTGAGCGTATGGCAAAACAATACGGCATCTCATTTCTTTACCGCGATTTCCGTCCCGGTTTCCGGGAAGGTCAGGCAAAAGCGCGTGAAGAAGGACTCTATATGCAAAAGTACTGCGGCTGTATTTTTTCCGAAGAAGAGCGCTACGCCAAACAGATTTCAAAAGACAAAGAACACTTTCAATAGAACAACGGTCTCGGGAAATCCGAGACCGTTTTCTTTATTCCTCATGAAAAAAGGTGTTGTGCAAAGAGCAAAGCGTTCGTGTTGCATCTTCATGTGAAACATAAACGGAAAAGTACTTTTCTCCCTCTTCAATGCCGCAAACCGTAATTTTTTCGTTTTCCAGTGCCAAAACCGCCGATCGCATCGCCAAAACAGACGGCAATGCTTCACCGACAACGGTGATGCGTGCCAAAGCGGAACTGCCGGCACTGCTTTGCGTCACGCCGGTAAACGGTTCTTTGCAATCAAAATCCAAAATGCGCGTACCGGTACTTCCTTCTTCGCAAGAACGCACTTCAAGCGGCACTGCATAATGCGCCGCAAGTTCCACGCTCCTGTCGTGTAAAACCTGTGCACCGCGCGAAGCAAGCAAAAGCATGTGGTCGTACGACACACGCGGCAATTGTCTTGCCTGTTGGCAAAGTGTCGGATCGGTCGTAAATACGCCGTCAACATCTGTGTAGATCCTGCAAATATCCGCATCCAACGCCGCCGCCAATGCAACAGCCGTTGTATCGGATCCGCCGCGTCCCAAAGTAACCGTATCGTCGGTTTCGGAAATACCCTGAAACCCTGCTACAATCACCACTTTACGCTCACGCAACAGTTCTCGGATCCTTGCCTTTCCGACAGCGGTAATATGCGCATTTTGAAAAACGCCGTCCGTCTCGATCGGCACTTGCCAAGCGCAAAGAGAAACCGCAGGAACACCGATTTTGTCAAGTGCCATCGCACAAAGTGCCGCACTTTCCTGCTCACCGCAGGAAAGCAAAGCGTCCAATTCACGCGGTGGTGGAGTTGCGTGCAATTCTTTGGCTTTTGAGATCAGGCGGTCTGTGGTTTTACCCTGCGCAGAAACGACAACGACCACATCATCGCCGTCGTCGTAACTTTTTTTCATGATATGGGCGGCGTGCAGGACTGCGGCGGCATCGCGCAAAGATGTGCCTCCGAATTTCTGCACAATCAAGCTCATAATAATCCCCTTCTTGAAAAAATGGATTGGCGAAATGCTTCGCCAATCCATTTTATGAGCCCCACTGTTTTCGTGTCCCTATCCTGCCAGAATATCAAATTTCACAACGCCTTCCAATGCCGTTAACTGTGCGATCAGATCGTCAAGTGATTCATGCAAAAGCGATGTTTCCGCCGAAATCGTCACACCGGCGCAGCCGTTTGTCGGAATGGTCTGATTGATCGTGAGTATATTTGCACCCGATCCGGCAAAAATAGAAAGCGCATGGGAAAGGACACCGGGATTGTTCTTCAAAAGCGCATAAAAAGTAATGATGCGCCCCGTCTTCATATCGTTGAACGGCTGCACGGCATCGCGGTACTTATAAAAGGCACTACGGCTGATGCCAACGGCTTTTGCCGCTTCGCCCGCCGTTTCCGCTTCTCCGGAATGGAGCAGGCGTTTTGCCTCTGCCACTTTCAGGAAAATTTCCGGCAACGCTTCTGCCGCAACCAAATAGTACTTACTTTGTGTCCCCATATTGTTTTCCTCCCACGGTCATTTGTCTTTACACTATAACATATTGAAACCGCACTTGCAAGAAAAAACGAAGAATGAGGTGTCATCTTGCGCAAAGAGTATTGCAAAACATTTTTACTATATGCCGCAACCGCAATTACAGCGGTACTTTTGTTTTATCTTTTCTTTCGCTATTTGCTCTGGTGGATATTTCCGTTTCTGATCGCCTTTGGTGTTGCACACGCATTGCAAAAAGGTATGTCTGTTTTACAAGACAGATTTCACTTCAAGCGCGGAATTGCCGCTCTTTTTTGCACCCTGGCGGTACTCTTTTTGCTCGGCGGCATCATTCTTTATTTTTCTTCTGCCCTTTTGAGTGAAGCGAAACGCTTCTTTCTCTCACTATCCGGCTCTTTTTCGCCGTTTGAGATCGGAAGCAGGCAAATGGAGAAACTGCTTTCCTTCTTGCCGAAAAGTCTTGTCAAATGGCTGCAGACGCAAGCAAAGCAAAGCATGGATCTTTTAGGAAAGTTTGCCGAAAAAGCTTTGGCTTTTCTCGCTTCTTTCGTCTCTTCCCTGCCGCAAATTCTTCTCGCTTGCACCACTGCCGTTTTGGCTCTTTTCTTTTTGCTCACATCTTATGAGGATATCAAAACTCTGCTTCGGCGCAATTTGCCCGATAAAATCAAAAAAACTTTCAACTTACTGCAAGAGAGCATATTTTCTTCCTTCGGGCATTGGCTGCATTGCGAAACGATTTTGTGCTTTATCACATTTTTGCAGTTGCTTCTTGCTTTTTTGCTTTTGCAGTTGCCTTATCCGCTGCTCTACGCGTTTCTCATCACGATCGTAGACGCTCTGCCCGTCTTCGGAACGGGAACGGTTTTAGTACCTTGGGCGATCCTGTCGCTATTATCCGGCGATCATTTGCGCGCCGCCGTTTTGCTGCTCTTATTTGCCTCCACCGCATTGGTACGCAGTTGCCTCCAACCGCATCTGATGAGCGAAAAATCCGCTCTTCCGCCGATTGCGTCCCTATTGTCAATGTATCTCGGTTTTTGTTCGTTCGGCATCAAGGGTATGGTGTTTTTCCCCATTTTTCTTCTCATGGGGGAACAAATTTTACGCACCGTTAAAAGAAAAAAGCAGGTGTCTTAGACACCTGCCTTTCAGTTTAGTTGCACTCGGCTACGAGCGGACCTTCGAGGTCTTTGAGATAGAAAAGTTTGCCGGGCATCGTGGGAATATAGCTGGATGTGATCCAACGGGTGGGACCGTAACGAAGCGTCATCCAGAAACTCATACCCTGCCACTGCATACCGCGGTTGAATGCGCCGTCGCAGCCACCGATGATGTAGTCAGCCTGCAAGAACAAGCCCGGTCCGATGGTATTGGCGCAGCAAGGTACCAAAGAGGTACGGGACTTGAAACTTGTGATGGCGTTTTGCTCAATGGTCAGCGGATGCAGTTTTGCGCCCAGACGGTAAGGCTGCTTCTTCCACTCTTCGTCGCTTGCAAATTCAGCGGCAAAGTGCGGCTCCCAGAAAGCAATGTGGCACATTCTGCCGATGCCGAAGACCAAAACGAGTTTTGCGCCTTCTGCTTTGAGTTTTGCGATCTTCTCGGGATAGGTCGGAAGGTTGTCCTTCGTGGCAAAATTGCGCTGTGCTTCGGGCACGGTGAGTTCACCGAGCGGATTGAACAAAGCCTGCTTCATAGCATTTTGGAATGCAGCGGGATCGTCGCCTGCCAGAGTATTGCCGTTTCCGTCAGCCCATTCGTCCATATTGAAGGTATAAACATGCTTGCAGTCAATGTTCCATGCTTTGAGGAAGAAAACTGCCCACTTGTACATACCCATGGGACCTACCGGCAGAATGATAGCAAGTTTTTTGCCCTCTTCTTTTGCCGTTTTGATCTGCATGGCGATCTCGTGACCCATATAGGTGTCGAACTCGCCGATGGTATCGCAGGAAACCGGAGTAAAGTCCTTGTGCCAGAACGCCTGACGATCAGTAACTTTGTTTGCAGGATCGCAGCACTTGTCGATCTTTTCCATATCCCAACCGGCAGGATAGAAACCTTCAAGCAAAGAGCCTTTAACGGTATCGGAAAACTTCATAATTTTTCTCCTTTACAATATGATAACTCTATTGTAATATTTTTTTGTAAAAATGCATTCATTATCGGTTTGTTTTTTTTCACTTTTGGTGCAAAATGTATTTGTTTTTTGGAATTTCATAATTTGTTCACAGATTATTCGGTTTCTGTTCATTCCTTTTTTCTGTTTTGCATTATAATGACCTTGTAGTTTGTGTTAAAAGGAGAATTACCATGTCCCGGAACCATCATGAAAATACCATTGAAAAAAAATCCAATCGCAGGAAATTGCTTTGGCTTTTACTCATTCCCGTCGTGATCGCAGTTGCTTTGATTGCGATTGCATTTGGAAAAGGCAAGGCAAAAACTGCGCAAATCAGTTATACGGATGAAAAAGTCGCAACACGCACGATCGTCAGGACTTTGGAAGGCAGCGGCACATTGGAACCTGCCAACTCCTATGTTGTCAACACTTTGGTGGAAGGCGATATCATCGGTTGCGGCTATGATGAAGGGGATACGGTGGAAAAAGACACTGTTCTTTATCAGATCGACGCATCCGACACTTCGACCAACATTGAGCGTTCGCAGCTTTCCGTCTCTCAGGCAGAGCGCAACTATCATAAAATCACGGATAAGCAGTATATCTATGCAAAAACAACCGGCAAAGTGGATACGCTGGATGTAGATATCGGCGATGAAGTTTCCGCAGGTCAGACGGTCGCAACCGTTCGGGATACCTCCGAAATGACTTTGGTCGTTCCCTTCCCTGCGGATGATGCCGCCGCGTTCTATGTCGGGCAAAGTGCCACCGTCACGCTTGACAACACCTTTGAAAAACTGCAAGGCACGGTCAAATCCATCTCCGGCACCAATACCGTCGGAACGGGCAATGTCATCACACGGCGCGTGAGCATCACGGTGAAAAATCCCGGGGCATTGACCGATTCCCAATCGGCGACTGCGTCTGTCAACGGTGTTTCCTGTGCCGGTGGAGCAACATTTACATACAAAGCCGCCGGCATTGTCCTTGCCGAAGCATCCGGTACAGTTGTTTCTCTCCATGTAAAAGAGGGCGACCGCGTCAGCAAAAATCAGTTGATGATCACGCTCTCGGGCGATGATCTGGAAGACACTTTGAAGGATGCTTCCGATAATCTTCGTTCCGCGCAACTCAATTTGGAAAGTTCGCAAAAGCAACTTGAAAACTACACCATTCAATCCCCGATCGCCGGCACGATCGTTGACCGACAGGTCAAGGCAGGCGATAAAGTTTCAGCCGGCGAAGTGCTTTGCACGATCTATGATCTCAGTTATCTGGAAATGACGCTCAACATCGACGAATTGGATATCAGCACCATTTCTGTCGGGCAGAATGTCAATATCACCGCCGATGCCGTAGAAGGCGCTTCTTATGTCGGTATCGTTACCAAAGTGTCGGTTGCCGGTACAACTTCCGGCGGTGTAACCTCATATCCCGTCACGGTGCGCATTGACGAAACAGAAGGTCTGCTCCCGGGTATGAATGTAGATGCCGAGATCATCATTGCAGAGGCAAAAGATGTGCTCTCCATTCCGAGTGCGGCAGTGGAGCGCGGCAATCTCGTGTTGGTCACCGAAAACTCGCCGAGTGCCGCTCATGCCGAAAGCAACAAAGCACCGGAAGGCTACGTCTATGTCAAAGTGGAGACCGGCGTCAACGATGATGATTTTATCGAAATCAAATCCGGTCTGCAAGACGGCGATACCGTCGGCTACATCCCCCCTGTTGCTGATACCGGTAACGACATATTCAGCAGTATGATGGGCATGCACAATGCCGCAGTCGGCGGCGGTGGCGGCGGAGAAATGCCCTCTGGCGGCGGCAGAATGGGAGGAGGTCCGAGGCCTTGAGCGCACTAATTGAATTTCAAAATGTCACGCGGCGCTATCAGGTCGGAGATTCCGTCATACTCGCGGCAGATCATGTTTCTATGAAAATTGACCGCGGCGAATTTGTCGCCATCGTCGGGCAATCCGGCTCGGGCAAGTCCACTTGTATGAACATCATCGGATGCCTGGATGTCCCCTCCGAAGGCACCTATCTTTTGGACGGGATGGATGTGGGCAAAATGAGCCGCAACGAACTTGCCGCCGTCCGAAACAAGATGCTCGGATTTATCTTTCAGCAGTATAACTTATTACCCAAACTCAACTTGCTGGAAAATGTGGAAGTTCCTCTTTCCTACGCAGGAGTCGGTAGAAGCGAGCGAAAATGCCGTGCGATCGAAGCGTTGGAGAATGTCGGTCTCGGTGACAAACTCAAAAACCGTCCCAATCAGCTCTCCGGCGGTCAGCAACAGCGTGTTTCCATTGCCCGTGCTTTGGTTGGAAAACCTGCCGTCATTCTGGCAGACGAACCGACCGGTGCCTTGGACTCGCATACCAGCCGCGAAGTGCTGGCTCTTTTGCAGGACCTGCACAAAGCCGGCAATACCATCATTCTCATCACGCATGATAACTCCATCGCCATGCAAGCAGACCGCATCATCCGTCTGGAAGACGGTCATGTTGTCTATGACGGTGATTCCCACTCTCCCGATGCCGTGGTACAGCCCACCTTTTCTTTGAGAAATGAGGTGGAGGAATGAGCCTTTATGAAATTTTCAAAATGGCACTGCGCAACATTTCCGGCAGTAAAGGACGAACGGCTTTAACCATGCTCGGCATTGTCATCGGCGTCTGCTCGGTGATTTTGATCGTCGGTTTGGGAAACGGTATGTCGCTTTACATGGAAGATCAATTTGCCACGCTCGGTACCAATACCATTTCCGTTGTCATTTCCGGTCGCGGTACTTCCCGTACGGTATCGGAAGAAGAAATGTATACCTTATTTGACGAAAACCGCGACTTATACTCCACCATGTCCCCCACCGTCAGTATGCAAAACACGCTGAAAATCGGCACAGAATCCATCACAACAAGCAGTATCACCGGTGTAAGTGAAGATTACTTTACAATGAAGGATTATCAGATCGCGCAGGGACGCGGTTTGCAGTATATCGACATTGCCGCAAGACGGCATGTTTGCGTGATCGGTACTTATCTCAATGACACCTATTTCAACGGTCGCGGTTTAGGGGATGTGCTGAAAATCGGCAACACATCCTTCACCGTCGTCGGTATTATGGCGCAGGAGGATGACGAAGCAGAGGAAGGCAAAACGGATGACTGTGTTTATCTCCCCTACTCCACCGCCGCACGGCTTTCCTATTCCGGTCAAATTGCCAATTACACCTTCGCTCTGATCGATGAAGATGATGTTGACACAGGCAAAAAGACGATTGAGAACTATCTCTATGAGATTTTTGAAGACAAAGACGCCTATGCAGTTATCAGTATGTCAGAAATTCTCGATATGCTCAACAGTGTGGTCGGAATTTTGGTCGGCGTACTTGCCTTTATCGCCGGTATCTCTCTTGTTGTCGGCGGTATCGGCATTATGAACATCATGTTGGTCTCCGTCACCGAGCGCACACGCGAAATCGGTATCCGCAAGGCGCTGGGTGCAAAGGAAAGCACCGTAATGTCGCAATTTGTCATTGAAGCGGCGATCACCTCCGCGCTTGGCGGTGTCGTCGGTATCATCATCGGCTATCTCTTATCCGCGATCGCAACACCGATCGCATCTGCCATGATCGGCGAAAACTTTACCGTTACTCCCTCGGTCGGCTCTGTCCTGCTCGCTTTCGGCATTTCTGCCGGTATCGGCATTCTCTTTGGCTATCTGCCGGCGCGAAAAGCCGCACGGCTCAACCCGATCGATGCACTCCGCTATGAATAAAGTGAGGACTCAAACCATGCACAAAAAACTAATTTCTCTTTTGCTCATCATTTCGTCTCTCTTCTCTTTTACCGTCACTTTTGCGAACGCCGCCGCAGATGAAGCATCCGTGGTGCAGACCGTGAAAGCACTCGGCATTATGATAGGCGATGAAAACGGCAATATGGATTTGGATGAGAATGTTACACGCGCACAAATCACGAAAATGATGGTGGCGGCTTCCATCTATAAAGACACCGTCAGTGATGAAGGCGGCGGTTATTCTCTCTTCTCCGACCTGAAAAGCACGCATTGGGCTTGCGAATATGTCCGCGTTGCGTTGCAGCAGGGTTGGGTGATCGGTTATACCGACGGCACATTCCGCCCCGACCAAAATATCACGCTGGAAGAAGGCTGTACGATCGCGCTTCGTCTTTTGGGATATCAGTCCAAAGATTTGCCCGGCTCTTATCCCACGGCGCAGTTGAGCAAGGCGTATGCGCTGAATTTACGCGACTGGATCGACAAAAAGCAAGGAGAATCCCTTTCGCGCCGCGACTGTATGTACCTCTTTTATAACCTGCTCACCGCACAAAACGCAAGCGGTCAGACCTACGCCAATACGCTTGGCTATTCGGTGAGCAACGGACAAGTCAATTACACTTCCGTGCTGATGGAAAACCTCAGCGGTCCGTACATTGCAAGCGGCGGCGATACCCTTCCCTTTACGCCTCTGACCGTTTATCTTGACGGCAAGATCGTCCACACACTCACTTTGAACGAATTTGATGTTTATTACTATAACGAAGGTTTACGCACCGTCTGGATCTACACGGAGCGCGTAAGCGGAAAAATCAAGGCACTTTCCCCCAATAGTACTGCTCCCACAGCGGTAACGGTGGACGGTGAGACCTATGCCATTGGTGACTCCGATGCAACATACAAACTTTCCGTACTCGGCGGCAGCAGTACCGGCAACTATGTCACGCTTTTGCTTGGCATTGACGATGCCGTCGTCGGCGTTCTGACCGGTGAAGAGCAGGCTGACTTCTATATCGGCATCGTACAGTCCAGCAAGCGTGCATTGGACGAGGATGAAGATCAGATGGCGCAAGCCGTTACCGTTTGTTGCACGGACGGCAAAACGCGTACTTTCTATATTGACAATAATCTGACTTCGTTCACCGTAGGGCGTATGGTTTCCGTCTCCATTGATAACGGAAAAGTCAGTTTGGTCGGATTGAGCAAAAACACATTGAGCGGCATCATTGATGAAGATGCCGCAATGATCGGAATGTATCAAATCTCCGACAAAATCGAAATCCTCGATACCGCGGATGACGGCAGTGCCGTTGCATTGGAAAAGGAAGATTTGGCAGGTCGCTCTTTGCAAAAAGAAGATGTCCGCTACTATGCTTTGGATGAAACCGGCAAAGTGCGTTATCTTGTTTTGGATAACGCCAGCGGTCAACTCTTCTCCTATGGCTATATGCTCTCAATCACCGGTGATCTGACCGACAGCCGGATCGGTTTTGAATCTTACCGTTATCTCATGAACGGACAAAGCAATACGCGCACATCCACCAATCCGTATTTGACCACGGCAAAGGATGGATTTGGTATGCGCACCTCTGCCGACGGTACGATTTTGGAAATGGTCGCTTTGCAATCCGGCAAAATTACCACGCTTTCCAAAACAAGTGCGATCTGCGGCGGCAAACGCTATAAAATTGCCGAAAACGCGGAAATCTATATCCGTCAAAACGGTCAGTATTTTTCCGCCACGCTCTCTACCCTTTCCGCGGACGATTACCGCCTCACGGGATGGTATGATACCTTCTCGCTCGGCAAGCAGATCCGCGTCATCATTGCAGAAAAAATATGAGGACATCAACTATGAAACGATTTTCCTGTATTCTTTTGTCGCTGTTACTCATCTTTGCCTTAACATCCTGTGGCAAATCGGATAACGGTGAGATGCCTTTGAACGATGGAACAACACGCCCGAAAATGCCCGAAAATGTGCTTGGCATCATCTATCTCGATGAAAGCGAAAATGAAGTTTTGATCTATCAGAACAACGACGAAAGTTTCGGCATGATCGTCTTTCTCAATCAACTCACAACATTGCAAGGTCCTGCCATTTGCGACGGAGATGACTTTCTTCTTACCGCAAAAGACGCCGACGGCAATCCGATCAAACTGCGCTTTTGCTGCGGTGAAGAATCTGAACTGAAAGTGGAAGAAACCACTTGGGAGCCTCTGCAAAACGGGCAGGTCTTCTCCGGCTTTATGCCCGATATCGTCGGCGACGGCATCGGAGAAAGATGATTTTCCGCTATTTCTCAACAAAAAATCCACCCTCTCGGGTGGATTTTTTATTATTTCGTGGGTGACTTACTTGCGTTGACCGGTTTCCAACTTGCGTCAAAGAAAAACACCTTGCATGAAAGATCGGTAAAATCAAGGGAGCTGTCGCTCACCGTTTTCTCTGCCGTGCCGCCGGAAATCGCCGCAGTTGTCCACTTTACCAACCGCTTTTGGGCATTGTAGAATGCGATCGCCATCGTATTGCCGGGTGCGCTCACGGCGGACACCGTGACCGAATGCGCCGAATTGGCCGTATAGGTAATGCCGACACCGCTGACCGTCACGGTGCAGGTATCGCTTACGCCGCCGGATGTCGCCGTAATGGTCGCCGTACCGTTTGAAACCGCAGTCACAACACCGTTCACGACCGTTGCAACAGCAGGATTGTCGGATACCCACAAAATATTCGTTGTACCGGTGGAATTTGCGGCAAAAGATTTGAGCGTGACCTCTTCATCATTGCCGAGTGCTGCCGTGCTTTGGACATAAGTCTTTTGCTCGGTCGGGCGGTACTTGCTCTCGGAAATATCAAGGAAGTTACCGACAATGGAACGGTAATACGTATCGTAGGAAACGACAAGCACCTTGTTTGTCGCAGGAATATAGGTGCAGTGCGGATCGCCGGTATCATGAGCAGCGGTGTTGGGGGAAGAATAAATGAGTTGACGACCGGAATCCGCCCAACCGCACGCATTCGCCTCGTTATCATCGAAATAAATCATACCGCCGTAAATCGGACGGTTGCTGTTACCTTGGTCGTTGGAATATACCGTAAAGGTACGGAAACCGTCAATATTGCAAAAACTTGGCTGTTCCACCGTACCGTTACTACGAAGCGATGCTGAGTTGTCATCTTCATCCGCGATCTTGGTCCAATTTAACCCCTTATCGGTACTGCGGAACACCCAACCGCTCTCACGCGTCAGCGCATAGACCGTGTTTCCGCCTTCGGGTGCGAAGAAAGAAGGCTCCGTGCACGGATCAACGGCATCGCCTGCGATCGTTGCCACACTTCCTTGTCTCTTCCAATTTCCGTTGACCCATTTCATCCGCTCGGCACAAGATGTCTTTCCGTTGTATTCCGGCACGAGAATTTCACCATCGGCAAACTCGGTCAGATCGCCGCGCTTGATATTCGCCAGTTTAACCGGCTTTGTCCAGGTATTACCGCCATCCAAACTTGTGATGATGTAACCGCCGCTTCCACTGCCGATATTGGTCGAATCCTGGTTAAAAATACGCACCCAGAAGGTATAGGTCAGAAGATTTTCTTTCACACCGTCGCCGTCCACATCCGTATGGACGCTCATAATATTACCGTCGCGCGGATCAAGGTAAATCGGAACTTTTTCCGTCGTATCAGCGGCAAGCGGGAGTTTGCCGGCTTTTTTCAGTCTGCTGTAACTGCCATAGAGATCGGCGATCCCCCAATCGGCGAGCTGCTTTTGATCGATCACCAGAAGCGGCTTATTGTTGCTGCCGTTCTCGCTCCAGGTTGTGCCGTTATCGGTACTGCGGTAAAGTACCAATCTGCCTGCACCGATATCGGCAAAATTCTTGACGGGAGCGGCGCTGTTGCTCTCTGTCTTTGCCATCGGATCAAACGGACCGATCGCAACTCCGCCGACTTTTTTATTCTTATCGTATATCTCCGGCGTATGGTTGACATTCTTGTACGCCGCTACAAAAAGCGTACCGTCATCCATCGTTGTTGTATCCGGGAAATGGAGTTTATAGGGAGCCGCTGCCTGCAAAATCGTTGTTGCGACATTGGATGCAACGGTATTCTTGTTGGTGTAAGCCAGTTTCTGAGGCTCGGTATTGACCGCAGTGGTCACGCAGGTGCGCACATCATTGAGCATAGAATCTGTCATCGTTGTGCAAGCGTCCTGATAACTCGCGCTGTTGCTCTCCCCTGCACCGTTATTGAACATTGTTGTAACGCCACTTGATGTAATGAGCGAGAGGTCTGCGTCGGGACAGAGCGTCTTGAGCCATGTCATACCGGCGATCAAACGACCGCGGTTATAGGCAAGGTGGAGTTTATCGCGCAAAAGATTATCTTTCGCATTCTTATCGTCCTCCGTCAGATTATTCATATATCGTGCAAGCTGAACGGCTTGGCCGGCGCGGATCACGCCGTCGATGCGGGCATCTGTCTTGATGCAATTGTTGACACTATCAATGATGGCATTATACTGCGCAACAGGGTCACTGTCATAATTCGCCGCAAACGATTCGTGCGTCGAATTTTCGGCAAGCGCCCATGTCATATTCCAGTAGATCTTCGCCTGCGGATTGGTATCTTTGATATAATCGAGCAGAAAATCAAGATCGGCGCCGCCGTAAGTGCCCTCCATGGCGGAATAGGTCACGCCCTGATGTAAAGTAATGACATCCCATTTTTCATCAGACAGCGCATACGCCATCGTTGCATTGGAACGCAAATTAAAGTAACTTGACGCCGTCTTGTTGCTTGTATAGTAAGTATAGATCGGCGCATTATACATTGCTGCGTTTGCGTGGATACGCAGGTTGCATGAGCCGGTATAGAGATAGGCAGTATAGATATTCTCCCCCACCATATCCGCAAGATGGCTCAGATAATGAACGGAGTCGCGGCTGTACGAGTTGCCGATGCTCAGCACTTTGAGCTGCTGTTTGCCGACTTGGACGCTTACTTTTGTCCAATATTCCGTCTTTTCTCCGCTGCTGTCAAGCAGAAATGCCAAAACATCCGTCTTTCCGTTTCCGACTGCCGACACTATTCCGCTATTGCTGACAGTCGCAACGGACTCGTCCAGTGTGATATAGGAAAGCGAATAGCCGGGATACTTCTGCGAAACGGCGGAAGGTACAGTAATATTGAGATTTTGTGTCGCGCCGACCGCATTGGCTGCAAAAGTCAGTTTCTCCGAATCGTTTGAAATACGATCGGCATTTTGCACGACCTGAACCGGGATCGGATAAGTTGCCGAAACTGCACCGGTCAGAGCATTCTTCCCCTGCACCAAAACATAACCTTCTCCGGCATTTTCCGCAACGATCTGTCCTGCACTGCCAACGGATATAACATTTTCCGTCAAACCGGCGGTCGAATAAAGGCCGCGCGGATAATACTGCGGCAAGGAAAGGGATACACTTTCTCCTTGCTCCATCAAAATACCGCCGGGGAGATATTGGTCAAAATCGGTACGGATCATACGGATGTTATCAATACCGATCTTAAAAACCACATCGGAAGGATAAATTCCCAACGGTCCAACGGTAAATTTGACATTGTGCGCCTGTGCCAAATATTCTTTGGTAATACCGCTCAAACTAAACACTTTCGTGCTGACCGGGGTGTTGTTTCCGCGTTCATAAACGGTAACGACGATCTTGCCCGGCACCACATCCGTGCGGACATGATACCATTGGTTGGGCGTGTACGCATTATAAATACTGCCGATGTTCTTATTTGCATCAATCAGACCGCTGCTCTTCATTAGATAGACATAACTGCCGTCGTGCACTGCGTGGCGGACTTCAATACCCGGGGCGACCTCGATCATAATGCCGTCAGTCTCGGTGCGAGTTCCTTCGCTATATGGAACTCTGTTGCCGGCAGAGCGGTAATCCCACTCGATGGAATAAGAGCCGGAAACCTTATCATTCAAGGTAAAGACTATCGTTTCATTCTTGGTGGTTGCTTTCGGACCGCGGACACAAAGCTGCAAATATTTGTCACCGTCCCCGTCATCACGGATATCAAGCGTATCTATGTCTTTGGTCGTCGCGCAGGTGTAGTGATCGGGATTAGCGGTTTTGAAGGCATTATCACCGGTAGAATAAGCGGAGAAATCTTCGGAGAAAAATACATAGTCGCCGATCTTTCCCGCAGCATCGACCGTAACGGGGATCGACGCGACCGTGTTTTGCGGATTGCCGAGAATATCGCAGAGTTTCAAGTCAAAAATGGTACTGCCTTCTTTGATGAAAACGGCAACATCACCCTGTGCCGCCGCGACCGTGTTATCCCGGCTGACATAGCAATAGGACGGTGTCGGTTTCCCGTCGGAAAAGGTCAGAGCCGAAAGAGGCTGATGATCTCCCGCATCACCCGAGATTGAACCGGCAATGTCCGTGATTGAGATCTTCTTGCTCATCTGCCAGTTGTCAATACCGACTGCATAGTAATCCGAACTGTCTTCGGCGATCGTCTTTTCGCTCAATTCCATGTAAAGATACATATCTTCGCTCAGATAATCCTGCGTCAGCGTATCCGACGAAATCGTTCCCGTTCCGACAATTGGATTAACACCATCGCGCTCACGGACACTGACTGTCGCCGCACCTTGCGAAAGGGTGTATGTGACCGTATACCAAGTATTTGCCTGAAAAACAAAGCGTGTAGAAGTACCCTCTTTATAAATACCTTTCACTGAAGCATCGATTGCGAAAATACTTCCCTGCGCTTTATTATCACCGAGCGTAACGTAAGAAAGTGTCTCAACGGAGGATGCTCCGGTGCGCTTGTCCGCTTTTTTCCAAAGAATTTTCAGATAAAAATCATTCTGATTGCTCAGTGAGCAAAAATCAAACGTTGCGGTGACGGCACCGTTTACACGCGCTTCGCTACGAATCTGTGCGCGGGATTTATCGCCGATATTTTGCAATGCCAATTTTGCATATTGCGATGCACCGTCGTCCGCAATACCCAAATCGGAAGTTGCGGCATAGGAAGTCTGCGTTACGATGTGGCTCGGATTGGCATCATAAAGCGCATTTTCCCCCACCTCAAAATTTTCAAAATCCTCGGAGAAAAATGTCCAATCATACTCATGATCGGATACGGCGATTGCAAAGGTCGGCAGCAGAGAAACCATGATGGCAATACTGCAAACCAACGCAAGGCACTTATGCAATGTGTGTTTCATCGTAATAATTCCTCTCTCAATATCATTGTTTACAAAATATAGTCTCTCACTATACTTCTATAAGTTAACACATTTGAAACAATCCTGCAACATATATTTTCGCAAATCATTTATTGAAATTTGTGATAAATTGCCTTGCTTAAATTAAAAAGAGCGAAGAAAACGAGAGGTTTTCTTCGCTCTTTTTATCTTGATCAAATTCGCGCAACGCCGTCTTTTCTTGCCGCTTCGGCAACAGCCTTGGCAACGGCGTCTTTCACACGCGGATCGAATGCGCGCGGCAAAATATAGTCGGCGCAAAGTTCGTCATCCCCTACCAGCCCTGCAATGGCGTAAGCGGCGGCGATCTTCATATTCTCGGTGATCTGTGAAGCACGCACATCCAAAGCACCGCGGAAAATACCGGGGAAACAAAGAACATTATTCACCTGATTGGGGAAATCGCTGCGTCCGGTCGAAACGACGGCGGCACCTGCCGCTTTCGCTTCATCGGGGAAAATCTCGGGTGTCGGATTGGCACAGGCAAAGATGATCGGATCTTTTGCCATCGTTTTGACCATATCCGCCGTCAGCGTTCCGGGCGCGGAAACACCGATAAACACATCGGCACCGCGGATCACATCGCAAAGTTTCCCTTTTTCCATATTGCGGTTGGTGATCTTCGCCATTTCTTCTTTGATGGGATTTAAGTTTTCGCGCCCCTCATAGATCGCACCTGTGCGATCGGTCATAACCACATTTTTAAGTCCCATACTCATCATCAAACGGATGATGGCAATTCCTGCCGCACCGGCGCCGCTCGTAACGATCTTAACATCCTCAAGTTTTTTGCCGACCAATTTCAATGCGTTGATCATCCCTGCCATCGTAATCACGGCAGTCCCGTGCTGGTCATCGTGAAATACGGGGATATCGCAGGTCTCTTTGAGCCGCTTTTCAATCTCAAAGCAGCGCGGAGCGGAAATATCTTCCAGATTGATTCCGCCGAAACTGCCGGCAAGCAGTTGCACGGTCTTGACAATATCGTCCACTTCTTTACTGCGCACACAAAGCGGAATGGCATCCACATCGCCGAATTCCTTGAAAAGCACGCATTTGCCTTCCATCACGGGCATACCGGCTTCCGGTCCGATGTCGCCCAAGCCGAGCACGGCTGTCCCGTCCGTCACCACGGCAACGGTATTCCAGCGACGCGTAAGATCAAAACTTTTGCTCACATCCTTTTGGATTTCAAGGCACGGTTGCGCCACGCCCGGCGTATAAGCAAGAGAAAGTGCTTCTTTGCTGTCCACTTTCGCGCGGGAGATCACTTCGATCTTACCGCGCAATTCCTCGTGCATTTTAAGTGATTCTTTTGCGTAATCCATATTGTTTCTCCTTATATATTCATTGATTATATTCTATCATTTTTTCGGCAAAAAGTCAAGAAGAGGCGGCATATTTTATGCCACCTCTTCTTCATTTTAAGAAAGTAAAATACGATCGTTATCCAAATTCCTGCCGGCATCGGCGCGGAACTGATCCAAAAGGTTCTGCACGGTCATTTTTTTGCGTGCCTCCCCTTCCACATCCAAAATGATCTTGCCGTTATCCATCATCAGCGTGCGGTTGCCCATGTCGAGCGCGTTTTGCATATTATGCGTGATCATCAGCGTGGTGATATGATGCTTTTGCACCACCTCACGCGTGATACGCAAAACGGCATCCGCCGTTGCAGGATCAAGTGCCGCCGTATGCTCATCCAAAAGGAGCAGTTTCGGCGGATTAAAGGTTGCCATCAAAAGCGTGATCGCTTGCCTTTGACCACCCGAGAGCAAGCCGACCGGTTGCTTCATACGCTCTTCCAATCCCATATTGAGCTGCGCCAACTGTTCGCGGAAGATTTCTTTTTCCTTTTTGGTAATACGGGAAAACCAACCGCCTTTTCCGCAGGCAAGCGCCAAATTTTCCTCAATGCTCATGTGTGGTGCACTGCCGCGCATCGGATCTTGAAAGAGTCTTCCGATCTTGCGTGAGCGTGTATGTGTAGGCAGAAATGTAATATCCTGTCCGTCTAAGATGACCGTACCGCTATCCGTCTCAAAATCGCCGCAAATGGCATTGAACAGTGTCGATTTCCCTGCGCCGTTTGAGCCGATGATCGTAGCAAAATCTCCCTCTTTGAGATGAAGCGAAATATCGCGCAATGCCGTCTTTTCATTCACCGTACCGGGATAAAATGTTTTACTCAGATGTTCGATTTTCAGCATTTTCCGACACCGCCTTTCCGATATGCCATGCGGCGTTTGATCGCCGGAATCTGCGTTTTAATATACGGAATGGAAATCGCCAGAATGACGATGACAGAGGAAATGAGTTTGAGCATAAATGCCGGCATATTAAGCCGCAGTGCAACGGTATATACCAATCGGAACAAAATTGAGCCGATCACAACACCGAATGCGCGTTTGGGGATACTGCCGCGTCCCATAAAACTGCCGCCGATCAAAAGAGAGGCAAGCGCGATCGTCACAACACCACTGCCGATGTTTACATCCACTGATTTTTGCGCCTGCGCCATCAGGCAGCCGGAAAGTCCCGTGAAAGCGTTGGCAATGCAAAGTCCAACGATCGTGGTAAAGTGTGGATTGACGGAGGACGAGCGTACCATGTCGGGATTATCGCCCGTTGCGCGAATGGAAAGTCCGAGGCGTGTGTTAAGAAACAGGGAAAGGAACAATACCACCAGCAAAACGGCGGCAAGCGCAATGAAAAGCGTCTGCAAATTGGTGAGCGGAGTATCTTTGAGCAACTCTTTCATCTTGGTAAAAACGGTTTCCGCCTTGTTGAGATTTAAAAGAGATGAGCCGCCCATCACAGCAATATTGACCGAATAGAGTCCTGTATTGACGATGATACCGGAAAGCAAACTGTTGATCCCGAGTTTCGTTTGCAAAACGGCAGTCACGAAACCCGAGCAAACACCGGCAAGCATCGCCGCCGGAATTGACAGATACGGGTGTCCTGCAAGTGCAACGACCGCACCTACGGTCGCGCCCAAAGTAAAACAGCCGTCGGTGGACAAATCGCAGACATTGAGCATGGAGTAACTCAAAAACAACGCCAATGTGATCAGCGCATAGATGAGCCCCAACTCCAATGCCGTCTGCCCTAATCCGAGCATTGCCGAAAGTTCCATTAAAATCTCTTCCTTCTTACTTCAAATCTTCAAAACTTTCCGCCGTAATGATCTCTTTCACTTCCGTGCAGTACGGCTTAAAAGTCGCTTTGATTTCGTCAATATCAAGACCGATTTCTTTGCAGATCTCGGTATTGAGCGTGGCAAGTCCATTGTCAAAGGTAACGACTGCCGTCTCAGCAGGTTTTGCACCGTTGACCAAAATCTCCACGATCATATCCGCGCTTGCGCGACCGAGATTGGCATAATCCACGCCGTAACCGACAAAGGCACCGTTGAGCGCAAAGGAGTCTGCACCGGCATAATGCGGAATGCCTGCTTTTGCAAAGCTTTCATAAATGGAGAGTTCCGCAGTCATAATGGTGTTGTCCGTCGGGGTAAACACGGCATCCACACCGTCGGAGATCAAAGCCTGTGCCGCAAGTTTTACCTCTTCGGTCGTTGTACCGGTACGCTCCACATAGGCGATGCCCTTTGCATCAAGATACTCTTTGGCAGCCTTGATCGGCGTTTTGGAAGAATCCTGACCAATGTCATAGAGCAAACCAATCTTTGCGGCATCGGGATCGGCGGCAAAAATCAAATCCATCACGGCGTTTGTGTTCAGATAGTCGGATGTGCCCGTAATATTGGCACCGGGCTTTTCCAAAGATGCGACGAGATCCACACCGACAGGATCGCTCACCGCCGCAAAGACGACCGGCAGATCCGTACCGTCGGTGGCGGCTTGCATCTGCATGGCGACCGGCGTTGCGATACCGACCATCAGATCCACGCCGTTGGCTTGGAAATTGCTGATGATCTGCTGCATAACGGCGGCATCGCCGTTGCAGTTATCATAGTCAATGTCAAAATGCACGCCAAGTGTTTCCTCCACTTCCGCAAGGCGGTCTTGGATGCTATCGGCGATCTGGTTCAAGGAGGCATCGTCGACATAGTTGCAAATACCGATTTTGTAGGTCTTTGTGCTGTCCGTATTTTCCTTCTTTTGTCCGCAAGCCGAAAGGCAAAATACGGTTGTGACCGCCAACGCGATCGTGATGATCTGACGCAAAGTTTTCATAATGATTTCTCCTTTACAAAATAAAAAAATCCTGCCCCAAAGTTTGGGACAAGATCAAATCCTGCGGTACCACCCAAGTTGACGCAAAGCGCCCGCTCGTTTTCGTGCACACAATGCACGCCATCCGGATAACGGGTATGGTCCCCGTCAGTTACTACAAGGCAAATGCCCTTCGTTCTGCCCTCGCAAGTCCATTCTGCCGACATCTTTTCTGCCGCGATCACACCGCCCGCAACTCTCTTTGAGAAGTTTTGCCGCATACTCTTCTTGCTCATCGGTTTTCTTTGATATTGCCTGCATTATACATAATCATTCCCACTTTGTCAAGCATTTTTTCTTCATTCACCCCTGCTTTTTTGATTTCATAGGATATAAAGCACACAAAGCAGAAAGGAAATCATAATGACTATTCAAAATACGCTTTATCTTTCATTACTTCTTCCCTTTCTCGGCACCGCGCTCGGTGCCGGAACGGTTTTTTGTATCGGCAGCGAAATGGGTAAAAAACTGCAAAACGCCCTGCTCGGTTTTGCCTCCGGCGTCATGATCGCCGCCTCGGTATGGTCTCTTTTGATCCCTGCCATCGAAATGGCGGAAGAGCAAGGAAATATTGCATGGCTTCCTGCCGCACTCGGCTTTTTGTCCGGCATCCTCTTTTTGCTCTTTTTTGATAACCGAATTGACCGAATGCGTCGCGAAAACGACCGCGGCAATGCGTACTTTTCCCGCTTCGGCAAATCCTTTATGCTGGTATTTGCCGTCACACTCCATAACATTCCCGAAGGAATGGCAGTCGGTGTCGTTCTTTCCGCAATGCAAAGCGGCAATATCTCCGCCACCGCGGCGCTTGCACTTTCGCTTGGGATCGCGATACAGAATTTTCCGGAAGGTGCGGTCGTCTCCGCTCCGCTTCGCTCGGAAGGTATGTCACGGCGGCGTTCTTTTCTCTATGGCACGCTCTCGGGTGCCGTGGAACCGATCGCCTCTGTCGCAACGCTTCTGCTCACCTATTTGATCGCGCCGATCCTGCCGGGCGTACTCTCTTTTGCCGCCGGTGCGATGATCTATGTCGTCGTAGAAGAACTGATCCCCGAAACGCAAAACAGCCCTCATGCTACCATCGGCACGCTCGGTACTGCCATCGGTTTTGTCTTGATGATGGTATTGGATGTCGCTTTGGGATAGGCTACCGACACATTGCAAAAACGCGCAACAAATTACTGTACTTTTACAAAAAAGTGTGGTATACTATATAGTAATTCAGTAGCGTTAGGAAGTGAGCATTTGAAATTCAGCAGTAAAAAGGCCATACTTTTCGGCAGCATTCTGCTCATTTTGCTCACAGGTGTTGCCGTTTTCGTGTTGCAACGGGAACTTGATGTCAATGCCATTCTCGCCGCATTCCGGCAAACCAATCTTTTGTGGATGATCCCTGCCGTTTCGTGCATTTTGCTCTATACGGTGCTCGGCTCTTGCAATATTCGCCGCGGATTGCGGATTTGCGGCTACCGTACTACCCTTTTGCGCTCCGTCCGCTATTCGTATACGGGTTTCTTTTTCAGTGCCGTCACGCCTTCTTCTTCCGGCGGTCAACCGGCGCAAATTCTATACATTACCCGTGACGGTGCAAGAGTTTCACACGCCACCTTTTCCATTCTCTCGGAAACCTTCTGCTATGCTTCGGCATCTGTCTTTTTAGGCGCGCTGGGTACGATCCTGTCCGTGATGCTCGGTACGCTTTCCATTCGAAACAGTCTCTTTTGGCTCAGCATTTTGGGCATTGCGGCAAACGGCATTCTGGTCCTGATTTTACTTTGCTTTATGTTCAGCAAAAAGGCGGCGCATTTTATCACCGATATTGCCGTGGCTTTTTGCGAAAAACTGCTGCGCATGAAACACATCAGATACCGCATTCTCCGCTCTGTTGCCGAATACCGCAAAATGGCGGCTCTTCTCAAAAAGAACAAACATCTCCTGCAAAAGATGTTGCTGACTTCCGTTGCGCAACTGCTTCTTTACCATTCCATTCCGTTTTTCTGCTGCCTTGCGCTGGGTTGTTCGCATCTTTCCTGGCTTGCGATCGTTTCATTGCAGGCAACGCTTTATATCTCCGTTTCGTTTTTGCCGCTTCCCGGCTCTGCCGGTGTGACGGAAGGCGGATACGCGCTTCTTTTTGCCTCTTTGCTCAGCGAAGCAGTCCTGGGCAGTACGATGCTCCTTTCCCGTTTCATCAGTTTCATTCTTCCGCTCATGATCAGCGGACTTGTGGTGCTGATCTCCAACATCGCATTCAATCTGCACATCAAGCATCAAAATTTTTAAGACCTTCGGCTTATGTTTTTACCATTGCCGAAGGTCTTTTTTTATAGTTCTTTGCGGATCGTTTCGATCAAACCGTTTGCATAGAAGGTATGTCCCAAAGTGTTCGGATGCAGTCTTGCATCGCCGAAAAAGGTTTCGTCATGTGATACGAAATTCCACGGGTTGATGATATGCACAGACGGAAACGCCTGCATCACTTCACGGGCAAACTCGATATAATGTGAGGTATCAAATGTGAATTTAGTCTCTTTGTTCAAATCTTTGCGCCAAATCGGTGCAATATAAAATACCTTTTCAAACCGTTTGGTCACAGCCGACATAAAAGCAAAAATACGACGCTTGTCATCTTCCGGCTCATTCATACTCCAATCGTTTGTACCATAAGCAACCGTGACAAAATCAATATCCTCTTCCGTTTCGTTTTCGGCAATTCCCGGCTGGAATGTATCGCCGGAAACCGCTTTATTCCGTACTTCCGCGTCAAATGCCCGTCCCAACTGATTGGCATAAGTCATCGAGGGATGCTGTGCATCCAGACCGTGCGTAATGGAATCGCCGTAGCAGAGAATTCTGCGCTGATGCAAGGCAGGGTGAAAAGACGCGCCGTCATCTAAAATAATATCGGAAAGCATTGCGATCTTGGAGTAAGGAAGATAAATTTCCACTTTTTTCTCGCCTTTTGGCAGCGAGATCGAAACCGTTTCGAAAATATCATCTTCTTCGCGCTCGGGGGTATGAAAAATCAGCACATTATCAACAAGAACATCAACATTGAAATAGTTGCGCAGGTTTGCCGTCAAGATCGTGTAATCAAAGCGCAAATGCTCCGAGTCAGTATGAAAAGCCAACTTGATGCCGGCGGTCGAATATGTGCGCTGCTGCATCACGCTTCCTTGCGGAAAAACATCGCTTTGCGCTTGATTCATACGGTAAAATGCGATCTTCCCGTCCTGCTCTTTCACATATTCCGCGCCAAAGGTAGCGGACTTGACCGCTTCAAAATCCAAAACCATCACGAACACCCCTTCTTTCAACAGAGATTATAGCACAATCGCAAGAAAGTGCAAGGACTCTTTCGTAGACTTTCTTGCTCTCTTCCTTGACTTTTGTGCTTTCTTACGATAGAATAACACCGTTAAATTTACGGTAAAGAAGGATCATACTATGGAAAAACTCAAACCGCGCACGCTCTCCGGTTTTATGGAATTGCTCCCTGCTCCTCAGGTGCAGATGGAGCGCATTATGGAAGTTCTGCGCAGCACATACGCTCTTTACGGCTTTACACCGCTTGATACGCCGGCAATCGAAGCAAGCGAAGTTTTGCTTGCCAAGGGCGGCGGCGAAACAGAAAAGCAAATCTATCGCTTTGAAAAAGGTGATACCGATCTTTCGCTTCGCTTTGACCTCACCGTACCGCTCGCCAAATATGTCGCACTGCATTACGGCGAATTGGCATTCCCCTTCCGCCGCTATCAGATCGGTAAAGTTTACCGCGGTGAACGCGCCCAACGCGGTCGTTTCCGCGAATTCTACCAGGCGGATATCGACATCATCGGCGATGGCGCATTGGACATTGCCAATGAAGCGGAAATTCCGTCGATCATCTATACGGTCTTTTCCCGTCTCGGTCTGCACCGTTTCCAGATCCGCATCAACAACCGCAAAATCCTCAACGGATTTTATGCACTTCTCGGTCTGACGGAAAAAAGCGGCGATATCATGCGCACGGTGGATAAACTTGACAAGATCGGCAAAGAAAAAGTCCGTACCTGTCTCATTGACGATGTGGGATTGACCGGCGAGCAAGCTGATGAAATTCTGCGTTTTATTTGCATCCACGGCACAAATGAAGAAGTTCTCTCCGCTTTGCAATCTTATCGCGGCAAAAACGAGGCATTCGATAGCGGTTTGGAAGAACTGACCACGGTCGTCCGCTATCTCTCTGCTTTCGGCGTACCGCAGGATAATTTTGCGGTTGATCTCACCATCGCACGCGGTTTGGATTACTATACCGGCACGGTCTACGAGACCACTTTGCTCGACCATCCCGAAATCGGCTCCGTTTGCTCGGGCGGTCGCTATGACAATCTCGCAGAATACTATACAGACAAAAAATTGCCCGGTGTCGGCATTTCGATCGGTCTCACCCGTCTTTTCTATGTGCTGGGGGAACAGGAAATGCTCAATCCTGCCTTGCCGACCGCTCCGTGCGATGCGCTCATCCTCCCGATGACGGACGATCTTTCTTCCGCCGTTGCACTTTCCACGGCTTTGCGCAACGCAGGACTTCGCACGCAGCTTTATACGGAAGCAAAGAAATTCAAGGCGAAGATGACTTATGCAGACCGCATCGGCGTTCCGTTCGTCCTCTTCCTCGGCGAAGATGAGATTCGCGAAGGCGTGGTTTCCTGCAAGGATATGGCAAGCGGCGAGCAAGTCAAATACACCTTTGAAGAAATCGGTGAAAAGTTAAAAGAAGCAATCGGGAAAAAATCACAAGTTGCCGTCATTCTCGAAAAATAACAGAAATCCCTGTGAGTGGTTCTCACAGGGATTTCTGTTATTTTGCCTTAAAGATTTATTTTGTAATTACAACCTGCTGTGTTGCTTCAAACCATTCAACCTCTGCACCGAGGTTTTCTGCTACAAATCGAAGCGGCAGATAGGTTCTGTCATTTTCGATAAATGCAGGGCTGTCAAGTTTAACTTCTTCGCCGTTTACAAGGGCAATATCTTTACCGATTGTAATTTCAATCTTCAAGCCTTCGTTTGAAATGGTTACCAATTCTTTTTCGCCATTCCAATCAACAGTTGCACCAAGTGCTTCTGCGATAAATCTTATCGGAAGCATGGTTCTGTCGTTTACAATCTTCGGAGCAACATCGTTTGCCATTTCTTTGGTGAATACAGTTGCTTCCTTTTTGCCTATTGTAAGAACAATCTGGCGAACGGGGTCAACCTTCCAATTAGCATAAAGCGTTGTTGATTTTGTTACCTTTTCGTCTGCATTAAACGGTTTTGTCAATTCCTTATCTTGATACCAACCGTCAAATACAAAGCCTTCTTTTTTCGGTGTTTCGATTGTGCCGATTTTCTGACCATATCTAACCGAAACGTTCTTTAATGCATTTCCGCCGTTGGTTTCAAACTTGACGGTGTAGCTGCTTGAACCGCGACCACCGCCGGAGGATTTTTTGCTGACCGTCAGCGTTGCGGTTTCGGTCTTTGTAACATCATAGTTTTCATTGAAGGTAATATCATCGGGATTTGTCCATGTGATGGTATATGCTCCGACATTTTTAACTGCATCTGCAAGTGCGATTTCCTCGCCGTCTTCATTTGTAATCTTAAAGGTCGGTGTACCCGTATATGCTTGGTCGCCCTTCAAAAGTTTTGAAACGTCAAGCGTAAGCTCTGCCGTGCCGTTTGCATATACACTGACATTTGCAGGCTGAACGGTAACCGCCTTCTTGGCGATGGTGAAATCCACGGTTTTACTGCCGGCATAGGTTTCGTTTGCTTCGGGAACAGAGATGACAACCTTATAATTTCCTGCATTTTTCGGCATTCCGCCCTCAACGCTTGCACCTTCGGCTGTGTTCGTCTTTGTCGTACCGTCTGCAAGATAATAGGTTATGTCAAGGTCGCTTGTTGCTACAAGATTATCCTGTACCGATACATTCTTATAACCAACTTTGCCACTATCGCCGTAGGTGAAGCCGTCGGCTTCTGCGGTAATGGTTACGGTGTACGCAGCTTCCTCAAACTCCGCCGTTACGGTAACAGCAGCGGCAGGCATTTCGAAGGTGTACTTATTTTCATCCTGTGCATCCTGCTCCGTTGCTATTGCTTCGCCGCCCGCAGTCGGAACCACCGTAAGTGCCTTGAGCCGATAGCCCGAATTGGGCTTTACCGTCACAGTTACGATGTCATTCTTTGCCGCAGTTGTATTGTCAATCTCTATTGAACCGTTTGCATCCTGTGCCGTTTTGTCAGTAATATCATAACATTTAGGAATCATTACGCCACAACCGTCTGTCGGGATGGTGTATGTTTCACCGCCTTTAACAGCGTTAGATCCGTTCAATGTGATGAATAACACAATAGGAAAACCTTCCTCAGCAGCTGAAGGAACCGTAACATCAACTTTGAAATAAGGTTCTTTTCCGATTGAAACACCGCCGGTATCACTAAACTTTGCCTGTGCACGACCGTTTTGCGCAATAATGTTGAGTGCAGTGTAGCTGATACCTTCAGCGCCTACTATATTCGAGAACTCAACATTGTCATTGGGAACCAATGTTACAGCTGCCGATGCGTAGGTTCCCTCCGGCAAATAAACTTCAGCAGTAAGCTTTTCACCCGGCTTTGCAGAATTAACCGTATTTCCGCTTGCATTTTTGAATACTACTTTAAATCCGGACAAATCTGCTGCAAATGCCACATTAGGCAAAAGCGTTGCGAGCATCAGCACGGATAGTACCAATGCTAAAATTTTCTTTGTTTTCATTTGAAAACCTCCTTGTTTTTTTAGTTTTAAGTTTTTAGTTTTAAGTTGAATGAAGAAATTTGGCAAAGCAAATTTCAACAATAATTATGTATTATGAACTATCCACCTCCATCACCGCCTTTGATAAACAAAAATGCACAAGGGTTGCCTTGTGGCAACAGTTTTGAGTTTTTAGTTTTAAGTTTTAAGCCTGTGCTTTTTAAACATAAAAAAGCACAGCAGAGGTATCTCTCGAAAGAAACACCTATCCTGTGCATTGGTTTAGAAAATGTTGACTTTTTCGCAAAAAGGGTATAGTTATGCCTTGCTTGCTTGCTTGCTTGCTTGCTTGCTTGCTAAGATTTTGTTCCCTTCAAGCACGATTGTCAAGCCCTCCCTTTCATTTTTTGCCTTTGTGTAGACTCGCGCAAAATATATATAGTGTATTCTAACACACTTTTACACAAAATGGAAGAGTAAAATCACAAAAAACGGCAATTATTTCGAAAATTCCTACAATATGCCATATAGATTTTCAGATGTTTTGCTCTACCCTACTATTGACATAGAGCCTTATTTTTTGGCAAGTACCAGATCATAGCCGCCTGAGCCGTAACCCAGGCATTTATTCACGCGCGTGATCGTGGCAGAGGAAACACCTGTCTGCTCGGATATCTGTGCAAAAGTTTCGCCACTGCGCAGTTTTTTTGCAACCGTCAGCCGTTGTGCCATGGATTGGATTTCGCCAATGGTGCAAAGATCATCAAAAAACTGATAAAAGGCTTCTCTGTCCTTCAAGGTCAGCAAAGCATCGTAAAGCTCATCCACCATAGGAGATGCAATTTTACTTTGATACATATCGTTTACCCCTTTCATTTTTCAACTGCCAACCGGACATCGCCGGAAAAATATAACGAACCCAGCGCACATACCGTACCGTCTTTCCCGGCAAGCATGATCGCTTTTTCGACACCTTCCGCCACCGTCTCGCAAACACTGACCGATGCACCGTACTCTTGCAGACGCTGCGCAAGAGTTGATTGCTTCATTGCGCGTTGGGACGGCGGTTTCACCGCAACAAAACTCTGCGCAAGCGGCAATAAAAGCGCCAGCATTGCATCCACATCTTTATCTGCCAATACACCGAGTAAAAAGGTGATTTTCTGATTGGGAAAATAGGTTTTCAGACTCTCCGCCGCAACCGCAATACCATGGGCATTGTGCGCGCCGTCAAGAATGAAAAAAGGCTCATCTTGCAGTAATTCAAACCGTCCCTGCCATACGGCAGCGGAAAGTCCGCGGATCACGGCATCCGCAGAAACTGCAAATCCGTTTTGATTCAGCACTTCACAGACGGTGATCGCCGTCAAAGCATTGTGCGTCTGGTATGTACCTAAAAGCGGCAATCGGATTTCACCGTACGGCATAAGCGAGAATGTCGTACCGTTTAAGGTAAAGCAAGTATTTTGAATACGAGACGGATCGACATTGCAAAATGCGGCATTTTTCGCCGCGCATGCCCCTTTAACAACAGAAATCGCCTTTGGATCTTCTGCCGCACAAACGACCGCGGTATCCGATTTGATGATGCCGCTCTTCTCCCCTGCGATCGCCTCCACCGTGTTTCCGAGTTGTGCCGTGTGGTCAAGTCCGATCGCAGTGATCACCGCACAAAGCGGCGGTTGGATCACATTGGTCGCGTCAAATCTGCCGCCCATTCCGACTTCCAAGACTACAATATCGCATTTCTGCTCGGCAAAATATAAAAATCCTGCCGCCGTCAGTAATTCAAATGTAGTCGGTCTTTCCGGCATTTGCTCGGCGATCGGCCGAATGCGCTCCAATACTTCGGAAAAATCCGCCTCTTTGATCGACTCACCGTTGATACGGATGCGCTCTTCATACTCAAAAATATGCGGTGAAGTAAAAAGTCCCGTGCGATAACCTGCCGATTGCAGAATTGATGCCAGACACGCACAGACAGAGCCTTTGCCGTTCGTACCCGTTACATGAACAAATTTTAATTTCTCCTGCGGATTTCCGAGTTGCGACAAAAGTTCATATTCGCGTGCCAAAGAAGGTGCATAATGATAATTGTTCGTGCCTTCCAAAAAGGCAATACGCTCTTGCCGTGTCATTCCAATTTTTCCTGTTCTGCTTTGAGGGTGCCTCTTAACACTTTGATAACAGGCGGCGCGATCAGCGTCATCACGATCGCCGTCAGCACGCCTGCGCCGACACGCGTCAAAATACCGCCAAAGACATAGGCAAATGTATAATAGTGATAGATCACGCTGTCAAGATACATCACACCCGTGTTGATCGCCGTCACGACAATGGAAGAAATGATCAAAATAAAGCCGAGTTCCAAGCGGTTCGCCATCAGATCGCGGTGCTTTGCATACCAACCGACCATAAGACCTCTGACAACAGCAGGAAGCACCCACAAAACCGTTGTCGGCGTCAAACCGTACACAATCAACTGATTGAGAAAACTGCCGAGTAGACCGACCAACGCACCGCCGATCGGTCCGAAGAGGATCGCCGCAAGGATGATCGGGAAAGAATCGACCGAAATCTTGATCCAATAAAGATTGATCGTTCCCACAAAACTCAAAACGACATATAAGGCGGTCAGCATCCCCAAAAGAGCAACTTTGTGCGCCGTAAATTCCATTTGTTTTGCAGAGATAACAACCACCAGCAATATAACCGCGATCATGCCGCTGATGATCGCGCATATCGTTTTCAGATCCAAAGATTTGATAAAATCCATCATTATTCTTGCTCCTTTCTTACGCTAATGCTTTACCGCAAAAAAGTATAACAAAACACCTTGCACTTGTCAAGGTGTTTTGTTATGAAATCGTCTTTTTACAAAATGCCAAAAGCCGCTGCATATTCTCCTCGGAATATTCGATTTCCGCCGAATAAAGCCGAACGGCATCGGCAACACCGCACGCTTCCAAAGCGCAGATCATACGCACACTCAAAAATGCAAATTGCAAATACGCGGCAATCGGATGCAATACAGTGAAAGTCAAAATAAAAATCGGGATATGTGTAAGTCATAGAAAAAGTTCCAATACAAATACCAAAGCGCAACAGATCGCAGAGATCGGCACAAGTCCGAGTCCCAGCCACGCACAGACGATCGCCACCGACATTGCCGCCGCACCGGCAAGCGGAGATGCCGTTGCCTCGATGATATCGGGAAAGACCATCAAAGAAAGTGTCACATAGGGCACATAGTAGAAAAAGGACTGCAAAAAGCGGTTTGTGATCGGCTTTCGGATCAGTGTTAGCGGCAGTATGCGCAGTATGAAAGTAACACCTGCCATTGTCAAAATATAGAGGATAGTATTCATCTTTCTTCTCCCCCTCTCGGAAAGACAAGTGCTGCGGCAGTTGCGATCACGATCGTCAGAATGATGATTTTAACGCCGCTTGAAATCCCGTCAAAATAGGGCAAATAGTGAAAAAGCGCACCTGCCCCGAAACTGACACCGATACAACCGAGCACCGTAAAATCTTTTTTACCTGCGGGAATGACAATGGCAATAAACATACAGTAAAGCAAGACCGACAATGCACTCATCAAACGCGCCGACACCAGATTGCCGAGCAAAACGCCGAGTACCGTGCCGACGCTCCACCCCGGAATGACCACACACATACCGCCCAAATAGTACGAAAAGGCAAAATAGCCTGGCTGGGAAATGGCGAGTGCAAACATTTCATCGGTCAAATCAAATGCAATGATCAACCTTTGCCAAATCGGCATTTTCTCATCCATATGCTGTGACATGGATGCCCCCATCAAAAGATAGCGCAAATTGGCAATGATCATCATTAAAATGATCGCGATCAAACCGCTGTTTTCTTCGATCACTTTCAGCCCTGCATATTCTCCGGCGGAAGCGTTATTCAGCAAACTCATCAACAGACCTTGCGGCGCATTCAGTCCGATTCTCTGACAGGTAATGCCCACGCCGATACTTGCCGTCAGGTATCCGACTCCGATTGGTATCGCATCACGCATACCGCGCAAAAATTCTCGTCTCATATTGTGCCTCTCTTCATACTGTGTCTTTTGGATACCCGACCATTATATACATATATGCGACGCATTTCAACAGGAAACCAAAGAAAACTTTCTAAAATTCCGTCGTTTTTTCGTTGCTTATTGATACGCGGTGTGATATGATAGAAAATCATCTGATGAATTGGGAGGAAATTATGGATTATTCGAAATTACAAAACGGCAGTGATATCCGCGGCGTTGCTTTGGAAGGCATTGAGGGGCAACACATTAACCTCACCGAGCAGGCTTCCCGTGACATCGGTCGCGGTTTCGCGCTCTTTTTGAAAAAGAAACTGGGCCGCGACAATATCCGTGTTGCAGTCGGTCGCGATTCCCGTCTCTCCGGTGAAACGCTCTGCTCGTGGATCTGCGAGGCAATGGCGGATGCCGGTTTGGAAGTCACCGTTTTCGGTCTCGCTTCCACTCCTGCCATGTTTATGTGCACGGTAACGGAAGGATACGCCTTTGACGGCTCCGTGATGATCACCGCTTCTCACTTGCCCTTTAACCGCAACGGGTTCAAATTCTTCACCAAAGACGGCGGTTTGGAAAAGCAGGATATTGCCGCTATTCTTGCGTTTGCCGCCTCAAACGAGCAAACAGGTCTGCCCTCCGGCAAAGTTGTCAGCGGCGAATTTATGGACAAGTACGCTTCCCTTCTTTGCGAAAAAGTCCGTTCTGCATCCGGTTGTGAAAAGCCGTTGGACGGTTTCCGTGTCGTCGTAGATGCCGGTAACGGCGCAGGCGGTTTTTATGTCAGCAAAGTCTTGCAGCCGCTTGGTGCCAACACGGACGGTTCCCGTTTTTTAGAGCCGGACGGTTCTTTCCCCAATCACATTCCCAACCCCGAAAACGAAGAGGCTATGGCTTCCATTATGGATGCCGTACGCGAGACAAAAGCCGATCTCGGCATCATCTTCGACACGGATGTTGACCGCGCCGGTGCGGTGTTGTCCGACGGCTCGGAACTCAACCGCAACCGCATCATTGCGATGATCTCCGCCATTTTGCTCCGCGAACATCCCGGCACGACCATCGTCACCGACTCCATCACCTCCACCGGTCTTGCCGCATTCATCGAAAAACTCGGCGGCGTACACCACCGTTTCAAACGCGGCTACCGCAATGTCATCAACGAATCCATCCGCCTTAACAAGGAAGGACACGACAGTCAGCTTGCAATGGAGACCTCCGGTCACGGCGCATTGAAAGAGAATTACTTCCTCGATGACGGCGCTTATCTCGTCACCCGTCTTCTCATTGAGTTGGCGCGCAGCAAAAAAGAAGGCTATACACTCGAATCGCTCATTGCCGATCTTGCCGAGCCTGCCGAGGGTAAAGAATTCCGTTTGAACATCAGCGAAAGCGATTTCAAATCCTACGGTCAGGGCGTGATCGACCGTTTGACTGTCTATGCCGAAAAACAAAACGGTTGGAGCGTTGCACCCAACAATTTTGAAGGTATCCGCGTCAATCTGAACAAGGATCACGGCGACGGTTGGTTCCTGCTTCGTCTCTCCCTCCACGATCCTTTGATGCCGCTGAATATCGAGTCCGATTCCGTCGGCGGTGTGAAAAAGATCGCAAAAGAATTGCAGTCCTTCCTCTCCACTTGCGACAGTTTGGATCTGACTGCTTTCAATGCCTATCTTGCATAAAGCATAAAAAACAACCGATTGTCTACCGACAATCGGTTGTTTTTTATACGCAATTACAGAAAACTTTTGACGATTTCTTTCATTTCGTCCCAATGCTTTTCCATATCCGCCGCCAAGGTAAACTGTGTGCGGCAGCGCACCAGATTGTGCGTGGGGAACGCGGTTTTGAAATAGACATCGCCGGCGAGATAATCCGCCAAAAAGCGCATACCGCACTCCATCGTCATCATCTTGGCGCCTTCGGGCAAGAGCATCACTTCTTCCCTCGTCAGTGAACCGGCGCAGCCGTCCAAAAATCCCTTCACATAGGCGCGGAACATATCAAGATCCATACGCACTTTGGAAAGGTCCGTTTCGTCCTCAGTCGCCGTAGATGCGCCGAAGCGGATCGCATCACCGAAATCGGTCACGGAAAAGCCGGGCATGATCGTATCGAGGTCGATCACGCAAAGCGCTTCGTGCGTATCGGCATTGAGCATAACATTATTGGACTTGGTGTCATTATGTGTCACGCGCAAAGGAAGTTGACCTTTTTCGTATGCTTCATACAAAACGCCGTAAAACGGCTCACGCGCTTTGACAAAGGCGATCTCTTCCTCTGCCGTTTTGCAGCGGTCGCAAGCGTCTTTCTCCACAACATCGAGGAAATCACGAAAACGCTTGGGTGTATTATGGAAGTTGGGAATCGTCTCATAGAGCGTCTCGGCAGGGAAATCGCGCAACTCATTTTGAAAGGCGCCGAACGCAACGGCACATTGATAAAAATCGTCCTGATTTTCGGGATGCTCTAAACAAATGGAGTTTTCCACGAAATGATAAGCGCGGTAAAAATCATCGCCTACCTGCAAAAACCACTCTCCGTTTTGGGTGGGGATCGGCGTCAAAACGGTACGCGAGTCATCCGAATGCTGCTTCAAAAACGATGTAACGCTGATGATATTTTTCATCATCTTATCAGGCTCGGGGAAAACATAGGTATTCACCTTTTGCAAAATATAACGAACGCTCTTTTTACCATCCACACCCGTTACAAGGTAAGTATCGTTGATATGCCCGTTTCCGTAAGGGCGAATATCCGCGATCTCGCCTTGAAATTGAAAATGCTTGGTCAATTCCATAAGTTGATCCATAATAAACCTCTTCCAAATAGTATTAGGCTAACTTGTTTACTATACTATCAATTTGTCGAAAAGTCAAACAAAAAAACTCATTGCAGTGTAAGGCATCTCACTTTGCCCGGAATGTCCGCCGAATGCGTACAGATACACGCCGCATACTCGGGAAAAGTATCAAGAAAGTAAAAGTTCTCGCCGTAAAGGACTTCCACATCGTCTTTTCGCATTGAGCCAAGTCCGATGCCGCCCCACTTGCCGCGGCTTTCCCGACGCACCCAATTTTTGAAAAACTCTTTTTCCGCCGTAACGCCTGCGATCATTTCCATCGTGCGCGCCGACACCGGACGAATTCGTTCCATATCCACGCCCAACGGTTGATTGTGAACGCCGACTAAAACCGCGCTGCCCGTATGGCTGATGTTGAAATGTATATCGGGATGATCGGGAAAATAAGGCTTTCCGTACTGATTGTATGCTATCTGCGGAAATGCTCTCCACCCGTACAATGTGTGTAAAACGCGAAGCAAAAGCGTATAGGCGCATAAAGGCTCGGCAGGGATTCGCTCACGCGGTAATTTTTCCAACCGCTCACGGCGGTGCGGCGGCAAAATCGCAATCATCTTTTCCCTCTCCTGCGCCGTCAGTTCTCTTTCGATTTTCAAAGCGAAAAGTTCAATATCCACGCCGATCCCTCCCCTTTTCAACATTTGTTATATTATAATTCATTTCTCATTTTGTGTCAAACCTTTCGGAAAAAATAAATTTTATTGAAATATTTCTTGAAAAAAAGAGAAATAGAGAAATTTGCGTAGTATATAATAGTTAGAGATTTTTTTTGAGTGGGAGGGTTGACGCATTATGGCATTTGACCAGCGGTTTTTGGACGAGTTGATCGCGCGCAATGATATTGTGGATGTCGTCGGCTCTTATGTTTCGCTCAACAAGAAAGGCGCAAATTATTGGGGACTTTGTCCGTTCCATAACGAAAAGACGCCCTCGTTCTCCGTCTCTCCCGACAAGCAGATCTGTTACTGCTTCGGCTGTAAAAAAGGCGGCGGCGCCATCAATTTTATTATGGAGATCGAAAATCTTTCCTTTCCCGATGCCGTGCGTTTTTTGGCGAAGAGAGTCAATCTCCCTGTTCCCGAGGAGCAGGAAAACGACGGCGGACATCTGCGCTCGCGTGTATTGTCGCTCAATCGTGATGCCGCACACTTTTTCCACGATTTACTCCAATCGTCCAAAGGTGAGGCGGTCCGTGCGTACTTAAATCAGCGCCGCATCTCTCCGAAGACAGCCACCACGCTCGGACTTGGTGCATCGGCAAACGAGTGGGATGCGCTCATCACCGCTATGCGGCAAAAAGGCTACGGCGACGGTGAATTGCTCGCCGCCGGTCTTGCGGTACGCGGCAAAAACGGCGGAATTTACGACAAATTCCGCAATCGCTTGATCTTCCCCGTCATTGATGTGCGCGGCGATGTGGTCGCCTTCGGCGGACGCATCATCTCCAAAGACGATCCCGGTGCCAAATATATGAACTCTCCCGACACAGTGGTATACAGTAAGCGGCGCAATCTCTACGGTTTGAATTTTGCCCGTAAGAGCAAACGCAGCAATATTTTGCTCGTGGAAGGCAACATTGATGTTGTCACGCTCTTTCAAGCAGGATTTGACAATGCCGTTGCCTCCATGGGCACGGCGCTCACGCCCGAGCAGGTACACATGATCTCCAACTACACCAAAGAGTTGGTGCTTTGTTACGATAACGACAGTGCCGGTGCGGCGGCAACGCAAAAAGCACTTGCACTTCTCAATAATGCCGACCTGAAAGTCCGCGTTTTGGAGTTACCGAAACTTTTGAAAAATGGCGAGTATGTCAAGCAGGATGCGGACGATTTCATCAAAAATCAAGGTCCGGATGCCTTTGAAAATCTGCTCAACGGCAGTCAGTCCGGCATTGATTTCCGTATGGCACAGGTGGCAAGCCAATTCGATCTGACCGACGACCGCGGCAAAGTGGCGTATGCCGCCGCCGCCGCACAGTTGATCGCCACACTGCAAAGTCCCGTAGAGCGCGAGATCTACACTTCCCGCGCCGCACAAACGGTTTCGCTCAACGAAGAGGCGATGAAGTCGGAAGTCATCCGTGCGCGCAAAAAACTGATGGCGCAGAAAAAGAAAGAACAACTGCGCAAGGACCTCAATCCTGCCGCATCGGTACAACCGCAGGAACGGTCGCTGCGCTATGAAAATATTCGCTCGGCGCTTGCCGAAGAAGGTGTATTGCGACTTCTGACATTGCATGACGCGCTTTGGGGCAAAGAGCCTCCTTTGCAGGAAAGCGACTTCTCTTCTCCCCTTTTGGGAAAACTTTTTGTCCGATTGTGGGAACAGCGGCAAGCAACGGGGAAAATCAGCATCGCCACCCTCGGAGACGGATTTACACCGGAAGAAATCAATCATTTAAGCGGCATTTTGCAAAAACCGGAAGATTTGAAAAACGCGGAAAAGTCTCTGCGAGATTATATCAGCATCATCAAAGAAGAAGCAAAAAAACGCGGCGGAGCGGATTTTGATCCTCTGCTCGCCGCTATGGAAAAACGAAAAAAAGATATGGGAGGAAGCAAAAATGGCTAAAAAACAAACAGAACTGACACCGGAAGAGTTGGAAGCGCAGGCTGATGCCCTGCTCGCCGCCGAAGAGGAAAAAGAAGCAAAGAGCAATAAAGATGCCCCCGTTTTGACGGAAGAGCAGATCACCGCTTTGCCGTGTGCCGCTTTGCTTCGGGAAAACGAAAAACTGCTCGGCTTACTGTCCAAAGGCAAAACAAAAGGCAAACTTTCCTCGGACGAGCTTTTGGTTTTGGACGACCTTGATCTCAATTCCGATCAGGAAGAGTTGGTCTATCAGTCTTTCGATATGCTCAATATCGCGCTGGACTGTTCCGATGCGATCGACGACGACATTCCCGATGAGCCCGATCCGCAGTTGCAGGAAATCAACGAGATCGAAGAGGAGGAATTGGTCGATCCGAACGAACTGATCGACACATTCTCCATTGACGATCCCGTGCGTATGTATCTCAAAGAGATCGGTAAAGTGCCTCTGCTCTCTGCCGATCAGGAGGCGCAGTACGCCACCGCCATGGCAGAAGGTCTCGAAGCCGCAGAAAAACTGCGCGTCGCCGAAGAGGACGAAGTGGAGTTGGATGCCGCCGAAAAAGAAGAACTCGAGGCCAAAGTCAAAGACGGTGAAAAATACAAGCAAAAACTTGCCGAAGCCAACCTCCGTTTGGTCGTTTCCATCGCCAAGCGTTATGTCGGTCGCGGTATGCTCTTCCTCGACCTCATTCAAGAGGGCAATATGGGCTTGATCAAAGCCGTCGAAAAGTTTGACCACACCAAGGGCTATAAATTCTCCACCTACGCCACATGGTGGATCCGCCAGGCGATCACCCGTGCCATCGCCGACCAGGCGCGTACCATCCGCATCCCCGTTCACATGGTCGAAACGATCAATAAGGTCATCCGCGTTTCCCGTCAGCTTTTACAGGAACTCGGTCACGATCCCTCCGCCGAAGAAATTTCCGCCGAAATGGGTATGTCCGTGGATAAGGTACGCGAAATTTTGAAGATTGCGCAAGAGCCCGTCTCTTTGGAAACGCCGATCGGCGAAGAGGAAGATAGCCACCTCGGTGACTTCATCCCCGATGAAGGCGCAAGCGAGCCGAGTGAAGCCGCTTCCTATACGCTCTTGCAGGAACAACTTTTGGAAGTCCTCTCCACCCTCACACCGCGTGAAGAAAAAGTCCTGAAACTTCGCTTCGGTCTTGAAGGCGGCAGAGCATGCACACTTGAAGAGGTCGGTCATGAGTTCAATGTCACCCGTGAGCGCATCCGTCAGATCGAAGCCAAAGCGCTGCGCAAACTCCGCCACCCCAGCCGCAGCAAAAAACTGAAAGATTTTCTGAACTAAATAGATATTATAAAATTGCACGCCAAAGGATAAAACCTTTGGCGTGCCTTTTTCAGTTTTTACAAGGCTTACTTACCTGCTGATAGACCAATTACCGTCATCTTCAATAACAAAGAAGTATTTTTCTCCTTTTTCAGTAGGCGCCATCACTTGCCCATTGTAAACATTTCCGCTATCGTTTACCAACAAGTCATGGTCATATCTGCCGCCATTATACTTATAAATCATTACGGAATGATAACCATTCGAGTCAAAATTTATGTTAAATACTTCTCGGTTTCCCGTACCTTCAAAAAGTCCGGTAACCATATCCCCACTTCCGTTTATGGGAAATACAGTCTGCTTGGTCAGTTTTTGAATTTTAATTGTCCAGGATCCTTCCGTTTCAATTTCAAACATTCCGTTTATTACGGCGCTGGTATATCCGCCTTTCAAATATGTCGTTCCCCGATAAGCTTTTCCGCTGTCATTTACCAGCAATTCATGGTCATATTTCCCTTCTCCATAATAAAACGTGACAGAATGATAACTCTTTGAATCAAATGTAATAACAGCAACATATTCTCCTTCCGGGACATTGACATTGGAAATAACCCTATCACCATAGCCGCTGTATTCCGCAACAACATTCGGATCAAATTGTTTTCTTGTCTCACGACTCATCAATCCGTCTTTTACTTCCAATGTGATAATGCGCAAATCTTCGTACCAAGTGACATCGCCAAACCGATACAGCGAATCAAACTGAATAATGGTTTTACCGTCAACATTATAACTTTCCACCTCAACGCCGTTGATATAAGTCCGAATATCAGTCTCCAAGACAGAAAGCGCGTATTTCCCGACTTGTTCCGTTGGGGTTGCCATTAAACTGTTATTCTCAATCACCTTCACTACTGCACTGTTTCTTGTAATATTGAGTGTTCTCGCCGTACCGTCCCAAACTACATGAAAGCCATAGTTCTGCAAATCTTCCGCAACAATATAGGTATAATCTTTATAGTTGTAGGACTGAATGGCATAATTATTGATATACGCGACGATATCAGTATATCGTGTATACCCGATTACATCGCCGTTTTTTGCGGACGCATTGGTGAGCAGCAAACTCATCACCATGGCAAATGTCAAACATAATGCCACAACTTTCCTCTTAAACTTCATTTTTTTACCTCTTTTCATTGAATTTAAGTCATTTTACTGACCTTCGCAATATTTATAGCATAATAATATGGTAAAGTCAAGTAAAATATAAGTGAGGTGAGGTAAAATGAATCTTTACGGATATCGCGGAAAATGCAATGTTGCCGGTCGCCGTATCCGCGAAGCACGAAAGAAAAAGAAAATGTCGCAAACCGACCTTGCCGCGAAAATGCAGCTGGAAGGCATTGCCATGGCGCAAGACAGCATCAGCCGCACGGAAATCGGCACACGCTTCATCCCCGACTATGAATTGGCTTTATACAGTAAGATATTAGATGTATCTTTGGAATGGCTTTTATCCGATATATGAAAAGAGACACAGTTTTCAGAAAAACTGCGTCTCTTTTTTTTGAAAATATCGTTTACTCGCTTTTGCTTCCGATCCATTCACTTGTAAAGGCTGCGCCTAAAATCAGGATCGCGCCGACAATACCGGTGATGCCGAGTTCCTCGCGAAATACCAACGCGGAGAGCACCACCGCCATAACGGGATCGATGTAGCAATAGACGGCAACGGTCTGCGCGTCAACATGCGGCATGGATGAAAAAAAGAGAATATAGGCAAATGCCGTATGCACCAGGCATAAAATTGCAAGACAAATATACCCTTTCGTATCGCAGGAAAGTACGCTGACATCTTCCGTCAAAAGTCCATACGGGATCATCACGATACCGGCGATCATCAACTGTACGATCGTTCGGTCAAAAGTCGGATATGCTTTGAGTTTCTGATTAAGCATCATCACGCCGCCATACAACACCGCCGCACCCAAGCCGAGCAAGATGCCCTTGAAATTGCCGCCCTCTCCGCCAAAAACGCCCGAAACCGAGAGCGTGCCGCAAAAGGCAATGGCGATGCAAATCATCTTCTTCCACGAAATTCTCTCCTTGAGAAACAGGAACGATCCCAAAGTCAGAAAAATCGGTGCCATATAATAGCAGATCGTTGCGACTGCAATCGTTGTCTCGCGGTATGCTTCAAATAAAAGTGCCCAATTCGCGCCGATCATCGCGCCGGAGAGGATAAGCGTTTTCCAATCCTTCCGAAACGCCTCCCAATCAAAGCGTTTATTCGTCAATGCCATAAAAAGTATAATCAAAAGAGAGCCGATGATCCCTCTTACACAGGCAACGAGAGAAGAAGGCAACGGTATTTCATTCCGGAAAAAGCCGATGGTGCTGAACAGCAGCATGGAACTTGCCAAAGCAATGACGGCTTTTGTTCTTTTTGTCATCTTGTATCCCCTTTTGTTTTTTCTAATATTATAAATCTATCACACCGTTTGTCAAGAAAAAAAGAGCCGACTGAAATCGGCTCTTTTTTCTTATTTTACGAGATGTTTCATTTCCAAGAGTTTCATCAGATATTCGACCGTACCCTCGATACCGAGCATGGAACTGTCGATGCAAAGGTCGTAACTCTTTGCATCTCCCCAATCCTTTGAGGAATAGAAATTATAATAAGCCGCACGCGCTTTTTCCACGCGTTTGATACGGTCTTTTGCCTCGGATTCGGAGATATGATTGCGTGCCGCCACCCGTGCAATACGATTTTGCAGCGGTGCAGTAACAAAAATGTTGAGTACATCCGTGCGGTCTTTGAGTGCATAGTCCGCACATCTGCCCACCAAAATGCACGGTCCTTGCTCCGCCAATTTCTGAATGGTGGAATAGGTTGCAAGATAGACCTGCTGTTCGAATGTACCGCTGGGGCTGAATTGACCGCCGAGGAAAGAATACGGGTCCATGGCGATGGAAAAGAGCATACTTTGCGGTTTTTCGTCAAAGGAATGGAACAATTCTTCGCAAAGTCCGCTTTCTTTTGCCGCTTCTTTGAGCAGCAGATCATCATAGTATGCGATGTTCAGGCGTTCGGCAAGTAACGCGCTGATCTCTCGTCCGCCGCTTCCGTACTGTCTGCCGAATGTGATAACCATAAAATATCCTCCTTAAAAAGAATTAAGGGATAAACGGTGTGTGATCGGGTAGCAGATAGATCACCTTGCGGCTCTCCCCTGCCTGCTGTGTGTGCATTTCGTTCGGTTCGGTAACCGTCATAAACTGCACGGCAACCATCTTGCCTGCGGCATCATAATACGCCACAATCTTTTGGTAATGTGCGGATGCGATGCCGTTCCAGGTATCGCCGTCTATGCCGTCCTCCAAACTGATGACTTCCACATCGTCGCCGATATCATAGAAAGGATTGCTCGACTCCGTTGGCAAACCGCCGTTAAAGAAAACCAACTGCAAATCGGAACAGCCGCTGAATGCACCGCTGCCCACCACCGTAACTGCTTCGCCGAGTTTAACTTCTTCCAATGCCGTACAGTTAGCAAAGGCACGCTCACCGATGGATGCCGTCACACCGTCTTGCGCAAAGCGGATCACAGAAAGATTGATGCGTCCGGCGAAAGTGCGGTCATCCACGGATGTGACCGTTGCCGGAATATCACATTCACCGTCGATCGCCTGCGGACAATAGAGAATTTTGGTTTTTGCTTTGTTATAAAGAATGCCGTTGTCATCGCTTGCATACTGCGTATTTCCGGCATCGACATTAATTTTTTTCAATGCAGTACAACCGTAAAACACTTCGTCAAACGAGTCGTTTCCGAGTTTTGTCAGCGTTGCGTCGATATTCAAAGCGGTCATTTTGCAACCCCAAAACGCGCAGGGATCTGTCTTTGCTCTGCCCGAAATCGTTGCCGAAGAACGACCGGCAGGAACACACAACACCGAGTTACTTGAAATTTCATAAAGTAAATAGTTAGCAACTTTATATTTTTCATTTGCGGCATTGACCGTAATGCTTGTCAAAGCAGTACAATCGGCAAACGCACCGCTGCCGATAGCGGTGACTGTCGCCGGTATGCTGACGGAAGTCAACTTGGTACAACCGGCAAAAGCGAAGGATTCGATACGCGCCAAGCCGTCATATTGCGGTGTATTGGCAGTTGCCGCCTCAAATGCAGGCAAGACGATCCCCGTCAATTCCGTACAGCCGGCAAATGCTTTATCCGCAATCTTCGTCACGGTAGCCGGCAGAGTATATCTGCCTGCTTTCGTTCTCGGGCAGAAAAGAAGTTGCTTTTCCGTACTGTTGAAAAGGACATTATCAATCGTATGATAATAGGAACTGCTGCCGGTAATGGTGGCAAGCGCGCCGCACCCCTCAAAAACATCATTGTTGAGGCTTCCCTGTGCGCCTAAATAACGCAATCCGGAGCCGATCTGAAAACTTGCCAATGCCGTGCAGCGCAAAAATGCGTTGGCGCCGATCTCCGTCACGGTATTCGGCAGCGTAACGGATGTGATCGCCGAGCAATCGGCAAATGCTTTTGCACCGATCGTAACGGTTTTGGATAAATCGACCTCCGTCACCTTGTGGCAATGTTCAAACGCAGAGTCCGCGATCGTTTTGACTGTCGTCGGCACGATCACCGCGCCGCTTTTACCGCCGGGGCAAAGATATAAAACACTTTTGTCGGCACTCAAAAGCAATCCGTCGGTTGCAGAGAAAACATTATTTCCACTATTGACGCGGATCTCCGTCAGCGCATCGCAAGCCGTAAATGCGTTGGCACCAATGCCTTTGAGATGACTGCCGAGCCAAAGAAGTTTGGCGTGATTACAACCGTAAAATGCTTCTTTTTCAATAGACTCTACGCTACTCGGCAGGATGATCTCCTGTAAAGAATTGCAGCGAGAAAAGGCGCCTTCGCCCAAAGAACGAATCTGCGTTGCATAAGGCATAGAAGAAAGCAAACTGCAATTTGCAAAAGCAAATTTTCCGACTGTGGTCACACTGTCGGCGATCGTCACACTTTGCAACCGGGGGCAATCCGCAAAAGCGTAGTCACCGATCGCGGTCACGCCCTCTTCCACCACAACGGAAGTGATCTGATCACGCTGTGCGTACCACGGTGCAGTCTGCGCAGCATAGTCCGTCATCGCACCGTTTCCGCTCACGGTCAAAACCCCGTCTTGCAATGTGTATGCCGTATCACTCGCCCATACGCCCATACAAAGCAGCAAAAAAGTAAGCAAAAGCGAAATCCATGCGCGATGCAATATATTCTTCTTCATTTGCATTCTCCTCTTTTACACAAGAGTTCTTGCTATCATTATAATAGATGTCACAAATCCCGTCAAGCAAGATATTTTTTTATTAAAATCCGAGATGCTTCATCATCTCTCCCACCTGTGCCTGCTCTTGTCCTGCACTTTGTATAGTACTCTTTATTTCAACACCCAGGCTTTTTCTCTTAACCGGATCAAAAACCGAAAACCATCGCATGGCAGTTGCAACGGGATAGAGCCATTTTCGCCCTTTCAGCCACGGATAAAGGTTGCACAAGTAGCGATACGGCAAAAAGAGGCGGCGAAAGTAATGGGCAAATTTGCTGGTTGCCGTTGCGCTTTGCACAACCGCGTGACTTTCTTCCGTTCCGAATGAGCCGCCACGGATCACATACTCGGAAAGTTGCTTTTCCTGCTCACCGAGCGTGCCGCCTTCCAGCCAATATCGACTCAAATGATCTACCGCATCGGCAAAAGCATCCATTTTATTCTCTGCAAGCCGGGCGGATAATTGATTTTTATCATAAGAAAGTTTGTTTTGTATGATCCACCAATCCAAAAAAGAACGAATGCCGCATCCGCCGCTGAGAATGTGCATTTTCATGTGCGCCAAATGATAATAGGCAAAAAACTCCGCCGTCATCCGATAGGCGTGTTTGTGATTCGGAAGTAAATCAAGATGTTCCCAAACCGCTTGCAGCATCGGATCTTTCGCATCGTGATAGAGTTGATGGTGCAGTTCCAGATGCACGCCTCCGGCATCGAAAAGGGAAATATCATGCAATGTGGATACCTTGGCATAAGTAAATGCCAACTTGTCCGCCAGCAGTTTTCCGGTGCGCTCCAAATCCTCGGGATGCACCAGAATATCAATATCACAACTCGTCCGCATCCACATTTGAGGGTAAAGTGGGCGCAGAATGCTTCCTTTGAGCAACACAAAGTCGATTTCGGCTTCTTCCAAAGTGCGCACAATATTTGCCTGTGCCTCTTCGATCTTCACAATGCGAGTAGTGGCAAGCAAATATTGTTCTTTCCCCTTTTGAAAGCCCTTTGATGTCTCCGGAAGTAAATGATTGCGCGATACGGCATCAAATAGGAGTTGCAGGATATCGTGATCCGATGCAACTTGAAAGATTTCTGCCCACATTGCGGCGGATGGAGAAAGATCCGGCGGTAACGCCGTACCGAGCAAAGTGTTGCGAACGAGCGCGAATAAGGCTTTCTGCGATTGATCGGTCAATGCAATTCCTCCCTTTCCACTCCAAAATGTATCGAATTTTCCGTAATTTTGTAGCCGTTCTTTTCCGGCAAAAGTGCGGTATAACACCGCTTGCAATGTCATATCGTCCTGATATCATAGGGAAATTCCCTACTGTATTAAAAATGGACTTTCCCTTTTTCCCTCGGTCAGACTGACCTTTGGGAAAATTGTACTTGAAAGGATGGGTTTTGTGCCGACTTCATAAAAAGCAGTTGGCAGCAAATATGTGGTACAAATGCGGTGCTTTCAACTATTTATTAACAATGCTTTCCCAGCGGTGTCTAGTTGCAACAGAAAATCAGCGCAATCATCAAACTCGCGTTAATCAACATTTCCGAGTCACAGTCGTTTATAAAATCGGACAGCGTATACAGAAAACATCGCTCCCCATTCAGAAACATAACTTTTCCCTCTACAAGCAGTTTTGCGCTACTATATCAAAAGGAAATAGCAAATCAATCGCTTATATTGATATTATATATATTCGCTTGCTCATTCACTTGGTTTATTCCCAACTGTGCAAACATTTGATTGCGCTTTTCACCTTCTCGATAAACCTCATGCACTCCACGTACACCAATTTTTTTTGCAAAAGCAAGTTTCAGATAACGGCACAACTGATACAACCATGCAAAACCTCTGAAAAACCAGTATTCTTTTGCTAACTTCCAATTCTTGACTCCATAGGACTGCAGAAATTTAAAAAATGCTATCGGATGCTTCGGAGACGGTATATGCAGCACCGTTGCAGAATGGACGGTTTCCAGAGATTTTCCGAAATTACCGCATTCCATAATATAATCCATCAGTGTTTCGCAAAGCGACTCATCCGCATCTTTACACCATGTGATCCCCTCCGTGCGCAAGCCCAGATAGATCTGACACATCCGTGTCACGGTTACAGCCAGTGGGATCAAGCCCATTTCTGCAAAAATACCTTGCATTTTGTCTCGCCAGAATGTGTCATTAATGCAGTGATCGACAAATACCGCCCAATCTAAAATTTGACGCAATCCGAGTCCTTTTTTTAAATGCTGCTTAATGTGCTGCAAAAAAATAATAGCATTGATCTGATCGGGAAATAGAACTGTTTTAACATTATCCGCATTTACAATCTCGGCATTTTTTAATGCATCAAATAAAATCCAATTACTCGAATGGATTGGTATCGGTACAACGGATTGTTCGTCTTCCCCATCATTATTGATAAAATAGCGATGGACTTCAACAGTAACCCCGCCATATTTCAAATTGATATGTTTGAAGTAGTTCAAATCATCCACCTGTTCAAATTGCCGATCTTTCAGCAATTTGGCCGCTTTTTCATAATCGTCCGGTGCAACGAGGATATCCACATCGCCACAGGTGCGAAGGTACGGTTCCCGATAATAAAGCGCCGCCGTGGAACCTTTCAAAACGGCGAAACTGACCTCGCCCCCCAAAAGCGTATCGACGACCAGTCTCTCCACGCATTGCACTTTCACATTGTTGGCATAGATATGCACTAGTCGATCTTTCCAAAGTGATTTAAGTTTTTGATGCAGTGGGAGTTGACTCATACTATGTCCGGTGACTGAAAGGATTGTATGCTTATAGAGCGTAACGAACACAGATTCAAGATCCACATCATCCGTCAACTCCAATGGCGTATCAAATAATGAAGTTCTGATAATCTGCAAAACTGCTTGTTCGGTAGCATTCATCATGATCTGCACTCCCTCCGTCAATTACTGTCCCTACTCTATCACCATCCGAAAAAACAATTATTCCCCTGCGCAATAAAAAAATAAGGATGATTGTATCAATAATCACCCTTATTTTAATACTCTTTCACAAATTTGTCAAAAAAACTTTTACATATTTGATGCTTATCGACTCTATGTCAACTGCGCTTTTTTGCATTTCCGGAAAAAGCAGATTCTCCGATCATATACATTCGAATTAAACCCAATACGATCATTGATGTTGATAAAATGACAAGTCCCGGATATATATGCTTAAAAATTACTGTACAAATGCTCTCGGCAGTACTGCCTCCAATGCACAAAGCGGCAACATACCCGAAAAATGTCAACCCTCCTATCAAAAGAGAAACCGCAATGCCGTAGCCAAATATGACCTTTATACCATCAGCAATTATCTTCTTCATTTGTTTCACCTCACATACCGAGAATCGGAAGCCATCCGAGCAATACGATAATCTCCACTATATATTGACTGATGATCCACCACAAATCGTTCTTTACGGCTTTCGCAAAATCTGCGCCCGAAAGACTTACGCCTGCAAGAAAAGCAGGAGCAATCGGAGGAACCATATTGGACATTACTCCGCAAATACAAGGAAGCATGGCTGCCGTAAGTAACGGATTTACACCAACAGCTGCAAACATGGATATAAACATACCGCCAAACACCACGACCATAGATGAACCAACAATAGCAATTCCAAGCACACAGGTAATTAAAGGTACCACAATGCATAAACCGACTTTTCCGATATTCAAAGCGGCAATTCCCGCTTCTACGCCCCCGGCAATATTCAGATCATTAAACAGGGCGCCAAACATATACCCGAACAGACAAATCGCAATGGTCGGAACAGTGCTTTTCATTTTATCCCCGAACAACTTTGCGATCTCGGTTAGTCTGACCTGCTTCTTGTCTTTTATTACTATCATTGCATAAATAGTAGCAAAACCGGCAATAAAGTACAAAAGCGAACTTGACATAAACTTTGCGCCTTGAACACCTAATCTTTGCGTAAAGAAAGTATCCTTAAACAGGTAATCCAAAAGAAACGGAACAAAAATAATCAGCGGCAATAACAGTCCGCGCCATCCCTCTTTCACTACCTGTTTCAATGGTGGGATATCCTCTTTTGCCATTGGTTTAACTTTATTATGCTTGCAGAAAATGAACACCAATATAAGTCTGAGAAGAATAAACCATAATGAACAACCCCAGCAAACAATCCAGAATTGACCTGTCGAAATATTCATTTCAGGGTACAAACCGGTAAGTAACCCCAAAGCCGCAACTATGGTAGAAGACGGCGGAATCATATTTCCCAAGCAACTTGAAGCACTTGTAATGTTTCCTGCGAGTTCATTGGAAAAGCCGGATTTTTTCATAGCAGGAATGGTAATAGTTCCCGTAGCCATAACATTACCCGGACCGGAGCCGGACAATGCTCCCATAAAACTACTCGCTAATACCGCGACATATCCTGCACCGCCGGGTATCCTGCCGAGAAGCGCAAGTATAATCTCTATGGCACCATCAATGATTTTTGTTTTTGTCAATATAATGGACATTGCTACAAAAACCGTCATTGAGTATAGTAATGAGGTTGAAAGTCCCGAGTATATGTATGTCCAAATGTTAGTAATATTGCCACTGACAATTACAAGTAGCAAGAAACTAACCAAAATTGACTCATAGATCGGGCGTTTGAACAGTGTGAACCAAATCAAAATCACAGCGATCATTAAAAAAAGATACAAAAGAGAGAGCTGCATATTAATGTTCCACCTTTCCTGTTTGATGGCTGCATTATATATCT